>JAJPIE010000082.1 GCA_021324935.1 Acidobacteriota bacterium
GAAGGCGCCTTCACTCCCGACGGGAAAACCCTCTTCTTCACTCGCCTTCCCTGGCAAGGCAGCTCCACCAAGCGCTACAAGGGCGGCACCGCCGAAAATATCTGGCGCTATGAAGCAGGCTCCGAAGCCGTCCCACTCACCTCCGATTACGCCGGAACTTCGCACAATCCGATGTACTGGAACGCCCGCGTCTATTTCCTTAGCGATCGCGACGGCACTATGAACGTATTTTCCATGGATCCCCAGGGCCATGACGTCAAGCAGCTCACGCATCATCGCGGCTTCGACGTGGAATCCGCTTCCATTGACGCCGGGCGCATCGTCTACCAATGCGGCGCCGATCTTTGGCTGCTCGATCTCAGCTCCAATCAGGATGCCATCGTTCCCATTACCCTCGTCTCTGATTTTGACCAACTCCGCGACCACTGGGTGAAGAAACCGCTTGATTACATCACCAGTGTCCACATCGCTCCCGACGGCGGCGCAGCGGTCTTTACCGCCCGCGGCGAAGTCTTCACGCTCCCCGCCGCTCCTAGCGGGCGCACCGTCAAAGTCGCTGGCGACTCTTCCATCCGCTATCGCGACGCGCTCTACCTTCCCGACGGAAAATCCATCCTCGCGCTTTCCACGCAAACCGGCGAAACCGAATTCTGGAAATATCCCGCCAATGGTCTCGGCAAGCCGGATCAGATCACCAACGACGCAAAAGTGCTCCGCTGGGGCGGCGTGCCCTCCCCTGATGGCCGTTGGCTCGCCCACACCGACAAAGACCAGAAACTCTGGCTCCTGGATCTGAAGTCCAAAACCAACAAGATGATCGCGCAATCCATGAACGACAATTTCAGCGATCTCGCCTGGTCCCCGGATAGCCAGTGGCTCGCCTATGCCGAATCCGCCGACAACACCTTCTCCCAGATCAAAGTCCTCAACGCAAACACCGGCGCCATCCAGACGCTTACTTCCGATCGCTACAACAGCATGACGCCCGCGTGGAGCTCCGACGGCAAGTGGCTCTATTTCCTCTCCGACCGCATGTTGAAAACCACCATTCCCGCTCCCTGGGGTCCGCGGCAGCCCGATCCTCACTTCGACCGCTCCATGAAGCTCTACGAACTCGCGCTCACCGCCGGTCTCCGTTCTCCCTTCGCGCCGCCCGACGAACTTCATCCCGATCAGCCGGAGAAATCCGACGAGAAGAAGACCACAAATTCCGAGGACGCCAGGAAAGACGCTTCCCCCAAACAGGAAAAAACGGACAAAAAACCGGAGGAAGAGAAGAAGACTGAGGAGAACAAAAAAGTTCCGCCGGAAGTGAAAATCGATTTCGACGGCATCGCCGCTCGCCTGAACGAAATTCCGGTTCCTTCGGGCAATTATTCCGATCTGCAGGCCACCGCGAAGCGCCTCTGCTGGCTCGACGCCAATGATGAATTCCCTCCGAAACGCGCCTTGCAATGCGTCGATATTGCCAACAAAGGTGACGCTCCGGAAACCTTGCTCGCCGACGTCCGCTCCTTTGAAATCTCCGGCGACCGCAAGAAAATCCTCATTCGCAAGAACGGTGACTTCCTGATCGTCGACGCCGACGCCAAGGCTTCCACGCTTTCCGATGCCAAGGCCTACGCCAAGGCAAAAATCGATCTGGGCCGCTGGACCATCGTCACCAATCCCCGCGCCGAATTTCGCGCCATGTTCCTGGATGCCTGGCGCCTCGAGCGCGACTACTTCTATGATCGCCACATGCACAGCGTCGACTGGCCCGCCGTCCGCGATCGCTATCTCCCGCTCGTCGACCGCGTTTCCGATCGCGAAGAACTCAGCGACCTCATCGTCCAGATGGTCGGCGAACTCTCCGCTCTGCACACCTTCGTCGTCGGCGGCGATGAGCGCGAACCCTCCGACCATGTGGACATCGCCACATTCGGCGCCGTCCTGCGCCGCGACGAGAAGGCCGGTGGCGACGTGGTCCAGCACATCTACCTTCACGACCCCGATTTGCCGGACGAGGCCCCGCCGTTCGCCCGCCCCGATTCCCTGGTGCAGGAGGGCGAAGTCATCCAAACCATTGATGGCGTGGATGTCCTCAGTGTTGCCGACGAACGCATGCTCTTGCGCGGCAAAGCTGGCCACAAGGTTCTGCTTCAGGTGAAATCCACTTCCGGGCAAGTCCGCGAAGTGCTGGTCTCTCCGGTAACCGAACGCGAAGAACAAAATCTTCGCTACGCCGATTGGGAATACTCCCGCCGGCTCAAGGTGGATACCGCCTCGAAGGATCACATTGGTTACATCCACCTGCGCGCCATGGGACCCAATGACATCGCTGAGTGGGAACGCGATTTCTATCCCATCTTCGATCGCCAGGGCCTCATCATCGACGCCCGCCACAATCGTGGCGGCAATATCGATTCATGGATCCTCGCCAAGCTTCTCCGCAGGGCATGGTTCTATTGGCAGCCTCGCGTCGGCAACCCGATCTGGAACATGCAGTACGCCTTCCGCGGCCACATCGTCGTGCTCTGCGATCAGGAGACCGCGTCCGACGGTGAAGCCTTCACCGAAGGCATCCGCCGTCTGGGCCTGGGCAAAGTGATCGGCGTGCGCACCTGGGGCGGCGAGATTTGGCTGTCGTTCAGCAACTTCCTTGCGGACAAAGGCATCGCATCCGCCGCGGAACTCGGCGTCTATGGCCCCGATGGCAAATGGCTGATCGAAGGCCATGGCGTCGATCCAGACATCACCGTCGACAATCTGCCCCACGCTACTTTCGACGGCAGCGACGCCCAACTCGACGCAGCAATCCAGTATCTCGAGGAGGAAATCAAGAAGGACCCGCGTTCCGTTCCGCCTGCTCCGCCGTACCCCAACAAATCCTTCAAATACGACAAGTAGCAACGACTATCGGAGTGTTTCTCAATTCCCCTAGGGCCCGCCGTCTGCGGCGGGCTGCTCCGGCAACTCGCGCTACCCTGACCGTAACGCATGGAATCCACTTCACAAAAACCCAGGGATTGGGGCGACTACCTCGTCGGCTTTCCGATGGTCGTCTGGGCCGCCTCATTCTTTTTCCCCGCGCTCATTAGCCCGAAACAAAATTGGGTTTACCCGGGAGAAACTCCCGGCTTCGAGGCTGCCTTCGGTTCCTTCCTGGCCATGCTGGCGGTCGCGTTTCTTGCCGTCATGCGGCCTCCCGCCGGCGCGGTCATCACGCTACCCAAACTCGTGGACGTCTTGTTTTACGTTTCGATCTGCTCTCTTTGGCTCGCCAATGTCTGGATGCTCGTTGCCCCTGCGATGTCCCGGCGTCTCCGCCGCGGCGAGGGGAAGTTCTATCTCTTCACGTTGTGGCTCTGTGTTTTCGCCCTTTTCCCGTCTTTTTCAAGATTTCCACGCAGCCTGGGGATTTGAACGGCACTCGCCTCGCCGTCGGATTCTATGTTTGGTGGGCTTCCTTCCTCTCCCTCGCCCTGGTTTGCACCAATCCTTACGTCCATTCCCGCCAACCCGCGCTCCAACCTTACCCGCCTGCCACGCCTAAAATGTAGGGGCGGGTTTACGCCGCCTTCTTCTCTTCGCACACCCCGGCCTTGTTGCCCTTGCTTGGCAACGAAACCCCCTTCTACTTCTTTAGCTGAATTTCTTTGATCGATTCGAGAATCGTGTGCCCGACAATCGCCAGCGTCTTCGCGTCAATCTTGTCCAGCGTATCCTGCGGCGTATGCCAGTACGGCACGTCGCTCGCCGTGTCCAAATCGATGATGTCCACCGAAGGCACGTTGCGCTGTAAAAACGAATCGTGATCGTCACCGCCCGGCCCGCCCGGCGTGCTCACGAACACACCGGAATATCCCAGCTTTGCCGCCGTGCTCCAGATCAAATCCACCAGCCATTTCGTGGAAGCCGGGTCGCGCCGGAAATGCGGCGTTTTCCCGCCCACGATGTCCGCCAGGATAAACGCCTTCACCTTCGGCAGATCTCCGCTCGCGGCCATCTGCGCCGCCATCTGCCGGCTGCCGTAGGTGTGATCCGGATCCTGCCACTCCAGATTCACCGCTTCTTCGGCGTCAAAAAAGGCGATCCACACCGCATACTTTCTCGGCTGTTTCTGTCCGCAGAGCACACGTGCCATTTCCAGCATTACGCCCGTCGAGGATCCGGCGTCATCGGCGCCGACGAAATTCTCCAGGCGCTTTGTGTCGTAGTGCGTGCCCAGCAGAATGATCCCCGGTTTCTCTCCGGGAATTTTCACCAGGATATTTTTCATCGGCAGCCGCCCGGCCGGCGTATCCGCGGAAAACGAATCCGTGTCCACAGCACAGCCGTAAGACTTCAACTCCCCAATCATGTAATTCTGCAACTCCGCCAGCGCCGGCGAACCCGTTGGCCGCGGCCCGTAGCTCACCTGCTTCGCCACCTGCTCGTAGGCCCGGTTCCCGTCGAACCCGCCGGTCTTTTCTGCGGGCGGCGCATCCGTCGCCTGCGCCGGCGGATTCCCGGCCACCGCGCTCATAAAAGGCGGTTGTCCCGGATTGGCGGCGCCAGCCGCCGTGCCGGCCGTTTCCCCCGATTTGCATCCCAGCGTAAATCCGGCCAGCAACGCCGCGCTGAAAATCACCGCCCGCGAACCGCCGCGCAAGAAACTCATCCCGTCGCCCTCGCTTGTTCCGCCGCCTCGCGCATTCTTCGCTTGCGCACCGCAATCGCGGACACCGCAATCCCCACGAAGTACAGCCCAATCATGGGCAGCATGAACACCAGCATCGTTCCCGCGTCCGGCGACGGCGTCACAACCGCGGCCACCACCGAAATGATCAAAATCGCATAGCGCGAGTTCTTCCACAAAAATTGCGGCGTCACGACTCCGAACAGCGTCAAAAAGAAAATCAAAATCGGCAGCTCAAACACCAGCCCGAGACTCAGCAAAATCAGCAGCACCAGGTCGAAGTACTCGTTCACCGTAATCATCGGCTTGATCGGCCCAATGTTCTTCTGAAAGCTCACCAGGAATTTCAATACGTAAGGAAGCGTGATGAAGTAGCCGAATACAATGCCGCACAGAAAGAGCAACACCGTTGGAAAAATAAAGCCGGCCACTGCCTTTCGTTCATGTTTGTAAAGAGCCGGGGCCACAAACAGCCACAATTGATAAAGCACCACCGGCGATGCCAGCACTATCCCCAGGTAAACTCCCAGCGTGATGTACGTATTCAGGAATCCCGCCGGATGCGTATAGACCAATTCCCCCGGCAGGCCGCTTTGCTTCAGCGCCTTGATGATCGGTGCGATGATCCATTTGATGAAGTACTTCGCCACGCCGACGCCGATGAACGCTCCTGCGCCGATGGCATACAGGGAATTGATAATCCGCTTCCGCAGCTCGGATAGATGCTCAAAAAACGTCATCTGCCCGCCGCTCTCCTCCAATCTGGACAGCAAGGAGTTGTCAGGCTGGCTGCTGTTGGTCATGGGTGGGGGGATTCTCGGGTGGGTTGCTTTCGGCCTTCGCCGGCTTGGGCGCTGCTTCCTCAACCGGAGCTGCGCTTTCGCCGTTCCATGCGTCTAATCGGGGGACGGCTTCGGCTACCGGTTTAACCACCGGCCCCTCGGCAACGGGGTAATCCGGAGCGGCTTCGGGGAGGGCAACAGTGGCCAGTGCACCACTCGAGTCAGCAGGAGCAGCCAATCCCTTCGCCCGGGCCTCGGCCGCCTCCGCCTCGGCATTCTTCCTCCGCAACTCCGCAATCCGGGCCTGGCGTTCCAAGTCCCGCATCTCATCCTCAAACGCGCTTTTGAAGTCCGTGGACGCCTTGCGAAATTCCGCCATCAGTTTGCCCAGGCTGCGCGCCAGTTCTGGCAGTTTCTGGGGGCCAAACACCACCAGAACCACCAGGAAGACCACGATCATGTGGGGCACGCTAAGCATGGGTCAAGAGCGCCTCAAAGAGCACTGTTTGCATCATAGAAAGGGTGGCCAGTAGTGTCAAACGTCACTTCTGGCCGCCATGTTATACTGAAGATTCTGCGAAGGGCGAGGTGTCCATGAACCCAGAACGTCGGGGCCTAATCCTGGTAGTCGTAGTCCTGCTCATCTCCGGGCTCCTCGGAGGCATTTACGGTCCGTCCGTCAAAGCCACCACTGCCGCCACGGACGACTATCAAACCGCCGTCCGCGACTTTACCAACGTGCTCTCGGTGGTACAGGCCAACTATGCCGAGCCGGTCGACGCCGACAAAGCCGTTTATCAGGGCGCCATTCCCGGCATGCTCCGCATGCTCGACCCCCACTCGAATTTCTTTGACGCCCGCCAATTCGCCCTGCTCCGCGAGGATCAGCGCGGCAAGTATTACGGCGTCGGCATGGTCGTTGCCCCTAAAGACAACCGCACCGTCGTCATGAATCCGTATATCGGCGCGCCGGCCTTCACTGCGGGTCTCCGCGCCGGCGACCTCATCACTAAAGTAGATGAAAAGTCCACCGACGGCCTCACCACCACCGAAGTCGCTGATCTTCTCAAGGGTCCCAAGGGCACGGTCGTCAAAATCACCGTCAGCCGCGAAGGCTACAACGACCCGCTGGTCTTCACCGTCACGCGTGATGAGATCCCACGCCACTCCGTGGATATCGTCACCATGCTGAAGCCCGGCATCGGCTATATCCGGCTCAATCAGTTCAATGAGACCACGGACAAAGAGATTGCTGACGCTCTCAAGCAGCTGAACGCCAGCTCACTCGATGGCCTCGTCCTCGACCTGCGCGGCAACCCCGGCGGTCTGCTCAACGAAGCCGTGGCCGTGGGCGATATGTTCCTCGAGAAGGGCCAACTCATCGTTTCCTATCACGGCCGCAGCGCGCCAGAGCGCCGCTTCTACGCCGTCCGCGGCAATCAGGGCATGAACGTGCCCCTTGTCGTGCTTGTCAACAACAATTCCGCCTCGGCCGCCGAAATCGTTTCCGGCGCCATTCAAGACCATGATCGCGGCCTCGTCGTCGGCGAAACCACCTTCGGCAAGGGGCTGGTGCAAACCGTACAGCCGCTCTCGGAAAACACCGGCCTCGCTCTCACCACCGCCCGGTATTACACCCCCAGCGGCCGCCTGATCCAGCGCGACTACAAATCCATCTCGCTCTACGAATACCACTACGAACGCAAGGTTCCCGACCACCCCACTGAGATTCGCCAGACCGACAGCGGCCGGCAGGTCACCGGCGGCGGTGGCATCACGCCGGACATCGTCACGCCCGCTCCTAAATTCACCAAGTTCCAGGAACTCATGTTCCGCGAAGATGTCTTCTTCCCCGGCGAACAGGGTGTCGGCGGCTTCACGCGCTATTACCTTGGCACCAAGCCCGCCATCTCGCACAACTTTGACGTCGACGACAACCTCCTCCGCGACTTGCGCACCTATCTTTCCAAGCACAACGTGAAGTACACCGAAGCGGATTGGGACGAGAACCTCGACTGGACTAAGCGTAAAATCAAGCAGGAAATCTTCATGTACACCTACGGCACTCAGGAAGGCGACAAGGTCATGCTCGCCAGCGACCCGCAGGTCGAAAAGGCCATCGAAGCCGTTCCACAAGCCCGCGCCCTTTACGAAAACGCGCGCAAAATCGTCGCCCAGCGCAACGGCGCGGGTTCCGACCAGCCCTGAAACTGTAATCCGTAACTTGTACGGAATCCGCCTTGGGCGGCCTGCGTCCATGCCTCCTTGCGGCATGGCACACCCGCCCATCGCCATGCGCAACATTCCCCGCGAACGATATTTTGTTTCGTCGCAATCCTCTGCTAAACTTTTTACGTAAGCCGCTACTCGTGGGCGAGTAGCTCAGCTGGGAGAGCGCCTCGTTCGCAACGAGGAGGCCGAGGGTTCGAATCCCTTCTCGTCCACCAATTCCGTCCCCTACAACACACTCCGCGCTCGCAGAGCGTCCCGGTCCTCACCGGGAAGGCCGAGGGTTCGAATC
>JAJPIE010000038.1 GCA_021324935.1 Acidobacteriota bacterium
CTGGTTTCGAATCGGAGAGGCTCACTCGGCTTTTCGGGGCTGGCGCCCCATTCCGGCCGCTCTTCTGTCCCATTCCATCGAACTTGTTCCGGGACCGAAGAATTCCCTTCCAACCAGCCACGCGAACAAAAACCCTGAAAGGTGGCTGTTACTGCCTGGGGAAAATACCCCTGAACAAACCGTAAGTATAGAGGAGGCAAACCATTCTGTCAAATCGGATTAGCCACAGGGCAGTGGAAAAGCATGTGGAAAAGTGAGAAATGGCACGGCGCTTGCGGCCGCGGCCGCTCGAATCTTGTATTCATAACAAAATAAGGCGCTTATTGGAAAGTAGTGCCCAGGGGGAGTCTGGGTCCGGGCGGATCATCTTCTTCTTGAAAAAGAATCAGTTCGTGCCTGGCGAGTCAGAAAGGCCCAGGTCACCGAAGGTCCAGAGTCCAATGGCATGCACCATATCGTAGAGACCACTCTCGCGGAGGGCGCGCGCTGTTTTATCGGGAGGCCAAGGAGTGGAGAAGCGATCCTGACGATCGGCGATCCAGTAGGCGGTGAGGGCCATGACGGTGGCGTCTTGAGCGAGCACGTCGGGCTTGGCGGCTTCCAAGGCATCGGCGGCGGAGTGGTGGGTGTATTTGTATTCGGTGGAATCCTGATCGAGATTGATGCCGGGAAGTCCGGCGAGGATGAAGGGAGCGGTGTCGGTTTCGAGTTCGATTTTATCGGAGACTTTGATATCGCGAATGCCGCGAAGAGAATCGGCGAAGGGCTCGAAAGATTCGACAAGATCGGAGCGGCCGCCGAGCTGAAATTCGCGCACGGGTCCCTGGCCGTTATCGAGAATGACGGCCGCGAGGTGATTTTGCATTTCAGAGGCATGCTGCTTCACGTAAGCGAGGGAGCCGAGCAGGCCTTGTTCTTCGCCAGTGAAGAGCACGAAGCGAATCGTGCGGCGCGGACGAATGCCGCTTTTGACGATCGCGTCGGCGGAGGCGAGAGTCGCGGCGACGCCGAAACCGTTGTCGGTGGCGCCTTCGCTGAGATCCCAGGAATCAAGATGGCCGCCGACGACGATGATTTGTTCGGGATGTTCGCGACCGGGAATTTCGCCGACGACATTGGCGGATTCGACGGGGCCAACGGTGAATTGGTTCTGGAGGTTGATATGGACGCGCACGGTTTTTCCGGCGAGCAGATAGCGCTCGAGTTGGCCCTGGTCTTCGCGGTCGAGTTCGCCGAAGGGGATGGCGAAATCCGTGGCGAAACCGAGAATGCCGGTGTGGACCAGGCCGAGGCCTTCGGGCTTGAAGCCATAATCGCCGGTAAGGACCGCGAGCGCGCCAGCGTGGTGGACAGCACGCAGGAATTCGCCGAGCTGGCCGAAGATAATGCCGATATTGATATTGCCCTTGGGCCTGCCCTGCGCCCAAAGGAAAATAATTTTGCCGCGGTATTGGGAGGCGTTTTTGATGGCGTCTTCGAGGTCGAAGACGTTAGCGGCGGCAAGATCGGCGTCGACTCCGCCGGGAGGCGTGGAACCGGTCCAACCCATGGCCGCGACGGTGAGCTTGCGCGGCACGGGGGAGAGGATGGAGGCTTCGGCGGCGCCGCGGGTCCAGCCCTTCCAGAGATGCCATGTTTCGGCGCGGACATTCTGGAGGCCGATGGATTTCATCAGGGCGAGACCCCAGTCGACGGCTTTTTCGGCGGGGGGAGAGCCGGTGAGGCGGGGGCCGATATCGTCACTGAGTTGAGTGAGGTAGTTGAAGGCGGGCGACTCCAGGGTGGAGTAGCCGGCGATTTTTATGAGGGCGAGTTTGGTGGCGTCGTCGGGGGGAGCAGCGAGGGCGGGGATGGCGGAAGCGGTGAGGAGGATGGCGACCAAAGAGAGTTGGCGAAGGGACATGCGGCGTGTCTCCTGAAATTTGCGTTGCGACACAACGAATCAATGTAACACGGGATTCGACGCGGGAATGGGAGGCGTGGTCCGTGATTCGTGACACGTGATCCGAAGACGAAATCAGGAAGTAAGGAGGTAATGAAGAAGCGAAGAGAAGAATTCACCACAGAGTTAGCCGAGGGGAACAGGGGAAACAGAGTGGGTGGGAAAGTGGGTGATGGGAGCATGGTTGTGGAAGAGGGCGCGGATCGAGAGATTTGCGTCCCCAGGGGAAGGCGACCGGGCGGACCAACGAGAGGTGGCCGATCTAAAGTTCGGCCACTACAAGGGTGGCGGCCCTACCAAAGAAAGGCAAGAAGGCGGCGTAAAGCCGCCCCTACACGTGGGGGTGCAGGGAGTGAAACGCGGGAACAGAGCGAGGTTTACGGTGGGGCGGAGGGCACCTACACTGGCAACGTGCGAAAACATTGGTGGAAATTCGGGGCGAGTTGCGTTTTGGGTGTGGGGTTGAACTGCGCGGGCACACTCGCGCAGGAGGCAGTGCAAGAGCCTGCCAAGACGCAAGCAAAACCGCAAGAAGCGAAGCCAGCCGAAGTAAAAACACAAAACGAAAAGCAGAGGGCGAAGGGGGAAGAGAAGGCGGGGCTTCCGTTTCAGATCACGCTGCTGGAGACACGGGTGCGGTTTGAGGCGAACGGGGATTCGCGGAAGGAGGTGCACACGGTCGTCAAGATCAACGATGGGATTGGGGCGCGGCAGTTTGCACGGCTGGGATTCGATTACGACCGGGCGTTTCAAGGCGTGGAGATTCCGCTGGTGAAGATCACGCATGCGAACGGGGGAACAAGCGAGATTTTGCCGAGCGCGATCGCGGATGTGCCGAATCCGGCGGTGGAGAAGTATCCGGCATACCAGGATGTGCGGCTGAAAACTGTGCGGATTCTGGGATTGCAGGGAGGGGACACGCTGGAGTATCGCGTGATTACGACAACGACGAAGCCGCCGCTGGCGCCGGATTTTTGGCTGGAGCACACGTTTGAGCGGTCGGGACAGGTGTTGGAGGAGCACTACGAACTCGACCTGCCCGCAGCGGTTACACTGGACTTGCGGATTAATGAAGCGACGCCAGCATCAAAGAAGACCTGGTCCGTGGGTGAAGAGAGTCGGGTAGTTTACCGTTGGTCGAGCCAATTTGCGGCTCATTCCAATGACAGCGGCGAGGTCGACGGATCGGCGAATCCAAAACCGGGGGCCGATATTTCCTTATCTACAGTGAAATGGCCACTTCTGTCGGCACGATTGGAGGAAGCGCTGCTGCTTGGGTCACAGTCGTGGCCAGCAAAAGGCACTCTGCAACCGGAAAATTCAGCGGAGATTAACGAGAAAGCGATTTCCCTCACGAAAACGCCGGGAACAGATCTGGACCGGCTTCGCGCGATCTACAAATTTGTTTCAAGTGAAATTCGGACCGTGGACCTGCCTCTGGGCGCGACAGGGTTCGCGGGGCGTCCACCACAGGAGGTGCTAAAGACGGGTTATGCAACCGCCGAAGACAAATATGTGCTGTTCGCGGCGCTGGCCAGAGCCCTAAAGCTTCCGAGCCGAGCAGTATTGACGGGCTATTGTGACCGACAAGGCGTTGCGATTCCGACGAATTTTCGGCACATAGTCATTTTCTCGCTCCTGGGGGATACCGAATATTTTCTTGATCCGAGCCTGGAGGTCGCGCCATTTGGGCTGATTGCCACGGTGCCGGAAGGCTGTGGGTTCCAGCTGGATCGCTCCAATTTTGCGGTGAGCTCAAGAGGCCATGAATGGACGCAGATTCCGCAGACTCTGCCGTTCGCGGCGTTTCAAAAGGTAAATGTGGAGGCGAGTATCAACCCAGCAGGAACCTTGATAGCGAAAATAAAGTATGTCACGCGGGGAGAGAACGAGTTGGTGTTGCGGGAGGCGTTTCATCAGGCTTCGAAGGAGCGGTGGAATGAGGTGGCGGGGTTGCTGGCGCTTTCGGATGGGTTTCGGGGGCACATCGAGAGTGTGAAGGCTTCGGACGCGATGGAGACAGAGAAGCCGTTTGAAGTGGAATACGAGATTGCACAGTCGAAGTTTGTGGACTGGGCGAAGAAGCCGGTGCGGATTCCGGCGCTGCTGCCACTGATTACGCTGCCGGATGCGCCGGGGAAGGCCGGGGAGAAGATCGATTTAGGGACGCCGCTGGACGTGGAGACGCAGATGACGCTGAGATTGCCGGAAGGGGCGCAGGTGCAGACGCCGCCGGGAACTTCGGTGAGCCGAGATTATGCGACATACGATTCGAAATACGAAGGGCATTTGAACACGGTGACGGCGACGCGGAAGATTCATTTTGTTCTGCGGGTAATTCCAGGAGAGCGGGCCGCGGATTACAACGCGTTTACGCGCGCGGTGAAGAATGATGAAGGGCAGGCGATTTTGCTATTCCCAGCGGAGAAGCCGGAAAAGAAATAGCAGAACCCTTTGATTCCATCGGGCTGGTCAGCGCTGACGCTATGCCAGGGTCCCTCCACTTCGCAGCGGCCAACCGCGCCGCTGCTCCGGTCGGGATGACAGATAAAGAAAAAGCTCACCACAGGGAACACAGAGGACCGCAGAGAAAGAAACGAAGAGAAAGAAGAGCGCGCCGTTCGATCGTAAGAACCCACCCTTCAGAAAAAGCGCGAAGGATGGGTCATCCTCAAGTTCATTGGATGACCGGCGTAACGAAGGGCACAGCCAGGAATGGCAGTGCGGAATTTCATGCTGATCCCTGACGCTGATTACCCCACAAATAAAGAGGGCCCACCCACAAAACCCAAAGAAGGCGGCGCAAAGCCGAGCCTATAGGAGAAGATACAGGCCGAAGCCTGTGCTACTGGTCAGATTTCGAGGACTTCTTTTTCCTTGGAGGCGGAGAGGTCTTCAATTTTTTTGGTTTCGGAGTGGGAGAGCTTGTCGAGTTCCTCGAGGGAGCGCTTATGCTCGTCCTGGCTGATTTTTTTGTCTTTTTCGAGCTTGTCGATGGCTTCCTTGACGTCGCGGCGGATATTGCGGATGGCGGTGCGGTGATTTTCGAGGGCTTTGTGGATCTGCTTGACGAGTTCCTTGCGGCGTTCGCCGGTGGGGGAAGGAATGGGGATGCGGAGGACCTTACCGTCGGTGTTGGGGTTCAAGCCGAGATCGGAGGCGCGGATGGCCTTGTCGATGAGAGCGACGGCGCTGGGATCCCAGGGCGAGATGAGCAGCGTGCTGGCGTCGGGGATGGTGATGTTGCCGAGCTGGTTCACGGGCAGGGGCGTGCCGTGATAATCGACGCGGACGTGATCGAGAATGGCGGCGTTGGCGCGGCCGGTGCGGATGGAAGCAAGCTCCTTGCGGAAATCCTCGACAGCCTTTTCCATGCGGGATTTGGCGGTGGCGAAGGCATCTTTGGTGGTGGCGATGTTGGTCATGAGTTTTGTGTCCTCGGTCAGAGTAATGAGTATTCAGAAAGGAGCGAACAGCGAGCAGCGAACAGATAACAGGAACCAAAAGATTATTGGAATGCAGCTCCCAGTCAGCCGCAATGACGGCTGACGCGCTCATTGGCGCAGTGCCCCTGCAAGCAGTTCTTATATTGCGGCAGGGGGAGGAGGAATTTCAACCAGGGGTAGGAGGAAGTGGCAAGTGGCGAGAATGAAGAGAAGAGACGGAAAGGAGCGGGTGGTTTTAACACATAGGGCAGTGAGGAAGAGCACAGAGAAGATGAGAGGTGGATGCCGCTCGATCGTAAGAGCCCATCCTTTCCGCACAAGGCGCGGAAAGGATGGGGAACCGGCAAGTTCAGGTGATCGAAGACGTAACGAAGAGCGCAGGCTAAAGCCCGTGCTCGAGGGAGGCCGATCTGAAGTTCGGCCACTACCTCACAAAGATGCGGGTGAACCCGCCAGGGCAAAACAAGAGGTTAGGCCGGGGTGATGGTGGAACCGACGCGTTCGCCGAGGACGGCGCGGCGGATATTGCCGGGCTGGTTCATGTTGAAGACGACGATGGGCATGCCGTTGTCCATACAGAGGGAGATGGCGGTGGCGTCCATGACCTTGAGATTCTGGTGCAGGACTTCGCGATAGGTGATTTCGGCGAAGAATTTGGCGCCGGAGACTTTCTCGGTGGCGGCGGCGTAGATGCCGTCGACGCGGGTGGCTTTCAGGATGACGTCGGCCTTGATTTCCATGGCGCGGAGAGCGGCGGCGGTGTCGGTGGAGAAGTAAGGATTGCCGGTGCCGGCGGCAAAGATAACGACGCGGCTCTTTTCGAGATGGCGAGTGGCGCGGCGGCGGATGAAGGGCTCGCAAACCTGGTGCATCTCGATGGCGCTTTGCACGCGGGTGTGGACGCCGAGCTTCTCGAGCGCGTCCTGAAGAGCGAGGGCGTTGAGGACGGTGGCGAGCATACCCATGTAGTCGCCGGTGGCGCGGTCGATTTCAAAGCCGCGCTGTCGGGCGCCACGGAAGATGTTGCCGCCGCCGACCATGATGGCGATCTGCACGCCGAGCTTGTGGACTTCGCGAAGCTCCTGGGCGATGGCGTAGATGGTCTGGCCGTCGATGCCGAAACCTTGCGAGCCCTGGAAGGATTCGCCGGAAAGTTTGAGGAGGATGCGGCGATAGGCCGGACGCTTTCTAGAGGATTTTTTGGTCAGTTTGGATTGCGAGGCCATGTGACTCCGTTGGTGAGAATTGGGCTGGAGGGATTGTAGCAAAAGAAGGTGACCTGTGGCCCGTGTACGGTGATCCGAAGCAAGCGGCGAGTGACCAGTGGCGAGTCGCGGGAGAGGAAAAGCGAAAATAGAAGCTTGAAAATGGGTGGAGGATGGGCTTCGGTGAAGGAGGCGGGTTGTTTAACACAGCGGGCGCCATTCGCAGGAACCGCTCAGGGCAAGCAGGAATGGCTGTGCCACAAGAGAAGGCAAAGAAAAAAGCCGCGCCCTGAAACGGCAGGGCGCGGCCGGGAGTTTGCGAGATCGCAGAGCACAGGCTGAAGCCTGCGCTACAGGCGGCCGATGCGAAGTTCGGCCACTACGCGGCAAAGAAAGCGGGGCAATCCCGGCCCCTACAAAACGGGAGACAGTTAGGATTGCGAATCCGCTGGGGGAACAGGAGAAGCGGCGAGCTGAGTGGGGACTTCGCCGACCTTGAAGCGGGAGAAGCGGCGGATGGCGATGTTTTCGCCGAGCTTGGCGATGGCCTGGGTGATTTTCTCGCCGATGGTGACGGTCTCGTCTTTGATGAAGTGCTGCTCGTAGAGGCAGGACTCCTCGTAGAATTTCTCCATTTTGCCCTGGACGATTTTCTGGATGACGGGCTCGGGCTTGCCGGTGGCGCGGGCCTGGGCGGCGTAGATTTCGCGCTCCTTTTCCAGCATTTCGGGAGTGACGTCCTCGCGGCGAACGTAACGAGGATCGACGGCGGCGATGTGCATGGCGACGTCGTGGCACAACTGTTGAAAGGCTTCGGTGCGTGCGACGAAATCGCTTTCGCAATTGATTTCGACGATGACGCCGATCTTGCCGCCGGCGTGGATATAGTGGCCGATGAGGCCTTCGGTGGCTTCGCGCGTGGCCTTCTTGGCCGCGGCGGCCTGGCCCTTTTTGCGAAGGACTTCAATGGCCTTCTCAATGAGCCTGGCGGTGTCCGGGGCATCACCCAATTGGGAAGCGGCTTCGACGAGTGCTGCGCGGCAGTCGCTGAAGCCGGCGTTGGTTCTCTCTCTGAGGTCCTTAACGAGCTTGGCTGGAATTTCCATGGCAGGTTTTGAGGTACTCATCCTTTTTTCTAGTTCGAAGTTGAAAGTTTAAAGTTCAAGAGTGAAACCTTAAAGCGATAACCCGAAATTTCCTTTCTAAGAGCGCCGGTCCCGAAAAATCATACGGGTCCAAATTGCGGACATCGGAAAGCGGGCGCCGCAAATTCCCGGAAAAAGGGCCGGTCTAAAGAACGGGCACTACAAAAAGGGCCCGGCGTGGGAATTTTCACCGCACCGGGCCAACGAAATGGGTTCGTCTTGCGCCGATGGTTAACGGACTTGCTCGTCGGGAGGGACGGTGGTCTCCGCGGCCTCGATGAACTGTTCGGAGCCATCGACGAAGTCGCCTTCCTGCTTTTCGTACTGCTCGTAAGCACTGGTGTCCACGTAATCGGGGCCGGCTTCGACGGCGGCCTGGTCTGCCGCAGCCTTCTGGTCGGCGACCTGGGATTGCTCGTAGAGGGAGCGGCCTTCGGCGACCGAGTCAGCAATCTTGGTGGTGAAGAGGCGAATGGCGCGAAGAGCGTCGTCGTTGCCAGGGATGATCCAGTCGACCATGTCCGGGTCGCAGTTTGTGTCCACGACAGAGACGACGGGAATGCCCATGCGGCGGGCTTCCTTGACGGCAATTTCTTCGGCATTGGAATCGATGACGAACATGGCGTCCGGCAACTGGGCCATATTTTCGATGCCCTCGAGGTTCTGCTGGAGATGCTTCATCTCGCGGTCGAGGCGGGCGCGCTCTTTCTTGGAGAGCTGAGCCATGCGGCCGTCTTCTGTCATGGCCTTGAGGAGCTTGAGGCGCTTGATGGATTTCTGCAGCGTGGCCCAATTGGTGAGCGTGCCGCCCAGCCAGCGGTGATTGACGAAAAACGCACCGCAGCGCTTCGCTTCTTCCGCGACGGCTTCCTGGGCCTGACGCTTGGTACCGACAAAAAGAACGGAACGACCCTGGCTGGAGATGTCGCTGACGAAGCGAGAGGCTTCGCGGAACATCTTGAGCGTTTTCTGCAGGTCGATGATGTGAATGCCATTGCGCTCGCCGAAGATATATTCCTTCATCTTCGGATTCCAACGACGCGTCTGGTGGCCGAAGTGGACGCCGGCCTCCAGCAGCTCCTTCATGGTGATTTCGACTGCCACATTGCCTCCTAGAGAGATAGCTACTTGTCGTTGCCCCTCGACGAAGAGCACAGGCAGGAGTGCCTGTGCCACAAGAGAGGACATTGCGCAGCAGCCTCTTGCCGGCAGCTTGCCGGCCGTGATCTTGGCGGAGCGGCATACGCCGCGCCACCAGAGCCCATAAAGCGAGACCAGTTGCCTGATGGCCCGCGAAGAAGGCGGCATAAAGCCGCCCGTACACGAGCGAGAGCCAAGCGATTAACGCTTGGTGAACTGGAAGCGCTTGCGCGCGCCCTTCTGCCCGTACTTTTTGCGTTCCTTCATACGGGAGTCGCGCGTGAGAAAACCGTTTTTGCGAAGAGCCGGGCGAAGTTCCGGGTTGAAGCGGCTGATGGCGCGGGAAAGACCCATGCGCACCGCACCGGACTGCCCGCCGACACCGCCGCCGTTGGCGGTGGCGACGACGTCCACCTGCTCGGTGAGGCTGGTGAACTTCAGGGGCTCGGTGGCGTCATGCAGCCAAGCGTGATTTGGGAAATAGGCTTGGACGGCGCGGCCATTGACGGTGAACTTGCCGCTGCCCGGCCGGACAAAGACGCGGGCGATGGATTCCTTGCGG
Organism: Acidobacteriota bacterium; assembly: GCA_021324935.1. Classification (GTDB taxonomy): domain Bacteria; phylum Acidobacteriota; class Terriglobia; order Acidiferrales; family UBA7541; genus Acidiferrum. The sequence goes on from JAJPIE010000038.1 coordinate 9,441, forward strand.
CGTCCCGTGCCGTGAAACCAAGTCTTGCTGCCCAGTGCGGGCGTTTCGACAGTACTCAAAGCTCCTCCTCAAACTCATTTTGACGAGACGGGTCCTGCTCTCTCGTCCTGATCCATGCGCGGTTGAATCCCTGCTAAGGCACCACTTAGAAGGAACCACAACGTGCAGAAGAACATTTGGCAACGTTGGCGAATCGTTTGCCGGAGTTGCCAATAAGCGCCCGCCTCAAAAGGCGGCCGCTACAAAATTCATGCCCCGCAAACCCGCCGACCTGGGGGTCGGGCAGTAAGAAGCCGGACAAAGGGCTGGCCAATCTAAAGTTCGGCCAGTACACAAGACCAAGAGGCGGCAGGCTAAAGTCCGCCGCTACATCGCGACAGCTTGGGGCTTCTGGCCAGCGTGACGCGCGAGGCCGGCGGCATCGCGATACACACGCAATTTCTTGGCGCGGCGGGCACGAAGCTTGTTCTTTGGCAACATGCCAACGATCGCTTCGCGGACGAGCCATTCGGGACGCGCTTCGCGAACACGCTTGGCCGGAACTTCCTTCAAACCACCCGGATAACCGCTGTGCGAATAATAGAATTTTTGATCGACCTTGTTGCCGGTCATTTTAATCTTGTCGGCGTTGATGACCACGACGTGGTCGCCGGAATCGAGATACGGCGTAAACGTGGGCTTATCCTTGCCGATCAGGAGGCGCGCCACTTTGCTGGCGAGACGACCGAGAACCTGATCCTTGGCATCCACGACAAACCACTGAGCGCCCGTCTTGAGGGCTTCAGCTTCCTCTCCCTTGGGTACGTACGTCCTCATTGCAACAGTCACACCTTTCCCTGAAAAGACAAAATCCAAGTTTAGGGGGTGCGGGGAGAATTGTCAACGGAACAGTTCGACGCGGGGCGAGGAAACTTGGGCTAAGTGGCAAAGGTTGAATGGGTTGGGAGAGCAGATTATGCACAGAAGTAAAGCAGTGGAGCTGGAAGTTGAGAAAAGAGACCTATACTTAGGTGAGCAAAGCAAGATTCAACGAGCAATTTTAGTTTGCGGATTGGATTGAAGGGGCACGGGCGGAAGTGCCTGCGCCACACGAAGAAGGCGGCATAAAGCCGCCCCTACATCAGGAATAAGGAATGATGGCAGAACAAAACATGCCGCCGTTTTCAGAAGGCGTCAAACTGGCGTGGAGGCTTGCGGCGGAAGAGGCCGTGCATGCGGGGCAACCGCAGATCGATCCGATTCACCTGCTGCTGGGAATTTGCGGGGTAGAGCGAGCGATTCGCGAAGAGGCGTGGGAGCGGTACGCGGTTTCGCTCAGCCGGATTCCAAGCGTTAAGGAAGAATGGGCTGAGGTGCATGACGCGGCAGGAATGGCGGGGCTGGACGTGGTGCATTTGCGGCGAGAGGTGCGGGCGCGACTGCCGCAGACTTCGATGGCGCTGCCGGCGAATCACGTGGCAAAGCGGTCGGAGGCGGCGCGGGGAGTGTTTGACCGCGGGGAGCAGCGCGCGGCGCAATCGGGGCGACCGCTGGTGAGCCTGCTGGATTTGCTGACGTCCCTGCTGCCTACTATCGTGGACAAGGACGCGACGATTCCGGGGCATTTTGGCGGAGCGTTGCACAAGCTGGAGTCGCTGATGGCGCCGCCGCCGGTTTCGGGGGTGACGCTGCTATTGGATGCGACGCGATCCGCGGTGCAGCCGCCGCTGAAAGATTTGAAAACCACGCCGCGGGAAGCGTTGTTTTACGACTTGCCGCTGCAGATGGCTTCGGCGCCGAATTATCAGGCGATGCTGGATTGCGCGGTGAGTTCCCTGCTGAAATTTTTTCCGAGTGCGGATCACGGGGTGATGCTGCTCCGGGACCGTGGGTCGAGCAGCCTGCTACTGCAAGCGCACGTACCGGCGGGGGAGCCATCGGCGAGCATGGAGCTTGCCGAGCACGTGCTGCGGCAAAATTCGGCGGTGATCTGGAATCCGGCGGCGGCAGCGGCGAGCGACATTGGGGCGCGCAGCCTGATCGGGATGCAGACGCAATGCGCGATGTACGCGCCGCTATCGTGGCAGAACGAGCGGCTGGGGGTGCTGTGCGTGGACACGAGGCGGCCGGCGCGCGCGTTCAGCCCGGAAGACTTGCGGCTGTTCATTGCGATTGCACATCACGTGGCGCTGGCGATTTATTCGCAGAAACAGACGCGGGAGTTGCAAGCGCAGAACCTGCTGCTGCAGCGGCTGCTGACGCATTTTTCGCCGAAGGTGCGGCAAAGGCTGCTGGAGCGGGCGGGGCGGGGACGGCTGACGCTGGGAGGCGAGCGGTCCGAAGTGAGCATTCTGTTTTCGGACATCCGCGGATTCACGAAGATGAGCGCGGGCATGGAACCCGACGACGTGGTGGACATGCTGAATCATTATTTTGCGGCGCTGGTGGACGCGATTTTTCGATGCGAAGGGACCGTGGACAAATTTATCGGAGACGCGATCCTGGCGGTTTTCGGGAGCCCGGACGCGGACGCGGAGCAGCACCGGCACGCGCTGCATGCGGCGCTGGCGATGCAGGAAGCGGTACAGAGATTGAACGCGGAGCGGAAGACGCGGAATCTGCCGACGTGCGAGATCGGGATTGGCGTGCACTCGGGCGAAGTGCTGCATGGATTTGTGGGCACGCAGGAGCGGCTGGAGTTCACGGTGGTGGGGGACGCGGTGAACCGGGCATCGAGGTTTTGCGCGGCGGCGGGAGCGAACGAGATTATCGTGAGCGCGGAATTTCTGAAGCACGTGTGGCGCGACGTGGAAGTGGAAGCGCGGGAAGTGCCGACGAAACACGAGGGGACGTGGTCGGCGTTCCGAGTGGTGAGGTTAAAGGCGGCGAGATGATTTCAAGAAGTGGCGAGTGACGAGTGGCGAGAGAAGAAAAGCGAAAATAGAGACTGGAAAATAGGAAAGACCGGAAGAGCTGAGGCGGAAATTTTGAGCAGGGCAGAGAGTCAGGTGGCGGCGGCTTTGCGGGCGAGGAGGCGGTAGCCGTGTTGGGTGGCCTCCTTGGCGAGCGAATTGAGCGCGGATTTGCGGGCAGGGCCGGTAAGAGATTCGGCCTGAGCGAGACGTGCTTCGAGAGCTAACTGCAGCATTCCAGCTTTGCGCGATTCCAATTCCAATTTTTTCAGATCGGACAAGAGAGCCTGGGACGGCTTGGGAGAATTCTGCACCGCGGCCTGCTGGATGAGGAAGGCGGCGCGGGTGGCTGGATCCTGCAAGTCGCGCAGGTGATCCTTGGCCTTGACGAGTTGCTGCTCGGCGTCGGCGTGGCGATTCAGGCCGAGATAGACCTGGGAAAGAGCGCAGCGGGCGGCGACTTCGCCGGCGGGGTCGCTTTTGGCGAGAAAATACTGCAAAGCGGATTGGGCGAATTTTTCCGCAGCGGGAAAATCGCGTGTGTTGACGGAAAGATCGGCGAGGGAGAGCTGGGTGTAGGCGACGTCGTCCTTGGCGTCGAGAGCTTGCTGAAGCTTGAGGGCGAGCTGATAGTGGGATTCGGCGTCAGGAAGCTGGTCGGAGGCGAGAAGAACGTCGCCGAGGGTTTGCTGGGCGCGCGCCTGGCCCTGCTGGTCGCCAAGGTTAACCATGAGTTGCAAAGCTTCCTGGCAATTCGCAGGAGCCTGGGAGACGGCTCCGGTCTGCAGTTGTGCGCCGCAAAGATTGAGCAAGGCCATGGAGAGGTTCTCTCTGTCACCGAAGGGGCGGGCTTCGTCGATGACTTCGTGGAGGATGCGAATTTCGGACGAGGTGTCGCCAGTGCTGCCGGAAACGTCGGCGAGGCCGAGTTTGGCGAGGAGGAGATCGTTGTTGATGCCGGAGCGCTCCTGGGAAACCTGAATGCTCCGCTCGAAGAACTTTTTGGCTTCGGGGAAATTGCCCTTGGAGCGCTGGATGTTGCCAAGATTAAAGAGGGCGCCGGCTTGATCGCGCATGTCGCCGATGCGAGTGGCAATGGCGAGGGCCTGCTGATAGAGGGGCTCGGCTTTGTCGTAGTCGCCGTGATTGAAGTAGTTGTTCGCAACCGAGTTCTGAGCGCGGGCGGAGCCGAGGTCGTCGCCTTGCTGTTGATTCAGGGCGACAGCGTTCGCGCAAACCGTAGAAGCTTCGGCGGTCTTTCCGAGGTCGAGCAGCGCCTGGCATTGGGCGATTTCGGCGCGGGCCTGGAGGAGGCCAGCACCGAGAGACTTGGCGAGTTCGGCGGCAGAGGTAGCATCCTGAAGGCGCTCGGTGTTGTTGCCGAGGCGGGCCTGGACTTCGGCGAGGGCAAGTTTGACTTCGGCGGCGAGTATAGGTTCGGGGAGACGGGAATGATCCAGCTTGCGGAGAGTGGCGAGGGCCTCTGGGTAATGCTTGCCGGCGATTTGACTCTGGGCAAGGAGGAGAGCGTAGGAGTATTTGTCCGGGTTGATCTTCCAAAGCGAGGCATAGAAATCCGCCGCGTCATCCCATTTGCCGGAGTAAGCAAGATAGCGGGCACGAATGAGTGAGTTTTTATCGCCGGAAAGTGAGTCGGCGAGATCGGCGGCGCGCTTGGCTTCGTCCCGGGCTCTGGTTTCATAGCCAAGTTGCCAAAAGGATTCGGCAAGGGCGCTGCGAATAGCGGCGTTGGTGGGGTCGGCTTCGGAGGCGGCAAGAAACGCGTCCTTTGCCTGAGCGTATTGGAACCGCTGCAAGTACACCTGGCCCTCGGCAAAGGCTTTGGAAGCTTCGTCGTTGATGGGAATAGCGCGATCGGCGCCGCGCGTTTCGGCGGGAGAGAGGCTTACACCGAGTTTCCGGCGAACTTCGGCGCCGGCGGTGGGGATAACGTCGACAAGTTGATCCTCGGTGATGCTCTTTGGGATGCCACCCAGACTTTCGCCGGTCCTGGTGTTGACCAGGCGGATGCTCCACAAGATGCGGCGGTGAGGGGGAACGCCTTCGACCGTGTAAGTGCCAAAAACCACATAGTGACAGCCGATTTTGTAGAGCCGGGCGAGCGTCTCCGAAGACGGTTCTTCCGGCATTTCATGCGGGCTCTGGTATTTCCAAACCGGCTCGGTGGCCTGGGGACTCATATAGCGAATTTGCGCGACATCGAGGGTGCCGCCCAGATTGGTGCGAAGCTCATTTCCCCATCGGTCCAGATTGGGGTCGCCGGAAAGATTCTTGAAACCAAGGACGGCGACGCTGGGAGTCTGGCGGCGAGGAAGAAGATTCGGGAAGGCGACGCCGATCACGACACCGATCACGGCGACGGCGAGGAGGGCGAGGGAGGCGAAGAGAATGCGATTGCGGCGCTGGCGGAGGGTGATCTCGGAGCGGAGCAGGGTTTCGGCTTCACCGGCGATGGCGCGTTCGACGTCCTCGACATTTTGGAAGCGGTCGGATGGTTCGCGTTCGAGACATTTGAGAATGGCACGGGACCAGCGATCGTCGAGCTCGGGGAGGATGGACTTGGGAGAAGGGGCGGGCGCTTCGAGGCGTTTGAAGGCGAGTTCGCGCCAGTTGGCGCCGCTGAACGGAAGGCGGCCGGTGAGGATTTCGAAAAGGACGACGCCGAGAGCGTAAATATCGGTGGCGGGCGTAATGGCTTTGCCGGCGACCTGCTCGGGGGCCATGAAGGCAGGCGTGCCGAGCATTTCGCCGGTGCGCGTAAGCGCGAATTCGGCGGGATCGAGAGAATGGGCAAGACCGAAGTCCGTGATAACGACACGAACGGAACCAGAGCCGGAAGCGGGCGGAACGAGGAGGACGTTGTTGGATTTGAAGTCGCGATGGACGACGCCGGCCTGATGCGCGGCGGAAAGTCCGGCGACCATCTGCTTGAGGAGAGGAAGAGATTCGATGGTGGAGAGCTTCCCTTTTTGTTTGAGGAACTGGTCGAGCGTGTGGCCGGAGAGTAGCTCCATGCTGACGACGAGGATGTCCGATTCGCCGGGCTTGTCGGACTCATGGCGGAAAAGATCGAAGGTGCGGCAGACGTTGGGATGGGTGACGCGCTTGGCGACGACAATTTCCTGGCGGAAGCGCTCGAGGGATTGCACATCGGCAAGGAGAACGGAGCGAACGGTTTTGAGAGCGACTTTTTGTTTGAGTTCGATGTCGAGGGCTTCGTAGACTTCGCCCATGCCGCCGTGGGCGATGAAGCGCTCGATGCGGAAGCGTTTGGCGATCAGATGGCCGGGAGAGAAGGCGGAGATTTTTTCGGAAGTGCGAGGCTGACCGGGATCGAGATAACTGATATTGGGAGTGACGCTGGGCGTACGGGTATCGAGAGTCTGCTGGCTGAGGTCGTCCCGGGGCGGCTTGCGCGGAGCGTCGTCCATGGGCATGGGCGGATCGTTGAGGGGGATTATGCCACAACGGGGAGAGAGCGCAGCGAAGAGGAATTGGGCGGGAAGGAGGAAGGATAAGCGTTGGGAGGGATGCGCCAAAATGGCGAGAACCGGCGGAAGGGGCTGGAGTCCGCAAAGGAGGTGCGAAAGTGTGCAAGTTTTTTCCGCTTCTCTACGACAATCAAAAGATTCCAGGGGAAATCTCGCCGATAGCAAAAAAAGCACTTGACCCCGGAAATCGACTTTGCAAAACTTTCGCGAAACGTCCCCTTCTCAGACTCGACTAGAACGCATCCTTCTATTTACGAGGTGGTCCATGAATTTGAGAAAGACCGGGTATTGGCTGGTGGCGGCGGTGGCGGCAGCGGCGCTGACGGTTCCCTGCGCGCAGGCGACTTCTTATATACGGGGTTACGTGAGGCCGTCGGGAGATGGGCCGAACGTGTGCTCCGGCAGCAGCAATTGTGTAGAAAAGACGGGCAGCGGATCCTTCACCATCAGTACGGACCTGTTCGGGGTAACGGGAACGAGCACGTTCTCCTACGATATCCTGAGTTTTCTCTCGAACGGCGAGGAAAGCGCGGGGCAAACAACGGATAACACGATCGATGCGGTTTCGCTGACTTCGTTGAATCTGCAAGCGGGCGACGTGCTTACGTTTGTGTTCGAGGGAGCTATCCCCACGGCCACGGACAGCCTGGGTCAATCCCTTTTCGCGGTTTTGGGCTGCGGCACGGGGAAGAATGCCATCTATGACTCGTCGTTCCCCGCCAATCTCGTGAGCAGCAACTGCACGAACTACGACGGCACATCGTTGATTACGAGCGAGAGCGACTCGGGAACTTCCGCGACATTCACGATCGCGAATGGAATTACGTTCCCGACGCAGTTTGCGTTCAGTTTTCCGGATGGGCAGCTTCCCATCGAGATTGACGTCTCCGCGCCGACGGTGAACACGCCGGAGCCGGGGACGCTCTCGCTGCTGGGGGCGGGATTGCTGGGACTGGGCTGGCTGAAGCGGAAGCGCGCGGCTTAAACAAAACATTCGCCGATTATTGACGCGGGGTGAACATGGTTCACTCCGCGTTTTTTTGTTTGGGGTTTCCCGTGACGAACACAAAAATAATTCCCCGTTGCGGCGCGGAAGTTCCTTCATTAACATACGGGCAGTTTGTTGGCGGGGCGCGTGCGGCTGAGGCCACTAAAGTGTGCCCCGATGCAAGGAGCCTGCCTATGTTGTTTCCTCGTGGTTCTCGAACGGTTCTTGGTCTTTTTACGGCAGTCGTATTGGCGCTGCCCTCGCTGGCGCAGACGGCGGCACCGGCAGCCGCCCCGCCGGCGAATGCCGGCCCGAAGAAGCGAGTTGCGGTGATGGATTTCGATTACGGGACGGTGCGGACGACGGTGCAGCAGATCTTCGGGACGGACCAGGACGTCGGCAAAGGCATTTCGGACATGCTGGTGGAGAAGCTGGTGAACGGCGGGCAGTATTCGGTGATCGAGAGAAACGCGCTGGATAAAATCCTGAAGGAACAGAATTTTTCGAACAGCGACCGAGCGGATTCGTCGACGGCGGCGAAGATCGGGGCGGTGCTGGGCGTGGACGCGATCATCATCGGATCGATCACGCAGTTTGGCCGCGACGATCAGCACACGAACGTAGGCGGAGGAGGATACGGCCTGGGACGCTTCGGACTGGGCGGGGTGGGAATGGGCAAGTCGAAGGCGGTGGTGGCCATCAGCGCGCGGATTATCAATACTTCGACGGCAGAAATCATGGCCGCGGTAACGGGCAAGGGTGAATCGACGCGCAGCGACACCAAGCTGATCGGCGGCGGCGGGGGATGGACAGGCGGAGGCGGAGGCGGGCTGGACATGGGCAGCAGCAACTTCGCGAACACGATACTGGGGGAAGCGGTGCGGGCGGCGGTGGACAGCACGGCGGAGCAACTGAACGCGGACTCGGGCAAGGTGGTGGCGACGAAGATCGCGGTGAACGGACTGGTGGCGGACGTTTCGGGGAACACGCTGATCCTGGACGTGGGGAAAAAGGCGGGAGTGCACGTGGGCGACAAGCTGGATATCAGCCGTCAGGTGCGCGTGGTGAAAGACCCGAAGACGGGGAAAGTGCTGAGGGAGATCACCGACAAACTGGGCGACGCGACGGTGACGGAAGTGGACGACGATTCGTCGACGGCGACGTTCAACGGAGCGACGCCGCCGAAAGTCGGCGACGTGGTGAAGAGCAGCCCGTGAGGACAAGTCCGAGCCGGAAGTCATTTAAGTTATAAGTTCCAAGTTGGAAGTTATAAGTTGGAAGTGAAGAAAAAGCATCTGGGTGAGCGATGGCAGCGAGTCCGGGCGAAGGTGTCCGGGCTCGTTGTATTTTCGGGCGGGTGTTTCGTGTATGCTCGGGGGAATTAGCGACCCGACCGGGAGGCGTTCATGACGGCCGAATTCACCGTAGGTCAACACGTTGGCGATTATGAGGTGCTTTCGATCCTTGGACTGGGGGGGATGGGGAAGGTGTACAAGGTCCGCAACGTGATCTCAGACCGCGTGGAAGCGATGAAGGTGCTGCTGCCGGACCTGACGTCGCACCAGAGCCTTGCGGACCGGTTTTTGCGGGAGATCCGGCTGCTGGCGTCGCTGAACCATCCGAATATCGCGTCGCTGCGGACAGCGCTGACGTATGAAAACCAATTGGTGATGGTGATGGAGTTCGTGGAAGGCGAGACGCTGGCGAACCGGATTGCGCGCGCGCCGATTTCGACGGCGGAGGCGGTGAACTATGCGGAGCAGATCCTTTCGGCGCTGAGCTACGCGCACGCGCACAACATTATCCACAGGGATATCAAGCCGGCGAACATGATGCTGACGCCGCAAGGCGCGGTGAAGCTGATGGACTTCGGGATCGCGCGGTCGGGGACGGACGGGTCACTGACGTCGACGGGGACGACACTGGGCTCGCTGAATTATATGCCGCCGGAGCAGGTGCGGGGTGAATCGGCGGATGCGCGTTCGGACATTTATTCGTTTGGGGTTTCGCTGTATGAACTGCTGACGGGAAAGCTGCCGTTTCACGGGGATTCGCAGTATTCGCTGATGACGGCGCACCTGAACCAGGAACCGCAGCCACCGATCAATTTGCGGGCGGACGTGCCGCCGGAATTGAACCAGATCATCCTGATGGCGATGGCGAAGGACCCGGCGGATCGTTTTCAGACCGCGGACGCGTTTCGAAACGCGCTGAAGAGCGTGCCGGTGAGCAGCTTGCCAGGCGCGGGCACGACGTTCACGCCGACGCCGAAGACGCCGACGCCCGCCTTGAATGACGAAACGCTGATGGGGACGCTGGCTCCGGGGGCGCGAGCGACGAACCGCATGCCGACGCCGCCGGCAACGACGCAGGCAGCGGTGCGCGTGCCCGTGCCGCCGGCGGAGCCAACGGCAGCCAAAACTCCGTCGGCACTTCCAACCATTCCCATGGCGCCGACGCCGGCGGCAACGGTCATGGCAGCAGCGAGTCCAGCAGGAGGGTACGCGCCGCCCGCGGCAAAGGGATCGAGCCGCGGAATATGGCTGGCGCTGGGATCGCTGATCGGCGCAGGAGTGCTGATCGCGGGGGGGATTTATATCCCGCGGAAACTGAAGACGCACGCGGATCCGGAGCATGCGACGTTTCCGGCAGGCAACAGCGCGAAGGGGAAGAACGCGGACGGTTCGGACGGGACGGTGTCGGTGACAACGCCGGCGGGTTCGGTGAATGTGGACGGACAAGGAAACGTGCAGGCACCGGGTGTGAACTTAAGCGTTGGAGCGGACGGAAAAACAAACGTGGCGACGCCGGGAGGCTCGGTAAACGCAGGGGGCGGAGCGGTGAGCGCGCCGCCCGTGGCGAAACCGAACGGGAACCCGAAGCCGTGGCGGGATAACACGAATAGCGGGGGACAGCAGACGGCTCCGCCGGCGCCGGCCGGGCCATCGCCGGAAGAGATCGCGAAGATGGACGATATGGCGGACCAGTTGAACGCGCGAGCGGCGGCAGCGGCGCAAAGCATCGATACGCTGAAGCAGCAGCAACAAGCGCAGGGTTTTGGGTTGCGCGGAGACATCGCCGCGGCGGAAGAGCGAATGAAGATGGATCTGGCGAAGGGGGACGCGGCGCTGAAGGCAAAAGATCTGGCGAGCGCGCAGAAATATTTTGACATGGCGGACGCGGAGATCACGAAGCTGGAGAAATTTTTGGGGCGGTGAGCAAGAGGGTATGCGGTGGCCCGTGGCCCGAAGAGGGCGGGCAGATAGCCGGGCAGTGAGCAAGTCGTTTTTTGAGGAAGTTTTTTGGGTTGTGCCGCGGCTAAGGCGCTCGGTTTTGCCGGGATAGAGCCCGGGCCTGACGGCCTGGGCTACGGTTTTTCGCGCCTTCGGCGCTGGCTTCCGGAACACCAGCAGGAGCCAGAGTTGCAGGGCCTGGTGATTGGTGGTTCATCTCCCGCATGCCGTGAGGCGAAGAGGCGCGCGTGGGAACGGCGGTTGGGCACCAAGTGTTGAGGCGGGGAGACAAGATGCCGGCATGAAGGCCAGCACCAGAGGGAAGTAAGGAAGAGCAAAAGAAATGCGTCAGTGGCAGAACTCGCAGGCGCGGCCGACAGTGCCGATACCGAGGAGTTCGATGCGCGGCGCGAGATAGCCGGGCCGCGGGGCTTCTTCATTCATCAACGCGGTGCTGAGATATTTTTTGTTGTCGTCGCAGAAGAGGGTGACGACGGCGGCATCGGCGCCGAGCATCTCCTGGGCCTTGACGGCCGCGAGGAAGTTGCAGCCGGAAGAGATTCCCACCGCAAGTCCAAGATTCATCGCCAATTTTTGGGACATCAGGATGGCGTCGCCGTCGGAAACGGAGAGTACTTCGTTGAGTTCGTTGAGGCGGATGATTTCGGGAATAAACTCGTCGGAGATTCCCTGAATGCGATGATTGCCGACCTTGCAGCCGGTGGTGAGGGTGGGGGATTCGGCGGGCTCGACGGGATGAACGCGAATGGAGGGGTCACGTTCGCGGAGGAATTTGCCAACGCCCATGACGGTGCCGCCGGTGCCGACGCCGGCGACGAAGGCTTGCGGGCGCTTGCCGATGGAAAGAAGCTGAGACCAGATTTCCGGGCCGGTGGTTTCGGCGTGCGCGAGGGTGTTGGCGGGATTGGAAAACTGGCGAGGGAGAAAAACATCGGGCTGGCCAGCGGCGAATTCTTCACAGCGACGGATGCTGCCCAGAAAGCCTCCCTCGGCTTTGCTAACGGAAACAACCTCGGCGCCGTAACTGCGAATGAGGTGGACGCGTTCCTGGCTCATCCAATCGGGCATGAAGATTTTGACGGGATGCCCGAGCATGCGGCCGATGGCAGCGAAGGAGATGCCGGTGTTGCCACTGGTGGCTTCGGCAATGGTGTGGCCGGGAGCAATTTTGTTGCCGGCGTAAGCCTCCTGGAGAATGCGGAGGGCCATGCGGTCCTTGATGCTGCCGGTGAGATTCAGATATTCGGATTTGGCGTAGAGGACGCGGTGCTTGCCCTCGTAGCGGAAATGGATGGTGATCAGTGGAGTGTTCCCGATAAGGCGCCCGAGGGCCTGGAATTTGGAGGTGGGTACTTCGGCAAGGGTTGGCATGTTGGAATCCTCGGGAATCGTTGTGGCACGTTTTGGGGAATTCGGCAAGGGCTAGCCGCACAGGGCAAAGCTAGCCGGGAGAAGGAACGAGCTTCGGCGCGATGGCGTCGCTGATGGCGCGAAAAAGGGCGTCGGGGCGAATGGGTTTGGTGACGTAAGCGTCCATGCCGGCGGAGAGGCAGCGATCGCGATCATCTTTCAGGGCGTGAGCGGTGAGGGCGATGATCGGGGTGTGGCAGCCCGAGAGTTTTTCGCGTTTGCGGATTTCGGCGGTGGCCTGAAAACCATCCATCTCCGGCATCTGGATATCCATCAGGATCAGATCGAATTTACCGGAATCGTAAGCGAGAAGAGCCTCCCTGCCGTCCGCGGCGGGGGTGACCTGAAAACCGCGTTTCTCGAGGATGCGACCGGCCAGCGCGCGATTGACGGCGTTATCTTCGACGAGAAGGACGCGGCGAGAGGGCGGGCAGGAGATCTGCACAAATTGCGTGGAGCGCGCAGGCGCAGGCGCAGACGAAGGGGGGTGAGAAAACAGCTCCGCGGAGTTTTGAAGGGGAAGATCGATTTGGAAATGGAAGGTGCTTCCCTGCTGAGGTTCGCTTTGCAGCCAGATTTTTCCGCCCATCATGCCAGCCAAGCGAAGGCTGATGGCCAAGCCGAGGCCGGTGCCGCCGTAGCGGCGGGCCATGGAGCCATCGGCCTGGGAGAAGGCGGCGAAGATTTTGTCCCGCACGTCGAGCGGGATGCCGATGCCGGTATCCTCCACAGAGAAATGTAGGAGTGCGCGGCCGGGGGCGGAGAGTGAGGCGCTTGCGCGAACGTGGACGTGGCCCTTGGCAGTAAACTTGATGGCGTTGCCAATGAGATTCAGAAGGATTTGGCGAAGGCGGCCTGGATCGCCGAGGAACTGGTCGGGAAGATCGGGAGCGGCGTGGAACTGAAAGTCCAAGCCTTTCTGGCGGGCGCGGATGGCGCAAGTCTTGAAGAGATCGTCGAGGCTTTGGAGAAGCCGGAAGGGGATGGACTCGATTTCGAGCTTGCCGGCTTCGATCTTGGAGAAGTCGAGAATGTCATTAATGATGGCGAGGAGAGATTCGGCGGAGAAGCGGACGAGATTGAGATGCTCGCGCTGTTCGGCGTTGAGCGGGGTATCGAGGACGAGTTCGGTCATGCCGAGGATGCCATTGAGGGGGGTGCGAATCTCATGGCTCATAGTGGCGAGAAAGGTGCTTTTGGCTTCACTGGCGGATTCTGCGGCGCGCTTGGCTTTGTGGAACTCGGCCTCAGCGAGTTTGCGCTGGGTGATGTCTTCCGCGGCGATGATGATGCCGCCGATCCGGCCTTGCGGATCACGCCAGGGATGAAGGGCCCAACTGACCCATTGCTGTGCGCCGTCGGCGCGAATCCAGTCGTCTTCGTCGACATGCAGCTTTTCGCCGGCCAGGCCGCGGCGATGAGCTTCGCGCCATTTTTCGGGGAAGTTGGGGATCGTGTCGTAGAGACATATCCCCGCCAGGTCGTGCCGGCCGAAGCCGTAATCGGCAATCCAACGGCGGCTGGCGGCGAGATAGCAGATGTTGCGATCGAACATGGCAACGCAGACCGGCGCGTCGGCGATGAAGGCGCGGAGCTGGAGTTCGCGGGCGCGGAGTTCCTCCTCAGCGCGCTTGCGCTCGGTGATATCCGCGGCGAGGCCAAGCATAAACTGGGGGTTGCCGGAAGAGTCGCGAAGGACGGAAATCTCCAGGGTGGCCCAGACGACACGGGAATCGCGGAGAAGATAGCGCTTGTCGAAGTGCAGGTGTTCGGAGCGGCCGGAGAGAAGCTGCTGGAAAACGCGATCGTCCGATTCACGATCATCGGGATGGGTGAAGCGGTCAAAGACCTGTAAGGATTGAATCTCGCCGGCGGAACAACCCAACATGCGATGGTAAGCCGGATTGGCGGTGAGCCGGCCATCCTTGAAGTCGTAAATAGCGATTCCGGTCTGCGCGCCCTCGAAGACGGCGCGGAATTTTTGTTCGCTTTCGCGGATGGTGCGCTCGAAAGCGCGGCGTTCGGTGACATCGAGGAAGGTGACGACACAGCCAGCGATTTCGCCATTGCGCATCAGGGGATGAGACCAGTATTCGACCGGAAAACTGGAGCCGTCCTTACGCCAGAAGACTTCATCGTCCACGTGAACAATCTGATCGGTGCGAAGGGTCTGAAGGATTTTGCATTGCTCCTGGGGCAAGGGAGTTCCATCCGGCAAGGAGTAGTGGCAACAGCGGTGGATATTCCTGCCGAGGAGTTCATCGCGGGAGGAATAACCGAGGATGCGCAAGGCGGCGGGATTGATGAAGGTGCAGGTGCCGGCGGGATCCATGCCATAAATGCCCTCGGCGGTAGAGTCGAGAATCAGGCGGATGCGCTCCTCCTGATCGGCAAGGGAACGCTGGGCTTCGCTGCGCTCGTCGATGACGGCCCCGAGGAGAAGCGCCGTGAGCGCGAGGATCAGCATCAGGAACTGGACGACGGCCAATTCGCCGAGTCCCTGATGAACAGCGTGCATCATGACGGCGAAGCACGTGTCCATCATCATGAGGGCGGCAACCACGCCGCGCAGGCCGCGGCGAATGGCTATCCCTATCAGCGGGAGGAAGAAGAGATAAAAGAGGTGGGCGCTGCGGGCGAAGCTGTTGCCGTAGGCGAGATACAGGATCACGGCCAGCGAGGCGAGAATGCCCAGAATTTCGCCGAATTCCGCGCGGGACCACGCCGGCGTTTCGCGGGCCGAGGACGCTTCGCGGGAAAGCCCCAGATAGCGGCGGCACCACGGGGCGACAAATTCGAGCAGGAAGGGAGTGACGCTCGAGAGCGCGACAGCGTCGCCGATCCACCAATTGACGGCGGCTTGAAAGTAGTCAAAGCGCTGGAGATCGCCGTTCCAGATCAAAATGGCGGAGCCGCTGAATGCGGCGGCGCACGAAGCGACGAGGGAAGCACCGAGGAGGTAGCCGACATCACGAATGGAGCGAATGCGAGTGCCGTCGCTGAGCTTCCGGCGAAGGTAGAGGCTTGCCGCGCCATAAATGAGAGGGATGAGTGGATTGAGGAACAAGAACGGAAGGCCGGTGAGACTTTGATGATAGTTGAGAAAGCCAGAAAGGTAGCCGGCGACCAGGAGAGCGGGAATCAGCTCCAGGCCAACACCTATCATCAAGGCAACGGCGAGACCGGTTGGGGGATACCAGGCGCTGATGTTGGGCCAGATCTGGAGATAGACGGTGGTGCGATCAAGAGCCACGTAAATAAAAATGCAGACGAGGGCAAACAGGAAGCGGCGGAGATAGAAAGAGGAGCGCGAAGGCGAAGGAGGGCGGACTGTTCCCTTCTGAAACAGATTATCTGAAACATGCGCCGGAGCGGGAGCATTTGTTCGAGAACTCCCGTCTTCGTTGACGGTGATGAATTCTGGGCGACGCACAGATCCTCAGTGGAATGTTGAGCTTTCGAAAGCCAGAAGAGCGCGGCAAGAAAGCTCGCACAAGCGGGCGAACCTGGCCCAAGAGCAAGGAAGCATCTGAGATACCGAAGCGGCGGCTACTTGAGGGCATGAGGATTCCGGTACAATGCGACAGGGAGTCGAAACCGAGAATCAGGGACAGGTGGACGCGTGATTCATCGCTACGTTTTCCATAATGAGGGGCTGCAAGAAATTGAGAAAGTGCGCTGGTCGCCGGGGCAAGCCGGATTGATTTGCGGGTGGGGCTTGTTCACCACGGTGCGGATCGTGCACGGAGAGGCGTTTGCGTACGAACGGCACTGGCGGCGGCTGGAGAAGGACTCGGCGATCACGCGCTTGCCGCTGAACTATTCCGGGGCACGGGTCCGCGTGCACCTGCAGGAAGTGATCCGGGCAAACCGGGTGGAAGAAGGGTGCGCGCGAATCTATCTGGTGTGGAACACGGTGGGCTTCTGGAAAAGCGAGGAAAAGATGCCGGAGGTGGACCTGGTAATTACGACGGCGAATGTGCCGAAGTATCCGGACACGGTGCGGCTGGCGGTGCGGGAGCATGGGAGGCACGCGGCGTCAGCACTAGCGGGAGTGAAGACCATTTCCTGGCTAAACAGCGTGTGGGCGGTGGCGGAGGCGCAGCGGGAAGGATTCGACGAAGTGATCCTGCTGAACGAGCGCGGGGAAGTCAGCGAATGCACGGCGGCGAATATTTTTGCGGTGAAGGGCGACAAAGTGGTGACACCACCGCTGAGTTCCGGATGCCTGGAGGGTGTGACGCGGGGGGTGCTGACGGAGGTAGCGGCGGACGCGGGAACGACGGTGTTGGAGCAGACGATGCGCTTGGAGGATTTGTACGGCGCGGACGAAGTGTTCGTCACGTCGACGAACCGGAATGTGATTGGGGTGCGGGAGATTGCGGGGAGAAAGATTGGAGATGGGAGCATGGGGGCGGTAACGAAGCGGCTGGAGAAGGCGTTTGAGGCGTTTGTGAAGGAATACGTGGAGAGGCGGAAGAAGGCAGTGGCAAGCGGCGAGTGACGAGCGGCGAGAAAGAAGTGCAGGAGAGTTATTAATCTTTGGTTTTTGCGAGGCAAGGGTTGCGGCGCTAGTGAGCGGCGGCGGGTTTGGTTGAGGCGACGGGATTGGCGCCATGGTGACGCGAAGCATGACAGTGGCGAGCACCGTGGGGATCATGACGAGGAGGACGGTGGCAGAAAACAAGCCGTCGTCGACAACGCCAATACCCTTCCCGATACCCGCAAAAATCAGACCGACTTCGCCGCGAGGAATCATGCCGAAGCCGACCGCGCAAGGGTTCATGGTTTTCGGGCAACCCCAGCCGACGGCGACTTTGCCGATGATGGCGACGATGGTGAGGGCGAAGCCCGCGATGAGCACATCGGCGCGAGCCATCGCTTCCAGCTTGACCTAAATTCCCATCCACACAAAAAAGAGCGGAACGACGAGCGATTCGATCGGCGAAAGCAGATCGTGGAGGGAGATACCTTCGACTTCGCGGTCGAAGAACCCGTTGAGGATCATGCCGGCGGCGGAAGCGCCGACGATGGTAGCAAGTTCTGCGAGAATGGCAAGCCAGGAGAGGAGGAGGGCGAAGCGGACGCCAAACAGGAGCTTGAGATTCTGAATGCCGAAGCCGGAGATGCGGCGCACGAGTTTGGGAGTGAGCCAGATGCCGATGCCGAGAGAAGCGAAGAGGAAGAGCGCAGCTTTGCCGGTGGTGACGGCGATGGAGGCGACGTTGATTTGGCCAGTGACGGCGAGGCCGCTGACGACGGCGAGGAAGATGAGACACAAAACGTCATCGATGACCGCCGTGCCGAGGATGATGCGAGCCTCGCTGGTGCGGTCTTGCCCGAGATCGCGCAAGACGCGGGCGGTGATGCCGACACTGGTGGCGGTGAGGATGCCACCGATGAAGAGATCCGGGGCGAGCGGATTGGAGGGGCGGAGAATTTTCATAGTGGTCATGCCGAGTATCATGGGAATGACGATGCCGAGGATGGCGACGAAGGAGGCGGATTTGCCAACCCGCTTCATTTCGACGAGGCTGATTTCGAGGCCGACGAGGAAAAGAAGAATAAGGATGGCGAGGCGCGAAACGATGTCGATGAAAGAAAAGACGTGGATATAGGTCTGGCCTTCGGGGCCGGAGAGAAGACGAGCGATGAGATCGGAGTGAGGCCCCGGCGGAAGAACTTTGGCCACAGTGTCGCCGAGGCAGTAAGGTCCGGAAAGGGCGATGGCGGCGATGCGGGAAAGATTATCGCCATGCGAAGAACGGTGAGGGTGGGAGAAGCGAAATAGTAGCCGAGATTCCCGGCAACGAGGCCGGCGAGGAGTTCGCCAAGGAAGGCGGGCTGCTTGATCCACTTCCTCAGGGAACCACCGACGGCGGCGCCGAGGGTGATGAAGATGGAGGCGATGAGGATAGGAACAACGGGATCGGCGCGAGAGAGTTCGCCATTTGCCCAGAGGCATACGGCGAACAAGGGCAAGCCAGCCAGAAACATGAGGAAACCCTCAATGAGGAGGAATGGAAACATCGGGGCGCGGCCGGGCAGTGGTATTGTGGGTGGGTCCTGGGGAAGACGCAAGAAGAAAGGCGAAGCCGGCGGGTGCGTGCTACAATGCGCGGCTTAGCGAAAGTACAGGGGCGGAGGAATGACGGAAACTCTGGTACAGAACGAGGCGGTACTCGAGGTGATTTCGCCCGATGGAGCGAGGAAGTACGTGCGCATCACGCAGGTGCCATTCCTGATCGGACGCGGAGCGGAAACGGGAAACCATTTACAGTTGACGGACCGGCGCATTTCAAGAAATTGCGGGGCGATCGTAACGGAAGCGAACCGGTATTACATCGAGGACCGTGGGCAAAGGCGCGGGCTGTTCGTGAACGGGGAAAAAGTCGAGAGCCGGGTGCTGAACGACGGCGACGTGATTACCTTTGGACTGGAAGATTCCTACCAATTGATATTCCGATCGGCGACGGGGACTTCAGAAGAAGCCATTCCGCAATTACTGACACGCATCGATCACATGACGAGTTCCGAGTCCACCGGCGGGGGACTGCGGAAACTGAACATGCTGCTGGAGGCGACATCACTGCTGCATTCGCAACTGCCGCTGGATTCAGTACTGGCGAAGATGATTGACCACGCCATCGCGGTGACGGACGCGGACCGCGGGTTGCTGGAAGAGGCCGTGGAGGGCAGGCCCGAAAACATGCGGGTGCGGCTGGCGCGGCGCAGCGGCGGGCAAAGGTTGCCTCCCGAAAGCATGACGCCGAGCAAAACGGCGATCCAACTTGCGATGAAGCAGCAATCCGCGGTGATCACGGAAGATCTGGCGCAGGCGGAGATGAATCTGCAGGCGGCGGCGAGCATCGTGGCGCAGGGCTTGCGGGCGGTGGTGGTGATTCCGCTGTATGCGAGCGCACGGGCAAGCACGGACGCGTCTTCGACGGACGTGCGGCGGGGCGACTTTCTGGGCGTACTGTACCTGGACTCGAAGCGGCCGACGGCATTCTCGAAATTGGACCGGCAGATCCTGGACGCACTGGCGGCCGACGCGGCAAGCATTCTGGACAACGCGCGGCTGGTTGAACGCGAGCGGGAACGGCAACGGCTGGAGCAGGAAATCGGGATCGCGCGCGATATCCAGCAGGCGCTGTTGCCGAAGAATTTGCGCGAATACCCGCACCTGGCGGTGTCTGGAGTGAATTTCCCCTGTTTGTCGGTGGGAGGCGATTACTACGATGTGTTTCCGCTGGATGAGAAGCGGACGGCATTTTTGCTGGCGGACGTGAGCGGGAAAGGGTTGGGGGCGGCGCTGGTGACGACAATGCTGCAGGGGGCACTTTCGGGCATGTCGCTGGGAACAGATCCGGCGCGAACTCTGAATCATGTGAACCGGTTCCTCTGCGACCACGTGGAAGTGGGCCGATACGCAACGATGTTTTTCGGCATCCTGGAAGAAAACGGGAAGCTGGAATACATCAACGCGGGGCATCCCTCGCCGATCCTGTTGCGAAAAGAGGCAGCGGAAGAGGCGTTTACGAACGGATCGTTCCCCGTGGGGCTGGTGCCGGAGGCCGAATTCACGACCGCGACGCTGCAATTGGAGCCGGACGACACGCTGGTGCTTTTCAGCGATGGGGTGACCGAGGCGATGGACCCGGACGAAGAGTTGTATGGCGTGGGAAGATTGCGAGCGGTGCTGGAGGGCAAACGGGATTTGCCGCTGGATGAGATACAGAAGACGGTGCTGGAATCGGTGGAGAATTTCGCGCGCGGGGCGCGTCAGGCGGACGATTTGACGATTCTGGTGGTGAGGTTCCGGGCGGTGGCAACGGGCGTGACGGACACGGATGTGCCGGCGAGCAACGCAGCGGCGAGCGATTAGGCGAGTTATCCAGAAAAATTGAGATGATGGTAAACGAGGTCCGTGACCCGAGGCGCGTGAGCCGTGTCCCGAAGCGGATGCGGAGACGGGAGAAAGCGGAGGAGCGGGGAAAGAGAGCGGGATTGTGCCGCGCCTACGGCATTGGTGTGTGCTGAATTGAAGGCACAGGCTAAAGCCTGTGCGATCAGGGCGAGCTGAGGCCAGCCACTAGGGAGTGCAGCCGGGCGCGGTGGAAGGTGAAGAGGCGATGGACAGCGGCTTGGCGTTTTGGGCGGCGAGGAGCTTGTTCAAAGCCGGGAGCGTTTCGGCGTTGAGCTTGTTCCAGTCCAGGATTCTGCGGGCATTATCGTTGCAGCCGTCGGTGTAAGCGCGGTAGGCGGATTCGCCGGGCTTGATATCCGCGCCCTGGACCATGACGAGTTCGTGGCCGAAGTCGCGATTGAGCACACCGAAGCCAGGGGCCGCGGGCTCGCCATCCTCGAGGTCGTGCAGCTGCTTTTCAACAACGGCGAGGGAATCGGCGAGTTCCTGCGGAGGATTCGGGGGCAAGGCTTTTTTGCGGGCGTCGAATTCTTCGTCCAAGGCAAGAACCATATTGAACGAGCGTGCGGTGTCTTCCATTAGGGCGCAGAGTTTGAGAGAGAGGGCAAGCTGCGCCGCATAATCGGCTTCGGCAAGGTGAACGCGGGGGTCCGGGCCGACTTCGAGTTTCTGGCGGTAGGACTTCCCTTCGCGAGTGAAAACAAGTTCGTATGCGCCGGGAACGACGAGCGGGCCGGGCGGCTGGAAGCGCGGCGTATGGCCGGGAACGGCATGATCGGGCAGCGTGTATTCCGTGTATTTGAGGCGCGCGCCGAAATAGCCATAAGGCAGCGTGGTGGGATGCGGATAACGCAGATCCCAGACGAAGCGATTGATGCCGGGTTGGTTGGGCAAAGCGGGCGGCGGCGAGAACCAGAATTCCGGAACGTTGGGAGGCGCGATGGATTCGTGCGCGGGGACGCTGGAATAATGGCGGACGAGGCCGCCGTTCGCGTCGAAGATGTCGAGGGTGAGATCGCCTTTCGCGGGAGCCTGCTGGAAATATTGGAGGATGGCGCCGTCGGGAGGATTCAAGGCGGCGGGAGTTTCGAGCTGCAGTGGCGTATCCGGGTAATTGTCCCAGCGAACGCGGAGGGCGGATTCGGGAGCAAAAAGTAGCGCCGTGGAATCGGCCAGCTTTGCGGACCACTGGCGAAGAGCGGAGATGTCGTCGAGGATCCAGAGGCCACGGCCAAAGGTGGAGGCGACGAGATCGGAGCCGTGAATGGCGAGGTCGGTGACGGTGGCGGTGGGCAGATTCAATTGGAGAGATTGCCAGTGATCGCCGTCATCGAAGGAGACGAAGAGACCGGTAGTGGTTCCAGCGAAGAGCAGTCCCTTGCGAACGGGATCTTCGCGAATGGTGCGGGCGAGGCCGGCGGGTGGCAGGCCGTTGACGATTTTGTCCCACGATTTCCCGGCGTCGCGGGTGCGGTAGAAATAGGGAGCAGAATCGGGAGGCGAGAAAATCAGGTTGAAGGGGCCGCGCGCGGGGAAGACCGCGGCGTAGGCGGTGTTGGGATCGTGAGGCGAAGCTTCGATGCAATTGATGTAGGGATGCTCGGGAAGATTGGCGGGAGTGACCTCGGACCAACTGGCGCCGTCGTGGGTGACATGGATCAAGCCAGTCGTGGAACCCGCCCAGATGAGATTGGCATCAAGCGGCGAAGGAGCGATGGTCTGAAGGGCGCCGTGCGGGATGTTCTGCGCGCCGTCATCGGGGTCATCGCCGGAGTCCGGCCACAACGTATATTCGTTGGCGTCTTTCGAAAGCAAGTGGCCGTTGCCGACGGGCTTCGCCGGAGCGGCAGGCTCTGGAGTTTTCGTGGTGAGATCGCCGCTGATTTCCTTCCAGGTGACGCCGCCATCGGTGGTTTTCACGACGAACTGAGCGCCGTAATAGAGCGCATGCGGATCGCGCGGAGAAAAGACCAGCGGCGTTTCCCAGGTGATGTGGTAACTCGAAGGAGGCTGAAAGATCGTGGCGACCTGGCCGGTGGAACGATTCCTGCGGAGGACTACGCCGTACCAGCCGATGGAGTAGATGGAATCGCTATCGAGCGGATCGGGAGCGATGAAGGCGCTTTCGAAAGAGCCGGTGGGGAACCAGTCGCGATAGGTGATGAGGCCAAAATCCGTGCGGCTGGGAGCAGAGACGGAGCCGGAATCCTGCTGCGAAGCGTACAGGCGATAGGGGAAAGCGCGATCGGTGGCGACGCGATAGAACTGCCCGGTTGGCTGGTTGTACCAGGTGTTCCACACTTTTCCGGCATCGAGGGTGATGACCGCGCCCTGATCGGTGCCCATGATGATGCGATCGGGATCCTCGGGAGCGACCCAGAGAACGTGGTCGTCTTCGCCGCTGGGCGAGCCTTTCCAGGCGGCGAAGGTGCGGCCGCCGTCGGAGGAGCGATAGGTGGAGGTTTGCATGACGTAGACGACGTCGGGATTCCTGGTGTCGGAGAAAACGCGGCCAAAATATTCGTCGCCGACAACGCGCGGATCGCCGGTGATTTGCCGCCAAGTCGAGGCGGCATCGTCCGAGCGGAAGAGACCCTGGTGCATCAGCGCGAAAACACGCTTGCCGGATAGGCCGGGAGCAACGGCAAGCCCGATGCGGCCGCGATGGAGCGGGGGCAAACCCGTTTCGCCGGTGGGCGCCCAAGACGCGCCAGCATCGTTGGACTTGATGATCACGGAGTCGACTTCATCGGGCGGCTTCTGGTCGGGATTTTTGGGGTCTCGCGGAGTGGGAATGCGGCGGATGACGGCGAAGATGGTGCGGGAATCGGAAGGGTCGAAGCAAAGCTCAGTCGGGCTGTGGCGATCGTCCTTGAAATAGATTTTGCGCCAGGATTTGCCGCCGTCGGTGGTCTTCATAATGCCGCGGGAATCGCCGGGTGTGATATCGCCCACAGCGGCGACGTAGACGATGTTGGAATCCTTGGGATCGACGAGGATAGAAGGAATCGTTACTGAATCGCGAATGCCGATGTTGACCCAGGTGGCGCCGGCGTCGGTGGACTTCCAGACGCCATTGCCGGGAGTTTGTTCGCCGGTGGCGACGTAGATGGTGTTGGGATCGGAGGGCGCGACGACGAGATCGCCGATGGAGGCGACGTGGGCCTGGTCGAAAATGGGATCCCAGGTGACTCCGCCATTGGTGGTTTTCCAGACGCCGCCGCCGGGGGTGCCCATGTAGTAGGTTTTAGGATCGCCGGCGACGCCCGCAACCGAGGTGACGCGGCCACCGCGGAAGGGGCCGAGCAATCGCCAGGAGAGAGATTTCATTTGATCGGCGGTGGGGCCTTGCGCGGAGATACCCGGCGAAAAAAAGATGGCGGCGCTGATGCTAAACACGAGGACGAGGATTTTGGGGCGAGCGAAGAACGCACGAAGGAATGGGGTCAATTTGAATTCTCCTGGAGAAGGGAGAGTGTAACACGGGGCGGGTGGGCAAAGAGCGCGATTGCCTGCTGGAAGCAGGCGCTACCACCTTGTTGGATAGACGAAGAATATCACGGCGATCAAAGAGGCGATCACGGCGTCCGAGGGAGAGAGAGACATGAATGCTGAAGAGGTATATCGATTTTTGGAGAGCGAGCGCTTGGGAGTGTTGAGCACGGCACGACCGGATGGAAGGCCGGAAGCGGCGCTGATGGGATTCGCGGCGACGCCGGAGCTGGAGATAATTTTCGATACGGTGAAGAGCTCGCGGAAATATCCGATCTTGAAGGAGAATCCACGCGTGGCGTGGGTAATCGGGTGCGCAACGGAGATTACGGTGCAGTATGAGGGGGAGGCGGAGGAGTTGGAAGACGAGGAACTGGCGAAGTACAAGAAGATTTATTTCCGGAAATTCACGGATGGGCCGGCGCGGGAGAGCTGGCCAGGGATTACGTATTTTGTGACGCGGCCGAAATGGGTGAGGTATTGCGATTACAGTCCGGCGGCGAGGAGGATTGAGGAGCAGGAGTTTTGAGATCGTTGAGAGGGTCAAGGAGGCAAAAAAGGCGAAGAAGGCTGAACGCAGAGACACAGAGGACGGAGAGACTCGCGGAAAAGGAAAGAGTTTCACCACAGAGATAGCAGAGGCGAGCAGAGGGAACGAAGAGTCGATAGAGAGTTTTTGCACGGTTGGGACGAGCACAGCCAGGAATGGCTGTGCAGCGTCAGAGTTCGCGGAGAGCGACGGCGACGGGGCGGACCGAGGCGCGGATGGCCGGCAGAAGGCCGCCGAGAACGCCCATAACCAGGGCGAAGAGAACTCCCATCAACAAAAGGTCGAAGGTGATCTTGAAGGCGAAGGCCAGGTTGGAGAAGGTCTGGAAATTCATCGTTTCCGTGGTGAGGCCGTTCAAGGGGAGAACGGCGAGACAGCCTAAAATGCCGCCGACGATGGAGATCATCAAGGCCTCGAAGAGGAACGAGAGCAGGACGTTGAGGTTGGAGAAACCGAGAGCGCGCATGGTGGCGATTTCGCGGCCGCGCTCGGAGACGGCGGAGTACATGGTGTTGAGGGCGCCGAAAATGGCGCCGACGGCCATGATGGCGGCGACGATGCCACCGAGAACGGTGATGAGACGGGTCATGGTGGTGGACTGCTTGGCGTAGTAATCGATTTCGCGCATGGTGTCCACGTTGAGGCGCGGATCGGTGGTGACGGAGTCCTTGAATTTCTGGAAATCGGCGGGCGAAGTGAGGTGCACGGTCGCGGACTGATAGATATTGGGGGGGCGGAGCAGGACTTGATTGAGGATTTTGGAGTCGCACCACACTTCAGAATCGAAAGCCGAGCCGCCGGCATCGAAAACGCCAACGACTTTCCAGCGCCCACCGGCGAAATTGACGGTGTTGTCCAGGGTGAGACCAGCATAGGTTCGGTTGGCGTTCTTGCCGACAACGAGTTCGTCGAGGCCGGGCTGAAACATGCGGCCCTGGGAAATCTTAACGAATTTGCGAATGTTGAGGACGTTGGGCGAAACGCCGCGAATTTGCACGTTGGCGTCCGTGCCGGTGGAGATGAGAGGAAAGGGGACGACGCCGACGACTTCCTGCGTAACCAGCGGGCCGGATGCATCGCGGGCGACGCCGGGAGCATCCTGGATGATACGGACGGAATCGAGGGTGATGCCGCCCATCATTTCGGAGGAAGAGCCAGCGCGCATGACCAGCGCGTTGCCGGGCGAGCCGGAAGCAACCAGCGTGGCGCGGAAGCCCTTGGCGAGCGAGAGCATGGCGACGAAGACGCCTACTGTGCCGGCGATGCCGAGAACGGCAACGATGGTGGAAGTCCAACGGGCGCGAATGCTGCGGAAGTTGTAGGAGACCGGAACGGTGTTGAACAGAGGCGCGAACAAGCCGACCAGGATGGTGAGGCCAAGAAGGAGCACAAGGATTGCCGCGAGGGTGACGACGAGGCCAACGAAGAGCTTTGGAAACATGGTCAGACTCTCCTGAGAGCGTTGACAACGCGCAAGCGCATGGCGCCGAGGCCGGGAAGCAGGCCACTGGCCAGGCCAACAACGACGGCAAGGATCATTCCGGAAACGAGCATGGACGGGGCGAGAACGATGCTGGGCAGAAGGCCGCTGAGAGCCTTGCTCATCACCGGGACCACAAGAGCGGCGCCGAAAACCCCGAGCATGCCGCCAATGATGGCGATGGAGATGGATTCGGCGAGAACAAAGAAGAGGACGGCGCGATCGGAATAGCCGATGGCCTTGAAGACGGCGAGCTCAGAAGTGCGTTCGCGGACGGAGATGGCCATGGTGTTGCCGGTAACGAGGAGCAAGGTGAAGAAGACGACGGTGCCGATGGAGACGATGAGGAAACGGATGTTGCCGAATTGCTTGACCCAACTGGCGGCGAAGGCGGATTCGGTTTGCGTTTTGGTTTCATAGGGAGAATTGGCGAATTCGTCGTCGATGGCCTTGGCGATGCGCGGGGAATCGTCGGGATTGTTGACGCGCAAGGTGTACCAGCCGACCTGGCCCTTGAGGTTGGGGTCGAGTTTTTCCTGGAAGTAGTCCCACTGAAACCAGAACTGGGTTTCGTCGTCCTGGGGGCGCTTGCCGTGATAGATGCCGACGAGATTGAACTCCCAGGCGCCGCCGCCATAGAGGGTGGTCTTGATGGGGATGCGATCGCCGATTTTCCAGCCGAAGCGTTCGGCGGTCTTCGCGCCGGCGATGGCGCCCTGGCGGTCCTTGAGGAAAGCGTCCCACTGATCGGGGGAGACGATGAGTTCGGGGAAGACCTCACGCTGATTATCGGGATCGATGACGAATTGGGGGAAGAAGTTTTTCTCGTCCTTGTAGATGCCGCCAAACCAGTTGTCGTGGGTGATGACCTTGACGCCGGGGATGCGGAGGATTTTGTCGCGATAGGAAAGAGGAATGGTGTTGATGATGGAGGTGCGATTGATGATAACGAGGCGGTCGGCACCGGCCACGTCCGCACCACGGTTGAAGGCATCACGAACGACGGCGAGGAAGACGAACAGGAAAAGCGCGACGGCGAAAGAGCCGATGGTGAGAAGCAAGCGGACCTTTTTTCGGAGGAGGTTGGCGAAGATGATGTTGGCGAATTTCATGCGACGCCTCCGGCCGAGGTCATCTGCGGGGATTTGCGGCCCTCGACGAGCAGGCCCTTTTCGAGGTGAAGGGTGGTGTTGGCGCGGGCGGCGACGACGGGGTCGTGCGTGACCATGAGAACGGTTTTCGAGTGCTTGGCGACGAGTTCTTCGATGAGCGCCATGATTTCATCGGCGCTCTTGCGATCGAGATCGCCGGTAGGCTCGTCGCAGAGGAGGAAGGTGGGGTCGGAGACGATGGCGCGTGCGATGGTGACGCGCTGCTCTTGCCCGCCGGAAAGCTGGCGGGGGAAATGATGCATGCGGTCCGAAAGGCCGACGACGGAGAGTGCGGTTTCGACGTGCTGCTTGCGCTCGGATTTGGAGAGCTTGGTGAGCAGCAGAGGGAGCTCGACGTTCTGGAACGCGGTGAGCACGGGGATGAGGTTGTACATCTGGAAGATAAAGCCAACGTGGCGTGCGCGCCATTCGGTGAGGCGGCTGGAGGACATGTGGGTGATTTCGTCGCCGGCAACGGAAATACTGCCGCGCGTGGGAACGTCGAGGCCGCCGAGAAGATTGAGGAGCGTGGTTTTGCCGGAGCCGCTGGGACCCATGAAGGCGATGAATTCGCCGGACTCGACGTCGAGATTCAACCCTTGGAGGACGTGAATGTCCTCGCCGCCGCGGCGGTAGGTTTTATCGAGATCGCGGACGCGAATGAGGCTGTTGCTGCCGCCACTGCCGTCGACCTTCACCATGGGGAGCGCTCCTATTGTTTAACCTGAACTTGTTGGCCATCGCGAAGGGAATCAGGTCCCTTGACGACGACCATGGTATCGGGCTGCAAACCCGCAAGAATTTCGACATCGGCGCCGCGGCTGGAACCCAGGGAGACGGCGCGGCGTTCCAGGGTGTCATTCTTCACGACGAAGACAAATTTGGAGGAGTTGTCCTGGCGGACGGCGCCCAGAGGAACGATGGCGACCGCGGCGGACTTTTCTTTCTGTGCGCCGGGCTTTTCTTCCTCGAGGAAAGTGACTTTCACGCCCATGTCCGGAAGAATTTTGGGTTCGGTAGCAGGGTCGATGAGTCTTTTGTGGGTGGCGTCGGTGAAGGAGATGCGAACCTTCACGGTGGCTTTTTGGCGATCGGCGGTGGGGATGACGGTGCGAACCTTGGCGGGAATTTGCCAGTCGGGATAAGCGTCAAGAACGGCGGTGACGGGCTGATCCTGCTGGACACGGGCGATGTAGGCTTCGCTGACGTCGACTTCGATTTCGTTGGAGTGGAGATCCACGATGGTGGCGATGCCGGTGCGTGTGAAGCCGCCGCCGGCGGAAACGGGCGAGACCATTTCGCCGACCTGGGCGTCTTTGGAGACCACGATGCCCGCGAAGGGAGCGCGGATGGTGCAATTGTCCACGGCTTGCTGCTGCTCGCGAATGCGAGCATCGGCGGCAAGCACCTGCTGCTTGGCCAAGGCAATTTTGGCGCGCAGGCTGTCGGCGTTCATGGTGGCGGAGTCGAGGGCTTGCTGGGTGGAAACGCCGTCTTTGACGAGTTGCTGCGTGCGGTGGAGTTCAATTTCGGCGTTTTTCAACTGGACTTCGTAGTCGGCGATGGCGGCTTGGGAAGAGTCGCGATCGGCCTTGGCGGAATCGAGAGCGCGGCGGGCATCGGAGTCGTCGAGGGTGGCAAGGAGCTGGCCTTCGGAGACGCGGGTGCCTTCGTCGAAAAGGACGCTGGTGACGCGGCCGGTGATTTTGGCGGCGATGGTGGCGCGACGGCGAGGAGTGATGTAGCCGCTGGCGTTGAGGATGCCAGCTGGGCCGGTGGCGGGCTTCTGAGCCGCAACGACTTCCACCTCGGGCCGGCGCTCGCGAAGGGCGAAAGCGGCAACAGCGACCAGAGTGAGCGCAATCGCACCGAGGAGGAACCAGAGCCAGCGGAAGCTGGAGCGGGTAGCGTTGCGCTTGTGATCGCTGATGCGCAGCGAGGACAAGTCCGGCTTTGCGGTTTGTGGTGGTGTCGCCATGCGGCGGCATCTCCTTGATTTTAGAAGGCTCTAAATTCGGATACGCACCCGGGAACCTAAGAGTTTCGATGAGAGAGGAGCGGAATCGTTACCTATTTTAACGGGAGTGAGGGCGTTTGGGGAGAGAAAAGGAAACGGGAAACGGTCAGGCGCGGAAGCCGTGGTAGAAGAACTGGCCGAGGCCGATGGTAAAGAGGAAGTCACCGAAAATGGCGTGATCGAGGCAGGCGAGGAGGAGGGAGCCGGAGGCTTGGTAGGTGCAGGAGAAAAGCAATCCGCCGATGACGCAAAGGGCGACGGCGAGCCAGTTGCGGAAGATGATGTGGACGAAGCCGAAGGCGAGGGAGCTGGCGAAGAGCATGCCCGAGCCGGAGCCGAAAAGAGGCTGGTAGCGATGGAAAAAGAAGGCGCGAAAGAAGAGCTCCTGCGGATAGACGGAGATCAGAGGGTAGAGAAAGAAAATCGCGAGCCAAAGGTAAGGCGAGCGTTTGATGAGAGAGAAAAGCAGCTCAGGAGCGAAAAAACGGACGGCGAGCGAGAGAAATACGAGGCAAATGACGTCGCGCATGAGAATGGCAGCAAGAAACGGGCGGTAGTTGCCCCAGGAGAGGAGTTGGCGGAGGGGAAAAGTGACGTCGGAGCGGAGAAGGAGGAAAGCGACGAGCGCGGCCGCCAGGAGAAAAGGGATCGGAAGATTGGGGAGGCGGCGGTAATAGATCAGAAGCGGCAGACCGCAAAAGACGGCGAGAAATTCGAAAGCGAGAAAGGCGACACGAGGCATAGAGAGACCGGCGCGCGGGGTCAGGAGTCCGCGGGCTTGCCGGTAAGGGTAGGATGCGGCGCATCCGGATTGCGTAGCGTATTGCGGAGGCTGTTGACGGCGGACTGGGCGCGGTGGACCTGTTTTTGGATGATGAGTGCGCTTTCGCGGTCGGAGGGGGAGAGCGAGGGCAGGTCGGCGAGAAGCTCCGAATAGCCAAGAATGGCGGTAAGGGGATTGCTGATTTCGTGCGCGGCACCGGCGGCCAGACGGCCCAAAGCGGTGAGCTTTTCGGCGTGGGTCACCTGGGCTTGCACAGATCGCAGATTTTCAAGGGAAGCCTGGGAGAGCCGCACCAGATGGGAGAGCTCGCGGGCAAGAAGCGTGAGCTTCCGGAAGACGAGCGCACTGAGCAACAGCATGGCGCCAAAGACGAGGCGAAGGCGGAAGCGCGCGACGTCCGCGGGAACGTTCTTTTCGATGGTACCGAGAATCGCGATGATGGGGAGGGAAAGGATGGCGAGCATGGCGATGCGAGCGGTCCAGAGGCTCTGATTGAGTTCGCGGTTGGGAGTTTTGTCCTCGAAGGGCTCCAGAGAGGGGCCGAGGGAGGCGATGATGGTGAACAGCACGAGAGAAAGAAGAAAGGGAGTGTCGAAGAAGCTGCTGGCGTAATAGAGGCCTTTGTCGATGGCGACGCTGAGGAGCAGATTGCCAACGGCAATGAGCACGAAGATGAGAATGCAGGCACCATAGAAAGCTCGCCAGAACGCGCTGCTACGCTTCCAGACAACCGCCAGAACCATGATGATCACAAGGTGCTGGATGAGAGCGAGCAGGTAATAGGCGGGATTGTATTTGGAGAAGTCCTGAATGACGGACTGCCAAGGAAGCGCGAAATAGCCGTAGAGGGCCAGCCACCAGAACATGAGCAGGGCAAAATCGACATTGCGGAGACGGATGTCGCGGCCGGCGGACGCGGAATGGGGCCGCAGGGCAAAAGCGGAGAGAAAGAAGACGTGCGCAAGGAGAAAGAAGACGTCGCCGAGGACCGGGGAAGGATTGGAATGGCGGCGCAGAGAGTCGTAGTAAAACCAATAGCATTCGGAGAGAAACATCTGGAAAAAGCCAGCGGCCATCAGCTTCCAGAACAAAGGAAGCAAACCACGATGGATGCGGAAGTTCTCCCGGACGGCGAGGATCGCGAGGATCAGAAGGACGCAAGGAAGCGCATCGCCAAAAAGGGTCAGGCCGAAGGAAGGCTTAAACGTGGCGCCGACAACGAGATGAAGCACGAAGACCGCAGAAGCGATGGCCATCAGGCGCTTCTGGCGGGGCTGAAGGCTCATCGGGCATTCTCCGCAGCCAGCAGCAAGGACTCACGGGCAGAGGAGTCGGCGGAAACGGCGGCCGGAAGGAAGATAGTGAAGTAGGCGCCGCCTTCGATGCGGTTGCCGCAGGAGATATCGCCACTGTGCTGGCGAATAATGCCGTAGCACGTGCTGAGTCCCATGCCAGTTCCCTTCCCTACAGGCTTGGTGGTGAAGAATGGCTCGAAGACGCGTTCGGGCTGGGAGATGCCGGGGCCGCTGTCCGAGAATTGCACGCAGACCTGAGGATGGCAGGGGCGGATGGAAATCTGAAGATCGCCGCCACCGACTTCCTGCAAGGCGTCGATGGCGTTGGCAATGATCTGAAGAAAGACATGGAGTAATTGGCTGGAATCCGCAAGGACAGGCGGGCAGGAAGGATCTTCTTGAAGTTCGAAGTTGAGATTGGGGAGTTTGCCGATGCGGCTGAGATGAAGGGCGGTTTCGAGCAGAGGCTTCAGCTCGACTGGAGCGAGTTGCAGGGGAGTTTCCTGGGCGAAGCGCTGCATGTTTTCAGCGAGTGAGTCCGTGCGCTGGGCATACTGGCCGATTTTGGAGGCCAGAGAGCCGGTGCGGGAGTCGGCGGGGGAGCGAGAGGTGATAAGAGCGGATTGCTCGCGGATGCGAGTCATGGCGTCGCTAATGTGGTTGGCGACGTTGGCAACGAGTTCGCCGAGCGTGGCGAGCTTTTCGCTTTGCACCAGGTGATGCTTGAAGCGGTCGATGCTGGAATAGGTGTGCGAGAGGTGGCGCAGCGAGCCGAAAAGGCTGACGCTGAGGAGATCCTGCTTGATGGAAAGGAGCAGGGTGAGAAGGAAGATGGTGCCGAGTGTGAGGTCGAGCCGGAAAGTAAAGAGGCGGTCAGCGTTGGATTGCGTGGTAAGGAGCCACAGGCCAATGGCAGGCGTGGAAATGGTGACCAACATGGCCAGGTGGGAAGGGAGAAAGTGGAGCTGGCGGCCAGGGAGGGCTTCGGTTGAGCTGGAGGCGGAGTCTGCTTCGCCTGAGGGAAGCAGAGCCCGCCCCGACAAGCAAAGCCAGACGAAGCCAGCCATGCCGGAAACAAGCGGAATGTCGTAGAAAGATCCAGTGTAGTAGCGGCCCAGATCGATGACGACATCGTTGAGGCTGGAAGCAATTCCATAGGAAAGAGCGGACAAAAACAGGATTCCGAAAATGGGGCGCCAGCGGCCGGACGACTTGAAGAAGGTCAAGCCGGAGACGAAGACAAACAGAAAATCGCCCACAGAATCCGCGACATTGAATCGAGAGTTATAAAGATTGAGCGGGCCGGGAACGAGGCGATAGCTATAGACAAAAAAAGCAAAGAGATAGAGGGAATAGAGAATGAGGATAAAAAGATCGAGGAGGCCAAAAGCACGAAAACGGGAGTCCTGGGTCTTGTGCGGCTCCACAAGGGGCGCGGCCGTGAGGGGGACAAGCTTGGCAATGAGTAGAAAATCGGCGAGAGGGGAATCGGGAACCTGCATGTGGAACGCGAGTTCGTAGATGGACCAAACGACCTGGCTGGCAAACCAGATTGAAGCCCCCGAAAAGATCATCATCCAGAAGCCCCGGACGTGGGCGTGGGAGCGAAGCATGTTCTGGAAGGAGAGAATCGCGAAGGCGGCCAACAACGCGGTCTGCAGGGTATCGCCAATCCAGGCGAGGGAGTAGCTTTTCGGCAGGGCGACAGCACAGCAAAGGGTGAAGACCGCGACCGCCAGGGTGAGAAACAAACCCAGCCGAGAAAACGCGGCAGGTGGCTCTCCGACCGGGGCAGAGTTCGCTGGTTTTGTACCGTTGCTCATCATCAGTGGACCGAGAAAGAGCACACCTATTCACCGGGGCGTGGCGAGGAGAAACACGACCCTCGACGAGGCAGCCGGATCGGAGGATAAAGTCCGGCTTTGACCATTTTTGGGCAGATCGAGGAAAAAGCGCAGGGAAACTTGCACCGGTGTGCAGCGAAGGTTACGCGGGTGAAAGAGAACAGAAAGAGGATCGCCGAGGGGCTTCTAGCTGTTCGATAAGCGGCCGTTCACAGTGAATTCATCAAACTTTAAACTATAAAATTTTTGAAACAGATATTGAATGCAGTACATCGAAATGACGGCCTAAATCCGCAGAGCGGAGAGGATTTTGTCTTGACACGTGGCTGAGGAAGAAATATGACTTAGGGGCCGCGCTTATGCTCCAGTGGTCCTACTCAGGGGGTCCCCATGGACGCTTCACGCCGAGATTTTCTTAAAGTCGCAACAGTAGGTGGAACAGCCGCCGCGTTGTTTGGCTTCGACTTGAAGCCGGCTTACGCGGAGCTTCGCCGATTGAAGATCGCGCGAGCCAGCGAGACGCGCTCGACGTGTCCTTATTGTTCGGTAAGTTGCGGAGTGATCATCTACACGTTGGGGGACGGGGCGAAAAACGTCACGAAGCAGGTGGTCCACGTGGAAGGCGACCCGGATCATCCCATCAATCGCGGGACGCTGTGCCCCAAGGGCGCTTCGCTGCAACAAGACATCCTGAATGAGCGGCGGCTGCTGAAGCCGCAGGTGAGGCGGCCGGGGGGAACGGACTGGGAAGACATCAGTTGGGAGCAGGCCATCGGGGAAATCGCGCAAAAGGTGAAGAAGACGCGCGACGATACGTTTATTGAGACCGACGCGGCCGGGAATAAGGTGAACCGCTGCGAATCGATCGCGTTCACGGGGGGCTGCACGGACACCAACGAGTTCAATTACCTGGTGGTGAAAGCAATGCGGGCGCTGGGGGTGGTGCATATAGAAAACCAGGCCAGAGTTTGACACGGCCCGACGGTCTCAAGTTTGGGACCAACGTTTGGACGGGGCGCGATGACGAACGGCTGGGTGGATATCAAGAATGCCGACATGATCCTGGTGATGGGGGGCAACCCGGCGGAGAATCACCCGTGCGGGTTCAAGTGGGTGATCGAGGCGAAACGCAACCGGAACGCAAAGTTGATCGTGGTGGATCCGCGGTTCACGCGGACGGCATCGGTTTCCGACTTTTTCGCGCAGATACGGGTGGGGACGGATATTGCGTTTCTGGGGGGATTGATCCGCTACCTGATCGAGAACCAGAGATACAACAAAGAATACCTGGTCAACTTCACGAACGCGGGATTCATCGTCGACAAGGAATTCAAGCTGCCGGAAGACGAAGGCGTGTTTTCGGGCTTCGACGAGAAGAGCCTCAGCTACAACCGCGCGACGTGGAATTACGAAGGAAGCGGGGGCAAACCGGCTGCGGCAAAGCCCGGCCAGCCGGCTGGCTTGCCGGGGCTGCCCGAGCGAGTGGATTTCGACCCGACGCTGCAGAATCCGCGGTGCGTATTCCAGCTCTTGAAGGCCCATTATTCGCGGTACACACCGGAGATGGTGGAACGGGTCACGGGCATTCCCAGGGAAAAATACTTGCAAGCGTGCGACCTGTTCACATCCATCCGCAAGGACGGAGATACCAAGAAGGTAGCCACGGTTATCTATGCGCTGGGGTGGACTCAGCACAGCTTCGGGACGCAGAACATCCGCACCGCGGCGATGATTCAATTGCTGATGGGCAACGTGGGGCGGGCAGGAGGCGGAGTGAACGCGCTGCGCGGGCACTCGAATATTCAAGGCGCGACCGACATGGCGGGAATTTTCGACAACCTGCCGGGATACCTGAAGGTTCCCATCCCGGCGGACGGCTCGTTCGAGGGGTGGATGAAGCGGATTACGCCGACGCCATCCAAGCCGGGCGATTGGGCGTCGTTCAATTACTGGTCGAACACGCCGAAGTTCGCGGTGAGCCTGATGAAGGCGTTTTACGGAGACGCGGCGACCAAACAGAACGAGTGGGCCTACGACTACCTGCCGAAGGTGGACCGCAACTATTCCTGGGTGAACATCTGGGACAACATGTACAACGGCGTGGTGAAAGGTTTATTTGCTTTCGGGATGAACGGGGTGATGATCGGGCCCGATTCGAACAAGAACATCGACGCGCTGAAGAAAGCGGACTGGGTGGTGGTGGGAGAGATTTATCCGGACGAGACCAGCGAATTCTGGAGATCTCCGGGAATCACGCAGGAGGAGATGAAGAAAATCCAGACCACGGTGTACCGGCTGCCCTGCGCGGGATTCGCGGAAAAAGACGGGTCGTTCACCAATTCCGCCCGATGGCTGCAATGGAAGAATGCGGCGTTGCCGATTCCGCCCGGCTGCCGGAGCGACCAAGGGATCGTGGCGCAAATATTCCTGAAGACGCGCGAGCTCTATCAGAAGGAAGGCGGGAAGTTCCCGGACCCGATCCTGAAACTGACCTGGGCGTATACGAATCCCTCGGATCCGTCACTGGCTGAAGTGCTGAAGGAAATCAATGGGAAGACATTCGCGGACGCCGAAGATCCGGCAACGAAGCAGCAGATAAAAGCGGGGCAGCAGGTGCCGTCGTTTGCCTGGCTGAAAGACGATGGGACGACCAGCAGCGGCAACTGGATTTACTGCGGGGCGTACACGGAAGCGGGCAATCTGACGATGAGGCGTGACCCGGCCGATCCCTCCGGGCTAGGCGTGCATCCGAACTGGGCGTGGTCCTGGCCGGTAAACCGCCGGGTGCTGTATAACCGGGCGTCGTGCAACGTGGACGGAAAACCGTGGGATGCGACGCGCAAGCAGGTGTGGTGGAACGAAGGGACGCAGAAGTGGGCAGGCGTGGATGTGCCGGACTTTAAGGCGGACTCGCACCCGAAGGATCACATGGGGCCGTTCATTATGAATCCGGAAGGCGTGGGCCGCATTTTCGGGCCGCTGGGCGCGTTCGCGGACGGCCCATTTCCGACGTTCTACGAGCCGGTGGAAAGCCCGGTGGAAAACAACCTGCTGCATCCGAAGCAGAGGCACAGCCCGGTGGTGCGGCGGTACAAGACGCCGGACGACAAGTATGGTTCGGTGAAGGACGGATACACGGTGATTTGCACGACGTATCGCCTGACCGAGCATTATCACTATTGGACAAAGAACAATCCGATGAACGTGCAACTGGTGCCGGAACCTTTCGTGGAGATTTCCGAAGAGATGGCCGCGGAAATGGGATTGCAGGGCGGGGAGCGGATCAAGGTCTCGAGCGCGCGCGGGGCGTACATTGCCAAGGCGATGGTGACCAAGCGCATCAAAGCCATGACGATTGACGGCAAGAAAACCTACCAGATCGGCATTCCGATTCACTGGGGCTATCGCGGGATCGCGGAAGACGAGGGGAAGACGGCGAAGACGCCGGTGAACCTGCTGAGCCCGACAGTGGTCGATCCAAACGCCTACACACCAGAGTTCAAGGGATTCCTGGTGAAGGTCGAGAAAGCGTAGGAAGGCCGCCATGAGCCAAGCGACACTACGCATACAGAAGATTTCGGCGCACTCGGGAACGGTGCCGGGCGAGGACACGCAGCGGCAATATCAGGTGTGCAAGCTGGTGGACACGACGACGTGCATCGGCTGCAAGGCCTGCGAAGTGGCGTGCGTGGAATGGAATGACATGCCGTTTTCGCCGACGGCATTCGGCAATACGTACCAGACGATGCCGGAAACGCGGTGGAACTACTGGAACCTGATCCTGTTCAACGAGCACGAGCGGGAAGACGGCACGCTGCAATGGCTGATGCGCAAGCATCAGTGCATGCACTGCGCGGAGCCGGGATGCCTGGAAGCGTGCCCGGCCGACGGCGCGATTGTGCAATACACCAACGGCATCGTGGACTTCCAGCAAGCGAACTGCATCGGCTGCGGCTACTGCATCACCGGCTGCCCATTCAATATTCCAAAGTTCAACAACGTGACGAAGCGGATGTACAAGTGCTCGCTGTGCGCGGATCGCGTTAGCGAAGGGCTGGAGCCGGCGTGCATCAAATCCTGCCCGACGGGCTGCCTGCACTTTGGGAGCAAGGACGACATGACGGAATTGGCGGGTATTCGCGCGAAGCAGTTGCGGGATCACTACGGCTACGACAAGGCCGGGGTTTATGATCCCCCGGGCGTCGGAGGCACGGGGGTGATTTACGTGCTGCACGACGCGACGCAGCCGGAACTTTACGGAGGGTTGCCGAGCAATCCGTCAATTCCGCTGGCGGTGAAATTCTGGAAGCACCCACTCAAGTGGCTGGGGAACATTGCCATGGTCGGCGGGTTGATTGGGCTGTTCGTGCACTACCTGAAGTTTGGACCCAAGGCGCGTGAAGAGGCCGATCTGGCTCCGAAGGGGGGCGCATGAAGCCAAGAGGCATGATCGGGTATCACCCCGAGCAAATCATTCCCCACGACCACATTCTGCGCTACAGCTTCAAGGAGCGGATGAACCACTGGATCGCGGCGGGATCGTTTATTTATCTGATGCTGACTGGGCTGGCGTTCTGGACACCGTGGCTTTTCTGGATTGCGACGATGCTGGGCGGCGCCGAACTTTCGCGGATGCTGCACCCGTGGATTGGATTGGTGTTCTTCGTGTCGGTCTGCTACATGTTCACGTTGTGGGCGAGCCAGATGAATTTTGAGCCAGTGGACAAGGAGTGGTGGAATTCGCTGGGCCACTACATCCGGAACCAGGACGATCAGATGCCGCCGGCGGGGCGGTACAACGCCGGGCAGAAGCTGCTGTTCTGGAGCTTCTTTATCGGCGGGCTGTTGCTGCTGGCTTCGGGTCTGGTGCTGTGGTTCACGGAATCGATACCGTGGAACCTGCGCTGGCTGCGCTATCTGGCGGTGATCGTACATGCGGGGACGGCATTGCTTACAATCGGCAATTTCATGATCCACGTTTATATGGGGGTCTTCGCGGAACGCGGCGCATTCGGCAGCGTGATTCGCGGCGACGTTTCGCTGGCGTTTGCGAAGCGCTACCATCCGGGCTGGTATAAAGAGATCGTCGGAGAAACCGAAACGCAGAAATGACGATTCTCACGGCTGGGAAGGCGAACTACCGCGCGCGGATCGAACGCGCGGCAGGGCTGGCGGAACGCCCAGAGCTTGCCGCACGCGAGATCCTCTCCTTCTACGGCGTGCTGGCCAATTTCCAGAAAAACTATTATGAAGCGCTCCTCAAATCGTGGGGAAAAAATGGCGTTGCGCCGGCGAGCGGCGATTTGCGCTCGGAATTGAATCTGGGCGTGGTGCTGGAGGCGTTCGGGGAGCTGCTGGAACTTGTTGGAGAACGGGGCCCGGGTGCGCTGGCGGAAGCGGCGCGAGCGTTTCAGTCCAAGGGCTGGGCACGGCAGGGAGAAATCCTTGGGGAATTCTGGAAAACAGGGCTGATGCAATCGGATTCGGGAGCGGCGGTCCTGGAAGAGGATTCGCATCACCAGACGATGCGGAACTTTTTTGCGCGGGCGATGCTGCAACCTTATGCGGAATTTGTGGGAGGGGCGATGCTGCCACCCGCTCCGGTGATGACGGTTTGCCGCTGCCCGCGGTGCAATGCCCTGCCCTTGCTGGGCGTGCTGCGGCCGGAGGGCGACGGCGGCAAACGGTTCCTGATGTGTTCTTTCTGCTCGCTGGAATGGGAATTCCGGCGAATTTTGTGCGCAAAATGCGGCGAAGACGACGAAAAGAAGCTGCCTGTGTATGTGGCGGAGCAAATGCCGCACCTGCGGATGGAGTGCTGCGAGACCTGCAAACATTTTTTGCGGACCGTGGATTTAACGAAAGACGGGAACGCCGTGCCGCTGGTGGACGATCTGGCGGCCGTGCCATTCAGCTTGTGGGCCGAGGAGATGGGATACCAGCGAATTCAGGGGAATTTGCTGGGGACATGAGAAGAGCGTGGGCGGTGGCCCGTGTGGTGAAGAAGGCGGGATGAAACCGCCCCTACAGTGTATTGCAAGAATCAGGACAGGAGGGAGAGCGATGAAGCCAATGAAGATTGCCTTGGTGCTTGCCCTGGTGTGGGGAATCGGTGCGTACGGGCAAGCGCAGAAGAATCAAGCGGCGCTGACGGTGATCCGCGCGGGGATGCTGATCGATGGACAAAGCGAGGCGGCACGTAAGAACCAACTGATCTTTGTGCGTGGCGAGAGGATTGAGAAAGTGGCGGACGAGTCCGCAAGCATTCCCGCCGGAGCGACGGTGATCGACCTATCGAACGCGACGGTGCTGCCGGGCCTGATCGATTCGCACACACACCTGTTTTTGTGGGGCGAGGATCCGGCGAAGGGTGGATATGACGCGAACATCCTGAAGGCGGGGATCGCGCTGCGGGCGGCGCGCGCGACGTATGCGGCAAAGCGGGCGCTGGAGCAAGGGTTCACCACGCTGCGGGATCTGGAGACAGAGGGCGCGGGCTACGGCGACATCGAAATCAAACAAGCCATCGAAGAAGGAACCATTCCGGGGCCACGCATCTTCGGCGCGACGCGGGGAATTTCGTCGACGGGGGGCTACAACCTGGAGGGTTACGCGCCGGAACTGGTGCTGCCGAAAGGCGTACAGATCATCGACGGGCCGGTGGAAGCGCGGAAAGCGGCGCGCGAGCAACTGGATCATGGAGCGGACTGGATCAAAGTGTACATGACGCACCGTTCGTGGATGGACAAGCAGGGGAGGCTGGCATCGCAACCGACGCTGACGGTGGAAGAGTTGCGCGCGATCGTGGACGAAGCACACGGCTGGGGCAAGAAGGTGGCGTGCCACGCGTACAACGGAGAAGGATTGCAGAGGGCACTGGACGGTGGATGCGATTCGATCGAGCACGGACTGGAAATTACGGACACGCAAATCACGCAGATGGCGCGGCAAGGAACGTGGTATTGCCCGACGATTGGAGTCTATTACGGCGATTGGGCGCCGGCGGGAACACCCGACGGGGAGCGAGACCGCGCGCGGGCGAGCGTGCATGAAGCTACATTTCGAAAAGCGCTGAAAGCGAATCTGAAGATTGTGTTCGGCACGGACATGGGCGGGATCCCGTGGCAGGAGCCGATCGCGGATGAGTTCGGATGGATGGTGAAGTTCGGGATGAGCCCGATGGGGGCGATTCAGGCGGCGACGTCGCGGCCGGCCGAGCTGCTGGATGAGAAGGGAGCGTTGGGCGCGGTGAGGGAAGGGGCCTACGCGGATATGATCGCAGTGAGCGGCGATCCACTGAAGAACATAGAAGAATTGAAGAAGGTGAAGTTTGTGATGAAAGGCGGGGCGGTGTTCAAGGATGAGCTGCACGCGGCGCCTTGCAGAGGAGAGGCGAAGTAAAGAAGAAGACCTTAACGCAGAGGCGCTGAGAACGCAGGGATTGCGCGTAGAAGCAGGATTAGTTGTGGCGGAGGAGGGCGTGCCAGGCTTTGTGGAGGAGGCTTTCGGAGCGGGAGTCGGAGAGCGGGTCCGAGCTGGCAGAAGAAGATCCGGCGGAGGCGGCGGAAAGCGGAGCGGAGAACTTCAGGGCCTGGTAAATCAGTGGCGCCGGATTTTCCTGCGATGCGCCGTACATGATACGGGCGAAGCTGAGATTGGACATAAAGACCTCCGGTCGCGATCTTTCGCGGGCGTTCCTTGATTGTGCGCTTGCGCGGGAATGGCTGAACGCCAGCGAAGAGAGCTGCAGCGAGTTGATAACTGGCCCCAAGGTCAGGCGACGTTTCTGATATTTCGAGATGGAGGAGAAGGAGATGGCGGAACAGAATTACGCGAATCACGCGAAGTGGGTGCCGGCCTTTCATTTTTTTGCCGTTCCGGTGTTGCTGCTGAATTTCGTGAACGCGATTGTGCAGTTGGTTCACGGGGGGATTACGTTTAACGGGGTGGTGGAAGTGCTGACGGCGGCGGCGCTGGTGGCAACGATTTTTCTGGCGCGGATCTTTGCATTGAAGGTTCAGGACCGGGTGATCCGGCTGGAAGAGCGGATACGGATGGAAAGGCTTTTGCCGGAGGATTTGCGGCCGCGGATTCATGAATTCACGCCGGCGCAGTTAGTTGGCCTGCGATTTGCAAGCGATGGGGAGCTGCCGGTGCTGGCACGGAAAGTGTTGAGCGAAAAAATTCAGCAAAGCAAAGCCATCAAGCAGATGGTGCAGAATTGGCGGGCGGATTATTTGCGGGCGTAAGAAGGAGCGTGTGTGGGGATCTCATTGCGTGTTGTGAAGAAGGAGATTTTTGGCGGGTTGAAAGAGCATAGGGTGAAGCCTGAGGCAGGCGGTGGCCGAACTGAAGTTCGGCCACCACACGGTGCGCGGAACGAGGGCGAGACAGAGATCCCGTTTGTGGAAATGAAGCGGCATGCGCTGCGCGCCGCTCAGGGCAAGGAGGCCTCTACTTGAAGATTCCCTTCGCTGGAGCTTAGCTGGCGGCTTTTGCGAGGCCGAGCGCGCCGGTGAAGGAATCGATTTCGGCGATTTCGCCGGTGGAGAGATGAAATTCGCCGGCGCGCATCACGCCGTCGACTTGTTTCGCGCTGCGAGCTCCAACGATAGCGCCGGTAACGGCGGGATTGCGCAGCGTCCATGCGATGGCGACTTCGCCAGGACCACGGCGGTGCCGCGCGCCGATTTCGCGGAGCTTTTCAACGAGGGCCAGATTTTTGGAGAGCTTGGGTTCCTTGAATTCGGGATTGCGGCTACGGAAATCATCCGGGGGAAGGGCGGCGGCGCGCTCGCGGGTCATGCCGCCGGTCAACATACCGGAGAACATGGGCGAATAAACGATGACGCCAATGCAGAGTTGCCGCGCAGAGGGCAAGACATCGGATTCGATGGCGCGGCGAAGGATGGAGTAGGGAGGCTGAAGCGAAGTGACGGGGGCGATCTTTTGCGCGCGCTCCAGCTGCGCAGCATTGAAATTCGAGACGCCGATCCAGCGGACCTTGCCTTCTTTTTGCAGGGCGGCGAGCGTCTGCCAAGCTTCTTCGAGACCGGGACCGTTGTCCCGCGGGGGCCAGTGAATCTGGTAGAGATCGATCTGCTCGACCTGGAGACGGCGAAGGCTGTCTTCGCATTCCTGACGAATTGAATCAGCGCTGAAATTCATGGAGATGTTGCCCTTGGCATCCCAGCGGAGGACGCACTTGGTGAAAACGCAGGGGCGCGGGCCACGCCATTCCTTTAGCGCGCGAGCGACGATTTCTTCGGAGTGACCCAAGCCGTAAGCCGCAGCGGTATCGATCCAATTGACGCCAAGTTCGAGCGCGCGATGGATGGCAGCGATGGAGTCCGAATCCTCCTGCGGGCCCCACGCATATTCCCAGCCGGAGCCGCCAATCGCCCAGGCGCCAAAACCAAGAGGGGTGATGTGCAAATCTGAATTGCCGAGCTTACGAGTATTCATTTTTTCTCGAATCCTTGAGGTTCTTTGTGCGCTTCGCAAAGTGAAGAATGGCGCTTAATAGGCACGTCTATTTGATGAAGCACGGAGCGGAATGGTTAGGAGATGAGAGAGATATGAGCCGGAGGACGCGGAGGAGGAACACGGAGACGGAAGAGGAAGATTATTGCGCGAGGAAAGCGGCATCGAGGGAAACGGTTTCGCCGTCTGGATTGGTGAGGACGAGTTGTTGCGGGCCGGAGGAAAGAGCCGGCG
Organism: Acidobacteriota bacterium; assembly: GCA_021324935.1. GTDB lineage: Bacteria > Acidobacteriota > Terriglobia > Acidiferrales > UBA7541 > Acidiferrum. The sequence continues at coordinate 51,756 of JAJPIE010000038.1, forward strand.
TGGTGAAGGTGAGCGTGTTCATATCCTTAAAGGTGACGGCGAGCGATTTGCCGCCGAGCGTGGCGGTGGTACCCGATTGGAAGCCGCTGCCGGTGAGCGTGACGGAGGTGCCGCCTGCGGCAGCGCCAGCGGAAGGAGCGAGCGTGCCGATGCCGAGAGGAACGCTGGCGAGCTTAACGAGAGTGAGGCCGGAAGTGGTAAGCGCAAACAAGCGCTGGCCGTATTCGTCGATGGTGAGAAAGGCGCCGTGAAGGCCGTCTACATCGGTGTTGAGCATGGCGAAGGGTTCCGGCAGAAAAATGCGGAGGCGAAGGCGGCCGCTGTGCGCGTCGCGGATGTCGATGCCACCGTGAATTCCCGTTGCGGGTGGCGCGGTGGGCGGCGGGCCATCGAGGAATGGTTCGTAGACAAGAGCGCCGGAAGGGTGCAGCGCGATGCCGGGAACGGCGACGCGATTGGGAATGTTCTCGAGTTCTGCGGAAGTGGGAGAAGCGAGCAGGGTGAGTTCGGCGTTGCGAATTTCGGTGAGGTTGTTGGAACGAACGGCGAACATGGCACCAGAAGCGGCAGAGGCGAGGTCGGTGGAGAGGTCATTGGCGTTGGAAACGGTGAACGAGTTGGGCGAAGACGAGGACCAGGAGGCGAGCGGGCCGCCGGGCAACGAACTGAAGGCAAGAAAGACGGAATCGCCGGCGTGATCCGCCTGAAGCATGGGCGCGCCGGTGATGGAAGTGACCTCGGGCTGAGGCGCGGGTTCATAAGTGGGCGGGAAGGACGCGAGATTCATCTGGCCGAGGCAATTGTTGCAGGCGTTGGAGGAGCCGCCATCGCCGCTGAGGCCGACGAAAACGGTTTGCGCGCTGGTGGCGGCGACGCGCGAGGGACCCGAGTTGAGGTAGCCGGGAACGCCGCCGACGGAAACTTTGGAGCCGTTGTAGGCTGGGCCATCAGGATCGATAAGGTAAAGGTTTTGCGCGCCGTAATCGGCGACGACCAGTTGGGAGTTGTCCGGCGTCAAAGCCATGCCGCGAAGGCCCGCATCGGGCGGCGGGCCATTCGGGGGCGGTTGGAGCGGAGTGCGGAACACCTGGGCGGCGAGATCGAAGACGTCGATATGGTCGGTGGCGGAGAGATAAAGCTGCTGGCGACTCTGGTCGTAGGCAAGGAATTTGTAGAGGCCGGGGTGCGAGAAGGTCTGGCTGGCGGAGATGTATTGGAAGGATTTGGGCAGGACGGCGGAGCCAGCCGGAGTGGTAAGGGAAAGATCGGCCTTGCCAGCCGAGCCGGGAGGAGTGGTGAGGGTGATGCGCTCGAGGGGAAATGGATAAGTGGAATCGAGTCCCAAGGCGGGTGCGAGGGAGGACAGAGCTTCGACTTTTTGAATGCTGGCGGATTGGCCGGCGAGCTGGACGGTGACGCCGCCTGCGGCAGTGCCAAAGCCGTGCCCGATGAGATAGACCGTGTCGCCACCGGAGATGGAGCCGGCGTTGGGCAGGATTTCCTGGACCGTGGGACCGTAGGAAAATGCGTCGGGCGCCATGGCGAGCCAGCCGTTGGCAAAGTAAGCCGTCAGGTTTGCGGGACCACCGAAGCCGCTGGCAGGAGAGGTTGCTTGCAATTGAGAGGGACTGGCGACGTTTACCGCGGTGGGAGTTTGCGAGCCGAAACGAATTTGCGCAGCGGACGGAAAGTTCGTGCCAGTGAGCGTGACGAAGGTCCCCCCGGCATTGGGGCCCTCGGAGGGAGTGGCAACCGGCGCATTCGCGAAAGTGGGCGCGGGCGCCGAGAGCGAGCCGGGCGAAGAGGCATCGAGCGCGGCAACGCCACGATTGCCGCGGCCGAGGACAAAATGCGAAGAGTCGCTCTCCTGAAGGAACGTGGGGACGCCCTGGACGGCGAGATCGGAGAGCTGGCCGATTTTGCGGAGATTGGCGGCGGCAAGGACGGTGACGACACGGCCGTTGCCGAGCGCTTCGCCGACATACAAAACCTGGCCATCGGGGGAGAACACGAGGCCGGAAGTATTCGCGGCTGTATAGGTGGCTGTAGCGTTTAGCTTGTTGTCGAGAAGCAGAACTTGCTGGATGCCGCCGGCGCTGAGGATCAAAGCGAACTGCGAGCCATTGGAATTGGCGGCAACGGCATTGATTACTCCAGCGCCGACAACCCGCGGCCCGGCAACGACGTTTCCGCTAGAATCAAGAAGGACGATCGCGCCGCTGGAGTCATTCGCGGCGGCGAAGAGGCGGGTGCGATCACCGGAACGCGCCATTACGCCGAGTCCATTCTGGAAGACCGCGGGCGCCGAAGAGGTGAGGTCGGTTGCCGTGTTGGAGGAAGGATCCCAGAGAGCAAGGAGAGATTCGCTGGCGGAAGACTGACGAAGGCGGAGCGCGATTTTTCCATTGGCGAGAGCGAGCGCTTCCGTGGGGCGATTGAAAACGACACCGGGAAGCGGCGAGAGGCCCGTCATGGGATAACGCGCCGAGACTTGCAAGCCGGCGGTGCTGATGGCAAGGAGTTCCTCGGTTCGAGAGCCGACCCAGAGCGTGGAACCGTCGGCGGAAAGATCGACACTGGAGGCAGCGGGGACGTCGATGGTGGAAAGCAGCGAGGGGAAGGAATCGGAATAGACTTCGACGCGATTCATGGAGGAATTGGCGACGAAAAAGCGGGCGCCTGTGGAATCGAAAACGATCTGGCGACGCACGGGATCGCCGACGGGAGCATCAACGGCGGGAACGGAATCGTCGCGCAGAAAAACAGAGCGCGAAAGATTGGAGGCCGTGGCCGGCTGGATCGAAAGTGTGAGCGGAGCGGAATGCGAAAGCGAGCCACTGACGGCCTGCGCGGTGAGAGTGAATTGTCCGGTGGCGGCGTTGGGCGCGGCAGCAAAGATTACGGACAAGGACCGGCCGGCGACAACGGAGAACGGGATGGGCGGAGAACTGGTGACACCAAAAGGAACTCCCGAAACATTGATTTCAACGGAGCCCGAGAAGCCGCCGATCCCAGTGACGCTGACGCTGAGCGGAGAGCTGGAATTGCCCTGGGTAAGGCTGAGGGTAGCGACAGAGAGACTGACTGAAAAATCAGGTTGCGGAGGAGGCGGTTGAGTCCCACCCCCTCCACCGCCCCCGCAACCCTCCGCGAAGAGCAGGAAAGCGCCGAGAAGGAAAATTGAGCTGTGCGCACCGCAGCGCATAGCGTGGCTCCCAAAGCGCGAGAAGCAGAATGAGTGAATCCGGCCGGCTCGCAGGAGACCGGCCGGGGAATCACCCTTCTGGGAAGAGGACAACCGCCCACACCTTAGCTACCAGTCGGGCATATGTCAAGATATTAAATATAGCGAGCAGTAAGCTTGCAGGATGGGAATTATTGAGGAAGATGGGCGCGTGGCGTGGCCCGTGCCTCGTGTTCCGTCACGCGAAGCGAGCAATCTGCGACGCCCGCTTTGCACTCCTCAGGGTAATAAGCCTCTCCGCAGAAAAATAAAACGGCGCCTGGTGATTGCCAGGCGCCGGTCTTGGGAAGAACTTGGGAGAAGCAACTTCAAAACCGAGAAGAGGCGGCCGCTAGAAAAACTCAGATGGTCTTGGGGCCGACGCCGGCGGTGGCCGGAGCGGAAGCGGAGCGAGAGAACGAGCCGGAGCCCGATTCCTTTTCGCCGGACTTGTCGATTTCGATGGAGCCTTTGAAGTAGGCGCCGTCTTCGATCATGATGCGCGCGGTGGTGAGGTCGCCGTTGACCGAGCCGTCTTTCTTGATCTCGATGCGATCCTTGGCGCGGAGATTGCCCTTGACGGTGCCGTATACGACGACTTCGCGGGCGATGATGTCCGCGGTGAGCTTGGCGGTGGCGCCGACGGTGAGCTTGCGTTCGTCGAGCTGCACAAGACCCTCGACCGAGCCCTCGAGGAGCAGGTCTTCATTCCCGGAAATTTCGCCCTTGATATGCAGACTCGGGCCGAGACGCGCCGTAGCGCGATCAGCGGTTGCACCCAACGGACGCATGGCATCTGTACTCATTGCGGTTGTTCCCTCCCAAGTGGCCGGCGAAGATTTCGGCGGCGGATTGACTGGTAAATTTTTTGGTTCCGGCTGCGCTGGTTGAGGCGTATCCGGCTTCTTGTTACCCCACATCGGTCCTCCCAAAGGGATAGCACACCCCACGCAGATTTCCGGCCCGGGGTAAGCAAAAGATAGACCGCGGGGGAGTGCGCAGCAAATAGAGTATGGGAAGCGGGTGCCAGAAAGTAACTAGGCAAGAGAACAGGGGAAGACCTTGTACTTCGGGGATGGGGAAGCGGAAGCGAAAAGGTGGGAGCAACGGAATTACGAGGTGGGTTTGTCGGGGACGGGCTGGGTGGCGAGGAAGTCGGCGACGAAGCGCTGGGTGTAGGAGGCGAGGAGCTCCTCGATGCGCTGAGGGGAAGACGATTTCAGCACAAAGCCGGCATGATGGAATTTGGGAATGCGGTAGACGATTTCGGGATCGTTGAAGGCGGAGGTGTCCGGTTCCTGCTGGCGGGCGAGAGAAACGATGACACCGGCGTAATCGTGGCGCGGCTGCGGCAGTTGATAGGGCTGCTTCCCTGCCCCGATTTCGAGATGCGCCCACTCGCGCCACAAGTTGATGCCGGTGGCGGCTTCGACGACGTTGGAGATATAGGCGCCGCCGATGCGCGCGGCGATTTCCAGAAAATAAAAGCGTTGGTCGGAGTGGGCTTTGAGAAATTCGGTGTGCGTGACGCCGCGCATCAAGCCGAGGCCGTCCACAAGTTTCGCGTGAATATCCTTCAGCGCGATGGCTTCGGAGGAATCGCGCGGGAGGGTGCGCGTCGTGAAGACTCCGCCGTGATGGGAAACATCGAGCGGCGGCGAGCCATAACCATGAGCATCGGCGAAGAGCACCTGCTTTTCGGAGACGATGCCGTCGACGTGGAAGACGCTGCCGGGAATGAATTGTTCGAGGAGATAGTCGGACTGGTTGTCGCCGAGCTGATCGAGCCAGGGCCAAAGCTCTTCGCTCTTGTGGATTTTTTTCATGCCGATGCCGGAAGCCTGGGCGCGAGGCTTGAGCAGCCAGGGAGGGGGGACATGATTCATGAAGTCGCGGAGGTCGCCGTAATTCAGGACGTGGATGAAATCGGGGACGAGAATGCCGGCTTCGCGGGCTTTGGCGCGCATGGCGAGCTTGTCGCGAAAATAGTGAACCGTGGTAAGGCCCATGCCGGGGAGGCGCAGGTGTTCGCGGATCGCAGCGACGTTTTCGAGGTCGAATTCGTCGAGGGCGACGACGCGGTCGATGTGGCGGGTGCGGGCGGCGTAACTAACGGCGTGCAGCAGATCGCGAATGGGAAGCTCCTCCGGCATAAAAAACATTTCGTCGATGGAATCCGCTGGCCAGTTGGCTTTGCGGAGTTTTTCGACGGTGAGGAGAAAGACGGTGCAGCCCATGGCCTTGCAGGCACGAAGGAAGTCCTGACCTTTTTCATAGGAGGAGACGCAGAGGATGGAGAGGGGGCGCGCGGTCATGTGAAGGGCGGATTATATATGGGATTGGACGGAATTTGCTGGGAATGCGTTGCAGGTGGAGCTGTGCCGGCCCGTGCGAGGCTGGGGGCGTGGGCGTGGCAAAGCCAGCGCTGGCGCGCTGGGTTAAATGGTTCCGCTCAGCGGCGCTGGGCTTCGCCGATGGTGCGGATACCTTGCGTAGTGGCCGATCTGAAGTTCGGCCACTACGGGGGATTTCGCGGTGGTGGACAGAGCCGCCCCGACATGGATTCGATCAACGCGCGGGGAAGAGGAACTGGAGGAACGGGGCGACGCGGCGGGCCCAGGCGAGTTCGTTGTGCTCGGCGCCTTCGATGCGCTCGTAGTGTAGGTCGCGATCGAGTTGCCAGCCTTTTTGCAAAAGGACGTCGCGGAAGCGCTCGACGTCTTCGACGGTGCGGCCGCCCTCGCGGGTGCCGGCGTCGAGCCAGATGCGCGGATGCGGGAGGGCGCGCGCGGTGGCGGCAAAGCGCAGGATGACGCGTTCGTTCCACCAGACGGAGGGAGAAAGCGCCGCGATCCGGCCAAAGACTCTGGGCATTTTCAGCCCCAGATACAAAGAGACAAGTCCCCCAAGGGAAGAGCCGCCGATGCCGGTGCGGTCGACTCCCTGGGCGATGCGGTACTGGTTTTCGACGAAGGGGCGAACTTCTTCCAACAAAAATTGGGCGTAGCGATTGGCGCGGCCGCCACCGAGCTTGGGGGCGCGCGTGGGCGTGTATTCGCCGAGGCGCTGCTTGCCGGCGTTATAGATGCCGACGATGATGAGCGGCTCGACGCGGCCCTCGTAGATACAGGCGTCGGCGGTGTGGCCAACGTGCCAGTCCTGGCCGGGGATGAAAGAGGTTGCGCCGTCAAAGAGATTCTGGCCGTCGTGGAGGTAAAGGACGGGATAGGCGCGGCCGGACTGGGCGTCGTAGCCGGGCGGGAGATAGACAATCAGGTCACGGCGATTGCGCAGGAAGCGCGAGGGGAACTGCTCATGTTTGATCAGGTGCGGGCCGCTCACGGAGCGATAACGACCAGAAGATCCCTGGCGTAGACGGGCAGCCGCGGCGTGGCCAGCAATTTGAGGACGCGGCCTGCAATGGGCAAATCGATGTTGGAACGCATCTTCATGGCTTCCCGTGCGAGCAGTTTAACATCACAGAGGCGACGGAGGGGAGCGGAAGGAACGGAGAAGGAGAGGCGATTACCTGCGTTTCACTCAGGGCAAAAGACGGCCGCTACTTTTTGAGGAGGGGAAGGGCGAAGCGGATGGGGACGCCGAAGTTGGAACCACCAAAGCCCTTGACGATGGCGAAAGTGACGCCGATGACGCCGCCCTGGCGATTGAGCAGCGGACCGCCGGAGCCGCCGGAGGTGGTCTGCGCGTCATAGACAATCTTGTCGGGGAGCACGTCGCCGACGTGGCCCTGGGTGACGAGAGGACGAATCAGCTTGCGCTTGGCAAGTTCGGCGAGGATCAGCTTGGGATCGCCGGAGCTGACCTTGACGATGTCTTCCACGGCCTTTTCACCGGCGCGTGCCAGGATGGCATCGATTCCGGTGGCGTAGCCAACGCTGATCAATGCTTCGCCGCTAACGGCGGCTTCCTTGGAAGCGTCGAGCTTAAGGATTGGCCGATGAAGCTCGGAGAGATCGCCGTGGACGAGGGCCAGGTCGGCATCCTGGGAAATTTGCGAAATGCTGATGGAGATTCCGTTGGGCTCGTTGGGGAAAAAGGCGGTCATCTCCGCGATGACGGGTTCCAGTCCCTGCTGGGTGGCGCTGGCGAGTTCGTCATTCTGCCACCAGGGCTGCACGACGTGGTGATTAGTGAGGATTTTGCCTTCGCCGACGATGAAACCGGTGCCGAAAAAATCGGCGCGCACTTCGGGGGCGCGGCCTTCGGTGGTGTAGACAGGATTGCCTTCGCTATCCTTGAGCGGGGAGCCGTCGCTATCGATACCGCCATAGCGGAGGCGGCGCCCGGTGGATTTTTCATTGAAGGCCACGGAGACGTGGAGCAGACCGACGCTGGGAGCGAATTCACGGATGATGCTCTCGGCGGCCTGCGATTCGCCCTCGATTTTGGCGAGGCGGGTGGTGGCTTCCGAGAGCTGGCGGCGAAGGTCGTCGGAGGCTTCGCCGCTTTGCGCGGCAAGCTTTTGCTTCAGCTCCTCGGTTTGCTGCCGCAATTGTTCCTTTTGCTGGAGCATGTCGGCGTTGGCGGGGTCGTCGCGGAGTTTGCGGGTGGCGGCGAGGAGCTGCTGTTCGGTCTGGACGCTGTGCTCGAGTTGCGCAATGACGCCATAGGCGCGGCGGGTTTCCTTTTCGGCTTTGCGGGAGAAGAGGAGAAAGATGCCGGAGATGAGCAGAGCGACGGCGATCAGGGAAAGAACGCCGATTTTAAGGATGCGCTCGAGGGAGAAGGCGTCGCGGGTCATTTTTTCGGTAACAGCCAGCGCCTGGAATGCGGTCTGGGCCACGCCGAAGCTTTCCTCGGCGAGGCGGGTCTTTTCTTCCAGGCCTTGCAACAGGTCATGCTGGCGGAGTTGCGCTCGGAGGCGGGCGAGGAGTTCGGGCTCGGTCCAGGGAAGAGGTTGCACATCGTCGGCGCCAAGGTCCAGGGCGCGGGCGCGATCCTGCGGAGATCCGGGCGACAGGACGAGAATGCGTGTTTGCGGGCTTTTGGATTTAACAACGGCAATGGTTTCGTTGCAGGAACCGGAAGCGGTCAGCACGAGCAAAGCGGGGTTTGCGGTCTCCAAGCCGTGGATGGCGGCTTCGTTGGAATCGGAAAGCGAGACCTCGAACCCAGCACCAACGAAAAGCTGCTGGAGGGAATCCCGTTCGGAGCCGGGGAGTCCGACAAGCAGAAGGCGATGATTGGCGGTGGTCAAGGGAGCGCGTTCCCCATTCTCAGAGCGTGGACGCCCCAAGGGAGTAAGCAGTCTACCCTAGTCCGCAGAAGGATTCACCCTGGGGGGAGCCGAGGCGTAACGCGGCGGAGGGGAGAGCGACGCGGAGGCGCTGGCCTTTAGCGCCAAGAGCTCGGCCTGGAGTTGTTCCCAGGCTTTCTGGTCTTTTTTAACGTCGTAGGGCGCGTCGGAACTCGCGAAGAAGGTGAGAAGTTCGTCGCGCAGATCGGGCGAGAGGCAGGCAAAGTTTTTGGCGGCCAATTTGTGGAGAAGCTGGGCGTGGGCGTCGTCGTCGAGGCGGTAGATGCCGCCGGCGGTTTCCTTGCCGACGTCGAAATTCACATTGGGAAGCTGCAAGGAGCCCTGGCGCTCCTCGGTAAGCAGACGACGGTATTCGCGAGCGGAGGCGTTGAAACTTTCCTCGAACATTTTTTCGGTTTCCGGAGTGGGGGTTTTCAGTTCGAGCACCTTAAGCGGACCGAACTTGGGCAAGAGCCTGTAAAGAAAAGCGAAGAAGCGTTCTTCGCGGGTGGGACGCTCGTAATTGGGGCCCCACTCTTTTTCGTAATCAGAACGGGAAAGATTGTAGAGGAAGCGGCGGCGTGTTTCGCTTGGCTCGTCCGCCTTGATTTCGTGCTTTTTCAGGCTCCAGGCAATGCGAGTGGCCTTGGGGAGGAGCTGGCTGACGTCGTGGCGGTAGGAATTCAGCGCCAACTCTTCATCGGAGAGAACGGCTTTCAGCTCGATGCCGTAGGTTTCCTGGAAGGCCTGGTCGAGGAGGGGGCGGGAAACTTCGAAACCGATGAAGTCGTGGTAGCTGGCGGGTGCGTAATGTTGCTGGGCGACTTGCAGAACGTCGAAGCCAAATTCGGTTTTGACGTGCGCGAGTTCGTCGTCCTCGTAGGTTACGAAATTGCCGAATTTTCGGCGCAACGGGGGATAAAGGAGGGGCACGGCGCGATTGGTGGCGATGCGGTGGCCCTGGTTGTCGGTGGCGTAATGGGAAAGTGCGCCGAGGGCAAAGGCGTAGTCGTAAATATTCCGCGAATCGCGCAGCAGGGCCAACACGAAATCGCCGCTGCGAACATAATGGGCGAGGTCGCTGAAGAAATGGCTGCCGTGCGGATAGTAGCCCAGATCCTGAATGATGGAGCCGCCGTAAGCGTAGGCTTGCGCGGCGCTGAGTTCGTCTTCGGTAGCCTGCGGATACCGGGCTTTGAGCAGGGGCTTGAGATGCGTTTCCCAAACCGTGTCGATGAGGGCCTCATGGGAGAGCACGGCATAGGCGTCGCCAGCCGAGGGAAAGGCAAGCTGGAGAAACAAAAGAAAGGCAAGCGCGACGGCCGCGGCGCGAAAACGAAGCGGGAAGTGCCATGTTGAAAGGTCGCGTTTCAAGAAATTGGGCCTGGAAGTGGGAGTGGGAGCGGCACGCCCTCAGTGTAGCGCAGGAAGGCAGATTTTTTGGAGAAGGGCGGTTAGTATTTGCGAAGGACGCCGATCACGCGGCCCTGGATTTTGACGTCGCCGGCGGGAACAAGAATCGGAGCCATTTCGGAGTTGGCGGGTTGCAGGCGGATCTTGCCGGGACCTTCGCGATAAAAGCGCTTGAGGGTGGCATCCTCCCCGGCAACCAGCGCGACGACAATGTCACCGGGGTTGGCAACCTGGGTTTGCTCGCAGACCACAAAATCGCCGTCCATGATGTGGTCCTCAATCATGGAACTGCCCTTGACCTGGAGGACGAAAGAGTTGCCACCGCGGGCGAAGTCACCGAGAGAGATGGTTTCGCGTTCCTCGACCGCCTCCAAGGGGCGGCCGGCGGCGATGCGGCCGACAAGCGGGAGTTCCTGGACGCGGCGCTCGATGACCTGCTCCTTGGGAGTCTTTGGGAGTTGGACAATTTCGATGGAGCGGCTCTGATTGTAGCCGCGGCGAATGAAGCCCTTCTTTTCGAGCGTGGTGATGTGCTTGTGAACAGTGGCGAGGGAGGTGAGCCGCATGCCCTTGCCGATTTCCTCAAAGCTGGGAGCGTAGCCGTGCTTGGTCTCGAAGGAGACGAGGTAATCGAGAACTTCCTTCTGTCGCTTGGTGAGAGCCATAAGGAACCTCCGTTGCGAGCCGCCAGACTGTGGGGCGAAAATCGTAAAATCAAGCCGGATGCAAACCCAGGCAAACCAGGTACACTTTAGGCGAAAAGAAAGCGAACGTCAAGCAGAGTTTTACCGAAAACCCAACTTTCGTACTCTTTTCAGTGTTACCCGCTTTGTGGTCTTCTGAGTTGCAGCTATGAGCGAATCGGTCTGGACATCCACTCGAAGGTCCGCTGGGGTAACCTGCGCGGCGACGCTGGCGATCCTCGGAAGCGGCACGGCGTTTGCGATCTGGGGCAGCTTTTTTTTGGGATTGCTGAACAGCGAAGCCGACGTGCGAAACCGCAGCATACTCGAGGCGCATCCAGTGATCACGTTCCTGATTGCATTTGTGCCGTTCGTTCTGATTGCTTCGGGTGTGCAGACCGGGATCGGGCTGTTTCAGCTGAAGCCGTGGGCGAGGACGGCAGCCCTGGCATGGGCGGGCGCAGCCATCTGTTTTAGCCTGTGGTTTATCGCGTTCCGGCCGTATGAAACTTTTTTCTTTCCCGATCATTTTGTCAGCGAGCTGGAATCGTTGAAGCAGTTGATGGCGATTTCGCTGGTGATCGCAACGCTGCCGGTAAGCGTGTGGTGGATGTTCTTGTTCCGCATGGAGAGCGTGAAGCGGCAATTCGCACCGCAGGCTCCGGAAGGCCCTTCCCAGAACTGATTACCGTTTTTTTCGTTGTATCATTCGCTCCCCTGCCGCAGCGATTCGGAGCGTGACGTGGCTCACACCGGGTCTGTGACGGTGTGCTATTCTTAGCGCATCGGGTCCCGGCGGTGGAGCGTCCACTCCCGCGGGCCGCATAGCGCACCGCACACCGATAAAGACCACTCGCCTCGCTCCAAGGCGGGGCGTCCACAGCAGGGGGAACGCGCCAACATGTCTACATTGACGGAAATTCCATCCGGAAAAACGAAGCGCGAAGTGATCGAGCAGGCAGTAATCCGGTTTGCCGGGGATTCCGGGGACGGAATGCAGATCACGGGGAGCCAGTTCACGAACACGGTTGCGCTGTATGGCAACGACATCGCGACGTTTCCTGACTACCCGGCGGAAATCCGGGCCCCCGCGGGAACTGTGCCGGGTGTCAGCGGTTTCCAATTGAACTTTTCTTCCGGAGAGGTATACACGCCGGGAGATTCCGTGGACGTTCTGGTGGCGATGAATCCTGCGGCCCTAAAAGTGAACATCGGGGACCTGAAGGCCAACGGGATCCTGATCGTCAATTCAGATAGTTTCGAGGAAGCAGACCTACGCAAGGCGCATATTACGTCCAACCCGCTGGAAGACAATTCGCTGGATAAGTTCCGCGTATTCCCGGTGGAACTACAGCGGTTGACGCGGGCGGCGCTGCAAAACCTGGGGCTGGACGCGAAGAGCATGGACCGTTGCAAGAACTTTTTTGCACTGGGCATGTGCTACTGGCTATACAACCGCTCGATGGACCCGACGGTGCGCTGGATCGACGACAAGTTCAGCAAGAAGCCGCTGCTGGCCGAGGCCAACAAGCTGGCCTTGAAGGCTGGCTATTCTTACTGCGAGGCCACCGAAGCGTTTCAGATCAGTTATGAGATTCCACCGGCGCAGCTCACGCCCGGAACCTACCGCAATTTGAGCGGAAACCAGGCGCTGGCGCTGGGATTCGTGACCGCGTCGCAGAAGTGCGGCCTGAAATTGTTCTTGGGAAGCTACCCGATCACGCCGGCTTCGGACATTCTGCACGAGCTTTCGAAGTACAAGAATTTCGGCGTGCTGACGTTTCAGGCGGAAGATGAAATCGCGGCGATCACCAGTTCGATCGGCGCATCGTATTCAGGGTTGCTTTCCATCACAACGACTTCGGGACCAGGCATGGCGCTGAAAACCGAAGCGCTGGGCCTGGCGGTGATGACCGAGCTGCCAATCGTCATTTGCGATATCCAGCGCGGCGGGCCTTCGACGGGGTTGCCGACGAAGACGGAGCAGGCCGACTTGCTGCAGGCGATGTTCGGGCGCAACTCCGAGGCACCGATTCCGGTGCTGGCGGCAGCAACGCCGGGCGATTGCTTCTGGGTGGCCATGGAAGCGAGCCGCATCGCGCTGAAATACATGGTACCGGTGATCATTCTTTCCGACGGCTATCTGGCGAATGGCGCGGAGCCCTGGCGGATTCCGACAGTGGACGAAATCCCGGCGATTCCGGTGAAGTTCGAGAAGAAAGCGGAAGGCTTCTTCCCCTACAAGCGGGACCCGGAAACGCTGTCGCGACCGTGGGCCATACCCGGCACGCCAGGGCTGGAACACCGCATCGGCGGGCTGGAAAAACAGGAGACCACCGGCAACGTGAACTATGAGCCGCTGAACCACGAAAATATGGTGCGGGTGCGGGCGGCCAAGGTAGAAGCGATTCGACAGGACATTCCGAACGTGATGCCGACGGGGGACCCGGAGGGAGATTTACTGCTGGTTTCCTGGGGCTCGACGTATGGTTCCGTGTTGCAAGCGGTGAAGGCGCAGCGGGCGAGGGGGCGGAAGATCGGCCATCTGCACCTGCGGCACCTGAATCCGCTGCCGGCGAACGTGGGCGACGTTTTAAAGCGCTATAAGAAGGTGCTGGTGCCGGAACTCAACATGGGGCAGCTCTTGTGGGTGCTGCGCGCCAAGTACCTGGTGGACGCGGTGGGCCTGAACAAGATTCAAGGGCGCCCGTTCAAGCAGAACGAATTGGAACAGAAAATCGAAGAAGTGCTGGGTCTTTAGGAGATGGCCATGACGACAACCGCTCTGCCGCCACTGACGAGGAAGGATTTCCAGACGGACCAGGAAGTGCGGTGGTGCCCGGGTTGCGGGGACTACGCGATTCTGGCCGCGGTGCAATCAGTGTTTCCCGAGCTGGGGATCCCGCGGGAGAAGTTCGTGGTGGTTTCGGGGATCGGATGCTCGAGCCGGTTTCCCTACTACATGAACACGTACGGCTTCCATTCGATTCATGGACGCGCGCCGGCGATTGCCACGGGAGTGAAGATCGCGAATCCGGAACTGGAAGTGTGGATGGCGACGGGGGACGGCGACGCGCTGGCGATCGGGGGGAATCACACGATTCACATGTTGCGGCGCAATGTAGGGATCAAGGTGCTGCTTTTCAACAACCGGATATACGGGCTGACGAAAGGACAGTATTCACCGACGTCGGAATTCCACAAAATCACGAAATCGACGCCGTTTGGCTCGCCGGACCGGCCGTTCAATCCAGTTTCGCTGGCGATTGGAGCGGAAGCGACGTTCGTGGCGCGATCGGTGGATATTTTCCAGGCGCATCTGAAGGACACGTTGCGCGCAGCCGCAGCGCACAAGGGCTCGGCTTTCGTGGAGATTCTGCAAAACTGCAACATCTTCAACGATGGAGCTTGGGTGAGCTTGACGGAAAAAGACGCGCGCAGCGAGCACGTGATTCAGATCGAGCACGGGAAGCCGCTGGTATTCGGCAAGAATCGGGACAAAGGCATTCGCCGCAAGCCGGATGGAGACATCGAAGTTGTAGCCCTGGGCAACGGAGTCACCGAGGCGGACCTGATCGTCCACGATGCGCACCACCCGAGGCCGTCGTACGCCTTCCTGCTGTCGCACATGGAAGGGCGGCCGGGCTTTCCGACGCCCATCGGGGTGCTTCGCGCGTGGGACGACCTGCCACGCTATGAGGACGTGGTGAACAACCAGGTTGGTGAAATCATTCAGCAAAAAGGCCCCGGCGACCTGAAGAAACTGCTGCAGGGCGGCGATACATGGGAAGTGAAATAGGCGACCGGCCGAAGCGTTTCTCCTTCCTGTAAGAGCGCTTGGACTGACGATTCGCGGCTATTCTTGGCCCCTGAGAGGCGGGAGGTTTGCTCCCTGGCATCGGAGCGGGAAAGCGCACTCCTCGTAAAAACTCCGCTTCGCAACCAAAACGGCTCTTGGGAATTCGTTTCCATTCTTCTATTTCTTTTCAATTGCGTGAAACCAGAAACGGGGTGTTTCATCTAAACTGTTAGCTGGAACTCCCCCATGGACTCGGACACGCCCAACCTGATTCCGTTTTCGCTCCTCGGCGACGCGGACCCCGCCCCTCCGATGATGTACACCACGCAACCGGAGCAGGCGCAGAGCATTGCGCTGCTCTATGAGATCAGTCACGAACTGACGTCCATCCTAGACCGCGAAGAGCTGTTGCGGCGCATCGCGGAACGCGTGAAAAAGCTGGTGGATTATCACGTCTTCAGCGTGATGCTGTGGAACGAGTCCGAGCAGATGCTGGAGAGCGTGTTCGCGCAGCGCTACGACAACGATGCGCTGCCCTCGCGATTCCAGATGCCGTTGCACCAGGGAATCACGGGAGCGGCGGCGGCAGAGCGGCGAACGATTCGGGTGGTGGATGTGCGACTGGATCCGCGGTACGTGGCGTGCGAAAGCGAAGTGGAAGTACGATCGGAGCTGGTGGTGCCGCTGCTGCTGCAGGACCGGCTGATCGGCGTGCTGGACCTGGAGAGCACGGTGCCGCATGCCTTCAGCGCGGAGCACGAGCGCCTGCTGAACATTCTGGGATCGTATATTGCGGTGGCACTGGAAAATTCGCGGCTGTTTGCAGAGGCGCGCGAAAACCAGGCGCGGCTGCTGAACGACCTGGAGACCGCGCGGGAAATCCAGCGGCAACTCCTGCCCAGCGGGGCGAAAGAGATTCCCGGGCTCGACCTGGCGACGGCCTACGTGCCGGCGCGGGAACTGGGCGGGGATTTTTACGATTTGCTGCCCTATGGCGTGGGGCGGCTGGCGATTGCCATCGGCGACGTTTCGGAGAAGGGGACGGCCGCGGCGTTGTATGGCTCGCTGGCCATCGGCATTCTGCGCGAACTGGTGCACGACAACGAGTCTTCGCCCTCGGCGATGCTCGAGCAATTGAATGGGCGGCTGCTGGCGGCGCGGCTGGACGCGCGCTTCATCGCTATGCAGTTTGCGATTTACGACGCCGCGTTGCGCGAATTGACCATTTCGAACGCCGGAGGCACGCTGCCGCTGCTGATTCGCGACCGCGAAGTCTCGGAGATCAGCATCTCCGGAATGCCACTGGGGCTGCTGCCGGAAGCGGAGTACGACGAAGTGCGGTTGAATTTATCTCCCGGAGACGTGGTGGTGTTTGCGTCCGACGGAATTCAGGAAGCAATGAACCGCGAGCAGGAAGAGTTTGGCGTGGAACGGCTGAAAGAACTGCTGACAACGGTGAGCCCGGCCGATCCGGGCTTTAAGGTGGCGCAACGCATCGTGAAAGCCACCGACGAGCATACGGGTCCGGGGCGCATGCCGCACGACGACCGCACGCTGATGATTCTGCGCGTGACAGAAGAAGCCGAAGCGGATTTTTCGAAACTTCCCATCATTTATTAAGGAACGCATTCGCGGCAGGCGCGTGCTTTTCTTTGCCTCGGGATGCGGGAATCGTGTGACTGCGGGGTGGCCGATCTGAAGTTAGGCCACTACATGGGGGATTCGCGGGGGCAGTGGCGTGGGAGAGGCCATCCCTGGCAGCTTTCCGCAATTCCCGACAAAAGTGAAACGCGAGAGGTGTTTCAGGGGTCACAGAAACGGCGACAGCCGAGGGGGTAGGATGGTGGCCACTGAAGGTGCGGATTGCGGTGACTTTGAAAAGCACACTGAAGGGTGACCTATGCCGGAAGACGTGAACCACAAAACGCAGGAGTTGAGGCCGACAACGAAAATATTGACGCGGGGATTCGATCCGAGCTTGTCGGTGGGTTCGGCGCGTCCGGCGGTGTTCCGGAGCTCTACCTATGTGTTCTCAAGCCCGGAAGCGGCCGAGAGAGCGTTTGATATCGCGAACGGTCGCGGGCACCCGGAAGCCAACGAGAAAGTGGATTTGATTTATGCGCGGCTGAATCACCCGAACGCGGAGATTCTGGAGGCGCAGACGGTGCCGCTGGAACCGGGGGCGGAAGCAGCGGTGGTGTTCAATTCCGGGATGGCCGCGATTGTGACGACGCTGCTGACGTTTTTGCGGCCGGGCCAGAGCGTGGTCTACACCGTGCCGATTTACGGCGGGACGCAGCATTTTCTGCGGGATTTTCTGCCGGGATGGGGCGTGAAGACGATTCCGGTTGCCGCCGGACAGGGAGCGCGACTGGATGAGGCGGTTCGCGGGGCGGAGAATCTCGGCGTGGTGCTGGTGGAGACGCCAGCGAATCCGACGCTGGTGATGACGGACCTGCGGCGGGCGGCGCAGACGGCGGCCAACTACAAGGGTTTGCGGGGAATGCGCCGGCCGCTGGTGATGGTGGACAACACGCTGCTGGGGCCGGCGTTCCAGCATCCGCTGACGCTGGGCGCGGACCTGGTGCTCTATTCGGCCACAAAATATTTATCGGGGTTCAGCGACTTGCTGGCGGGCATGGTGCTGGCGAAAGATCCGGAACTGGTGCAGCAGATCCGGCTGCAGCGGCATTTGTTCGGCAACATTCTGCAGCCGGATGAATGCTGGCTGCTGGACGGGCGGCTGCCCACCGTGGTGTTGCGAATGAACCGCCAGAGCAAGAACGCGCAACGCATCGCGGAACATCTGGCGGGTCACCCGAAGATCGCGCGCGTGATGTATCCGACGCTGTTCTCGGATGCGGACCAGAGCCTGATCTTTCACGCACAGTGCGATTTTCCGGGGGCGATGTTTTCGCTCGAATTGAAGGGCGGGAAGCCCGCGGCGTTCGAGTTTTTGCGCAATTTGCGGCTGGCGCGAAACGCGGTGTCGCTTGGAGGGGTGGAAACGCTGGCCTGCCATCCGAAAACGACGACGCACTCCGGTTATACGGAGGAAGAGTTCCGGCAGGCGGGCGTGACCGACGGGCTGGTGCGGGTTTCGGTGGGCATCGAGCACTGGCGCGACCTGCTGGCGGATTTTGAGCAGGCGCTGGAGACGACCTAGAAGTTCGGTTGAGGGTCATCAGGGACTGAAGCCCCAGGTTGTCTGCCGTGGTTTGGCACGCTAAAGCCGGGCCCTATCGCCCCTCTTCCCCGCTTTTCTGCACCGCTATTCATCGATAAAAGGGGCTGAATTCCTGCTTAGGATGAGGCCGGGCGGCTGGATCTATTTCAGGACTTCGGGTGCGCGCGCAACAAGATCCTTCTTGAGATCATCCTGCACGGGTTTCGCCCCGAACCAGATAGAAAAGACGGAAGTGGCGAAAGCCTTGTCGTTGATGGGAGATTTTTCGGCGCCGGCGACTTTTGTCGTCAAGCCGGTGCCAGGAACCCAAGAGATGACAATTTCCTGCCCGGTCTTGATGTCGTTGAAGTACGCAAGCCAAGCTTCCGTGTTTGGTCCCGCGTTGCCCAGGGATTCGCGAAAGGCATCACGGACCTGGCTGGTGCTGACGTCGCGGAGGAATTTCATAACCATCGATTTGTGGAAATCGCCATTCACGAGCTGTTGATAGAGTTCGGGGGAACCCGCCTTCCCTTTCAAAGATCCCGTGGCGGCGGAATCGGCAACATAAAGGCCCGCCGCATAAACTTTGACTTTAAGAAATGTTTTGGTGCGGAGGCCGGTGCCGAGGAGAGTGGAGTCGGCGAGCTTCACGGCGAACTTCGTGCCGGTGTGGAATTCGGCGACTTCCTGGGCCGGAAGAGAAGCTGCAACTGAGAGCAGAAGGAATGGGGCGAACAGACGGACCATGGGTTTCTCCTTTCGACTGTGCTGGGCCGTCAACCAGCTGAAAGCTGACGGACGAAGCGTGCGTCTTCCCGGAGCGAAGGAGCGGAAGATATAGTTACGCTGGATACTTGCAGGCCAGCGTCTCGGCGGTGAAAATCGCGAGCCGGCGAAAAATCGCGCCGGCTTGCTCCTCTTTTTCGACCGGAGGCAGTTTCAGATGCTGGGCGACGGCGGCTTCGATGACCCGCAGCTCCCCGGCGGGCGCAAGTTTAGCGAGGTGCTCGAACAGCAGCTTGTGCGCCTGCTTGCGCTCGATGACCTCCATGCCGTCGAGAATCTGGCGGTGCGAAGTGCCTTCCCAGATGGCGAGGATCATGGCTTCGCGCAGCCAACGCTCGATGCCAAATTCCGCGAGCGTGCCGAGTCCGCCGTGAATTTCCATAGCCCACTTGGCGGTGTCCACGGCAAATTCCGCGGTCCAGTATTTGGCAAGGTGAGCGATCAGGCGGAAGAGATGGTAGCGATCGGAATAGGGTGGGCGCTGCATCCAGACGTCGTTGAGAAGTTCGACGGAGTCCCAGGCGAGGGCAAAAGCGGCGCGCAGACCCCGGAAACGCGTTTCAAACTGCTGGCGAAGCAGAGGCTGATCCACGATGGGCTTCCCGAAAGCCGCGCGGCGTTCAGCGTAGGCTAGCGCATCGGCCATGGAGCGTTGCGCGAGCGAGACAGCCACTACACTGTTGGCAATGCGAGAAAGATTGAGAACTTCGAGAATCAGATAAATTCCGGCATCGGCCGATCCCAGCAGATAGGCTTCACTGTCGCGGAGCTCGATTTCGCCGGTGGGGACGGAGCGCGTGGCGATTTTGTCCTTGAGGCGGCGGAGGAAGCAGTTGAGCGAGCCATCGGCGCGGCGACGCGGCACCAGATAGAGGGCAAGCCCACGCACACCGGCGGGAGCGCCTTCGGGACGCGCGGCGGCAACGGCGAGATCAGCGATGGCATTGCTGCAAAAATATTTGTCGCCAGTAAGAAGCCAGGCGTCACTCACGGGTCGCGCGATGGTTTTCACCGCGGCACCCAGATCGGAGCCACCCGCGATTTCGGTCATCCAGGTGGCGCCTTGCCAGACGGAATCATCTTTGCGCAGAAGATGAGGAAGAAACTGCGCCTGCAATTCCGGGGCGCCGTATTTGGCGAGCGGAACGGCGGTGCCGAGCGAAACGGTATAGGGACAGCACACGCCGGGGTCGTAGAACGAAATGGTGTACATCAATTCATAGGTGGGCAGCAGGGATTTTTCTTCCAGCGCGCGCCACACGGCACCGGCGCGATAGCCACGGCGCAACATGGTGAAATATTCGGGGATGTAAAGAATTTCGTCGGCGCGCGTGCCGAAGCGATCGAACATGCGCACCCAGGGCGTGCCGGCGCGGTCGACGGCGTTGGAAATGGCGACGCCGTCAGTGGACCACCACGTTTGTTCGGTTTCGAGCAGCGACAGGTGTTGAAATTGCGAGAGATTGGCGCGCAGAAAATTCAGCGGAGATCGCAGAAGTTCAAGATTAGTCATTTGAGTGGATGCTAGGAGAAGGGTGGCGAGGCGTCAAGGTTATGGAGCACGGCGGGAGAAGAACACAGGCTGAAGCCGGTGTTACCAGTGGCCGATCTGAAGTTCGGCCAGTACATTGTTCGGAGGGCGGCTCCACGGGCTGAGGATGGAACATCAAGATGGGCCACCTGAAGGTAGCCGCTACTGCTTGGGATTGAGGAAGGTGCCGCGGTCGAGTTCGTCGAAGGCCAGGCGGAGTTCGGCCTGGGTGTTCATGACGATGGGGCCGTACCAGGCGACGGGTTCTTCGAGAGGCTTGCCGGACACCAGCAGGAAACGGATGCCATCGTCGCCAGCCTGCACCATCACTTCGTCGCCGCGATCGAAAAGCACGAGGGAGCGGTTGTCGGCCTCGGAAGGCGGCCTGGTGTCGAGCCAGGCGACAGGCTCGGTGGGAACTTCGAGAGGTTCGGAAGCGTTGCAGAACTTCCCCGCCCCGGAGAAAACATAGGCGAAGGCGTGGCGTGTGATTTCGACAGGAAGAACCTTGCGTTTGCCGGGCGGGACCGCGACGTCGATATAAACAGGATCGGCGGCGATGCCTTCGACCGGGCCACGCTTGCCCCAGAAACTACCGCAGACGATACGCACGCTGGTGCCGTCATCGTCGGTAATTTCGGGAATTTCGGGCGCTTTTACCTCCTGGTAGCGCGGCTCGGTCATTTTCAGCGAGGAAGGGAGATTTGCCCACAACTGGAAGCCGTGCATCCGGCCGACAAGGTCCCCTTTGGGCATCTCCTGATGAATGATGCCGCGGCCGGCGGTCATCCACTGCACATCGCCGGGGGCGATGGCACCGTGATTGCCGAGGCTGTCTTTGTGCTCGACAGTGCCGGCGAGAACATAGGTGATGGTCTCAATGCCGCGATGCGGATGCCAGGGGAAGCCGGCGAGATAATCCTCGGGAACATCGTTGCGGAAATCATCGAGCAAAAGGAATGGATCGAAATCGGTGGTGTTGCCAAAGCCAAAGGCGCGGCGAAGGTGGACGCCCGCGCCTTCGCGGGTGGGCTTGGATTTCACCAGACGCTTTACGGGGCGGATGGACATGAGACCTCCAGGCGACTAGGCAGCCGAGCCGATTTAAGCATGCGAGGAGTCTTTTGAATAGATGTGGATTCTCGCGGGATGGATACAGCAAGGAGCACGAGCGCGATGGGACGGAGGCGAGTGGGCCGCGAGGTAAGCGCCAGGTCAGCGAGTGCGGCTTGCGCCGGTAGAATTCGCCTGCGCCTGGAGTTGGTCGGTTTGCTCCATCAAGGGGAGCCACTGTTCGCGGACGGCGGCAAATTCCGCCCAGTTTTTCTTGCTAACGGGTTCGGAGGGCGGGAGGCCCAGAGTTTCGAAATTTCTGAATTGACCCTTTTGCGCGATGCGGAAATCGAGATGGGGGCCGGTGGCGAGACCAGTCATGCCGACGAGGCCAATGGTCTTGCCGATGTCGACGTGTTCGCCGGCATGCACAAAAATCCGCGAGAGGTGCAGATAATAGGTTTCGTAGCCGTTGCTGTGAACGATGTGGACCATGTTGCCGTCGCCACCCTTGCGCCCCGCAAAAATGACGCGGCCGCTGCCGATGGACTGCACTGGCGTGCCAGTGGGGGCCCCGTAGTCGGTGCCGAGGTGCGGGCGATACATCTTGAGAATGGGATGAAAGCGCGCCTTGCTGAAATGCGAGGTGACCGGCGCGGCGAATTTCAACGGTGAGCGCAGAAATGCTTTCTGGAGCGATTTTCCGTCCGCGGTGTAATAGGCGGGATGGCCTTCGGGATCGTGGAAGAGCAAAGCGTCATATTTTTTGGAGCCGTTCAGATATTCCGCGGCAAGAATGCGGCCATAGGCGGCGGTTTCTCCATTGCCGTACTTCTTTTTTTCAAGGACGATGCGAAAGGTATCGCCACGGCGGGGATCGGTGTAAAAGTCGAGGTCGTAGCCGAAGATTTGCGCCAGGCGCATGGCGATCTCGGGAGATTCGCCGGCGTCCTCAACGGCGTTGAAGAGAGAATCGTCGAGGCGGCCAATAATCACGTCAACCGTGGTGTGCATGGGAATTTCCTGCACTTCGGCGGAGAAGCCCTGGGCCTGCGGCACGATGTGCAGCATGCGCTCGGCGTCAATTTTATAATCGATCTGGCGAAGCTCGCCTTCCACGGAGCGGCCGACGGTGATGGGATTCCCCGCGCGGAGCTGGCGAAGATTGTAGGCTTGCTGGGCCGCGGCAGTGGCGTTGGTCACTTCCGCGGGGCTCAAACCAAATTGCTGCAGCGCGTCGGCAAAATGCTCGCCTGAAGGCATTTTGCGGGCGCTCGGAAGGACGACTTCGGCGCGGATGCGATCGCTTTCAGCGCGGGCGAGAGCGACCTGGCGTTGAAATTCATTGTCGATTTGACGGCGTTTGAAAAGCGCGTATCCATCCACGAAAACGCCCGCGACAAGCAGCACACCCGCAGCGACCAAAAAGCATCTCTTCACACTTCCCCCAGAACACGTCGGAATGCGACCGCAAATTGCCGGAGAAACCTTCACCCCGCGGCGGCAAACCAGAATAGCGTACGTACACGTTTTGGCCCAAACCACCGCTCACGTCAACCGATTGCAGAAGACATGCAACCAATCGACAAAGGGGGCCTGCGAAGCGCATCGGAATGAAGGGCCGGGAGTGCGAAGCAGGAGATTAGGCCGGACTGGAAAATGGCTGAGCGTGCGGCAAAGACGCGCATGAAATTCGGGCCTTCGATCCTGGTGTGCGGAGTTGCGCGATGGCCGCAGGGGGTGCGGCATCTCTTTCAGAAAGTGTGGAAAATCACGCAGATACGCCTGGGAGCACGCCTTAAGTCTTTACGGTTCAATGGGTAGCTTTGTACCAGAATGGCAAGGGCCGTGCCCTTGTTCGATGGGGGAGAGAATATGTTCACCGTCGTGATCCATCCGGAAGTTCAGGTCCGTGAAAAACAGCAGTTCCCGGCTTACTGCACTTGCCGCAAATGCCGCCACACGTTTCATCCCAAGAACGAAGATCAGAGTTGCCTTGAGTTGTGCGATCACTGCCTCGATGAGCAACAAATGCTGCATGAACCGGTGATCAGCGTGCACGTGAAGCCGCAACCACGACGCGCGGCGAAGTAGAAAGAACGCAGAGTAGTCCACAGATCAGAAATTCCAGCATGGAAAGTTTGGGAAGGAAGTTGCCTTCAATGCACAAGGCGGACCGTGTAAAGCCCTACCTGAATGTGGGCGTTGCAGGCGATTCCGTATCAAACGAACCTATGGTGATTATTTTCCGGTGGAGTAACTTTTCGGGGCGGTGGCGTTAACGTCTGGCCCGAAATAATTTTCCTGACGCAATCTGCGATAGATGTGGCCGGCCACTTGCGCCGCCGTGGGACCCTTCACGCGGCGAGTGTTGCCGCGGAGGAGAACCGCCAGAGCGATGCGCGGATGGGTTTCATCGGCGTAGCTGAGGAACCATCCAACGTGGGAAGGATTGTTGTGGTCGTCGCAGGTGCCGGTTTTCCCAAGCGGGGTTTCATCGCCCCCGGGATCCGCGCTGAGGCGCGCGGTACCATAGAGCACAGCGGCGAGCATGCCTGCGCGCACTTCGGGCAGGACGTTGCCAATGTTCAAATCACGCTTCACGCGAGGCTGGAAATTTTCAACCTCTTGCTGAGTGCGAGGATACTGCAGGTAATAGAGTGTGCCGCCATTGGCAAGCGCGGCGGTGAGAGCCGCGAGCTGGAGCGGGGTCACCTGGATGCCCTGGCCAAAGCTGGACATGCGCGCAACGCCACCAAAAGCCGGAGGCGCGGTCGGGAAGGCTCCCGGATGTTCTTCGGGCAAATTGTAGCCGGCGAGTTCGCCGAGACCGAGGAGCCGGCCATAGCGCGAAACGGTGTCAAAACCCATGCGGCGGCCGAGTTCCTCGAAGAAGGCGTTATTGGAGTGGGCGAGGGCTTCAGTCAAATTCATGTAGCGGCGGCGAGCGACGCGAATCATGGTGTCGCTGGTGATGACGTTTTCCTCGAGAGCCGCAACGGCGATGGTGGGCTTGATGGTTGAGCAGGGGATGTAGCCGTCGCCAAAAGCGACGCGCTGATTGACGATGGAGAGAATGCGTCCGGAATTCGGATCGACAGCGACCACGGAACCGTTGTAACGCCCCAAAGCTTCGACCGCAGCCGCGCGCACAGCCGGATCGTCGTAGGTCGGGTCGTCGGCGCTGACGGAGTCGGCGTAGGTGGATGCGTAGCCGCTATAGCGGGAAGGTGCAAGACGCCTCCGGGAGGATTTCACCGACGACTTGCCAGAGGTGGCCGCAGCGGAATTCGCGGCAGGCAGCGGAACAGCCAGCGTGGAAATCAGCAGGGCCGCGACAATCACTTTCCCCAGTTCCTTGATCATGAAACCCTAATTCCGAGCGGCGCTTAGTAGTCCTAGCAGGAAACAAGCAGAAATGTACTCGACATTCCAACTTAGGTCAAAGGCTCGCTCACTCCTACATATTTGGGCCACCCAAGCGACGCGCAGTTCATTTCGAATCATGTAGCGCGTGTCTCAGGGGCACGTTCTCATTTGCAAGCTTGAAAAGGCTCGCAAACTGAGACGTAGTTTACGTCTGGAAGGGATGCCCCGACAATAGATAATAAGGACCAGTACGATGTTATGTGCTTTGTTTTGAACGCTGGACAAGGGGGCAAGGATTTGGAAAAGAGCTTGCCCTTTCGGGCAAGAAACGGACCGGACCGAGCCGTTAGAGCTTTCTCAACCTAAGGTACCTGAGACGCATTCAAAGCCGGCGGGAAAAATCGCACAGTTGTCATTTCGAGAGAGGCAAGAGGCGTTCTTTTCTCGAAAAGACGCGGATGCAGGAGATTCCCGGGGCAAACAAGGCCCTCTGAATGATACGCGGTGTCCTTCGTCCGCAAACTGTTAGAGCACAGAGAGGCGGACACTGGAAGTGGTGCCCGCCCTTGAAGATTTCGAGTTGACTCGATCAGCGGGCTGGGCGCGGGACCTTGCTGTCTGCCGCAGAGGCTGCGGCGGCAGCCGCGGCTTTCATGGGCGGCTTTTCCGCAGGGATGTTGGCGTGGCCATTGGGACCGGGTGCGGCGGCGCTTGGTGAACCCGAGACAGGAATTTCCAGTTTTTTGCGCAGCGCGTTCTCGAGCTTTCCGCGGATGTCCTTGTTTTCTTTTAGGAAAACTCGGGCGTTTTCGCGGCCCTGCCCCATGCGCTCGCCGCCAAAGCTGAGCCACGTGCCGGACTTCTCGATAATGCCCTTGTCGACGCCGAGATCGAGCAGGTCACCTTCGCTGGAAATGCCCTCGCCGTAGAGAATGTCGAATTCGGCCTCGCGGAACGGCGCGGCCACCTTGTTTTTCACGATCTTGGCGCGAGTGCGGGAGCCAACCACACGATCGCCATCCTTGATGGCCTGGATGCGGCGAATGTCCACGCGCATGGAAGCATAGAATTTCAGGGCGCGGCCGCCGGTGGTGGTTTCGGGATTACCGAACATCACGCCGATTTTTTCACGGATCTGGTTGATGAAGATGAGGCAGGTCTTGGACTTGGAAACGATGGCGGTGAGCTTACGCAGCGCCTGCGACATCAGCCGTGCCTGAAGGCCCATCGAGGGATCACCCATTTCGCCTTCGAGTTCGGCCTTGGGGACGAGAGCGGCGACGGAGTCGACGACAACGATGTCCACGCCTCCGGAGCGGATCAGGGTTTCGGCAATTTCGAGGGCCTGTTCGCCGTGATCGGGCTGCGAGACGAGCAGGTTGTCCACGTCAACACCGAGTTTGCGGGCGTAGACCGGGTCGAGCGCGTGCTCCGCGTCGATGAAGGCGGCCTGGCCGCCAAGTTTCTGCGCCTCGGCGATGACATGCAGGGTCAGCGTGGTCTTACCACCGGATTCCGGGCCGTAGATTTCAATCACGCGGCCGCGAGGGAAACCGCCAACACCCAGCGCCGCGTCAATCGACAGGCACCCCGAAGGAATCACATTCACCGGGACCAGCACATCCTTGCTGCCCAGGCGCATGATCGAGCCCTTGCCATAGGACTTTTCGATCTGCGAAATCGCCGCTTCCAGCAACTTGCTCCGTTCATCTGCCATTTCACACCTCGGTGGAGGAAATTAGGAAAATCGCCAATGGGCCGGCGGAGAACATCGTCCATCGGGCGGAGGGAACATCCGCCACGGCTGCCCCAGATACGTTACGATAGCCGCATATTACCATTTCGTATCTGGCAATGCTACCCTTCCTTGCCGCACCAGCGAGCCGGGCAAGCCCGGCCCTGCAAAGACGAGGAGCAAGGTCCTGCCGCTACCTCCAGGCCTTCAACGAGCGCAGCCATGCTCCAACTCGTGATCCACCAGTCGGGCCAGCGCGGCGCGCTCCCGGCGGTCCCATTCGTCCCGTTCCCGGCTGGTTAAAGACCGGAGACGGGAAAGGTACTGGCCACGAGTGCGCACCTCAAGAAGCTCAAAAGTGAGTCTCTCATGTTCGATGCAGCTAGCGACAGTGGAACGCGAGTCGTACATAGGGCACCTGTTGAAAACCTGCAGGAGGGACAATACGCCAAAGGCGAAAGAAAAGCAAACATTATTTTTCGCCTTGTGTTCGCCTGGACCAAACTAGGAATAACTGTAAAAGCCGCGGGCGGATTTGCGGCCGAGCCAGCCGGCGGAGACGTATTTTTTGAGGAGCGGGCAGGCGCGATATTTGGGGTCACCAAGGCCGTCGAGCAGGACGTGCATGATGTCGACACAAACATCGAGGCCAATGAAGTCGGCGAGTTCGAGCGGGCCCATGGGATGGTTCATGCCGAGCTTCATGACCGCGTCCACAGCTTCCGGAGTGGCCACGCCTTCCATCACTGCGTAAGCTGCTTCGTTGATCAGGGGCATCAGGACGCGATTGGAGACGAAGCCGGGGGCATCGTTCACGGCAACAGGGGTTTTTCCGAGTTTTTTGGATAGTTCCATCGTGGTATTGAAGGCGGCGTCGCTGGTTTGCAGCGCGCGAATCACTTCGACCAGGACCATCACGGGCACGGGATTCATAAAGTGCATGCCGACGAAGCGGTCGGGACGGCCGGTCATCGCGGCGAGCGTGGTGATGGCGATGGAAGAGGTGTTGCTGGAGAGAATCACTTCGGGGCGAAGGAGTTTGTCGGCTTCGGTAAGGACGGCGCGCTTGATTTCGAGCTTTTCGGGGACGGCTTCGACGACAAAGTCGGCGGGGGCGATGGCGGCCATGTCGGTGACCAGCTTCAGGCGCGCGAGGACCTGGGGCTTTTCGGCTTCGGTGAGCTTCCCTTTTTTCACTTCGCGATCGAGGTTTTTGTCGATGGTGCCCAGGCCGCGCTGGAGAAAGCTTTCCTGGACGTCGCGCAGAATCACATTGTAGCCAGCCCGCGCGAAGACGTGCGCGATGCCATTGCCCATGGTGCCCGCGCCGAGCACAGCAACGGTCTTGATCGAATCGAGAATCACGGTTCCTCCAGAAGGACAAACGCCAAGAGAACAGAAAACATCAGAAGGCGGCGCGGGTCAAGCCGGTCGTAGGAATTGATTTGTGGTTAAGGAAGGGTGGGACCAAGGCCGCGCCTAGAGCGCGGGAGATAGCGGCCGATGTAATACCAGACGAAGGCAAACGGAAGCAGGACCATAATCGGGTAATGCAGCGGATGTTTATCGTAACGCAGAACCTGATAGACGGCCCAAACGCTGCCAGAAATAGCGATGACGAGCATGAGTGGAAGAATTTGCCTGTACACAGGGATGTCCCAGTTGGCTGGCGGGATCGCGAAAAACAAAACCAGCCAGAGCTTCGGACTCATCAGGTTCGAAGGAAGGCGGCTTGCCTTCGACGATTTCCTGGACCGTCGCCAGCGCCTTGGGCTGAGCCGACTCGCGAACGAAGACCCGATAGGAATGACGCTGGAAGCGCGACTCCGAGGGAATATCGTTTTCGCGCAAACTGGCTTGCACAAAATCGCGCTGTGCGCCGTCGGTGCCTTCCCAAACGCATTTCCACTCTTGCTCTTCGTTCTCTTCACTCTGGGGTTGATGGGCCAGATCCGGCGGGTGAACCCTGGGCATGGCGGGGGAAGACGCGGGCCTGCCGACGGAAATGGAGAGATCCCCGGCGCCGGTTTGCAGAATTTGCTGAAGGATCGAGAGGGCTTGTGCTTCGTCTTTGGGATGCACGCGGACGATGAAACCGAAGCGCGGGTGAAGGCCCCGAACGGCGGGATCTTGGCCGCAACCGGCGGCTTCGCGCATGGGCTTCGATTCGGCGAGGTTTGCAGCGTCTCTGAGATGTTTGAGCAAATCCTTGTGGAGGACTTCGTCTTCCCCGCGCCAGATTTCGAGAAAATTCGCGAAGTGGGAGTTGCCCGGAGAATCCGGTTCCGGCGACTCCTCTTCGAGCAGCACACTCACTAAAGCGACGTCGCAATCGAAGCAGCGCGTGAAACCTGGACGATTTTCCACCTTGCATTTGGGGCAGACCATGCTGCGGAAAGTGTAGCACTGGCAGCGGCGAAAGGCGGCCGCCACAAAACCGGTGGCCGATCTAGAGTGCGGCCATTACATGGGGAGTCGCCGATCTAAAGTTCGGCCACTACAAGCGGGCCGCTCCGTGATGAGTTGCGGCGCACTTCGCCGATTCGCCGCAAGATGAGCAGCGGCGGAGATTGCGTCAGGGCTTCGGGGTGACGCCGAGATTGTAAAAGACAAAGGAGTAGATGTCGGCGGTAAGGTCGATGGCCTTGGAGGTGCTGCTGGCACCGTGGCCGGACCGGGTTTCGATGCGGATGAGCACGGGATTTTCGCGGCTGGCGGCGGCCTGGAGCGTGGCGGCGTACTTGAAGGAATGGGCGGGGACGACGCGGTCGTCGTGGTCGGCGGTGGTGATGAAGGTGGCGGGATATTTCACGCCGGGCTTGATGTTGTGCAGCGGGGAATAGGCGTAGAGGGCTTTGAACTGCTCGGGGTTATCGCTGCTGCCGTAATCGTCGATCCAGTGGGAGCCGATGGTGAATTTCTGAAAGCGCAGCATGTCCATGACGCCGACCATGGGAACGGCGACGCGAAACAGATCCGGGCGCTGATTGATCACCGCGCCGATCAGCAGGCCGCCGTTGGAGCCGCCATTGATGGCCAGCTTTTGGGAGGAGGTGTATTTGTTGGCGATGAGCCACTCGGCACCAGCGATGAAATCGTCGAAGACATTCTGCTTCTGGAGCTTGGTGCCGGCAACGTGCCACTTTTCGCCGTACTCGCCGCCGCCGCGAATGTTGGCGGAGGCGTAGACGAAGCCCTGTTCGAGCAAGGCGAGGCGCAGCGGATTGAAAGCCGGTGAAATGGTGATGTTGAACCCGCCGTAGGCGTAGAGCAGCGTGGGATTGTTGCCGTCGAGCTTCAGGCCCTTTTTATAGACCAGGAACATGGGGACGCGCGTGCCGTCCTTGCTGTTGTAGAAGACTTCCTTGGTTTCGTAATCACCGGGGTTAAAGCCGGGAATTTCCGGCGCGTGATAAACGGCGGATCGCTTGGAGGCGAGGTCATAGCGGAAGACGGTGGGCGGATAGTTGAAGGAAGTGAAGATGTAGAAAGCGTCCTTGTCGGTGCGATTGCCGAGGAAACCTTCGGTGGTTCCCGCGCCGGGGAGAGCGATTTCGTTCACGAGTTCGCCGGAGTAGGTAAAGACGTAGACGTGACTGGCCACGTCCTTGAGATAAGTGGCGAAGAGCTTGCCGCCGATGGTGGTGACACGCTGCAGCGTTTCCGGTTTTTCGGGTATGACGACTTTCCAGGGAGAATTGGGATTGGCCGGATCGAACAGAACGAGGCGGTTATTCGGAGCGTCGTGATTGGTGAGGATCAGAAATTTATCCCCGACGTTGTCGATGACTTCGTAGCGGTCCTCGCCGATTTCGGGGACGATGGGCTTGAAGACCGGAGGATTGCCATTGATTTCGCTGTAGAAGACGGCGTTGCCGCGCTTGCCGCTAGCCTCGTCCGAAATATTGAGAATGGCGTATCGTTCGTCTTCGGTGGTGCCGACGGACTGGAAGCGCATTGGATGCGTCTCATCCTTATAGACCAGAACGTCTTCGGACTGCGGGTGTCCCAGAGTGTGGAAGTAGATTTTCTGATTCTCGTTTTTTGAGGAGAGTTCGTGGCCGGGTTCCGGCGCGTCGTAGCGGCTGTAAAAGAATCCCTTGCCGGCCCAGCCGACGCCGACGAATTTGATCCACTTTAGATCGTCGGAGAGAACTTTCCTGGTGGCGACTTCCATGACGTGAACTTCCTGCCAGTCGGAACCGCCAACGGAGACTCCGTAGGCCGCGTATTGGCCGCCGGTGGAAACATCCAGGTTCAGGAGGCGGGAGGTGCCGTCGGCGGAAAATTTGTTGGGATCGAGAAGAATTTCCGGCGCGCCTTCCAAGCCTTTTTGGACGTAGACGACGTTCTGGTTTTGCAGGCCGTCGTTTTTGGCGAAGAAGAGATACTCGCCGCGGCGGAAAGGCGCCGTGTACTTGGGATAGTTGTAGAGCTGCTCAAGGCGTGCTTTTACCTGGGCGCGATAGGGAATTTTTTCAAGATAGCCGAAGGTAACCTTGTTTTCGGCCTCGACCCATTTGGCGGTTTCGGCGGAGTTGTCGTCTTCCAGCCAACGATAAGGATCGGCGACTTTGACGCCGAAGTAGTCGTCAACCTGATCATCCTTGCGCGTTTGGGGGTAGTCGAGCAATTGCGAGTACAAAACTGTGGAGAACAGGAGGCAGCACAGAGCAGGCAGGACAAAGCGGAGGTGCGGCAAGAAATGACGAAGCATCATTAGAAGTTCCCTTTCCGACAGGAGTGGAGGGGTCGCGAACAAAACGTCAGTAGATAAGAGACGGCGGACAACAAAGAAAGTATACGAGGAAAGAAGGAAAACAGAGAGGTGAGGAGGAGAGGATTGAGAAGCGACTTGACAATTCAAGTCTGTATGGCAAACTAGTCTGTGCAAGGAGGCCCCATGCTTTCTCCCGCCGATTCTCCTTCCCTTCCCATCCGCGAAACCGAAGAGCGCGCCTGGCGCTACTGGTTTTCCGATGGACTGGCGACACTTGTTGCGGGCTTCACCTGCCTGCTGATTGCGTGGTTCCTGCTGCTGAACGGGCATAAGCCGGCCACTCCCTTTTCGATCGGGGTCACCTTCGTTCTCCTGGGGATGTATTTTGTGTTCCTGCTGCGGCAGCGGCAGATCGTGGAATGGCTCAAGAGCAGGATCACGTATCCAAGAACGGGATACGTGAGGACTCCCTACTTCGGGGAGGACGAGAGCCAGTCGCTGGATTTGACGGTGCTGAGCATGGGAGGAGCAGATGCGACGCGCGAGCAAGAGTGGAAACGCGTGCATGAGGATCGCAAGCGAAGGGCGGTGCTAGCGATCGTGCTGTCGGCTGGGGCAATGATTGCGCTGCTGCTGATTCGGAATCCCTGGATTTGCGCGCTGACTGGAGCAGCCCTGAGCGCGGCACTGTGGATTGGAGCGAGAAAAGACCAACGGCTGAGCTGGATCGTGTTGGCGGGATTTCCATTTCTTGGGGTGTACTTGACGATATTCCGCTACGGAAACGCGCCGGGACCAGATCGCGCAGCTTATTTTCTGGCGGGAGCGGGAATCCTGTTTGTCGCAGAAGGGGCGGTGACGCTGATTCGTTACTTGAGGAAAAATCCGCGGCCGAGGGAAAACGAGGCGTGAGCGGGAACGGGATACGCGACCTGACGTCGCTGGACCGGGTGATTCACGAGCCGGCGCGGCTGATGATCATGACGGTACTCTACGCTGTGGAAGAGGCGGATTTTGTGTACCTGCAAAGGGAATGTGGATTGACGCAGGGTAATCTTTCGAGCCATCTCACCAAGCTCGAAGAGGCGAGCTACCTGACGATAACGAAAACATTCAAAGGAAAGTACCCGCTGACAGTGTGCAAGCTGACACGCAAAGGGGCGGAGGCATTCCGTGCTTACAGCGAGAAGATGCGGCTGGTGACAGGTGGCTTATCCGTCGCAAATCAAAACAAATGAAGCACTTAACGGATTCCCGGACGCCTGCGTCTTTTTGCCCGCGGGGCGCGTATACAAGGTAGTATGAGCGCACCGGCTTTCAGTTTAACGGCTGCCCGGACTCCGCTGCTATTTACGGGCCCCATGAGCGACGACACGCGCGCCCTTGCGAATGGATTGCAGAAGCACGATCCGGACCTGCTCGACCGCTTGATTGAACAGCATCAGCACCGGCTGTACCGGTATTTGGTGTTTCTGACGGGGAACGCGGCGCTGGCGGAGGATTTGTTCCAGGAAACGTGGATTCGCGTGCTGGAACGGGGCGGGCAATACAACGGGAAATCGAAATTCGAGTCGTGGCTATTTGCGATTGCACGGAACCTGGTGATTGACGCTTCGCGACGGAAGAAAATGGCGAGCCTGGAAGAGATGGGCGACCCGGAAAACGAGACATCCTACGATCCGCCGGATGAAGGAGCAGCATCGGCGCTGCAGATGCTGGTGAGCCGGGAAAACGCACAGTCGGTGCAGCTTTCGCTGCTGAAGATTCCGGCGTACTACCGGGAGGTGCTGGTGCTGCGTTTTCACGAGGAGCTGGGGTTGGAAGAGATCGCAGCGGTGACGGCGACGCCGATATCGACGGTAAAGTCGCGGCTATATCGCGGATTGACGGCGCTGAAGACGGCGCTGGCGGAAGGTGCGGCGTGAGCGAAAATCCGCACGCACGGGCGCAGCAATTGCTGATGCAAGCGGTTGTGGAAGGGCTGCAGCCAGCGGAGGAAGCGTGGCTGCGCGAGCACCAGGCGAGCTGCGCGGAATGCGCGCGGGAAGCGGCGGCAGCGCAGGATGCGGTGCGAGCACTGAAGAGCGTGACCGTGATGGCACCGCGGGACCTGGCGGCAAGGACGCAACTGCGCATGAGGTTGCGAGCCGAAGACCTGACCCGCAGCGCGAGCGGGAGTTTGTGGCTGTGGGGGATTGCCGGGGCGAGCTGGGTGCTTGGCCTAGTGAGCGCCCCACTGGTGTGGCAGGTGTTTTCGTGGGCGGGACAGAATTACGGGGTGCCGAAACTGGCGTTGCAGGTGGGTTTTGTGCTGTGGTGGACCGTGCCGGCGCTGGTTGCGGCAGGGGTGGTGCTCTACCAGAGGATGCTGAGCAGAGGAAACAGGGGAGCTTGAGCGATGACGGGGCAGCGAGAAGAGCGAGGTAGAGAAATGTCCGATGCGTGGAACATCAAGCTGCGGATGATCCGGTTCCGGAGAAAGCGGGAGCGGTCCAGCTTCCGGGAAGAGTTGAAACTGGTGCCGAAATGGCTGGTGTGGACCTGTGTAGCGCTGACGTTTCTGGCCATTGTCATCGGCATCGGGGTAAATCTCCACAATTTCAAGACCGGCGGGCCGATCTTCCCGGATGAAAGCCTTCGCGACGATCCCGGGGCATCGTGCGCCGGCCTTTTTGGGGTGATTCTGCTTGTGGGCGTTCTGCTGTCCGGCTTGGTTATGACCGTGGGCTACACGTATCGGGATGCGAAGCGGCGCGGAATGAACGGAGTATTGTGGGCACTGCTGGTCTTGATCCTCTCGCAGTATCTGTTTATCGGACTCGTAATCTATTTGCTTGTGCGCGACCCCTTGCCCTATTCGTGCCCGCAGTGCGCTTCGGCGGTTTCAGCGCGATTCAATTTCTGCCCAAACTGCAAACGCAATTTGCACCCGGCCTGCCCGCAATGCCAGCAGGAAGTGGCTGACGGGGACAAGTTTTGCCCGTATTGCGCGGCAGAATTGAAGCCAAGCACGGGGCCGGTGACGGTGGCGACGCCGTCGGCGTGACAGTTCAGATGAGCTAAAGCGGCGTTCTTGCCTGGCTCTTCGGGCACCGGGCAAGCCGCGCCCTGCGGAAGCGTCAGCCGAGCGTTTTTCCCACGCATATAAACCAAAAATGCCCAGTAAGAGATGAGGCTAAGTCCCGTCTTTCACGGGGATTAACGCGTAACTTTCACTTGTTCTTTTCTTGAGAAAATCCTCCTTGCAATCCGTGCATTCTATTGCGCGGCAAAGCGGATGGAGCAATTCCGTGGCGCCCAGCGGCGTCATAAACCGCCGCGATGCCGAACCTGGATCGGGGCAGGAGGATGTGCATGAGATTCCGCAGTCAAATTTTGCTGGGGCTGAGCGCGGCGATGGGAGCGCTAGCCATACCAACGCCGGCGCAGCATTATGTGCAGAAAAACCTGGTGTCTGACATAGCGCTGCCGCCGAACAGCGACGGATCCGCAGTGATCGTGGATTTCGGGCTGCAGAACTCCTGGGGAGCGACGCGCTCCGCCGGCGGACCCTGGTGGATTGCCGACAATAACATCGGATGGTCCTCGCTGTACGACGGGAATGGAAATCCCCTGAAAATTTTCACGCAGCCGGACGGCAATCCCGGCGATTTTGTGACGATCCCGACGAGTCCTAAGTTCCCTGCCGGATCCATCGCTAATCCGACGGGAATCGTGATTAACGAAAGTGCTACCGATTTCCTGCTGAACAAAGGAAATCCCGCAGGGAAGGCGGCGGCGTTCATCTTTGTGGGAGAGGATGGAACGATTTCGGGGTGGAATCCACAAGTAGATCTGCTGCCAGGCGGAAAGCCGCCCTCACCGAACGTGGTGCTGGAAGTGGACAACTCGGATGGCGGAGCGATTACAGGCGCAGTTTATAAGGGCGCGGCAATTGCGGTGTGGAATGGAAAACCCTACCTCTATGTGACGAATTTCCGAAGCGGGAAGCTGGAAGTGTACGACTCGACTTTCACCCGGGTGCATCTGGATGACGAAGCATTCCTTCCAAATGGAGAGGAGGACAACGACGATAACGATGGGTTTGCGCAGCGCGTCCCGGGGGGATTCGCGCCGTTCAACGTGCAGAACATCGGAGGAAACCTGTTCGTGACCTATGCGAAGCAGAATGCGCTGAAGCACGATGACGTGGCGGGAGAGGGGAACGGCTACGTGGAGATATTTTCGCCTTCCGGAAAGCACATTGGGCACCTGGAGCACGGGCCGTGGATGAATTCGCCGTGGGGCGTGGTTTGGACGCCGCGGGATTTCGGGACGTTTAGCAATTCGATCCTGGTGGGGAATTTCGGCAGCGGATGGATCGCGGCTTTCAACGGGTTTACTTATAAATTCGAAGGTTTCCTGGAAAATCCGGACAATTCGCGAGTGTCGATTGACGGGTTGTGGTCGTTGACATTCGGCAACGGCGGACTCGCCGGGTCTTCGACGACGCTGTATTTCACGGCCGGGCCAAATCATGAGACCGACGGGCTGTTCGGGACGCTGACGCCGGTGGCGGGGGAGAACGACGAAAGCGTGGAATAGAAGAGGCGTCTAACAACGAGATCGCCTGCTTACCTCGCGCGGAAAAGTAGGCGTACGCACGGCGGATGCTTCGGTATCCACCGTGCGTTTTTTTTGTGGGGGGAACGCGTACTCGATCTGCAACGGCTTGCCACAAAGATCCGTTGAAGCCCTTCGCTGCCCTCGAAGTGCCAAAACTCAGGCGAGTGCGGCGGAAAAGTCAATTCCGCGGAGACTAACACCCCGAAGAACACCAGGCCGGATGCCGAAGCTGAAGCTCCGACCCCTGAAAAAGGATTTTTGACGCAGTGCCTGGCACAAAGTGGAGAAGGCCAGGCCGCTAGCGGCAGAGTTCGACTGCGAGGGCAACGGCGTTGCCGCCGCCGAGGCAGAGGGCAGCGATGCCGCGTTGGAGGTTGCGGCGCTGCAGTTCGTAAAGCAGGGTGACGAGGATGCGGGCGCCGGAAGCGCCGATGGGATGGCCGAGGGCGACGGCGCCGCCATTGACGTTGACCTTTTCGGGATTGAGCTTGAGCTGGCGCGTGACGGCAATGGCAGCGACGGCGAAGGCTTCGTTCAGTTCCACCAGGTCCACATCCTTGTCGCGGTCCCAGCCGGTTTTGGCGAGAAGCTTTTCAACGGCATCCACAGGGGCCATCATCACCCACTTGGGTTCGACGCCGCTGACGGCTTGCGCAACGATGCGGGCGATGGGCTGCTTGCCAAGGCGCGAAGCGTTGCGTTCGCTGGTGACGACGAGCGCGGCGGCGCCGTCGTTGGTGCCGGGGGCATTGCCGGCAGTGACGGTGCCGTCTTTTTTGAAGGCGGGCTTCAGCTTGGCGAGCGCTTCGAGTGTGGTGTCTTCACGAGGGGACTCGTCGTACTTGATGACAATGGGGTCGCCTTTTTTCTGAGGAACTTGAATGGGGAGAAGCTGAGCTTCAAAGAAGCAGGACTTGCGGGCGCGAATGGCTTTCTGGTGGCTTTCGAAGGCGAATTTGTCCTGCTCTGCGCGGGTGATGCCGTATTTTTCGGCGACGAGTTCGCCGGTGTTTCCCATGTGGAAGTTTTCGTAGGCGTCCCAGAGGCCGTCCGCGATCATGGAGTCGACGAGTTTGCCATCACCGAGGCGGTAACCGGTGCGGGCCTGCGGTAGCAGATAGGGGCAGTTGGACATGGATTCCATGCCACCGGCGACGACGATTTCGGATTCGCCGAGTTGCACGGCTTGCGCGGCGAGCGCTACGGCCTTGAGGCCGGAGCCGCAAACCTTGTTGATGGTGAGCGCGGCCACGCGGGGATCGCAACCGCCTTTCAGCGCAGCCTGGCGGGCGGGATTCTGGCCGAGTCCGGCCTGAACGACATTGCCGAGGATGGCTTCGTCAATTTGCCTGGCGTCGAGGCCGGCGCGGCGAATGGATTCGGCGACGACTTTTGCGCCGAGTTCAGGCGCGGAGAAGCTGGCAAGGCCGCCCTGGAATTTGCCGATGGGCGTGCGGACGGCGGAGAGGATGACGGGAGTTTCCATGAGGCACCTCGTGCAGGAGAAGAACCATTATAACGCGATGAGGGTTGGCGAGTGGTCAGCCGTCAGTGATCAGTGGCCGGCGACCGGTGGCCAGTGGCAGATCAAGAGGGGCTGGGCCGTCCGGCAAGCTCAGGGCAAACCAACCCTGCTCCCAGAGACGTCAAGAGCGCGACCGATTGGCACAGACAGGCTTGCCGGTGCAGCCAATCCGTGCGGCGCAAAGCGAAGAGCACAGGCATTTCTGCCTGTGCTACGGAAGTGGTCGATCTGAAGTTCGGCCACTCCAAAAAGAAAGAGGCAGGGCAAGGCTGAAGGTGGCCGCGACTTCAGGCGCCGGCAGCCGTGGGTTCGGTTTCGCCGGAGCTGGGGCCATAGAGGCCGGGAACCGGGATGCCGAGCAGGCGGTAGTAGACCGTGAGCTGGGCGCGATGGTGGATGATGTGGTTCATTACCATGCTGCGAATGCAGGCGACACGGGGCATGGTGAAGATTTTCTGACCGCTGGCGAGGAGCGTCCAGTTTTTCCGCATTTCGGCGTCGGTGGCGTTAGCCAAGGCCGCGCGGGCCTTGGGAATGTTTTTATCGAGCTCGGCGAGGAGCTGCTGGCGGTTTTCGATTTTGGGCGGCTCGTAGGAAGGGCCGTTGACGGGAGCGTAGTCGAGCTCCTCGCTTTGCAGAGTGAACGGGATCCAGTCAACCATAGCGGCAATATGGGCGGCGAGCCACCCGACGGTGCCGGATTTGGCATGCGGCTTCCAGTTCCACTGTTTGTCGTCGACGCGCTCGAGGAGCTCGCGCGTGTTTTTCATTTCTTCGTCGAATTCCGGCAATAAAAATTGTCCGATGGTCATGGAAATGTCCTTTCTGGCGGACGTTCGAGGTGGCAGGAGTATAGGCGAATAAAAAGCAAATATTAAAGCCTTGACTCGGGCGGGGCGCCGGCCCACAATTTCCTCAGGACTGCTAGCTACGTTCCCGCGAACCACACTCCTTGGCGAAGCAGTTTGCTAACCGCGTTTGATTAAATTCGGAGTCGAGAAAGGCGAACTGGCCATGGCCCATCAATTGACGACGTCGTATGTGAAGGATTCGATCGACCTTTTCCGCTACTACAAGAGGCTGGCGGAGCGAGCGCTGGAACAATGCCCGGACGAAGGGTTGACGGCCACGCTGGACGGAGAATCGAATTCGATTGCGATCATCGTGAAGCACATGGCGGGGAATATGAGGTCGCGATGGCGGGATTTTTTGACCACGGACGGGGAGAAACCGGACCGGAACCGGGACACGGAGTTTGAAGAGCCGCCCAAAGCGCGGGCGGAGTTGATGGCGCTGTGGGAGAGCGGGTGGAAGTATGTGTTCGACGCCTTGGAGGGTCTGCAGGAAGCGGATCTGGCGAGGACGGTGACAATTCGCACCGAGCCGCACTCGGTGATGCAGGCGATCAACCGGCAAGTCGCGCATTATTCGTACCACATTGGGCAGATCACTCATTTGTCGAAGCATTTTGCCGCAGAGGCGGGCAAGTGGACGGCGCTGACAGTGCCACGGAAAAAGTCGTCGGAATTTAACGCCAAGGTGGCGTCGGGGCAAGCGTCGCAACGATGACAAAGACGTTATTCGAAATGGACAAGCCCGGGAGTGGCGGGCTGCAGATGAATGAGGCACAGCGGCGGGCGATCACGCACGGCGAAGGCCCGCTGTTGGTGATTGCTGGGGCGGGCACAGGCAAAACGCGCGTGATAACGGAGCGGATCCGGCATCTGCTGGAATCCGACAGTTCCCTGCTGGGCGAAAACATCCTGGGGCTGACGTTTACGAAGAAGGCCGCAGGCGAGATGAAAGCGCGCGTGGTGAGGGCCACGGGGGAACGCGGGAAGGAGGTAGTGCTGGCGACGTTTCACTCTTTCTGCGAGACGCTGCTGAAGGAAACGGATGCGAACCGCGTGGCACTGGAGCAAGTGGACCACTGGATCCTGCTGCGGCGCAACCTGGGGCGACTGAAGCTGGAGAAATTCCGGAGGCTGCCGGAGCCGGGGCAGTTTTTGAGTGATTTCATAGCGTTTTTTTCGCGGTGCCAGGATGAGTTGGTGTCGAGCGAGGAGTATCAGGCATTCGCCGATCTGCTCGCGAAAGAACTGGAAGAGGAAAAGGCAGGACTCGACGAGGACACGTACAAGGAGCGGGCGGAGCAGGTAGCGCTGCAACAGGAGATCGCGCGGGCGTACCGGGCGAGCGAAGAAATTTTGCGGGAGAAGCGGGCGGTTGCATTGAACGGATTGATCAGCGAGGCGGTGGCGCTGCTGAAAAAGGATGCGAAGCGGCGGCGACAACTGCAGGAGCGGTTCAAGCACATTCTGGTGGACGAGTTTCAGGACACAAACATCGCGCAACTGGAGCTGCTACATCTGTTATCAGCGGAACAACGGAACCTCGTGGTGGTGGGAGACAACGATCAGGCGATTTACCGCTTCCGGGGAGCATCATTCGGAAGTTTCAAGCTGTTCCTGCAGCGATTCGCGGGGTGGAAGGAAGGCGAAGATTCAACGCCCTATCGCGTGGCGTTGATGGAAAATTACCGTTCGACGCCGAATATTCTGCGGGTAGCGTCGCAAGCGATCGGGATGAACGAAGTGAGTCCGGAATTCCCGAAAAAGGTGCTGCAGCCAAATAAAACCGAAGGCGAGAAAATCCGCATCGTGGAAATGGAGTCGCCAGAGGATGAAGCGGCGTGGACGGCGGACGAACTGGAGCGGCTGCACGA
Organism: Acidobacteriota bacterium; assembly: GCA_021324935.1. Lineage (GTDB taxonomy): Bacteria > Acidobacteriota > Terriglobia > Acidiferrales > UBA7541 > Acidiferrum. The sequence goes on from JAJPIE010000038.1 coordinate 91,349, forward strand.
AGCGGGGCGGCGCTGGAAGGATTTTGCGGTGCTTTACCGGCAGCACGCGCATCGCGACCACCTCGTGGAGCAGCTTTCGCAGCGAAAGATTCCCTTTGTGATCAGCAAGCTTTCGATTTTGGAGCATCCGCTGGTGCGGGACGTGCTGGCGTATCTGCATTTGATTGCGACTCCATTCGACGATATCGCTTGCGCGCGGGTGCTGTCCGCACCGGCGTGGGACCTGACGGCGGAGGACCTGGTGCGGCTGGCGGAACGCGCGGGGAAAAAGCGCGGGACGGCAATCTACGACGTGCTGCAGGCCCCGCAGGGGGAATTGCCCTTCGATCCTTCGCACGGGGCGGTTCGAACGCTGCTGGAATTCCTCGGCGAGCAGCGAAAAACGATGCGGCGGCGAACGGCGCGGGAAATTCTCGGCGACCTGGTGGAATGGCTGGAAGTGCCGCCGCGCGCGAATGCGCAAGACCGGAAGTATGTGAACCGGCTGGGCGAGTTTCTGAAGGATTGGGAGCCGAAGAGCGAGACGCGCAAGCTGCCGGAATTTCTGGAATACCTGGAATACTTCCAGCAAGCCGGAGGGACGTTGAGCCTGGAGGATGACGCGCCAGGGGACGCGGTGCAATTGATGACGGTGCACGGTGCGAAGGGACTGGAGTTTCCGCACGTGTTCGTGATGCGCGTGAACAACGGGGCGTTTCCGGCGAAGAACCGTTCGCCGCTGTTCCAGTTTCCAGACCGGCTCATGAAAGAAGAGCTGCCGGAGGGCGATTTTCACATCCAGGAAGAGCGGCGGCTGTTTTATGTGGCGCTGACGAGGGCGGAAGACCGCCTGACGCTGACGACAGTACGCGAGGAGAAGGGAAAGGTCCCGGTGTTCATCGAGGATATCGTGATGGAGCCGACGATCAAGCGGCGGGACGTGCTGCAAATTGCGCCGAAACCGAAACCCGCAGCAGGAACAGAAAAGATGGGAGAAGCTAAACCGAGCGACGAGCTTTTCCCGGCAGGCGAAGAGCCAGCGAGGATTTTTTCGAGAATCGCGAAATGGGCGGAAGCATACCACCCGCCCGCGCCGGAACCTCTAAAACTGAGCTGCTCGGCGGTGGAGAATTACAGGAAGTGTCCGCAGCAATATGCATTCAGCTATTTGTGGTCATTGAAGGAAGGGCCGCGGGCGACGCTGAGCTTTGGAAGCGTGATGCATACGACGATCAAGCGCTTTCTGGAACAGTTGAAGAAGGGAGTGAAGCTGCCTTTCGAAGAGGTGCAGCACATTTACGAAACGGAGTGGAGCAGCGCCGGCTACGAGGACGAATTCCAGGAAGCAGAGTACAAAAAGGACGGATTGGAGCAATTGAAGGCGTTTCACACGGAGATGATTCAGGAGGCGCCGGAGATTCTGGAGCAGGAAAAAGGATTCGAACTGCCGCTGGAAAACAACGTGATTCTGACCGGGCGGATGGACCAGGTGAATTCGCTGGGGCGTAAAGACGTGGAGATCGTGGATTACAAGACCGGCAAGCCGAAAAAAGAGGCGGATGCGCGGAAGGATTTGCAGTTGAGCATTTACGCGCTGGCGGCGAAAGAAATTTTCGAGTGGAACCCGGTGCGGCTGGTGTTTCATTATGTGCAGAACAATCAGCGGCAAGTGACCACCCGCGACGCGAAGCAGATTGCGGAGGCGGAAGCGATTGTGCAGGAAACAGCGGCGGATATCCGAGCTGGAAATTTCCCGGCGAAGCCCAACTTTTTCTGCCGGAGCTGCGCGTATAAGCCGATTTGCCCGGCGTTCGAGGAATTCCTGTAGATTCCGGAGGACGAGAGAAAATTCCCTCAGCGGCCACGGGTTGCGCTGAATTGAGTTCCTGCAAAAAGGATGTTAGCCTGCCCGGTACGTACTCCCAAATCAATGGAACCCATGCGCAGACTTCTGCTGCCTTTCCTCATTGTCTCTCTGACATCGACAACTTATGCACAAACGAGTTGCCCGGCACTGGAAGCGCCTAAACCGGATCCAAGCATCATGCTGTCGCCGAAGCAGGAGACGGAACTCGGACGCATCCTGCGGAGGAGTTAAGCAGCCGCTTCGGCGTGATTGACGACGAGGCGCTGACCGGGTACCTGACGCGCGTGGGAAACCGCGTCGCCGCGCAATTACCCCAAACGAGATTGCACTACAGCTATGTTTTGTACGACGCACCGGAAATCCAGTCTTTTGGGAAATCGGGGGGCACATCTACGTGTCGAGGAAGATGGTGGCTTTCCTGAAAAACGAGGACGAACTGGCAGGGCTGCTGGGCCACGAGCTCGGCCACCTGGTGGCGCATGCGCAGGACGAGTGGGATTCCCAGATGTTCCGGGAGATTCTGGGAATGACGAGCGTGCCGGAAAATGAGAATCTGTTTGACCGCGACAACCAGATCCTGGAAACCAGCAGACTGAGGAAGACGAGTTTCAACTTTGCACGAGAGGAACGCGGACAGATGACCGCCGATCAAATCGGCTTGCAGGCGGTGGCGCGGGCCGGCTACGTACCGGGCGCCTTTCCGGGTTTTCGGGACCGGCTGATGCAGACAAAGGGAAACACAGGAAGCTGGCTTTCAGACCTGTTTGGCTCAACGAATCCCAATGCAAAACGTTTGCGGGAGTTGCTAAAAGATTTGGCGTCGCTTCCCGCCGGATGTATTACGCACGATTTGAAGACAGATCCACAAGATTTTGCAAAATGGCAATCCGAAGTGCTCCATTATCACGGCATCGGCCACGCCGAGAAGTTGAGCGGAGTGGCAACGCGGGAAACCCTGGCGGAACCGCTGCGGGCAGACATCAACAATTTCCGTTTCAGCAACGACGGCAAATATTTGCTGGCGCAGGACAGCGGAGGGATTTATGTCCTAACGCGCGAGCCACTGAAGTTCCTGTTCCGGATCGACGCGCCGGACGCCGCAGCAACGCAATTTTCTTCGGACTCTCGGAGCGTAGAGTTTTTCAGTCCACGCTTGCGCGTGGAAACCTGGGATATCCCGCGGCAAGTTCAGATCAACGTCACCGACGTTCCGACAATGAGGGGTTGCCGCCAGACGGCCCTGTCTCCGAATGCGCGGTACCTAGCCTGCTTCCAAAGCGACTTAAAGCTCGTGCTATTCGACGTCGCTACGGGGGAAAGGCTGTAGGAAAAGGAGAAGTTCGTTACGGCGGAGACATTCCTGTACAGCGGATTTTTCCGATTCCTCCTTTTCATAAGTCAACCACTCGTGACAATGCAGTTTTCGCCGGATGAACACTATTTTGCGGCGTCTTCGCGAACGGGAGACTACGTTGCATATAACTTCTTCCAGATCGTGAGCGCAAGAGACGGCAAGAATTTGGGTGGCGTGTTTCTGGCGACAGGAAAATACTCCTTCATTCCGGAGTATTGGAGCGCCGGCGGCGACCGGCTGGTGATCTGGGACAACCAGCACCGAGTTCTGCTCTATTCCGTGACGAGCGGACAAGCCATACGAAAATGGTTTGGGGACCGGCCAAGACTTTCCGACTCCGGGAATTTCCTTGCATTTGAAAATGGAAGAGGACATGTGCTGGTCTATGATCTGAAGAGTCTGCAGAAAAGCAATGAGTACTACTTTGCGCAGCCGGTGGTGGCGAAACTGTTTTCGCAGGACGGGCAGCGGCTGATGGTGCTGCAGAGCGATCAGACGCTTTTCCAACTGGAGATTGGCGGCGCGTCTGAGAAAAGCGCAGGCAAATAGAGCTATCGGCGCATGGAAACGAAAAAGACGCCTCCTTGGGGGAGGCGTCTTTTTGAATTTCGGATGGGTCCGGTTTACTTGCCCTTTTTCGGGGCTTTCTTATCAGCCTTCTTGGCCTTCTTTGCCATCGAGAATCTCCTTCCGACTGTCGACGTTTGTTGCCCGGCCGGGAGCGCGAGCGACCGATGTTCCCAGCCTTTGACATCCGTATACGGGCGGATGAGTCAACTGTCAAGGACATTCCGCAAGATCGATAAGAATACCGGAGGAGACAGGGCGAGTACCTATCGCGCGGATGGCGGCAAGTGCCGGTTATCCCGGCCCGATGCGACCCTAGCGCGATGAATCGACGAGCGTTCCGCCATAATAGCCCTGGCGGGCGAGAATGGTGAGGCCCTCACGGCGGACGCGGACTTCGATGGAATGGTAATCGAGTTTGCGCTCACCTTTGGGCGAGTAGTAGAGGATATATTGATTGCGCGCTTCCTCGGTGATGCGGGAATAGAATTCGGAAAAGGTCTGCTGCTTGGCGCCGTAATAGATGTCGCCGCCGGTGTCGCGGGAATAGTTGACGAGACGATTGAACTTGCGTTCGAAGTAGGAGCTGCCGGTGGCAACGCAATAGACGATGACGCCCTGGCGGAGGAGCTCGGCCTTGGTTTCGTCGTAGCTGTGGGTGTTGAATTTGGGGCCGTTCTGGCCGTCGGAAATCAGGAGGATAACCTTGCGGCGCTTGCTGGAATCGCGATCCTTCAGAAGCATGGCGGCGGCGTAAACAGCGTCATCGAGGGTTTTGGTGGATTGTCCGCGGATGGCCTGGAGTCCGGCAGGATTCGGAGGGGCGCCGGGGGCGGGGGCGTTGTTGATAGTGGGACCATTGAAGGGCCCGCCAGCGGGGGCGACGGAGGGTTTGGAAGCGATATCGGTGCGTTTGAGTTCGGTGACCAGAGTGTCTTGATCTCTGGTAAAGCCATCGCCTTCGTGGAAGAACTGATCGAAGCGGCAGATGAAGGCTTCGTCGCGAGTGCTGAGGCCGCCAACGATAGAAACGAGGCTGGGCTCAACCTGCTCCTGGTCCTTGGAGCGGAGGTCGTTATCAATGAGGATGACCATGGAGAGAGGGACGGCGTCGACGGAGAGGCGGGTGATTTCCTGTTCGACGTTGTCCTCGAAGACGCGGAATTCGTCCCTGCGGAGGTCGGGGACCAGATTGCCGCTGCGGTCCTTGACGGTTACGGGAACGACGACGACGTTGGTGGTAACGCGAATGGGGGCGGGCCCCTGAGGCTTCTGGGAAGTATCCTGCGCCTGGGCCGGAGGCGGGGCAGGCTCTTGCGCCGATAGCAGAGTGGGCATGCAAGAGAAAAACAAGGCGGCGGCCAAATAGCGGGTTTTTCGTAGACAATTCATCATGATCGGGCCAAACTTTCCGTGGCGATAGCGGTCGGTGAACCTGCCGAGCGTTGGACGCATCCCGCAAAGGCCGAGGTTGCATCGTAACAGGAGACACTGGCACAGGGTGAAGCTTGCCGCACCAAGAGCATACCTTTAAGGATACCGGGAAACTGTGAGATTCGTGAAGGCGAAGATGAAAATCTGCAAAAATCCGGGCTGGAAGCTGCTGGCCTGCGGAGCAACACTTCTGTTGGCAGTACCTGCATTGCCACAGGGACAGCAGGGTCAAGGACAGGGACAAACGCAGGGACCAGTGATCAAGGCGGAAGTGAACCTGGTGAACCTGTTTGCGACCGTGCGCGACAAAAACAAGCGCGTGATCATGGACTTGAACAAGGACGATTTCAAGATATACGAGGACGGGCACGAGGAGCAGATTGCGTTCTTTTCGCGAGAAATGACCATGCCCATCACGCTGGGGCTGCTGCTGGACACTTCCGGAAGCGAGCAGAACATGCTGGGAGCCATCCAGGACGCGGGAAGCCAGTTCATGAGGCGGGTGATGCGCAAGGGCGACGAGGCCATGGTGATCTCGTTCGATACGGACGTGGACCTGCTGGCGGACTTCACGGACGACAAAGGCATATTGGACCGCGGGATACGCAAAGCGAGGATCAATGCGCCGAGTGGCGGGTACATCGCGGGAAATCCCGGACCGATTGGATCGGGCAACGTGACCGGGACGGCGCTTTATGACGCGATCTATCTGGCGTGCGGGGAAAAGCTGAACGGCGAAGCAGGGCGAAAAGCCGTGGTGATTGTGACGGACGCACAGGACGAGGGCAGCAAAGTGAGGTTGGAGGAAGCCATCGAGGCGGCACAGAGAACCGACACGGTGATCCACGTGCTGGTGGTTTACGACCCGATGGAAGGCGCCAACGTTGGAGTCGCTCACCGGCTGGCGGACGAAACCGGCGGGCGGGTGATCGTGGTGAATTCGGAAAAGAAACTGCAGGAGGCGTTTGACCAGATTTCCGAGGAACTGCGCAGCCAGTACACGCTGGGATACTACCCGTCGAACACGGCGAAAGACGGAAAATTCCGGAAGATCAAAGTGGACGTGACGAATCACGACTTCAAGGTGCTGACGCGGAAAGGGTACTACGCGCCCAAGGGATAGTGAAGTTGGGATCGTTTGGAGTTTGGAGTTTGGAATTAGAAAAAATAAGAACGCAGGCTGAAGCCTGTGAAACTTGTGCCGGCATAAGAGCCGGCATCTATTTGTGCCCTCGTTGAGGCGATTGACCCAAAGAGGGTGCTTGGCTACCATCACAGGGCGGAAGAGAATCACCCCAAACTGCGCCCGATGAACCTGGAACAAATTGCTCACTATCGAATTATCCGGAAGCTCGGATCCGGCGGGATGGGATTGGTGTATGAAGCCGAGGACACGAAGCTGGGCCGGCGGGTGGCGCTGAAATTCCTGAAAGAGGGCAGCAGCCACGACGTCGGCGCGATGGAGAGGTTTTTAAGAGAGGCGCGAGCGGCCTCCGCGCTAAATCACCCGGGTATCTGCACCATTTACGCGATCGAGGAGTGCGAAGGGCACAAGTTCATCGCGATGGAGCTGCTGGAAGGCGAATCGTTGGACAAAGCGCTGGCCCGCGGCACGATGAATATTCCGCATTGCGTGGAAGTCTGCATCGAAATCGCGGACGCGCTGGACGCCGCGCACAAGAAAGGAATCATCCATCGCGACATCAAGCCCGCAAACATTTTCCTGACCACGCGCGGAACGACAAAGATTCTGGATTTCGGGCTGGCGAAACTTCTGGAAACGGAAAGCGGGGCCGCGGGAGAGACCATCGCGGAGTCGGACACAGTGTTCCAGACACATCCGGGAACGACGGTGGGAACCGTGGTGTATATGTCGCCGGAACAAGCGCGCGGCGAGACACTGGATGCACGGACGGACCTGTTTTCGATGGGGTCAGTGATGTATGGGATGGTGACCGGGCGGCACCCGTTCCAGGGAACGACGAGCGCGGTGATTTTTGGGAACATCCTGCACACGGCGCCCATCTCGCCATTACAGTTCAACAGCGCCATTCCCCCGGAGCTGGAGCGCATTATCAACAAGCTGCTGGAGAAAGACCGGGAGATGCGCTACCAGGTGGCAGCGGAGTTGCGCTCGGACTTGAAGCGTCTACTGAGGGAGCTGGAACCGGGGCGGCCGGGATCGGATCCCACGGTCACAGCGAGCCGCAGCAGTGTCAGCGCGGCGCACCCGGCTGCGCGGCCATTGGGCGTGACGCCACGAGTAAGCAGCGGGTCAGTGCTGGTGGAGGCCGCGAACAAGAACAAGCTGGGAACGGGCGCGATCGCGATATTCGTGCTGGTGCTGGTGGCGGCGGCCGGGTACGGAGTGTATTCGATTTTGCAGCAGAGCAAGCACCTGCCTTTTGAAAAATTCACGATTGAAAATGTTTCGAACAACGGACACATCGTGCAGGCGGCGATCTCGCCGGACGGAAAATACCTGCTGGAGGCGCTCGAGGAAAACGGGATGGAATCGCTGTGGCTGCATCACATCCCGACGGAAACGAACAAGCAGGTGGTGGAACCCGCGGCGACACGCTACGAAAGCCTGCGCTTTTCGCCGGACGGGAATTACATCTATTTCCTGAGGCGCGACGAGGCCGAGGAAAGCATTTCTCTTCTGTTCCGCGCATCGATGCTGGGTGGTGCGCCACAGGTGCTGATTAAGGACGTGGACAGCCCGATTACGTTTTCGCCCGACGGATCGCACTTTGCCTTTCTGCGGCAACTGCACGACTCGCCGAATTGGGACTTAATTCAGGCAAAAGAAGATGGCACGGCGGAGAAGCCGATCTTCAGCGGGAGATCGCTGAAGAGCGACAGTTATGTGCCGGCGTGGTCGCCCGACGGAAAAATCATCCTGCTTCCCGTTGTCCAGCCGAGCAGCGACGCAACCGGAGGACTGAGTGCGGTGGACGTGGCCACCGGACAAGAGAAACTGGTGGCGACGTCACCAGACCACATTTTTTATGTGCCGACGTGGATGCCGGACGGTTCGGGGCTGATCGTGAATTCAACCACGCTCGGCGGCGGGAATTTGCAGGCGAAGCTGGGATTCGTGTCGTATCCGAGCGGGGAGTTTCGACAACTGACGACGGATACGGACAGCTACGGCGGGCAAACGATTTCAAAGGACGGAAAGAAACTGGCGGCAATCCAAGGACGGTTGCGCTTTCAACTGGAAATCGCGCCCACAGCGGAGGCGGACAAATTGAAGCAAGTGCCGCTGGAGTCGCGGCTACCGATCTGGCGATGGGACTGGACGGCGGACGGCAAGCTGGCTCTGCCGCAATCGGGAGACATCCGGATCTTGAGCCCGAGCGGCGGGGCAAAGACGGTATTTTCGGACAATCAGCACATCGCGGATGAAGTTTCGGCTTGCGGAGACGGGCGATATCTGGTGTTCCGGCAACTCGGACGGACCAGCGCGTCTTCTTCCAATATCTGGCGCAGCAATCTGGACGGAAGCGAGCAGCGGCAAATCACGAAAGGTATGAGCGACAGCGACCCGACATGCTCGAAGGATGGCCGTTGGGCGTATTACGTTGACCTGAACGACAACCGATACCTGAAACGCGCGCCGATCGACGGGGGATCGCCGGAGACGGTGATCAAATATTCGACCGGAGCGTATGCGGTGGCGCCGGACGGGCAGCATGTGGCGTCGCTGGAAGTGCGCGAATTGGATCACAAACTGATGTTGCGGCTGGATTCCACGGAAGGACACCACCTGACGTATCACGACATGGACCAGCGGGCGCTGGACGAGGAACTGGCGTTCGCGCCGGACGGAAAAGCGGTGGTTTACGTGGTGCGGGAAAAGGGCGTGGACAATCTCTGGGCTCAGCCGCTGGATGGGACGGCGAGCAAACCGCTGACACATTTCACAGCGGACAAGATTCTGCGGTTTGCGTATTCACCGGACGGCTCGCAGATCGCGATCGAGCGGGGAGAAAACGAGTCCGACGTGGTGCTTGTGACCGATACCACCCCGAAATAAATTTCGCTGCAACCGCAGCGAAAGTCCCCTAATCACTATTTGAAATGAAGGCTTACTTGATCGCGCCGGCGGGCTTGACGAGATCGTTGTTGCTGCGAGCGAAGTAGCCACGGCGGGCGCGCGCCTGATAGCCCTTGTGATCGGGCATTTCAATTTTGATTTTGTGGTAGCGCCCGTCAAGGGCGTGGTTGGTGGGGTTGTAAGCAATGGAATACTGATTGCGCAATTCGTCGCCGATGTCCTGGAAAGACTGATCGAGATCATCCACGTGGTAGGGATAGAAGGAACGCCCGCCGGTTTCTTCAGCGAGGTCCTGCAAGACCTTGTCACCCTCCGTCAAATGATATTTGCGGTTACCGGTGTTTTGCTTGCTGGGATCGTCCAGAGTTACCCACTGGGTGCTGGTGCTGATGGTGTAAATGACGACGCTGGTGCGCTGGGCCATTTCAATGGCTTCGGCGCGGGTGTGGGTGGAGAGATTGTCTTCGCCGTCGCTGATGAGAATCATGACACGGCGAACGACGTCTGGCTGGTCCCCCGGGGGAC
>JAJPIE010000053.1 GCA_021324935.1 Acidobacteriota bacterium
AGCCAATCGGGGCGGAATGCCCGGAGATTACGTATTACATGGCGGACCAGATTGTGAACCAAAACAACGCGGACGTCACCGCGGTGGCGCTGGAAGAAACGATTCAATGCCAGTTCAGCGGGGACGAAACGAAAAGGTCGCAGGCGCTGCCGGTGGTAAACGCCGCCGCGATGCAAGCGCTGAACGCGGGAGATACGGAAAGCAATTACACCTACCGGCACCTGGACGATTTCATCCGCAGGCTGGCGACGATGCCGGGGGAGCGCTACCTGGTGCTGGTTTCGCCGGGGTTCATTCTGGCCAACAACTACCCGGACGAATCGGAAATACTGGATCGCGCGAACCGGGCGAACGTGGTGATCAATACACTGGATGCGCGCGGCCTGTACACGCCGGACGTAATGGGAGACATTTCGCGGCCGTCGTCGGATACGTTTCGCACCGGGGGATACAAGACGACGTACCGCGTGGAAGAACAGTACGAAAACCAGTTTTTGCTGACAGATCTGGCGCTGGGGACCGGCGGGACGTTCTTTCACAACTCCAATGATTTGCTGGGTGGATTGCAACTGGCCGCGCTGGCGCCGGAAGTTTCCTACATGCTGGGATTCACACCGCAGAACCGCAAGATGGATGGCAAATACCATCTGCTGAACGTGAAGCTGGCGAAGAAAACGAACTATTCGGTGCAGGCGAGGCACGGGTACTTTGCTCCCCGGAAAGCGGACGATCCGCAGGAGCTTGCGCGGCAAGAGATTCAGGACGAGATTTTCTCTCAGGAAGAGATCAACGAACTGCCGCTGGATTTGCAGACGCAGTATTTCAAAAGCGACGCGAAGGACGCGCGGTTGAGCGTGGTATCGCGGCTGGACCTGCAAAACATGCACTTCCGCAAGGCGGATGGGCGCAGCCTGGACAACCTGACGCTGGCGACGGCGATTTTCGATGAGAACGGAAATTTCGTCACCGGCGGGGAAAAAACCGTTGAGATGCGCCTGCGGGAAACAACGTATGAACGGTTGACGCACACGGGCCTGACCGTGAAATCGAGTTTCACGGTGAAGCCGGGGCGCTACCTGGTGCGGCAAGTGGTGCGGGATTCGGAAGGGGCGCAGATGGCGGCGCGGAATGGCACGGTGGAAATTCCGTTTTAGGGAGGCGGTTATGGCCGGGCAGATGCGAATCGTTCCAAAAGCAGGCGTGTTCCTTGCGTGTTGCTTGGCGCGCATGGCCTTGGTGGTTCCCGCGCCAGCGCAGGAACCAACGAAGCCGGTGGCGCAGGGGCAAGAGCAACCTGTGGCGACAACTCCAGCGATTCGGACGGAGTCCCGCATCGTGCTGGTGGATGCGGTGGTCACGGACAAAAAGGGAAATTACCTGCACGAACTGACGAAGCAGGATTTCAAGGTTTACGAAGACAATAAGGAGCAGCCCATCTCGAGCTTCTCGTTTGGCAGCGATCCTAATTCTCCGGCGGGCGGACAGAGGCATTATCTGGTGCTGTTCTTCGACAATTCGTCGATGCAGGCGCCGGATCAGATTCAGGCGCGAGCCGCCGCCGTTCAATTCATCCAGAAAAGCGCCGGCCCGGACACGGTGATGGCGGTAGCGGATTTCGGGGGGATGCTGCAAATCCGGCAGAACTTTACGGCCAATGCGGATTTATTGACCGCGGCGGTGAATGGCGTGAAACACGCGGACGTGGCCTCGAATGCCCCGGCAAACTCAGATATGGCTCCCGCGCTGATCCCTTCGACAAACCTCGGCTCGCTGGGAGGAGAGTCTTTTTACGCGGCGAGGACGATGCTGCTTTCGCTTCGCAGCCTGGCGAAAAACCTGGCGGCAATTCCCGGGCGCAAGATACTGATCCTGTTCTCAGCGGGGTTTCCGACCGACGATCCGGAAATTCTTTCGGAGCTGACGGCGACGATCGATGCCTGCAACAAGGCCAACGTCTCCGTGTATCCGCTGGATGTGCGGGGCTTGATTGCACCGAATGCGGGGCGCAACACAAACCCCGGAATGGGCGCCGGGGGAGGAAACGCAGTGATCGCCGCGCAACCGCACGGGAGCGAGCATTACCCTCGCGTTGTGTTTGCGAGCTATCACGGGGAGATGGCGTTTGAGCCGCAGAAGCCTGGCGGTGGCGGCGGGTATCCAGGTGGGGGCGGAGGCGGAGCACCCAGCGGTGGAGCGGGTGGCGGTGGGGCGGGAGGGGGTGCAGCGGGAGGTGGCCGGGGCGGCGGTGGGGGCGCTCCGGGAGGCAGAGGAGGAGCGGGTGGCACGCGAGGCGGGCCGGCGGGGGGATATGGCGGAGGAGGGACACGACCAATCAATTCTCCCTACAACAGCTATTACAACAATCCGAATAATGCGCCGCGAGCCATTCTGCCAACGTTGCCGGAGACCGGAGCGACGAACCAGCAACTTTTACTGGCGCTGGCTGAAGGGACCGGGGGATTCGCGATCATTAATACGAATGATCTGCTGGGCGGACTCGATCGCATCGCGCGAGAACAGAATGAATTTTATGTCCTCGGTTATGTGCCACCGGGAAGCGCCGAGGGGAGTTGCCATGCCATTAAGGTGAAGATGGAACACGGCGGGATGCAGGTGCGCTCGCGCAGCGGCTATTGCAATGTGCGGCCCACGAATCCGCTGGATGGAAAACCGATCGAGAAACAGATGGAATTGCAGGCCGCCGGCGCTCAGCCGGGCAGTATTCAGGGTTCGCTGGAGGCGCCGTTCTTTTATTCGGCGCCAAACGTGGCGCAAGTGAATCTAGCGATGGAAATTCCCGGGGAATCGGTGGTGTTCAACAAGGAAAAAGGGAAGTATCACGCGAATGTGAACGTGCTGGGAATTGCGTACAAGCCGGATGGAACGGTGGGGGCGCGGTTTAATGACACGCTGAATTTCGACCTGGAGAAGGATGAGTGGAAAGAGTTCACCAAGCATCCGTATCAATACCAGAACCAGTTCGACGCGGCGCCGGGGACCTACAAACTTTCGGTAGTGCTGAGCTCGGGCGGGGAGGGTTTTGCGAAGATCGAGCGGCCGCTGCGGATCGATCCCTACGATGGGAAGCGGTTGACGCTGGGCGGGGTGGTGCTATCGAATACGGTGCAGCCGGTGGATCAGATTGCCACCGACGTCGACGCATCTTTACTGGAAGACCGGACGCCGATGATCATCAAGGGCATGCAGATTACGCCGTCGGCGAATTACGAGTTCAAGAAGACGGACAAGGTGGTGATTTATTCGCAGGTATATGAACCGCTGCTGACGACAGATGGGCCGCCGAAAATTGCGGCGGCGTACAGCATTCTGGACTCCTCGAACAAGCAGGTGTTTTTCACCGGCGCGGTTTACCTGGACGAATTCATTGTGAAGGGCAACGCGGTGGTGCCGTTTGGGATGGTGGTGCCTTTGAAGGAGCTGCCGCCGGGGAAATACACGCTGGTGTTGCAGGCGGTGGATGGCGCGCACAATCAAGCTCCGGTGAGGGAAGCGGCGTTTACGCTGACGAATTAGCAGGCGGCATAGTTTGCGCGAGCGGTTTTGGGTTTTTGGCGCGGAGAATGCGTCTTATTGACTGGGGCAAACTGAACGCTTGCCGCCAAGATGGTTGCGCTACCAGGCGCGAGGCTTCGCTATACTTTCGCGACACCTTTCCTTCCAATGAGCAACTTTTCGCAGGGATGAGGGTTAAGCTCGTTATCATGCGACTGCTGGATGACTGCCTACCCCGAACTGCATCCGGGAGACCTGTTCGATCGCTCCACCACACGCCGCGCGCTCTGCTGGCCTTGACGCTTTCCTTCACGACATGTTTATCGGTTGGACCCGGTGTTCCGGTCGTCCTGGCCGGGCCTGCCGCCGAGAAAAAGCCCAAGCAAGATCCGGTATTGAAGGGGCTGCCCATCACAGAGCTTTCGGCGGAAGAAGCGATTTTGCACGCATTGAACCGGCTGGCCTACGGGCCGCGCCCCGGCGATATCGACCGCGTCAAGCAGATGGGCCTGGCGAAGTGGATCGATCAGCAACTGAATCCGCAATCGATTGACGACTCGGCCGTAGAAGCGCGGCTGGAAGTTTATCCCACACTAAAAATGTCCCCAGCGCAATTGCTGGCGGAATATCCACAGCCGAAGCCGGCGGCCAAGCAGGAGCAGCGGGCGCGAAATCAGAATCAAGAGCAGCGGCCGGGCGACGCGGCGGCCGCGGTGATCGCGCGGGACATGCAGGCGAACAAGAGCGGAACCGCTGCCGCCGGCAACCAGATGGATCCCGTACAGCAGGCTTCACAAGGCGCGGACTCCGCCATCAACAACATGGCGGCGGAAATGGATTCTTCTTCGGGCGGGAAAACTCCAGATACATCCGAGCCCAGCAGGATGGCGAGCAACACGGAAACGCCATCGCCAATGAAGCTCGATCCGGCAACGCGGGGAAGGCGCCGAGACCCTCTGAACATCGATCCGAATGCCGTGCCGCGGGCGGTTTCGGATGACAGCAAGCGGCCGGTACGGATTGTCGAAGAACTGGCGATGGCGAAAACCTTGCGGGCGATTTACAGCGAGCGGCAGTTCCAGCAAGTGATGGACGATTTCTGGTTCAACCACTTCAACGTGTATGCGGGCAAGGGGGAGGTGAAGTGGTACCTCACATCGTACGAGCGGGACGTGATTCAGCCGCACGCTTTCGGCAAGTTCCGCGACCTGGTGACCGCAACGGCGAAAAGCCCCGCGATGCTTTTTTATTTGGATAACTTTCTGAGTGTCGATCCGAACGCCGCGCAGCGGCTGGCGCAAGAGCGGGCGATGCGGCAACAGATGCGGCGTCGCTTCGGCTACCCTCCCCCGCCACCGCAGCCGGCCCAAAACAAAAAGCAGGAGCGCGGGTTGAACGAGAACTACGGCCGCGAACTGATGGAGCTGCACACGCTGAGCGTGGACGGCGGTTATACGCAGAAAGACGTCACCGAGGTGGCGCGGTGCTTTACGGGCTGGACGATCGAGAAGCCCAGGGAAATCGCGGAATTCAAATTCGATGACCGGCTGCACGACCCGTATAC
>JAJPIE010000030.1 GCA_021324935.1 Acidobacteriota bacterium
CCATCACACAAATAAAGATTTGTCTCGCACTTGTCTCAGGGCGTGGGTTGACAACCAGCTCGGAAAAGCCGTATAGTACATATGCGACTGGTTCAGTCGTAATTGTGCTCGCCACGCACACGCGCACCGGGGATTGGTGATGTTCAAATTGTCCAAAAAGGCGGACTACGGGTTGATTGCCATGAAGCATCTGGCCAATCACCGCCAGCGGCACGCCTGCAGCGCCAGTGAGATTGCCGAGGAGTATGGCATCTCTTCGATGCTGATGGCCAAAGTGCTGCAAAAACTGGCCCGCCAAAGTTTGGTGGTGGCCAAGCATGGTTCCAGTGGGGGCTACCTGTTAGCCAAGGAGCCAGCGAAGATCAGTGCTCTGGAAGTGATCACGGCGATTGATGGGCCGGTATTGATTACCTCCTGCGTAACCAGCCACGGAAATTGTGACGCGACCGACCGCTGCTCCATCAAAGAACCATTGCAGCGGGTCAATGAGAGCATTCTGGGAGTCTTGGGCACGGTGACCATCGCCCAGTTGAGCGAAGGAAAGCAGGAACCCGCGCTCGTGGAATTGAAAGGGATCGACCAACTGGCGGCGAGCCGCTGAGCGGAAGTCCCAAAGGTTAGAGGAGAAACGGAAATGGCCGTCAAGCTGCCGATTTACATGGACAATCACGCCACCACCCCAATGGACCCGCGGGTGCTCGAGGCGATGCTGCCGTATTTCACCGAAAAATTCGGCAACGCGGCCAGCCGCAACCACTCCTTCGGCTGGGCCGGGGAAGAGGCCGTCGAAAACGCGCGCCAGCAGGTGGCCTCCCTGGTCGGCGCCACCGCGAAAGAGATTATCTTCACCAGCGGCGCCACAGAGTCCGACAACCTGATGATCAAAGGCGTCGCGGAGATGTACCGCGAAAAGGGCAACCACATCATTACCCAGGCGATCGAGCACAAGGCGGTTCTCGACACCTGCAAAAACCTGGAGAAGCACGGCTTCGAAGTGACCTATCTGCCGGTGCAGAAAGACGGCCGCGTGGACCCGGAAGATGTCCGCAAGGCCATCAGGCCGGCCACGATTTTGATCTGCATCATGTACGCCAACAACGAAATTGGCGTCATCAACCCGGTCCAGGAGATCGGCAAGATTGCCAAGGAGCACGGCATCCTCTTCGCCGTCGACGGGGTGCAGGCCGCGGGCAAAATTCCCGTGGACGTGCAGAAAGACAACATCGATTTGCTGGCGATTTCCGCGCACAAGATGTATGGCCCGAAGGGCGTTGGCGCGCTCTACGTTCGCCGCCGCAATCCCCGCGTGCAGCTTTCCGCCATCATCGACGGAGGCGGCCACGAGCGCGGTATGCGCTCCGGCACGCTGAATGTGCCCGGCATCGTCGGCCTTGGCAAGGCTTGCGAGCTTTGCCAGCAGGAAATGGCGCAGGAGTCCGAGCGCATTCGCGGCCTCCGCGAGCGTTTGCGCGCCGGCCTGGAAGCCAAACTCGACGAAGTGTTCATCAACGGTTCGATGGAGCATCGCCTCCCAAACAACCTGAACATGAGCTTCGCCTACGTGGAAGGCGAGTCGCTCCTGATGGGTATCAACGATGTGGCGGTCTCAAGCGGTTCCGCCTGCACTTCGGCAACCCTCGAACCGAGTTACGTACTCAAAGCTCTAGGCGTGGGCGAAGATTTGGCGCATACGTCGATTCGCTTCGGTCTGGGGCGCTTTACGACTCAGGAAGAAGTGGATTACGTGATCGATAAGATGGTGCAGGTAGTCACCAAACTGCGTGAACTCTCGCCGCTCTACGAAATGGCCAAGGAAGGCATCGACATCACCAAGGTCAAGTGGCAGACCGCCGAATCGGCGCACTGAGAGTGCACCAACGTGAGGAATGGAAGGAAGAAAATGGCTAGCGCGATTGCAACCGAAGGAACACTGCGGATTCACCGCTCGATCGCGGGCACGGCGGCCCCGTTTCGTGTCACCTATCAACCCTATCAGGACGGGGACGAACCAGCTCCCGCGGCAGAGCGGTCTTTTTATCATCTTCAGGATGTCCGGGCGTTCTTGAACGTCCTGGGCATCGGCGCGGACTACGTGCGCGACGCTCTTCGTGAGCTGACCGCCGGGCGTTCCGCGTTTCTGACCAACATTGCCTTGACGGAGAAAGCCGTAAAGAACGCGGGATTCGGCGCTCTCGTCGCGGCGAAGGGCTAAGAGTTTCACTGGATTAAGAATCGAGAAGGAGCAACCGGTCCATGGCATATAGCGATAAGGTAGTCGATCATTACAACAATCCCCGCAACGTCGGCAGCCTGCCGAAGGAAGATCCCAATGTCGGGACCGGCCTGGTGGGCGCGCCGGAGTGCGGCGACGTGATGAAGCTGCAGATGAAGATCAACCCGGAAACAAACGTCATCGAAGAAGCCAAGTTCAAGACCTTCGGCTGCGGCTCGGCCATCGCCAGTTCTTCCCTGGCCACCGAATGGGTGAAAGGGAAAACCGTTGAAGAGGCGCTGGCGATCAAGAACACGGACATCGTCCGCGAACTTTCGCTGCCGCCGGTGAAGATCATTGCTCGGTTCTCGCCGAAGACGCCATCAAGGCGGCCATCGGCGATTGGAAGAAAAAGCACGGTATTGAGGTTCCCGCGCACGAAAAGGCGTCGCACTAAGCGAGCCTGGCGCGGGTTAGTGGCGTCTTCCGGCGGCAGTGGGGCCGTCGGAGGCCGCTGTCCAAGAGGTTTTAGACAATCGCTTCGAAGACGGCAATCGCTCCGGAAAGGTAGTCGGCATGGCCATGGAAATCAGCACGCAGGCGCCCCAGGCGGAAAAAGCCGGGCCGGTGATTCACCTGACCGAGAAAGCGGCCAAGAAAATCATTGCGCTGCTCGCCAAGGATGGCGTGTCGCCGGAAACCGGCGGTTTGCGCGTGGGCGTGCAGGGCGGCGGGTGCTCGGGACTCTCGTACGCGATGCGCCTCGATACCCAGGCGCGCGACCGCGACAAAATTTTCGAGGAATTCGGCGCGCGCATTTTCGTGGACCCGAAAAGCCTTTTGTATCTCAACGGAACCACTTTGGAATATGAAGAGACGCTGATGCGCCAGGGCTTTGTCTTTCAGAATCCCAACGCCGCCCGGAGTTGCGGCTGCGGCAGCAGCTTCACGGCGTAAGCCATTCGCGCGGATGTACGGGATTTGGCCGGCTGGCAGCATCGTGCGCCAGCCGCTTTTTTTGGGTTTTGCGCCAAAGGCATGGAATTGAAATGAATGCGCCGATTCCGATTTCGGATGCTCCCCTGGTGTGCTGGAGTTGCCACGAACGCACGCTGGGCACCCATTTCTGCACCTCGTGCGGCAAGATCCAGCAGGTGCCGGAGCACAGCGATTACTTCGCCATGTTCGGCCTCCCGCGCAAGCTGTGGATCGAAATGGGCGCGCTGGACCGGAAGTTTCTGCAGTTGAGTTGGAAGCTGCATCCCGACAATTTTGTGAACGCCACGCCCGAAGAGCGGGAGATTTCGTTGCGGCAAAGTTCCGAGCTTAACGATGCCTATCGCACGCTGCGCGAGCCCGTGGCTCGCGTGGAATACCTGCTGGCCATCGAAGGCGCGCGCGTCGAAGGTAAGAACAAACAGCAGGCGCCGCCGGAGTTGCTCGAGGAAGTCTTTGAGCTGAACGAATCGCTCGATGAACTGCGGGAAGCCAAGGCGAGTGGCGGAGATACTGCCGTCTTGAAGCAGCGCCTGGAATCCGCCAAGAAGAATTTTCAGGACAAGCTGACGGAGTTAGACGGCGAATTGCAGGTCGTAGCCAAGGATTGGGACAAGGCAGTCGACGCCAACGACCAAGCGCAACGCAAAAGCGTCATGGCTAAACTGAACGAACTGCTGAATCACCGGTCTTATATCCGCAATCTCGTCGTCAACGTCCAGAAGGAATTGCTGTAGCTCAGGCCTTCAGGCCTGAGGGTGTTCGAGTGAGTTGGCAAGGTCGAGCGGGGTCATGAATACCCTCACCCCTGAAGGGGTGAGCTACAGGTTTGGGTTCTGGATTACGGATTACGGAAGACGTCATGGGCAGAATCGTCGGCATCGATCTCGGAACCACCAACAGCCTGGTCGCGTATATCGACGCGCAAACGGGCCAGCCGAAGTGTATACCGGGCCCGTCGGGCAGCACGCTGTGCCCCTCGGTGGTCAGCCTGGATACGGACGGCGGCGTCATCGTCGGCGAACCGGCGCAGCGGCGCTTGCTGACGCAGCCCGAGCGCACGATCTACTCCGTGAAACGCCTGATGGGGCGGGGTATCGACGACGTTCAGGCGGAATTGAAACTCTTTCCGTTCCGTATCGCGCCTTCCAGCAACAACGTCATCCGCGTGCAGCTTGGCGAAAAAGTTTTTACGCCGCCGGAAATTTCCGCTTTCATTCTTCGCGAACTGCGCAACTGGGCGGAATCCTATTTCGGCGAACCTGTGGACCGCGCGGTGATTACCGTACCGGCGTATTTCAACGACGCCCAGCGCCAGGCCACGAAAGACGCCGGGAAACTCGCGGGAATCGAGGTGCTGCGCCTGGTGAACGAGCCGACGGCGGCGGCGCTGGCCTACGGCCTGCATGAAAAGCAGCGCGGCACCGTGGCCGTCTACGATCTTGGCGGCGGCACATTCGATATTTCCGTGCTGAAACTGATCTCCACCGGCGAAGGCGACATCTTCCAGGTGCTTTCGACCAACGGCGATACACACCTGGGCGGCGACGATATCGATCACCTGCTTCAGGCGTTCGTCCACGAGCAGATTCTGCAGCACGATCAAATCGATTTTTCGCCGCACGGCGAGCTGGCGCAGGAACTCCGCAAGGAATTGATCGCCTTGAAGCACAAGCTCTCCGAAGTGGAAAAGGTGTCGCTGCGCTTCCCGCTGCCCAGCGGCAAGGTGTTTCAATACGAGTTCACGCGCGGCGCGTTCGAGGCGCTGATTCGCCCAGTTGTCGATCGCACCATGGCCCCGGTGCGGCAGGCGCTGGCCGACGCGCAGTTGGACCCCAAACAGATCGAGGAAGTCGTGCTGGTTGGCGGCACCACGCGCACCCCGCTGATTCGCCGCACGGTGCAGGAATATTTCGACCGCAAGCCGCACACGGAGCTGAACCCGGACGAAGTGGTGGCGCTGGGCGCGGCCGTGCAAGCCAACATTCTCGACCGCGGCGTGCAAAATATGCTGCTGCTCGACGTGACGCCGCTTTCCTTGGGCATTGAAACCTACGGCGGCGCGGTGGCCAAAATCATCCCGCGCAATTCAACGATTCCCGCGAGTGCGCAGGAGCTTTACACCACCGGAGTCGACAACCAGACGGGCATCGACATTCATGTATTGCAGGGCGAGCGCGAACTGGCGAAGGATTGCCGTTCGCTGGCGCGCTTCACGCTGCGCATTCCACCCGCGCCGGCCGGATTGCCGCGCGTGGAAGTGAAGTTCCTAATCGATGCCAACGGCATCCTGCAAGTCGGCGCCAAAGACGTGCGCACCGGCGAAGAACATTCGATCGAAGTGCAGCCGAGCTACGGGCTGAACGACGCGGATATCGAGCGCATGCTGGAAGACTCCATCGAATACGCGGAGCAGGATTTTGCCGAACGGCAGCTGATCGAAGCGCGGACCGAGTCCGAGTCGATCCTCGCTGCCACGGCAAAAGCGCTAGCGAACCCGAAAGCGGCCAGCCTGCCGGAAACAGAGCGCGCGAAAGTGGAGCAAAGTGTGATTGCGTTGCAGGAAGCGGTGAAGGGAACCGACTACAAAGCGATTCGCAGAAAAATTGACGAACTGAACCACGCGACTGAACACCTGGCGGAAATCCTGATGAACACGGCGGTGCAGGCGGCGTTGCAAGGCAAGAAAGTAGCGGAAGTATAGGGAGAGAAGGCAATGGGCGGCACGAATCCATATATCGAAGAAGTGAAATACAAGAAGGCCACGCGGAAATTCAAGGTCACGTTTCTGCCCAGCGGCAAAACCGTGGAAGTTGATCCGGAAAAGTTCCCCTATGGCCACAACGGCCTGCCGGGCAGCATCCTCGACATTTCCGAAGGCTTCAAGATGGGCCTCGACCACGCCTGCGGCGGCGTGTGCGCCTGCTCCACCTGCCACGTGATGGTAAAGGAGGGACTCGAATCGTGCAACGAAGCCACCGACGCGGAACTCGACGAACTCGACGAAGCGCCGGGCATCACGCCGAAGTCGCGCCTCGGCTGCCAGACGGTGCCGGATGGCACGACGGACATCGTGGTGGAAATTCCGGAGTGGAACAAAAATTACGCGCGCGAACTGGATCATTGAGAAGGGAAAAATCGGCAATCAGATGCCAGTCTTCAGAAAGTTTTGTAGCGCCGCCTTTATAATCTCAGCGAAGGGCTGAGGGCGCCATCGAGAGAGAAGGAATCTATGCCCCGGACGTTTGATTGGGACAACTTGGAAGATATCGCCATCGGCTTGGCGGAGAAATTTCCCGACCTCGACCCCTACACAGTGCGCTTCACCGACATGCACAAGTGGATTACCGAGCTTCCGGGTTTTGCAGGCGATCCGCTGAAATCCAACGAGAGCAAGCTCGAAGCCATCCAGTCGGCCTGGCACGAAGAGTGGGAAGACCGCAAAAGCTAGCGCCGCGTGGCGCAAAGATGGGGTTTCCCGTATAATTAAAAAGTTGCAGTTCCTCCCGCGGTGCCGCTATGGTGCAACGGTTAGCACGTAGCCCTTTCAAGGCTAAAATACGGGTTCGATTCCCGTTAGCGGTACCAAGTATGTTTCCTATCCATCGCAAGCAATGCGGAGCAGTGATACTCTTTATACGAAGTCGCCGTAGTACCTTCGGAGGCCAAAACGATGGCTGATTTGTTGCGGTCGAACAATCCTGTTTTGAAGGAAAAGGCGTTTGCCGGTGCGATTTCCACCGGCGAGACCATGACCATCCAGGGCACGGTCAACAAGACTGGCTTGCTGCTGCTGTTTGTGGTCGTGGCGGCGGCGTGGACCTGGGGCTTGGGCCACTCCGAGACGCCCGAGGCCGCGTTTCCGTGGATGATCGGTGGACTAATCGGCGGATTCGTGGCCGCACTGGCGACCATTCTCAAGAACAATTGGGCGCCCCTTACCGCTCCGTTCTATGCGGCATTTGAGGGCTTGGCGCTCGGCGGCATCTCCGCGATGTTTGAGAAGGCCTATCCGGGGATCGCGATCGAGGCGATCAGCCTGACGTTCGCGGTGCTCTTTGCACTGCTGCTGGCGTACAAGTTCCGCATCGTGCAAGCCACACGGGGTTTTCGCCTGGGCATCCTCATCGCGACGGGTGGAATCATGCTGTTGTACCTCGTCAACCTCGTCATGAGCCTGGGCTTCCACCGGCCAATGGAATTTCTCTACGCCGCCACGCCGCTGGGGATCGGCATCAGCCTGGTCATCACGATCGTGGCCGCGCTGAATCTGATTCTCGACTTCGACCTGATCGAACGAGGCGCGGCGATGGGCGCTCCGAAATACATGGAGTGGTACGGCGCTTTCGCGCTGATGGTGACGCTGATCTGGTTGTATCTGGAAATTCTGCGCCTGCTCAGCAAGACGCGCCGCCGCTAACCTGTCAAGCGAACCAAGCCGCGATGCAAATTGCGGCGGGTCTTGCGCGGCCCACCTTCTCCGCGAGCCGGATACTCCGCTGCAATATCCTAAGCGGAAGCGAGTCCCAGTTCCCGCCTTGGGACGTCTTTATGGGTTTGGGGAAATGAGCCTCGATGCTCGATGCCTAAACGCCCCGCGTAGATCAGGAGCTTTTCCAGGCTCTTTCCGCCTAGTTTGCCGTTGAGCACCTCGCTGATGCGCGGCTGCGGCTCCTGAAAATAATTTGTAGTTCCTTCGGTATATATCCGTTGGCGGCTTTCAGAATGGCCTGATACAAATCCGCACGGATTTTCATCACCAGCGCTTTTTCCGGCGGGTAGATGGAATCAAATACTTCACCTTTCGTTTTCATTCTTCAATCTCCGCTTGATGGCGCTTTATATTCTTGAATCGTTCCAGAATAGTGCGTCTTTCGCTTTGCGCCATTTGCGGGGTGTTCTTCCTGAACACATGCAAAACGTAAACGACGTCGTTCTTTCTCGGCAAATAGACAACGCGGAACCATGTGTCTTGATCCTGGTCGCGAATTTCCCAAACCCCTGTCCCGATCCAGGGCAGGGGGCGGCAGTGCAAAGACCTTTCTCCCTTCTGCACCGCATGAGGGCGAAGCCAGTCGTCGCTCTGATTTCGTCGGGCCAGGAAGAGACGACCTCCGGCGAATCACGCCGCCAATCGATGTCGGCATACAGGGGTGGCGTCCGCATGTTCCGCGTATGCAATATTCTGTATATTCCTCGGCTGAATTCTGTGAGATTCTTTCCGCGTAACACTGCACGGGCAATGTTCGCCTCTCGTAGTTCGAGCGAAAGACGGGTATGAATAGAAAGCGGCCGGTATTTTCGCCTAGGTTTGCGCGGGCGCTGGCTTATGCCTATCGCCTGCACGCGCGGCAGCGGCGCAAGGGCACGAACAAGCCGTATATCGGGCACCTGATGAGCGTCACTTCGATCGTGATCGCATACGGCGGCGACGAAGAGACGGCCATCGCGGCGATGCTTCACGACGCGGTGGAAGACCAGGGCGGCCGAAAGCGGCTGCGGGAAATTCAGCAAAAATTCGGCAAGCGCGTCGCGCGCATCGTGGATGGCTGCACGGACTCCTACGAAGAGCCCAAGCCGCCGTGACTGGATCGCAAGCGCAAATACATCGCGCGCGTGGCCGGGGAGGATGCAGACACGCGGTTGGTGTCCGCTGCCGACAAACTCTCCAACGCCCGCGACATCTTGATGGACGTGCGCGCGGACGGCGACCAGACCTTCGAGCGCTTTCAGGGAAAAAAGGAAGGCACGCTTTGGTATTATCGCACTCTGGTTGGTGAATTTCGCAGAGCGGGCAGCAACGTGCTGGTGGAAGAGCTCGACCGCGTGGTGACGGAACTCGAGCGAGTGGCGGATCCCGGTAACCTCCTGCGCGAGGATTAGAAGGCAAGGCGCAGGCGGGCAGAGATGCTGCGGGGCGTGCCGATGGCGGTGCCGGAAAAGACGCTGGCGAAATTGATGACATTGAGCCGATCGGTAACGTTGACGGCCTGAAGCTGGAATTGCACGGAGCGCGATTCCTTGCGGTAAAGCTCGGCGCCCATGCCGAGATTCAAGGAAAAATTGGGCCCCAAGCGCTGCTTGGCGAAATTGACGCGGGAAACAATCCCGGCGCCATACTGAGCGACCATCGTGGGGATGTCGTTGTTCTCGCTGAGATCCACCGGCAAGCCGCTGCCATAGTCGGCGCCGGCGGCAAGCCAAAAGCCGTGCACGGCTTCCAGGCGGATGCGGGAACGCAGAGTGTTGCGCTGATCCTGCGAGATAGCGAATTTTCCCGTCTCGGTGAGTCCGGCGCTGGCGTCGCTTCCGATGAACAATCCTCCCGTAACCGGCCCCTGCGCAATCCCCGATTGATTGGAATAGCTGACGAACCCCGAGAAGTGATCCCAATGGGGTACCTCGAGGCGCACTTCCTCGCCGAAGATGCGCGCCTTGGCGTAGGAGATGGGAAAGCTCACGCCGGTCTGCAACAGCACATCGTCGTCGGAAAAATTGTGAAAGTCACGGCGGAAAATCGTGGCGTCCAGCCGCAGCTCGCCGAGAATGGATTTTGTCAAGCCGCCTTCGTAATAGTTGGCGCGAGCGGCGGGAACGGGAAGGCGCAGCACAACGGGATTGACGGAATCGAGCTCCGGCGAACTGGCCAGCAGCAGATTTTCCATCGCCGGAGTCTGAAAGACGCGATCGTAAGAAGCGTGCAGCAAGAGATTCAACGACGAAAAATAGCGCGAGGCGCCGGCGCGCGGGCTGACGCCCCACTGGTGAACGACAAAGCCGTAATGATCGAAGCGCATGCCTCCGGTGAAATTCCACGCCCCATAACTCATCTGGTCCTGTACGTAAAAGGCGGGCTCCGTGTCCCATTTGCTGGCGGCGAAATTCAAGTTGAGCTGTGTGCCGGGATCAAATTGCGAAGGATCGGTAATGTGATATTGCAGCGCTTCGTGAACGGGAGTGAAGAAGGAATCGACGCCGGCTTTCCAGTCGTGATGGCCGCGGTGCCCGGCGAGATCGCCGCGGACATAGCCCTCGCGATAGCCGCGACCCTGATTGAGAATGACCGGCGTTGCAAAGGGATTGGATTGCAGCGAAAAGCTGGAATCGCGCACGCCGCCGGCAACGCTTAGAAGCAGCGTCGAAGAAAAGGTGTGTTGGAAGTAGAGCTGGCCACTGGTTTCAAAGCTGGCTGCGTCCTGGCGCTGCATGACGTCCTGCTGGGGATAATCATTGGGAACGATGTAGCGCAGCGAGTTGTGCGCGATGGTTAGGCGCAGGCGGTCGTTGTCCGTGAAATCGCGTTCATAAGCCGCGGAATAGCCGCCGGAATTACCAGAATTGGTGAAATTGTCGGTGACTGGCGGGTCAAGATAGCGATCGGAGTGCAGCCCGAAGGCGCTGATCGAGTAGCGCTCTTTTTCGCGGGAGTAGGAAATGGCCGCGTCGCCGTCCAGTTGATCGAAGCTGCCGCCTGCTGCGTCGAAGTTTCCGTGCCAGCCGAGTGGCGCGCTTTTCGCCGTGGTGAGTTCCACGATGCCGCCGAGCTTCCGCCCGTATTCGGCGGGGTACCCCGAAGTCAGCACGCGCATGGATTCAACGGAGCCGGAATCCATGTCCGGCGCGAAGGCGGGCGAGCGATTTTGCGTGAGCGGCTGCCCGTCCACGACGAACTGCACGTCGTATTCGGAACCGCGAGGATGCAGCACGCCGTTGCCTTCGTAAAGCCAGCCGGGATTTTCGTTGACGAGATCGAAGAGGTCGCGGCCGCGCTGCACGCTGAGCTGCTCCCGGATGGATTGCTGACCGATGGAAAAGAGCGTCGAAGTGCTTGTGGGATCGACGAGCGTGACCTTGTCGGTGACTTCCACCTGCGTGGTGACCGGAGCAACACCGAGCGTCACGCCGAGCGTCACGGGAACTTCGGAATGGAGTTCGACGACGTCGCTCCAGGTGGCGAATCCTTTGGCAGTCAGGTTGATCCGGTAGACGCCGAAGGGCAAATCCTGGAGGACAAAGTGGCCATCGCTGAGAACTTCGAAAGTGCGTTGGAAGCCGTTGCCCTCGCTGAGAAGCTCTCCGCGGGCGGCGACGCTGGCGCCTTTGGGATCGCGGACTTCGAGATGAAGTTCGCCGCGCAGGCGTTGCGGGCAGGCGGGCAACGCCGCGACAAGAGAGAGAAGTGCCACACAAAACGTGTGGCGAGGAAGATAGCGGCGATAGTCCTGGGGCGTCATCAAATTCGTCTGTTTGACCTGCGGCAGGCGGAGAAACGCCTGGAAGTGAACTCAATGTCAAGATAACACGCGCGGGCGGCGCAGGTTTTCCCCGGGGATTTGCGCGGAGGCGTAAGGAGAAAGGGGACGCCCTGACCCTGGTCCGGCATGCGCCTTCGCGCCGGCATCGGCAGAAGGCACACAATTTTTGTTCGGGACTGGAAAAGAACGGCGCGGTGCCGGATGATGGAAGGCGCTCGTTTTCCGGATCATGGGCAAGAGCCGCATGTGGACGATGCCGCTGCCCATCGAACAAAGGGGCGCAACTCTTGGAAGCCATTTCCGTCTATCTGACCGCCGCCGCAAGCGCGTTTGGTTCCCGCATCCTGCCGACCGAAAAAGTCGATGAAGCCTACGGTATGCCAATCGGAAAGCTCCGCACTCGGGCGGGAATATTGTCCGTGGCGTATGCCGCGGAGGAGGAGTCGGAAGAATCACTCGCCGCAGATGCGTGCAAGCAGGCGCTGGAAACGGCCGGCGAGAGCGCGCAGAATCTCGATGGCGTGATCGCGGCCAGCGAGACCCATCACGCGTATCCTTCGCTGGCGGCGGCGCTGCACGCGCGGCTGAAACTCTCCGAATGGCGCATGGCCCTGGACGCGGGCAACGGCTGCCTGGCGCTGCTGCAGGTATTGTTTGTGGCGCAAGCGCTGGTGCTCAGCGGCCGCGCGGAAAAAATCCTAGTAGCGACGGCGGACGTGCACAGCCGAACGCTGGGGCCGGGGCGCAGCGCGGGCGAATTCGGCGGATTGTTCGGAGACGGAGCGAGCGCGTTTCTGGTCTCGAGCAAGGCGCCCGAGCAGGGGCGATTTGCTTACCGGATGGGCGATTTCTTTTTCGGCTGTGCGTCGCAGTACGCGGAAGCGATTGCGGTCTGCGAAGCAGGGGGCGGAGAACTGGACGTACAGTTTGACGGCGAGGGATTATCCCGGGCCGCGGTGAACCGCATGGAGCAGGTTTTAAGCGAAGTGGAGCGGCGCAGCGGCCTTTCCCGGGAAAAGGTGAGCGCATTTGCGACGCACCAACCGAATCCGCGGCTGGTGAAACTGCTCGCGAAACAGTTGGACGTGCCGGTGAGCACGTTTCCGCCGATTTGCGAGACGAAAGGGAATCTGGGCCCTTCGATGTGCGGCGCGGCGTTGCACGCGGCCTTTGCCAAGGCCGCGGGACAATCGCCAGGGGACCGCGGCGCGGTGTTCCTGGCGTCGTTGGCGCCGGGGCTGTTGTTTGGCGGCGGCTGGCTGCTGCCGGTGGGATGACCCCGAGTGGCGAGTGGAACAGCGAACCCTCGACGGCCGGATCGCCTTGCGACGAAGGCGAAAATAGCAAATTGAAAAGAGAAAACAGTGCAGCGAAACTTCGGTCCTTAGCCCGCCTTGGAAACACTGAGATCTGGAAACTGTAAGCAACGAACCAAATCTAAAAACAGAGAACTGAATACGGAGAACTGAGCACGAAACGCAAAGAGGGCACAGAGAGAGCGCAAAAACACCCGCATGGAATTGCGTTCGTGCACGCGGACTAGGGCGAGGAAAGCTCGGCGGCGGTGAATTCGAGGTCGGTTTGCGGGACGACGCAGGCTTGCAGCGGGGGCCAGCCGGGGTCGGTGGTGGCGTTGCGGCAAAGCGGAACAATCGCATTGGATACCGCCGAGGGGCCAACCGTTCCGTTGAGCGGTTCGGCGTAAATTTTATAGCTATGATTCACCGCCAGTGCGTTGATCGCATAGGTGCCATCAAACTGCACGGGTCCCGGCGCCTGACAACTCCAGCCACCTAAAGTTCCGGCAACGACGGCGCCCGTTGTGGCGTCCACGGCGACGACATGCGCGCCAAAAACTCCCGTGACCCCGGGCGGAGAGACGGGAAGCGAAAGCGGATTTGCGGGAAGGATGCGGCCTTGAATGGAGCCGACAAACTGCGTGTCGGTGGGATTGTGATAGAGGACGCGGAGGCCGGTGCGATCATCATCGGAAAGTGGAGCATCGGGCTGCTGCGTTGTGGGGCGGGTGTTGGTATATGTGCCCGGCGCGGGCGCGAAGGGATACATCATCGCGCTCCAGACGGCGGAGTGACTGAAGCCGAGGGCGTGACCCAGTTCGTGCGTGAGCAGCGATTCGAGGTCATAGGCTTTCGGATTCGCCGGAAGCGCGGCGGGTGTGGCGAAGGTGACCATGGAATCGCTGGGGTTGAAATAAACGTCCGCATCGAGAATCTGGCCGACTTGCGTGGCGGAGGGGCCGCTGCCGAGCTGGATGCCGATCTGGTCGGCGGTGATGACGCGCGTGAAGGCCAGCACGCCGGGCGTGAAGGCCATGTCCGGCTGGTCAAAGCAGATGGAATCGATGCCATCGGAGCCGCAACTATTGCTGGCGGTGACGCGGGTGAGCGGAGCGATCGAGGATGGCGTGAGCGTGGTGCCGCTGACGTTGCTCCAGACCCCGAGCGATTGCTGAATCGCCTGCTCGATTTCATTGAGGCTGCCATTGGGCGTCTGATTTTGCGTGAGGATGGTGGCGGGATTCGTGCCGAGCGCGGTGCTCCAGCGAAACGCGATGGCCGCGGGGCTGGTGAGCTGATGTGAAGCCACGGGACAAGCGGAGCCGCCGGAAACGTTCGCGGGCTGGCGGACATCCGGCACGATTTCGTTGAACGCGTAACCGTAGGCAAACGTGGAAGACCAGAGGGTGAAGAGTAGCGTAACGCAGACGGCGGCGAATTGCTGGAGCGATTTGCGCATAGGCTTATCTCTTGGAAGAGGGAACCTCGGCTTGGCGGAAGACTTCGCGGCGAACTCGTTGCTCGAAGATTTCCGCCGGCAAATTGCGCGTGCCGCCGCGGGTGAAGGTTTCGCTGGCGGGATCAAAGACAGGAATTTCGGCGGAGTCCTGGGTGACGGTTTCGACGTTGGAAGCCGGGTCGCGATGGATGCGGAAGGTGCCTTGCGTCCAGCCCACGATGTAGAATTGCCGGCCGGGCCGTCCGCTCAGGAAAAGATAGACTTCTTCGCTGGAGCGAAATTCCGGCGTGCCTTCCACGTGGGAATGCAGGTGCAGGAATTTTCCGCCGGGCTGCCGGACCACGATTTCCTCGGGCAAATACCCTTTTTCCTGCCAAAGCACGCGGAACGTGGTGTCCGTCCAGATCTCGCCGTTTTCAAGCATGGTGCGCGAGCGCAGGCAGCGCACGCGTGCCACGGAATAGGAGTAATGCACGAGATCCTGGAAGCGCAGGCGCACCAGCGTGGTGGCCTGCGCGACGATGGCGATCAAGGCCAGGCCAATCAGGAAAAGTATCCAGAGAAACCGTCGTCGATCTGCGTAGCTCATCGAATGCTGCTCCTCTTCATTGAATTTCCAGCGCACCGGAAGCGGCGGTTTTGTCGAGATTGGCGTTCTGGATGAAAAGCGTTCGGGCACCGGGTGCGGCGGTGGAAGGAATTTGCAAGGTGAGGTGAATGATGCCAAGGCCGGCGGGCTGCTTGGCGATCACGGCGATGTCGCCGGGGCCGGACACGGTGTAGTTCATGCTGGTGTCGAAGCCGGATTGCGAAAAAAGGCAGATGTCGGCCGCGGAGATGCCGCTCGCGGGCCGCACAAGCGGAACCTCGTTGCCGCCAAGGTTGCAGGCGTTGGACGAAGTGTCGAAGACGCCGAGCGCGGCGACATTTAGATCGAAAGAAACCGTGGAGCTGTCCTCTCCGGCGGTGGTGGGCTCGACGACGGTGATGTTTTGCCCGGTGGAGACGGGCAACGTGCTGGTCAGTGAAATTACCGCGTCATTGGCGCCAAGTGCAGCGACGACCACCGACACGCTGTTGGAAAGCGTGCCGTCGGGATTCTTGATTTGAACGCTCAGTTTGCCGGCTTGGGCTACGTCGGTGCTGTTGACCGGAGCGGAACAGGAATTGACGGTACTGCACGTGGTGACGCGCGCGGTGCCGCCGATGAGCAGCGCGGAGCCCGGACCGGGATTCGAGAGCACGAAACCGCTGCCATCGACAGAAAGCGTGAAGCCGTTGGCGGAGCCTGCGTAAACGCTGGCGGGATGCAGCGAAAGAATATTGGCGCCGGTGGAAATGGCGACATTGGCGCTGCCGGATTGCGTGGTGTCGTCCTGGCTTAAGGCGACAACCTGGATGGAATCGGGCGAAGGCGGAGTGGAAGGCGCGGTGAACGTGCCGTTGGGAGTGACGGAGCCGCACGCGCCGCTGACTCCGCAGGCCGCGCCCTGGACTTGCCAGAGGACGCTTTGATTCACGCTTCCAAGAACCGTGGCTGTGAAGCTCTGCACGCCCAGAGGCGGCAGCGTGACGTTGTTGGGCAGCACGCTGACGAGAATGTGGTTAATCACGGTGATTTGCGCGGAGGCATTCAATGACGGGTTTCCGGTGCTGGCGACTTGCACGGAAACGGGATTCGGCGAGGGAATCGCGCCGGGGGCGAGGTAGTCGACTTGGGTGGCGCTGCCGGAGAGAGACTGACATGGCGAGGATGCGACGACGCAGATTTGGCCAAGCGTGGAGTTGCCGCCGGGGATGCCGTTGATGCTCCAGGCCAGCGATTCGCCAGTGGTGCCGTTTTCCGTGGCGGTGAGCGTGACGCGACGATTGGCGGCGAGCGTGTAGGTGATGGGAGAAATGGAAATGCTGCCGCCGGATTGAATGGTGATGGAGGCTTGCGCCTGCTTGGTGGGATCGGCTTGCGGGGTGACGGTTATGGTGACGACGTTGGGCTGCGGCGGCGTGGCCGGTGCGGTGTAGTTGGCGGTGTCCGCAATGGCGCCGGAGCCGGCGGCCTGCGTGGTGACGACGCTGAGGATGCCGCAAGCGTTGCCACTGCAACCTGCGCCGGAAAGCGACCAGGAAAGCACGCCGCTGGGCGCGGAGCCGGGGACTGGCGTAAGTGTCGCAACCACGGCGGAAGTAGCGCCGGGTTGCAGGCTGGAAGGTGCGGTGAGTTGCAACGTGAAGTGGCTGGTGATGGTGAGCGCGGCGGAGGATTGCCGAGATGGATCGGCGGCGCTGGTGGCGGTGAGGGTGACGCTGGAGGGGGCGGGAAGAATAGGGGGCGCGGTGTAATTCCCGTTGGTGTCCACGCTCCCGCAATTGGAGGGACAAGATGCGCCGGAAAGGCCCCAGCGAATCGTTTGGTCCGGCTTGCCGTTGCTGGCGATCGAGGCGTGGAAGGCTTGCGCGGCGCCGAGCTCGACGCTCGAGGAGTTGGGGGTGACAGAGAGCGAGATGTCGCTGGTGACCGCGACGGCCGCGGTGGAGGATTTCGAAGTGTCGGCTTGGCAGGTTGCGGTCACTTGCACGGTTCCACCCGGAGGAAGGTCTGCAGGAGCGGTATAGAGTCCATCGGCAGAGATGGTGCCGACTTGAGGGGAGCCGCCAGGGATGCCGCTGACGCTCCAGGTGACGGCGGTATTAGATGTGCCGCTGACAGTGGCGGAAAACGAGAGTGTTTCACCCAGCAACACGCTGCCGGATGCGGGAGTGATGCTGACCGTGATTTGCGGCGGAGGTGGAGGCGTGATGGAACCGCCGCCACCGCCACCGCCGCAGGCGGTAAGAGAGACACCCAGGGCGAGGACGAAAAGCGTGCGAAGGTGGCGCGCAACGAGCGATGCGCGCTCGGCGATAATGCTTGGTTTCAATCGAATTTGCGGAAGGGGCCGCATGTTTCTGACAAAAGCAGACCGAGGACCAGCGCAATCGAAGGGACGATTTGCGAGGCCGCTTGCATCTGGAAAAAACCTTTGTGTGTTCTAAGGTGAGTGGAACAAAGCAGTTGGGGAACAGGGGAGTGCAGCGAATCGGAACAGAAGCGAGCGCGGAGAAGTGTTCCGAATTGTCGAGAGGCGTTCCGAATTGGAAGCCATTCCTAAGCTGCATTCCCGAACCGGGAAATGTGGCCCGCGTGGATTGACATTCTCGGAAGTGGCTCGAATAATCGCGCCATGACAAAGCCGGAGGCCGTGCGGCGAATCAAGAGTTATTCGGCGGCGAACGGGTACGTTTATCAATACTGCTTCCACGAAGTGAACCGTGTGCTGCTGGATGGCGCAGCGGCGGGCGAGTTCATTTACGCGATTTCGGTGGACCGGGCAACGAGCTTCGGCTTGCGCATCTTTGTGATGCAGGCGGCGCTGGACGCCTGGACGCGGGTGAACGGGCGCGTGCTGACCAGCAGCGAGGAGTACGCAGTGGCGAAGATTCGATTGTTCCAGGCGTTCGATGAGGGCATGGTGCCGCGGACAGCCGAGGGCGCCGCGGAACTGCGGCTGATGGTGGACGAGACCAACCTCGAAGAGTTGTTGCGGGCGCTGAATATTTGAAGAACGTGCCTCATGGCCCGTGCTGCGTGATCCCAAGAGAAGAACGAGACATCGAGTGTGAGGCCGCGTAGGTTCGGAATTCTGTCGCGCCTCCGGCGCTTGTCCGCGGAACTGTAGGGACGCCGTGCTTGGGTGATTGACGGTTGGCTCACAAAACACGCGCTCCATCGAAAAGGAACAGAGGGAAAAGAGCGGCCTGCGTCAGAAAGCGGACGCTACAAAAGCGCGCTTGCCTGGGGGAAGCAGGCGCTACCAGTCACAGCGAGTACCTGGTTATTTTGCTAGAACGGCGGTTAGGGCGGCGCGCAGGTCCGGGTATTGGAATCGCAAGTTGAGTTTTTGGAGTTGGGCGGGAACCGCGCGCTGGCTGGAGAGCAGGAGGGCGTCGGCCATTTCGCCGAGGACGAGACGGAGGGCGAAGGCGGGCGCGGGGAAGAACGCGGGGCGGTGCAGGACCGCAGCCAGGGCTTTGGTGAAGGCGGCGTTGGTGACGGGTTCCGGGGAGACCACGTTGAGCGGGCCGGTGACGTGGCCGTTTTCGAGAGCGAAGAGCAACACGGCGACGGCGTCTTCGAGCGCGATCCAGCTCATCCACTGGAGGCCATTTCCAATTTTTCCGCCCAACCCGAATTGAAAGGGCCGCATGATTTGCGGCAATGCGCCGCCATGCCTGGCGAGGAGGACGCCGAAGCGGGCGCGGACGACGCGGATGCCGAGGACTTCGGCTTTGACGGCTTCCGCTTCCCAATCCTTTGCGAGATCACCGAGAAAATCGGCGCCGGGCGCGCTGTCTTCCGTGAGAAGTTCGTCGCCGCGATTGCCGTAATAGCCGGTGGCGGAGGCGGAGACCAGCACACGCGGGCGCGCAGACATTTTGGCGAGGGCGTTGACGAGGGCGCGCGTGGTGTCGACGCGGCTGGTGCGGAGGAGTTGCTTGCGCTCAGCTGTCCAGCGGCCGTGCGCGATGGAGGCGCCAGCGAGATTGACGACAGCGTCGGCGCCGACAGCAGCACCGCCGAGTTCGCCGGTAGCCGGATTCCATTGCACGTCGAAGCCTTGGGAAGAGCGGATGGCTTCGGTGGAGGTCCCGGGACGGATGAGCCGGCAAACGGTGTGGCCGCGGCGCTGGAGTTCCTGGGCGAGGGCAGTGCCGACGAGGCCCGTGGAACCAGTGAGGAGGATTTTCATGGTTGTCCTTTGGCGCGTGGAATGATTATCGCGCGGATCGGAAGAATCCGTGACCTGTGATCCGCGAGGTGAAGAGAAGAGTTCAACACTGGGTCCACGCAGGGTCGCAGGGAACACAGAAAAAGGCGCCGAGAAGACAAAGGCTGAAGCCTGTGCAACGGGGGACCGGAGGGGGGCGAAGGGTGGCCGATCTGAAGTTCGGCCACTACACGGGATGGGGTACAATTTTTGCATGGTGCAGACGGCTGCGAACGTGCGGGTGAAGGTGCTGTTTTTCGGGCGGCTCCGCGAATTGATTGGAATCGCGGAGGAAAGCGGAGAGCTGCCCGAAGGAACGACGCTGGCGCAGGTGTTTGAACGGTACGCGGAGCGATTCCCGAAATTGGGGGGATTCCGCGGGTCGATGGTGGTTTCGCGGAACCAGGAATTCGCGGCGTGGGAGACGCGGGTGGCCGCGGGCGATGAGATTGCATTCTTGCCTCCGGTGAGTGGCGGTTGATCTGGAAAAGTGAAAATAGAAAATGGAAATTCGGGAAGAAGGCCTGGAAGAGTCTGTTTGCCAAGAAGCTTGGATTGGGCATGAGTGACGAAGACAAGATTGCACTGGTGCGGGAGCCGATTGCGAACGCGGCGCTGGCGGAATGCGTGCGCGCGGGGAAGGACGGCGCGACGGTCACGTTTGACGGGCATGTGCGGAACGAATCGCATGGACGCGCGACGAGCTACCTTGAATATGAGGCCTACGAAGCGATGGCGATTGCGAAGATGAAGGAGATCGCCGCGCAGATTCATGAAAAGTTTGCGATTGATCGAGTGGCCATGGTGCACCGGCTGGGACGGCTGGATATCGGGGAAACGAGCGTGTTCATCGCCGTGAGCGCGCCGCACCGGGGAGCGGCGTTTGACGCGTGCCGGTATGCGATCGACACGCTGAAGAAAACCGTACCCATCTGGAAGAAAGAGTTTTTCGCGGACGGCGCGGTCTGGGCGGAGGGCGAGCTGCCACCGACACCTCCAAGCGCGAAAAGCGCATCTTAGTCATTGATGATCCTCCAGGTTCCACGAACTTTTTCCGCGTTCGGCCTCGCTGCGCTACTGCTGGGATTCGGGCTGTGCGCGCGGGCGCAGGACAAGCCTGACCGTCCGCCATGGGCGCAGCCTTCGGGCAGCAAGCCGGGAAGCACGGCACCCAATGCGGGGCAACCCTCGGGACCTCCGGGAGCGATCGTTCCCGCGCCGACGGAACCCGCGTCTCCGAATGTTCAGGGCTCGCAGACGCCGAAGGGCACAATAAAGGTCAACGTCAGTCTGGTGAACGTGTTGGTGAGCGTGCTGGACGAACAGAAGCGTCCGGCGCCGAACCTGCCGAAAGAGGCGTTTCAGGTTTTTGAAGAAGGCGCGCCGCAGAAAATCGAGTTTTTCGAGGCGGAAACCAAATGGCCGCTGGACATCGCGCTGATGATCGACGCGAGCCTGAGCACGCACCTGGACATGCAGTACGAGCGCGCGGCCGCCTCGCATTTCATCCAACAGGTGCTGAGGCCGGGCGACCGCATGGCCGTGTTTTCCTTCGATGAGTCGGTGACGCAGCGGAGCACGTTCACGGACAAGGTGCAGGCGTTGCAAGACGCAGTGGCGAAGATTCCCGATGGCGCGGGAACTTCCATTTACGACGCGATTCTGCTGGGCTCGCAAGCGCTGGGGCGGCGTGGCGACGAGCGGCGGCGCGTGATCGTGCTGGTAACCGACGGCGGCGAGACCACGAGCCGGGCGGATTTTGAGTCCGCGAGGCGCGCCGCGCTGCGCGAGGAAGTGCTGCTCTATACGATTTTGATCCGGCCACTGCAAGGCGAAAACAGCCGGAACACGGGCGGAGAGCACGCGCTGCAAACCACCACCGAGACAACCGGCGGTGCCATGTATTTCCCGGCAAAGGCGGAGGAGTTGCCGATTATCTTCGACCAGATCGATGCGGAACTCCGGACGCAATACCGGCTAGCGTACTATCCGAATCCGCGCGGGCCGGCGAACACCTACCGGAGCATCGAGGTCCAAGTGCTGCCGGGATATACGGCGCGGCATCGAACGTCGTATTTGGTGCAGTGAATCGAAAAAGAAGGAAGCTTAACCCAGAGACGCAGAGGGCGCAGAGACGTGCCAGGAAAAGACAAGGCGGCAAACTGCGCTGTTTGTACCTGCTCAGGTAAACTGGTAGAAGGATCCAGATTTCGTGAGGAACGGAGGCGATGCGCTGATGCCAGGATCTGGCTCCCGTTATCGGTTTGCTGCCAGGTGTTTGCCATGGAATGGACTACTTCCGGCTAGGATCGAGACCGAATGAGCAAGGTATATCTGCAAGCCGCAATCGATATAGCGCGGGAAGCGGGGGCAGTGCTGCGCGAAGAAGTGCAGCGTCCGCCGGACATCGCGTACAAAGGCGATTTCGACCTGGTGACGCAGGCGGATAGGCGATCGGAAGCGTTGATTGTGAGCCGCCTGCAGACTCTTTTCCCGGAGCACGCGGTGGCGGCGGAAGAGGGAAGCGGCAGAGAGACCGGATCTGAGTACCGCTGGCACGTGGACCCGCTGGACGGGACGACGAATTTCGCGCACGGCTATCCGTGTTTTTGCGTTTCGATGGCGCTGGCCAAAGGCGGCGATTTGCTGCTGGGCGTTGTCTACAATCCGATCTTCGAGGAAATGTTCTGGGCGGCGCGCGGCGAAGGCGCGCATTTCAACGGGAAGCGGATGCAGTGCTCGAAGATCGGGGAGTTGCGGAAGAGTTTGTTGTGCACCGGCTTTCCGAACACGAAGCGGCACACGCTGCCGAATATTCACTACTATTGGGATTTTACGCTGCACTCGCATGGGGTGCGGCGCGACGGATCGGCAGCGCTGGACCTGGCGTACGTGGCGGCCGGAAGGTTTGATGGGTTCTGGGAGTTCGGTCTGAAGCCATGGGATACGGCGGCCGGGGTGGTGCTTGTGGAAGAGGCTGGAGGGAAGATCACGGACCTCGACGGGAAGCCCTACGTGCTGGGCGGCAAGTCGATTTTGGCGACAAATGGATTGATCCAGGCGGAAATGGAAAAAATGGCGGCGGAGATCAAGAAAAAAGAGAGCGTGCAGGTGTAAGGGCCGGGAGGCGTGGCTCGTGAATCGAAGAGGTAGCCCGCGAGAAGCGGTGCCGGCTCCGCTGGTACGGAAAAACATCAATTTTCGTATGTGTGGCAAACAAGGAACTTATAGGTTCCTCACTTTCTATGTGTGGCAAACAAAGGGTTTATTTTACGGCATGGGGCAATGGCCGAAACTGCCCGGATTCGAGCGAGTTACCGGCATGGCCTTTGTTGAGTCCCGCAAGTATGGAAAATAAACAGGTTAGCAATACTTCAGGGTTTGCCCGGAGGATGCCATCCGGTTGCGCTCGGAGAAAGAGTTAAGCAGCCGAGAGTTAGGTTAAGCCGAAGCCCATCGACACTGCTACCTGCGAGTAACTATATCGAATAGTAAAATATTGTCAAGTGAAATATGTGTGGACGGCTCACAGAACGCTGATTCCTGCCTCACAGAATCCTTATGTCCTTCCCATTAGTCTAATTGGGCAGCCTGCAGGTCCTCTTCGGATAACACCGGGCAGCGGGTAGCTGCCGTACCGAAAATACGGATGCGCGTCAGAAACAGGGCAGGGAGAATTGTCATGCAATCTTGCAAAAATCGCGGTTCACGGTTGGGATGGATATTGCTGCTCAGCGGTATTTTGTGCGGTGCTGGCCTGGCCGATGACGGTACGAAGGGGAAAGATACCCCGGCGGCAACGGAAGCCGCTGCAACGCCGAAGGCAAAGGCGTCCGTGACGAGCCATCCCGAACCGGGATTAACGGAGCGGGAGCGCTGGCTACTCGATCGCGTGGAGCAACTGGAGCGGCGCGTGGCCGAGCTGGAAGCGAAGGAAGGGAAGCCGAGTGCGGAGGCCGCGGCAAGCGCGGGAAACGCGGCGATGAGCGGAACCGCGCCCGCGAGTCCGGCGGCTGTAACGGGTGCGGCTCCAGGTGACGGGATGCCTGGTGCTGGGCCGGGCCCGAAGCAGAACAGCGCCGCGCCCAATTCCGGAATCGTTTATTCGTCCAGCGCGGCGGCGATGAATGTGTCGCCGGGGATTGGGCCGAAGCAGGATGGGGACAAACCATCGAATCCGGTTCCGCAAACTGCGGCGAAGATCGAGCCGTTTTCGGACGCGGACTGGACCTGGTTGAACGGGAATCCGCGCACGAAAGAGATTTTCTGGGACTCCAAGTTTTTCACGCCGGAAATCCGCGCGGATATCAACTACGTGTACGACTTCAACCATCCGGACGATCATTCGATGGGCGGATCCAGCGAGTTATTCCGGAGCAACGAAGTGCAACTCGAGCAATTGGGAGTTGGCGGCGACTTTCACTATGACAACGTGCGCGCGCGATTGATGACGCAGTTCGGGATGTACTCGGCGACCACGCCGCGGAACGATCCGAGCCCGGGACACGGACAATGGGATTTGAACACGGCGTACCGCTATGTATCGGAGGCGTACGGGGGGTACCACTTCAACGTGTTGCACGGAATCAACGTGGACGCGGGCATCTTCATGTCCTACGTGGGATTGTTCAGCTACTACAATTTCGACAACTGGGCGTATCAGCCTTCGTATGTTTCGTCGAACACGCCGTGGTTCTTCAACGGCGTGCGCGTGCAGATATTCCCGACGGCGCACCTGAAGATCGAGCCGTGGTTCATCAACGGCTGGCAGGCGTATGGGTCGGCGAATCACCGTCCGGGTCTTGGCGGGCAGGTAAAGTGGACGCCGAAGCCGTGGATCAACATCATTTCGAACAATTATGGGCTGGGCGAGGACGACCTGTTCATCAAGGGGCGCAGCCGCATCCACACGGACAACAGCGTTGAGGTGAAATACTACGATAAGCCGGACAACGCCATCAGCAAAATGGCGTTCACGTTGACCGGGGACCTCGGCTGCGAGTATGGGAGCGGCGTGAGTTGCTACGGGAACCACAAAGGCGGGCCGAAGCAGAGCTTCGTGGGATGGATGGGATACAACCGCTTCTGGTTCCACCGGGATTTGTTTGCGGTGACGGTGGGAGGCGGGCAGATCAACAACCCGGGACGATACCTGGTGCTGATCCCGCCGATCAACGGCGAAGGGGCGATTTCGGCGGCGACAAACTCGCCGTACTTCACGGGGAATCCCGGCGATCCGTTCAAGGCCTGGGATTCATCCTTCACTTTCGACTACATGCCCAGGCAATACATCACGTTCCGGTGGGAATATGACTACCGCCACGCGAGCGTGCCGTACTGGACGGGGAAGGGCGGAATCACGCCGCCCGGCGGGAACAACGGAGCGCCGCAGTACTACGTGTGCAGCAGCGGCGCATCCTCCGGACAGCTGACGCTGCCGGCGGCGGAGCAAGCATGCGGCGGAGGTATGAGCAGCGTGTGGTTCCCGGATTTGCGGAAGAATGAATCGTTCATCGATATGGCGATCATGGTGAAGTTCTAGCGGATGGAGATTGGCTAGCGGCGAACAGCAGACAGCGAACAGAGCACAGCGAAGACGCCTTTGCGGGGTGCGGGTGCGGCGTTGGATCAAAGCGCAATGTGTCTGACAGACGGAGGGCGGCATAAAGCCGCCCCTACACATCTTTGCCGCCATTTGGGCGGAAGGCAGCCTCAATGCGAGAATGCGCGGCAAGAGTGGGAGCGAAGGCGCCGGGCCGGTGAGGTTACTTTGCGCCCATTTCTGCGTAGAGTTTGGCGATGGACGGGGCGATGCAGAGGCCCCAGGCAAAGACCGGGAAAGTCTTGAATTTTTCGGGAATGACGTATTGATCGACGGCGTCGGCGAGCGGAACGCCGGCTTTATGCATTTTCTCAGCCTGTTCGGAAAAATCATCGAAGATATCGCGAAGGCTTTGCACGCCTTGCTGGCCGCAGATGGGGCCGTGGCCTGGGACAAAGAGGGTGTCTTTCTCCCATGAAGAGAACGTTTTGAGGGTGTTGCGCCAACCGGAGATGGTGCACTGGGTGTCGAAGGTGGCGGGGTACGCGCTGCTGAAAAGCAAGTCGCCGGTGTAGACGACTTTTTGTTCCGGGACGCGAACGATCAGATCGGTGCCGGAGTGGCCGGGATGATGCTCGATGATGATGGGGAAATGGCCAAGGTCAATTTGCAGGGGGAGTTTGGCGGGATTGAGCGGACGGTTGGGGAAAGCGAGGGAAGTTTTATTGGCCATATCGAAGACGTTGCCGATGGTCGTCACGTAGTTCCTGGCGTGCTCGCGGGCGGCATCCGTTTTCGCATCCGTCACCCGCTTCTCGAGCGGAGCGAGGAAGGTGGCGCGGTCGGCGCCCTGCATCGAGACGTAGGAATCCATCATGCGGCCTGCGACAGCGGAGTGGGCCCAAAGCTGGATGCCATTGGCGCCATAGACGGAGTTGCCGAAGGCGTGATCGAAGTGATAGTGGGTGAGGAGGGCGCCGGCGGGGGCGACTTGGGTGACCTTGTGGAAGGCGTCCATCTGGAAACTCGCACCGGCGGGAGTGCCGAATCCTTCGAGGAGAAGCCCGGCATCCTTGCCGATGAGAAAGCCGCCGTTGCAGAGGGTGGTAAAACCTTTGGAAGGGTCGGAAATGGTGGCGTAGAGGCCTTCCCCGATTTTGCGGACGGAGGCGAAGCCCGCATCGACGAGAGGAGTTTGGGAGACGCGCGGGTCGTCGGCAATCACGCCGGCCGAGGCGGCGAAGGGGATGGCTCCGGCAAATGCGGAAAACGCGGAAAATCTGGATACGTCGGAAAGGAATCTGCGGCGGGAGACAGGAGCGATCGATGGCATTCGGAATTCCCCAGAAAGAATGAGGTTGCGCGGAATGGAGAGTAGTATAGCAGAGACGGGGAAGGGGCGGGGGAAGAGAGCTGGCATGCATGACCGAACGGCGAACAGCCTATAGCCAGAGATGCCGGAAAATAGAAAATGGAAAGGGTGGAGCTGCGAACGTGGAGTTCGGGTTATACAAGGCGTGATGAATCTCGTGCGGCGTGCCCAAGGTCGCCAGATGGGCAGCCAAATTGTTCCTGAGGAAGATTGGAGACGGGTGCCCCGCGCGGGAGGGAATTCGGGATAATGTGGGTGGAGATGCGCGCTGCTTCGGCGAGTGAGTTGTTTGCGAAGCAATTCCAACAGGGGACGCCAATTACCATGACGGGATCCGCTCCATCCAGTTTGCCGGCCGGCGGCCGGCTGCAGGAACTCCAACAAAGTTACGAGGCCTTCAAGAAGCGCGGATTGAAGCTCAATCTGACGCGCGGGAAGCCGTCGCCTGCGCAACTAGATTTGAGCGCGGGTTTGCTGGCGCTGCCAGGCGCGGGAAATTTTATGGGGGAATCCGCGACGGATTGCCGGAACTACGGCGGGCTGCAAGGGCTGGCGGAAGCGCGGTGTTTGTTCGCGTGGATGATGGGGGCGCCGGCGGAGCAGGTGGTGGCGGCGAACAATTCGAGCCTGGCACTGATGCACGATTGCATTGTATACGCGCTGCTGAAGGGGACGTGCGACGGCGCGGCGCCGTGGGCCAAGCAGGGGGAGGTTGCGTTCCTATGTCCCGCGCCGGGTTATGACCGGCACTTTAAGATTTGCGAAGAGTACGGAATACGAATGATTCCCGTGGCGATGACGGAAGACGGCCCGGATATGGAGGAGGTGGAACGCCTGGCGGGGAGCGACGCTTCGATCAAAGGCATGTGGTGCATGCCGAAGTACAGCAATCCAACGGGGATTACGTTTTCAGAAAGGGCGATCGAGCGGCTGGCGGCGATGAGGACGGCGGCGCCGGATTTCCGCTTGTTCTGGGACAATGCATACGCCGTCCATCATCTGACCGAAGAGCGCATGGAGCTCGCGAACATTCTGGAGCTTTGCGCGAAACACGGACACGGGAATCGCGCGCTGGTGTTTGCATCCACGTCGAAGATCACCCTGGCGGGGGCGGGGCTGGGGCTTTTCGCGGCGTCGAAAGAGAATGTGAAGTGGCTGCTGGCGCGCATGACGCCTCGGACCATTGGCCCGGACAAGCTGAACCAGTTGCGCCACGTGATGTTCTTGAAAAACGAAGCGGGGATCCTGGAGTTGATGGAGCGGCACCGCGCGCTGATTGCCCCAAAATTTCGAAAGGTGCTGGAAATTTTTCAGGCAAAGCTGGCGCACGTCCCGGGTGTCAACTGGACGAAGCCGAAGGGCGGATACTTCATCTGCCTGCAAGTGGCGAAAGGCTGCGCGCGGCGGGTGGTGGCCCTGGCGCAGGCGGCTGGAATTGAGCTGACGCCCGCGGGCGCTACGCATCCGTATGGCAATGACCCTGAGGATCGCACCATTCGCATCGCGCCAACTTTTCCGGACCTGGCGGAAGTGGCGCAGGCGGCCGAAGGCGTGGCGCTGTGCGTGCAATTGGCAGCGGCGGAAAAAGGAAACTGAATGAGCCAGGATCTGGCGGCGGGCAGGCTCAGTTTTGGGCGCGAATTGACGCAAGGGCAAACCAAAGGGGGCTGAGGCCAACCGTTCCAAAATGGGAATGATACTTGAGCCATTTCATTGAACACTCTCCTACGCCACCACTAAGTGTAGCCATTTCAATCGCACACCAGAATTCTCCGCACTAAAGGAGAGACCGGAAACGGCCGATTTATTTAAGGGCAGCGGTGTGTGAGTGTTGGATGAGATTGTGCCGGCTGACCGAACGGAACTGAGCCCGAGAAAGTATTCAGCGGGCGGAAACCAGAATTGCGGCCGTATGCGTCGGATTCCAGCGAGCCTGCGTCATTCCCAAGAAGATTCGGACCTTCGGCCGGAGGCCGCACGTCAAGCGGTATTCTCGATCACCGGCGCGGGCGAGACGAGCAACGGGCCGACTTCCACTGCAACGGAAGATGCAGGGCGAGCGCTGTTCGCCAAGCACGTACTGGCATGCATGGCGTTCATCGCGGCGTTTTTACTGACGGATGGATCCTCGACCGCTTCGCATGCCTGGGAAGGCGCGCCGCCGTGTTATTTGCCCGTGGGATTGAGCGTGGCGCTGCTGTTGTGTGCGCCGCGGAGATTCTATCCCCTTGTGATGGTGGCGAGCCTGATTGCGGCCTTGGTGAATTATCACCGGCCACTGCTTTCCTGGAACGGGTTGCCTGGGGCGACCATCGCCTACGGCGGCTATATCGCCGGGGCGATGATGCTGAAAGGAAAATGGCGGATCGACCCGGGGTTGGAAACGCTGCGAGACGTGGGGCGCTTTGTGGTGGTGATGTTGACGGCCGCGGTGTGGAGCGGATTGGTGGGCACGGCGACGCTTACGGCGGACGGGTTGGCGAAGCGCGCGGATTTTCTGAAGAACCTGGTGGACTGGTGGGCAAGCGACAGCATCGCGATTGTAACGTTCGCGCCGTTTTTGCTGACGTTTGTGGTCCCGCGCGTGAAATCGTGGATGAACCAGGAAACGCGCATCGGAAGCGGCGGACGGCGCGATTGGGAATGGACGGCGAAGAATGCGCTGGAAGTGGGCGGACACGGCGCCTCCATTGCGGCGGCGATCTGGTTATTGTTCGGAGTTACAGCGGCGATTCCTTACCAACCCTTGTACCTGCTGTTCATACCCGTGGCGTGGGCGGCGGTGCGCTATGGACTGCCGGGGTCGGCGTTGGCGGTGTTTGGCGTCAACGTGGGAATGGCGTTCGCCGCGTGGTGGACGCAAGCGCCCCGAGGGACGATGCCTCGCTTGCAGTTTGCGATCCTGACGCTGGGACTGATGGGACTTTGCCTGGGAGCGGTGGTGAGCGAGCGACGCCGAGCGGACAGCAGGCTGGCGAGGCGCGCGCTGCTGGAAACGTTTGCGAGCGAAGTGGGAGCGGCGCTGACGGGTGGAAGAAAGCTGGACGAAGGTTTGGGGCTGTGCGTGGGGAGCTTCCAGGAATATCTCGATGTGGAATTTACGGGAATCTGGTGCAGCCAAGATGCCAATGCGGAGATCCGCTTGTGGGCGAGCGGCGAAAGCCTGAGGGAAGGAAGCCTGGGTGAGGTGGCCGAGCTTCAAATGAGGCGCATGCGGGAGGACGGACGAAACGAAGCACGTGTGGACTTGAGGATCTTCCCGAGAGATTCGAGGACTGGCGGAAGCGGCGGGATCCGAGAAATGACGCTCACCGCTGAACCCCTGGCGCCGGACGGGGTGTTTGTCGGGACCCTGATGACCATTTCCCGGGAACCGCTGGCAACGGATGCCCGGCGAGCCATGAGCGGAGTTGCGGAGAGCGTGGGGCGGTTCATCGCGCGCATTCATGCAGAGGAGGAGCTGCGGCGTGCCAAGGAAGCGGCAGAAGCCGCCAACCGGGCTAAGAGCGAGTTCCTGGCGAACATGAGCCACGAAATCCGCACACCGCTAAACGGCGTGATAGGGATGACGGAACTCGCGCTGGGAACAGAACTAAACGCGGAGCAGCGGGAATACCTGGAGACGGTGAAGGTGTCGTCGGATTCGCTGCTTTCGGTGATCAACGACGTGCTGGACTTCTCCAAGATTGAAGCGGGAAAAATCGAACTAGAGGACTCTCCATTCGATTTGTGGGATTGCGTCGAGAAGATCGTGCGCACATTCGGGCTGCGCAGCGAACAAAAGGGATTGGAACTGCTTTGCGATTTCCGGCCGGGCGTGCCCAGGTATGTGGGCGGAGATTCCGCGCGATTGCGGCAGGTGCTGACGAATCTGCTGGGGAATGCGTTGAAGTTCACGGAGGCCGGGGAAGTGGGCGTCCGCATCCGGCCAGTGGAAGCCAGCGGCGAGCCCGGAATGCTGGAATTCATCGTGTGGGATACGGGGGTGGGGATTTCGCCCGAGAAGCAGAAGCTGATATTCGACCCGTTCACGCAGGCGGACAGTTCGACGACACGAAAATACGGCGGTACGGGACTGGGGCTGGCCATCTCCACGCGGCTGGTGGAACGTATGGGA
Source organism: Acidobacteriota bacterium (assembly GCA_021324935.1). Taxonomy (GTDB): domain Bacteria; phylum Acidobacteriota; class Terriglobia; order Acidiferrales; family UBA7541; genus Acidiferrum. The sequence goes on from JAJPIE010000030.1 coordinate 30,057, forward strand.
GGGAGCATTCGATTGGAAAGCGAGCCGGGGCGCGGGGCGAGGTTTCAGTTCACGGTGAGATTCCGCGAGATTGCGGATTGCGAAACGGTGGGGAACGAGGAGCCCTTGGCTTCACCGGAAAAGATTCGCGTGCTGGTGGTGGATGACAACCGCGAAAGCGGGCGAATCCTGTGGGAGATGCTGAACAGTTGGGGGCTGGAGGCGAAGGTTGTGGAAAGCGGAGCAGCCGCGTTGGAAGAATTGTGGCGAGGTGTGAAATTAGAGGCGAAATACACGATTGTCCTGACCGACATGCATATGCCAGGGATGGGCGGCTACGGGCTGTTGGGTGCCGTGCAGGGGACGCCGGAACTGCTGGCAACCCAGGTGGTGATGTTGTGTCCCGCAGGCACGGTGAGGAATGAAGAACGCTGCGGGCGATGCAGAGCGGCTGCCTGCCTGATGAAGCCGGTGCGCCGGAGCGAGTTGCGGGAAACGTTAACAGCGGCGCGGGGGAGACCAGATTGCGCGGAACGTTACTTGCCGGCGAGGGAACTTATGTTGCCGGTACCGAAAGAGGAAGCGACCCGCTTGCGGATTTTGTTGACCGAAGACAATCCGGTGAACCAGCGGCTGGCCATGAGCATGCTCGAAAAGCGCGGGCATTCGGTGGAGATTGCGAGGAATGGGTTGGAGGCGCTGGCGGCGCTGGAGAAGGAGGAATTCGACCTGATCCTGATGGACGTGCAGATGCCGGAGATGGATGGAATGGAAGCGACGCTGAGAATTCGCGAGCGGGAGAAGGGAAGCGGCAAGCGTGTGCCGGTGGTGGCGCTGACGGCGCATGCGATGAAGGGCGACGAAGAGCGCTGCCTGGCGGCGGGCATGGACGGATACTTGACGAAGCCCATCCGGCCGGAAGAGCTGGACCGGATGCTGGCTTGCTACAAGAAGGCGCGAATTTTGGCCGCGGATGAATTGGCGGCGCCGGAACCTGCCTTGAGTAAGCAATGACGCAGAACGCGGAGCAAGAGCTTGCTTGCACGGCAAAGAGGGGCATGCGAAAATTCGTAGATGGACTGGACGCAGCGAAAACGGCTGTGGTCCACAATGGCGATATCGTCTAGGGGTCCAGGACGCCGCCCTCTCACGGCGGAAACCCGGGTTCGAATCCCGGTATCGCTGCCAACTCCTGATTCATAAAGACTTAGCGGCTTGTTACCCGACCTTTGTTACCCGAGCCGTGTCACCAAATCTCCGCAAAACTCTAACGACGCAGTATTTGGTTAAGGTACCGACGCAACTGATGTGGGGCGCGGAATCTAGCGGAGAAGTTTATGGTGACACGGAAAGTAAGCATCTGGATTCGATACAAGCAGGAAGGCGAGTGGGTAATGAAACGGGCGCAGTGGTCTGCCAATAGAAGGAACATCGTTCCCGGCATGGCGAAGGGGGCACGAATCGCGGCAGAGGAATACCTCTACTACCTCCGATACCAGCGCGACGGCAGACGTGCTATGGAACCAGCGGGCCGCGACAGCGTCACCGCCGTGGCTCTGGCGACGACTCGGGAGATCGAGCTTTTCGCGGCGGAGCGCGGGCAGAAAGCGCCGAACGCTAACGTCGTGACGGCGAACTCGCGAGACAAGTTCGCCGACGCCGCGCAGGCACACCTGCGGCAGATCGCGGGCGGAACGAAGCGCTCGACGTACAACGCGTACAGGCTGGCGTTGGAAAACTTCCAAGAGGCATGTCCCCAGTGCCTCTACCTCGATCAAGTAAACGCCTCACTCCGGGCCTTTATCGCTTGGATGCGCGAGCGTCTCGACCAGACCACGGTTTATAACCGATTCAGCCAGCTACTCACGTTCCTCGCTAAAAACGGGATTGAGGTCACGTTGCCGAAAGGCGAGAGACCGAAGCGCCGGGTCTTGAGCAAGGACGGCACCGACATCGAGACTTATTCCGACGAGGACATCAAGAAGCTGCTCGCAGCGTGTCGGGACGAACGGGAGCGGCTCATCGTGCTTGTCGCCAGCGAGAGCGGCATGCGCCGTGGCGAGGTTGCGCACTTAGAGCGCGAGAATGTTTACGACGGTAAGATAGTCGTTCGGGCAGAAAAGCGGCAGTTCGACTTCACCACCAAGAAAAAGAGAGGGCGGACGGTCGGTGTGCCGCGCTGGCTTACCGACAAGCTCCGTGCCTATGCCGAGATGATTCCTGTGAATCAGAGCTTGCTGTTCCCGAGCCGAGACGGACGACCTTCGGGTAAGGCTCTCAACGGATTGACAAACCGCATCGCCAAAGACGGCGGGGTCAAGGTGCCCCGCACCATTAGCGGCGAGCGCAAGCCGTTCCACGGCTTCCGCAGCTACGCGGCGATCAAACGGCTGCGCGAGGGTCGCACGATCTACGAGGTGATGGAATGGCTTGGGTGGGAGGACGCCGACACTATGATGCGGTATCTAAAGAAAGCAAAAGGCATCAGCGAGGAGTCGCGGCTGGCACTCGACGCCACGAAGGAGCCTGAGTACGACCGTGAGAAGGTAACCGATGGGAAAGCTGCTTAAGGTAGTAGAAGCTGCCGTCCGGCTCGCAGTGAGCCGGGCGCTGGCTTACAAGTGGGTCAAGCAGGGATTGCTGCGCAGCGTGCAGATGCCGGGCTGCGTGCGGATTGACGAGGACGACCTTGAGGCTTTCATTGAGAGCCGTAAGGTGGGCGGCGTCGTCGCGATCCGGCGCTGAACTCACCCCCGCGAAAACCTCAGTATTCATGAGAATTCCAGCGGCAGTCGATCTCCGTTTGCGACAAAAATCCCCTATTTGATAGTTGCCAATCCTTTCGCTGCCGAACCCTCTTGATGAGGGGCAAAAGCTCCCAAAACTAGCAAAAAGGGTGCAAACGATGTCGATTCTCAAGAACCTGCGCGGGCGGGCGGCCCCGCTCAATGTGAAGGACTTTGCCGAGCTACTGGACGTGACAGAGGGAACGATCCAGCGTTGGGTTCGACGAAACCAAGTGCCAGCGATTCGTGTCGGCGACGTCATCAGGTTCGATCCGGGCATGCTCGCAGACTGGGTTGAACTGCAAGCAGTGGGAAGCCAGCGAATCCAGGACGGGATCAATCGGCTCATTCGGATGAGAGACCGATCCGTCGAGGACACGAGCTTTCAAATAAGACGGGAAGACTTGGGAGAGGAAGTCCTTAAGCGGAAGCTCGGGCCGGGAACCGCGACTCCCGAACCTACGGCTGCAACCGGGAACGGGCACCCGGATCAGAGATAGAGGCAGAACTGGGCGTTGCATAGTGCAGCAGCCAGAGTTCGAGAATCGCCCGAACTCAGTATTACTAGGTAGGTCGTCAACAATCTCGGATAGCAACCGGGAGATCGAGGGGCAGGTCTATCGTTCCGCCTGCCCCGCCCTTCACAGAGGGCTTGTGACTGAGAACGAAAGGGTAAACCAAGTTGAAGGAACGATATGTCCAAACGCAAGCCAGCCGCACAGAAATATCAGCCTAAGTACATCTTCTGGTACGAACAAGATTTCAGCGCCGACGAGCAGGTCGCGTACGGCATGGACTGGGTGCAGCGCCACTTTTACCGGGCACTGCTCCAGAAAGCCATGATCTGCTCGACTCGCCCCTATCTTCCGACGTCTGACGACCAGTTGTGGCTGCTCGCCGATGCCGGATCAAAAGAGCGCTGGATTGAAAACAAGAACCCAGTTATGGCGAAGTTCCAGCTTGTCGAAATCGACGGCAAGGAAGTTTGGGCGCACAAGCGGCTCTTACGCGACTGGGATCAGCTTGAAGAGCATCACAACGAAAAGGTCAAAGCAGGGCGTTCGGGTGGTTTCGCCAAAGCCAAACGCGAGCGGACCGTGTCCGCCAAGGTTCCGGCAGCACCAGCCGAGAATACGACCCCTGACGAGATCGAGGCAGACGAATCTGCGGTCTAGCAACTGCTAAGCAAGTTGGGAGCGTTGCCAAGCGCAGCGGGCGGTTTGCCTGCCATTAGGATTGAGATACCGATTGGATTCGTATTCAGATTCGGATTGGGATGGGATAGGGATTGGATTCAGATTTCGATTTCGATTTTGCTTGTGATTGCGATCTCGATAGCACAAAGAAGAAGAAAACTCATTCTTCTATTTGCTGCTGTCAGCGAGCACAAGAAGAAATCAAAACAGCGTAAGTAAGAAGCGGGAACACTAAAGAGCATGGGGAACGGTATGAAACTCAGAATTGACGGTCAGAGTCCCGTTGGTCTGCGCCTCGCTTATAGATTTTGGATCGAGCTTGGTCGCCCAGCGAAGTTCCGCAACGCTCGAACCCTGAACGCTTGGGCACCAAAGATCGAGTCTCTTTGGCGCAGGTCTGGTTTGGGCTACCCGGAATTCAAGTGGTTCTTGATCTGGGCGCTCCGCAAGGCAGAACCGGATGGCACGAACTACGGCAACGACTTTACGGCCCGCAACCTACGTGCGGCGAGAGACCCGATGGCTTCGCTGGAAAAGCAATTCGGTATGACCTTCTACGAAGTATTCATGCCTAGAGCAAACAAGATCATCCCGCTGCTAGTCACCTTGCGCGAACGCGAGGATCGCGAGGCAGCCTTGGCTGCACAGGCTGCGAAGCCCAGCAGATGGGTTGACATGCTGCCGCAGGACGCGGAACCGTGGGAAATAGACAGAGCACGCCACATGGATGCGTTAGACGCAGCTTTCCCGATGACTGGGCCAATGCTGGGTGAGACCGTGGAAGAGTGGGTGATGCGCTTGACTGCACCGCTTCGAAACCCGGATTGGCGATGCCCGAACTGCGTGCATGGTGTGAGCTTAGATGGCGAAGAAGATGTTCGCACCAAGTGGTGCTCTGACTGCGAGGAGGAACGCCGGATGGACGAAGACGACGACAAGGAATGGATGTGCAATGAAGCGCCGGACGTTAGCCCTCTGACCAAAGAGTGGGACGGAAGCGAATTCGTACCGCAAATCATAAACGTAGAGGTGTTGCCCAGTGACGAATGTAATTGAGACCAACGATCAGGATTCCAGAGTCAGCTTGTTCCATGCACAGCGCACGGCGCTTGCCTCGGTGCTAGAGGCTTTTGCCGCCGCCTTGCGCGATTTCGGCCCGCTTCGAAAAGGCGATTTTGATGACGTGATCAAAGAGATCGCGCACTATCGAGAGAGTCCTTGCCTGTGCGGTCAGCCAAGCGCCTCCGGCACCGAACCGCTTTGCAAAGAGCACTCTTTCTAGGATTGAGAGCGGCTCTGGCGAATACTCCGGCAATGGAACGCTTAGTCGTGTCGTCTTCGCTACCTCGCCCTCACTTCCAGCAGGTATTCCTTGCCGTCCGAATCCTCGATGCGGACAGACACCATGCCGCCACGCGATAGATGACCGTAGAGATCGGTGATGACCTGCTGCGCTGCTTTTTCCGGAGACACGTTCCACGCATGGGCGCACCATGAAAACTGCGCGATGAGCACGGCGCTCTTCTGCTTGACACCTTCGGACTCTACTCGTTCCTTCTTTGCGGGTTCTCCCACAATCTTCTCCAGAGTTGCGAATTGTCGTTGGGGCAACTCACAAATGGAATCGGCAGCGGGAATTTCAAATGACCTTGGGCGAGTTCAAGGGAATCCATCATCGCGACCGAACTGCCTGCCGCTGCGGTGACGGTGCGGTGCATCACGCGATTCGGCTGGAGCGTATTCCTGAAGTATTCTTGGGCAATGGTTGTCGCCGGAGTAGATGGATGTCGCGCAGGATGGGTCGCGTTCAAGATCGAAGTTCCTTCGCTCACCACTTCGGTCGAGGTAGCCGATCTACGGGAAGTGCTGGGCAAACCTCCTGCTGATCTCGCCTGCGTCGGCATCGACATCCCCATCGGGTTGCTCGGCGGTCCGAGGGCTTGTGACAAGGCAGCAAGAACGCTGCTCGGTCAGCCTCGTGGCAGCAGCGTCTTTCCTGCGCCCTGCCGCGAAGCATTGAGAGCGCAAACCTATGCAGAGGCAAGCTTGATCAATCGGCACAAGACGACGAGGGGCTTGAGCCAGCAAGCATGGGGCATCGCACCTAAGATGAAGCAGGTGGACGATGCGATCACGTCGGATTGCCAGCGGTGGGCGTTCGAGGTTCATCCAGAGGTCTGCTTCTGGGCACTCAACCAGCGCCGCCCGATGAAGCACAACAAGAAGACGAAAGAGGGTACCGCAGAGAGGATCGTTCTCCTACATCGCGTCTTCCCGCAAATTGAAACACGTCTTGTAAACCGACCGCGTGGTGTCGGCGCCGATGATCTGCTGGATGCTGTGGTAGCCGCTTGGACTGCGTTGAGGTGGCATCGCAGCGAAGCGGAATGCGTGTGCTCACCAGAGCACGATGAGAAGGGGCTGGCGGTAACCATCTACTATTAACCAATGAACAGCAAGGGGAATCTTGGCGAGGGATTTGCCATCGAGGGTTTTAGCGGCATGGTTTGCGTGCAAGTCGGGCGAACAGGGAAACTCTCCCTGTCAAGCTCCTTGACCCATTATTCATGTGAGGAATACCCTTTCGCAGAAGGTACAAAAGCGAATTCTCCCAAGCGGTAGTGCGCAAAAAATCCCATGGACGCTGCTTACATCACACCCGAACTTGCGAGATGGGCACGAGAACGTGCTGGCGTGTCCGTAGAGGAGCTTGCTGGGACGCTGAAGGTAGACCCCAGAACTATCGCAGCATGGGAGACCGGGCAGCAGTCACCTCCATTCCACAGAGCAGAGAAGCTCGCAGATAAGCTCCGCGTACCGTTTGGCTATCTGTTTCTGTCAAAACCACCCAAAGAGGATTTTCTGCTGCCTGATCTCCGAACTGTGGGAAATGTGGCGGTATCCAAGCCCAGCCTCAACTTCATTGAAGTGGTAAACGACGCAGTTCTGAAGCAGCAATGGTATAGCGAGTACCTTCAAGAGAGTGGTGCGAAAAGGGTTTCCTTTGTGGGCAGCTACCGAATGTCGGATGGCGTCCAGCAGGTAGCTGCGAGCGTGTCCAAAGTCCTTAGGATAAACGACACGACACGGGCGAACTCCCGAAGCTGGCAAGACTTCCTGACTTACATCGTTCAAGCTGCGGAGGAGCTTGGCGTCTTGGTGATGCAGCGTGGCATTGTGGGGAACAACACCAAGAGACGACTGAATGTCAACGAGTTCCGGGGATTTGTTATATCAGACAAGTTTGCTCCGCTTGTCTTCATCAATGCTCGCGACGCGAAGGCTGCCAAGAATTTCACAATCGTCCATGAGCTTGGCCACTTGTGGATCGGGGAAAGTGGTATTTCGAATCCCAACCTGCGAAGCCGCTCTGCCGACGAAGCGAACGCGGTGGAACGATTTTGCAATGAGGTTGCCGCCGAGGTGCTCGCCCCAAGAGCCGAGCTATTACGTCGGTGGCGCGATGAGTCAGGAATTGACGACAACATCGCCAACCTAGCCAGATACTTCCGTGTCAGTCGATACGTGGTGGCTCGACAGGCGAGCGAAGCAAACCGAATCACCTTCCAACAATACGTCGATTACCTCGACAGGAATCCGTGGTTCTTAAAAGCAGCAACGACCGAGGGCGAAGAGAAGAGCGGGAATTTTTACAACACATTCGGGGCTAGGAACAGCAAGAGATTCATTTCTGGAGTCTTGACTGCACTTGGGCAGAACCGAATCACGTACAGGAGTGCTTCCGAACTGCTGGGAGTAAAAATCGCGACCTTGAAGAAGGTTGCAGAACGGTTCGCCTAAACCAGTGCCACGTTTCTGGTTGGATGCAGACGTTCTGATTCAAGCAAAGAACGGTCTCTATTCGTTCGAAATAGCACCGCCTTTTTGGAGCTTTCTCGACCAGCAGGCAAAACTCGGGACGATTCGGTCTTCAAAGAAAGTCTATGACGAAATTCTCAAAAGGGAAGCCGAAAAGGATAAGCTCGCTTTGTGGGTCAAGAATCGGAAAAATGGCGGGATGTTTGTGGTACCCACGAGAGATGTACAGACAGTGTACGGGCAAATTGCAGATCACACCATGGAAAAATATTCGCAACGACGGGCTAAGGTTGCAGCTTTTTTGAGTGGCGCTGATGGATGGATCATTGCTCATGCAAAATGTGATGAAGGAATCGTTGTTTCACATGAATCCCGCGTTGACAAGACCTCGATGACACCGAAGATTCCAAATATTTGTACTCAGTTTGGAGTTCCCTGCATCGGACTGGCTGAGATGCTGACGAGGCTCAATTTCAAGTTCGGAAAATGAAGACCACGTGGAATTGATCCCCCAAACGCTTGGCTCTGCGACTTTTCAAATCCAGACAGGAATTTCGATACCGGGCAGCGTCGTAGCGAATCAGCGCGACTGTCATATAGGCGAAATTGTCAAGCACGAGGGGGCCAGCAGCAAGGGGTTCGTGAGGAGCCGTTGCTTCTGCGATAATCTCCCACGCGTTGGCAGGAGATCACATCCAATGAGCGTTTTGTCGTCGGCTAAGGCAGCGTTGCTTCGCAATTTTTCGGGGGTGACAGAGAAAGGCTACACGCGATTGCCGCAGGAGAATCTCCTTCTCGGCATTGATCTGGCGACCGTTGAAGACGACCTGCGAGGGGGCGACGGCGACGAGTTGAGAATGAAATTTTGTGCCGTCCACTCTTCCTGCGCTCTGGCAGTGAACTGTTTCGCTCCGTTCAAGGCGAAGCCCGGTCGGCTTCAACTGCTGGGAACACAGGGAGCGACGGATGTCAGGTTTGAAAAGAAGCTTCCGATTTTCGCAGGACGCATATCTCCCAATCTTGACGTTTGGATTGAGCGGGGAGATGGTGTTGTGGCGGTTGAGTCGAAGTTACTGGAATACCTCAGCCCCAAAAAGCCAGAGTTTTCACCTACCTATAAAGCATTGGCACCGCCGAAAAGCGATCCGTGTTGGTGGGGAGTGTACGAAGAAGCGAAGAAGGGGACGGAAGGACGCTTGGATCGGGCGCAGTTGATCAAGCATTATTTCGGGTTGAACGAGTTTCGGCACCGTCATCGCGAATGCCCCAAACTCACGCTGCTTTACCTCTTCTGGGAACCGCTGAACTGGAGCGAACTGGGGGAGTGCAGGAAACACAGGGAAGAGGTGGGAGCCTTCGCTCAGGCGGTAGCCGACTCTCCGATTGAGTTCCGCTGGATGACGTACAGCGATCTGTGGGAAGAGTGGAGCGCCGTACCCGATCTGGCGGGTCACGCGAGCCACCTCAAGGCACGCTATCAGGTGCGCCTGTAACGCGCTTGGATCAGGGGAGTGCTGCTGCATTCGTCCCGGCTATCTCGTCCCGGCGAGAGCGGATCGCCAAAAATTGGCTTTCCGCCACGGCTTCAAAAAACCCCACTCGCTGCGGCGCTGTAACCGCTTGATTTTGAAGGTCGGAAATCGCGGAAATCGGCGTTCAGCCACCATCTGTTATTCGAAGACCAGTCACGCTCATTTGGTCGAGCCGCTTCCGGCACCGCCCGATGGGGGTGTTAGCCGCACCAGCACTCGAATAGTTCCAGTAGTTCTTCAGTGGCTGCCTTGGCTCCTTCCAAATCGACCTCTCGCAAGTTGAACTTGCCTTCAGCATCGTGCTTCAAATCGTTCACTTCGTCGTAGACGTCATCGAGGTTCTGGTGCTTCCATTTTGGAAAAGCTGCTTCTACCACAGGTAGAAGCCCACCCCTCATGTCTCGACTCTTTTCCTTGCTTGAGACAACCTTCAGTCCTCGATGATAAGAAGCGGCGATCCGAAATAGTGCGCCGTTGAAATGAAATCCCGCCATCCAGTTGCCGGAAGTTCTCAACGTACCGTTGGCAATGTCCTCGGCACGTTTAATCACGGTAGCAACTTCGATCTGTCCACTCCGCTTCTCAAACGGATGAACGTTGCATTGGGACAAAACTAACGAGTAGACAGCCCCAAGAAAGTCATCGAGTGTCGCAATAAAGTAGTGGCTCTTTTGAGCTTGCGGCGAACGGAGCAGCTTCAAGATTCTTTTGCCATAAGAAGCGAGTTGCTCATCTTTTGAATTGTCGAGCTTTAGTGTGATTTGACCATTCGTTTCAAGCACAAAACCTCTTTTCTATTTCACTAAGCGGCAGCCGAAACCGTGGCAACGACCGCCCGGACTTCATCGGCGAGGAACTTCAGTACTGTGTGTGCCTCGTTTCGCTCGTGCCATGGGTGATCGGTTGGGTTCTTCTTGCCATGCCACAGTGAAATCATCAAGTCCATTTGGGCTTTGACGAACTTCATACCTGGGTTGGGGGCGGAAAACAGAAACGCTACGACTTCAGTGCCGTCTTTGATTTCTCCGTCGTGAGCTATCTGCGTTGGTTGCCCTGCGAGTGGGTTTGGCACTCCACCGAGTTCTACGTCAATATCGCCAATTCCCGTGTACGCAAGTCGGAGGAATCTGTGCTTGTCGATGTTCTCCAAGTCCCTCAGGACAGCGAGGGGCGGTGGTAGCTTCGGATGGCTCCGATTGTAGGGTTGCACAGCCTCAATAGCTGCCTGAACGGAGGGGCTGAGGCTCGCTATTCGAGAAATGCTGTTTTGAAAATGAGTGTGACTGTCCGCGATAGGGAACTGAAGTTTTTTCTCGTCTGGCGGCGGATTTGCACCTGACTGATGGACGGCAATGGCATAGACGAGGTGATCGAGGGCGCACCGGAGGTTATGGAGGCAATCACCAGCCACCAATGTCCATGCTTGGAGCGGAGGTTCTTTCCCCGTGAGGTACGCGACTATGGCGTACCGAGTCTGATCAGGACTTACCACAGGACGAGTGACGTATGAATTCGTCGCCATCCAAGCAGCAATCTCATCATGCAAAAACTGGTTGTGCTGATCAGCCCGTTGGAGTTTTGCGTTCACACTATCGAGATTAAGGCTCATCTTTTGTTAGGATTCCCTTCTGACGGACGTTGGATGGACTGTGATCGTGGTGTTCGTCGTCACGGTTTAGGCAAATCTGGTCGTGCGATCCTTGCAGAGATCAGCGTCAGCGAAATACACTGATGTCGTTCTAAGCAATTTACCCCTAGAAAGCGAAACATGCCAGCCAACCACACAGAAGTTGAAAAACGCCTGTGGGAAGCCGCCGACGAACTCCGGGCAAACTCAAAACTGAAATCGTCGGAGTATTCCGTCCCCGTTTTGGGGCTGATCTTCCTGCGCTATGCCGACCAGAAGTTCTCCGAGGCGGAAAAGAAGCTCACGGCTGGGGGAAGTGGTCGCCGGAAGATTGGGAAGACCGACTATCAAGCGCAGGGTGTCCTCTACATCCCCGAGAAGGCTCGGTTCAAGAGCCTGCTGGACTTGCCCGAAGGTGCCGACATCGGCAAGGCAATCAACGAAGCGATGAAGGCAATCGAGGCAGAGAACGAAGACCTGAAGGATGTTCTCCCCAAGACCTACAACAATCTCGAAAAAGCCCTGCTGGTTTCGCTGCTAAAGAATTTTTCTGCGATCCCGCTGACCGAGGGAGACGCTTTCGGGAAGATCTATGAATACTTCCTCGGCAAGTTCGCGATGGCTGAGGGGCAGAAGGGCGGTGAGTTCTTCACCCCGATTAGCATCGTCAAGCTAATCGTGGAGATCATCGAACCCTACCACGGGCGCATCCTTGACCCTGCCTGTGGTTCTGGCGGCATGTTCGTCCAGTCGGCTGCGTTTGTCGAGCACCACAAGAAGAACGTCAATGAAATCTCGATCTACGGTCAGGAAAAGGTCGCTGAAACGATCCGGCTGTGCAAGATGAACCTTGCCGTTCATGGGTTGTCGGGCGACATTCGGCAGTCCAACACCTACTACGAAGACCCTCACAAGAGCGTCGGCAAATTCGACTTCGTGATGGCAAATCCACCCTTCAACGTGGACAAGGTGGACAAAGAGCGGATCAAGAATGATCCCCGCTATCCGTTTGAGTTGCCCAAGGCAGACAACGCCAACTACCTCTGGATGCAAGTTTTCTACAGCGCACTGAGTGCGACGGGTCGGGCGGGATTTGTGATGGCGAACTCGGCAGGGGACGCCAGAGGCTCGGAATTGGGCATTCGCACGGAGCTTCTCAAGTCTGGAGCAGTGGACGTGATCGTCTCAGTGGGGCCGAACTTCTTCTACACCGTAACACTGCCCTGCACCCTCTGGTTCTTCGACAGAGGCAAAGTGAAGACCGACCGCAAGAAGAAAGTCTTGTTCATCGACGCACGGCACATCTTCACACAAATCGACAAGGCGCACCGGGAATTTACGCCCCAGCAAATCGAGTTCATCTCCAACATCGTTCGACTTTACCGAGGCGAGAAGCCTGAAGACGGGGCTGGCAGCGGCAGCTTGATGAATGAGAACCTCCCGAAGGGGAGGTATGCCGACGTGCTGGGTCTATGCAAGGTCGCCACTCTGGACGAAATCGAAGGTCAGGGCTGGAGCCTCAATCCGGGTCGCTACGTTGGCGTTGCTGAAAAAGGAGCGGACGATTTTGAATTCTCGGTGCGATTGGAGGAACTTAGCGAGCAGTTGGAAGTGCTAAACGTGGAGGCACGAGAACTCGAACAACGAATTGCAGAAAACATCTCTGCTGTTTTGCAAGGTTCAGAATGAGCGGACATCGCAAGAATAACTGGCGTCACGTGCAGCTTGGCTCGCTGGCTGAGTTTCGCAACGGCGTCAATTTTTCTAAAGAGAACTTCGGGAGAGGGATCAAAGTCATCGGAGTAAGCGACTTCCAAAGCAACGTCCGCGCCAAGTTCGATCAACTTGACGAGATAAATCCTGAAGGGGTCGTTAGAAACGAACACCTGCTGAGAAATGGCGACATCCTGTTTGTACGGTCAAACGGAAACCGCGACCTAATCGGACGGAGTATGTACGTGGACGGTGTTCCGGGGGAAGTAACCCATTCTGCATTTTCCATCAGACTTAGATTCACCTCGCCGGAATGCGATCCGCGATTTTATTCCTACCTCTTCAGGTCGCAACTGATCAGAAAAGCCCTTTCCCTGTACGGCGGCGGAACTAACATCTCCAATCTCAATCAAGACATTCTTGGACGGCTCCAAGTTCCTGTTCCACCACTCGCGACACAACGGCACATCGCTGAAATCCTCGCTGCCTACGACGACCTGATCGAGAACAACAACAAACGCATCAGGATTTTGGAGCAGATGGCGCAGATGCTCTACCGGGAGTGGTTCGTCAATTTTCGTTTCCCCGGTCATGAGAAAGCCAAGCTCGTAGAGTCGGAACGGGGACTGATTCCCGAACACTACAAAATAGGATCATTGGGCGATCTCGCCGCACTAAGGTCTGGTTTCCCATTCAAGAGTTCCACATTCGTAGAACATGGCTCTTACGGGATTGTTACGATTCGGAATGTTCAAGACGGTTTGTTTTCACCGGATTGTCAAAGCAAACTTTCCACTGCGCCTGAGAATTTTCCCGATTATTGTGTCCTCAAGCAGGGCGACGTTCTGATGTCGCTAACGGGAAATATTGGTCGAGCGTGTCTCGTATACGGCAGAAACCTGCTTCTCAATCAACGGGTAGCCAAGGTGATTCCGAAGCGTGCCAGCGACCTCTGGTATGTTTATTTTCTTCTACGGATGCCAGAAACGCAGAACAGACTGGAAAGAATATCGACTGGTGTGGCTCAACAAAATCTCAGCCCAATCAGAGCAATGGAAGAGAGCATCGTGATTCCTGAGCTAGCCCACAGAGAACATTTCGATACGCTTGTATCCCCCTTAGTAATGGGGATGGTTAATCTCTTCTCCGTGAACACTCTGCTTCGAAATATGCGAGACCTCCTCCTACCAAAACTCATCTCCGGTGAAATCAGCGTCGAGGATGTTCAGATCGAGGTCGCTGCCCAAGTCGTATGACCTACCTTGACCCAGATTCCGAAGGTATCCTCGAAGCCAACACCGTCGAGCTATTTGAGAAACTAGGCTGGGACGCTGCGAATTGCTATAAGGAAACCTACGGCTCGAACTCGTTACTTGGAAGAGACACCTCCGAGCAAGTAGTCCTTGAACGAAGGCTGCGTGCGGCTCTATCGAAGCTAAATCCCCACATCACCCCTCTGGCTATCGACCTCGCGGTCGAGGAACTCAGCAAAGATCGAAGTGTCCTGAGTCCTGTCCGAGCCAATCAAGACATCTACAAACTCCTGAGAGACGGTGTAAGAGTCCCCATTCGGCGTGACGACGACCAAGAGAGTGTAGAGATCGTCCGGGTGGTGGACTGGGACGAGCCGAGGAACAACGACTTTTTCCTTGCATCACAGTTCTGGATTTCAGGCGACTACGGAAGGAAGCGGGCCGACCTCGTAGGTTTCGTCAATGGACTGCCGCTCGTTTTCATCGAACTCAAGGCTTCCCACAAATCGCTAGAAAACGCCTACAAGTACAACCTCTCGGACTACCGCACGACTGTGCCGCAAATCTTCTGGCACAACGCTTTGATCATCCTCTCGAACGGCTCGAAAAGCCGAGTCGGCAGCATGACAGCCGGGTGGGAACACTTTGCCGAGTGGAAAAAGATCAATGATGAAGGTGAGGAGGGTCTCGTCAGTTTGGAGACGATGATCCGAGGAGTCTGTGAGCCTTCTCGGCTGCTCGATCTGGCCGAAAACTTCACTCTGTATAGCGAAGCAGAGGGCGAGACGACGAAGCTGCTGGCGAAAAATCATCAGTTCCTCGGTGTGAATCGGGCGATTGAAGCGACGGAGCAAATAAAGAAGAACCAAGGCAAGCTGGGTGTCTTCTGGCACACGCAGGGTTCGGGCAAGAGCTTTTCGATGGTCTTCTTCTCGCAGAAAGTCTTGAGGAAGCTCCCCGGCAACTGGACATTCTTAATCGTTACAGATCGGGACGATCTTGATGGGCAAATCTACCGGAATTTTGCTTCGACAGGCGCAGTGCTTGAAGACGAAAAGAGCGTCCGGGCGCAGAACGCCGAGCACCTGAAGACACTCCTGAACAAAGAAGATCATCGCTACCTGTTCACGTTGATCCAAAAGTTCCGTACCGAAGAGGGTGAGACCTACCCGAAGCTATCGGACAGGTCGGACATCATCGTCATCACGGATGAAGCGCACCGCAGCCAGTATGACCAGTTCGCCCTGAACATGCGGAACGCCCTGCCGAAGGCTGCGTTCATCGGCTTCACTGGAACCCCGCTGATGGCGGGGGAAGAGCGGACGAAGCAGGTTTTTGGCGATTACGTCTCGATCTACAACTTCAAGCAGTCGATTGATGATGGAAATACCGTTCCCCTCTACTACGAAAACCGCATCCCCGAGCTTCAGCTTACAAATCCGAACCTCACCGAGGACATGGCAGAGATTGTAGATGATGCCGAACTCGATGAAGACCAGCAGCGCAAATTGGAGCGAGAATTCGCCAAAGAATATCAACTCATTACTCGGGAAGACCGTCTGGAGCGAATAGCGGAGGACATCGTTGCCCACTTTATGGGACGGGGTGAACTGGCTAAGGCGATGGTCATCTCGATTGATAAAGCCACCACCGTCAGAATGTATGACAAGGTTCAGAAACACTGGAAAGCTGCAATGGCTCGGTTGCAGAAGGAACTGGCTGCTGCTGACCCAGCGGACAAACCTGAGTTAGAAAAACGTATCCAATTCTTTCAACAAACCGACATGGCTGTGGTCGTATCCCAGTCCCAGAACGAGATCGAGGAGTTCAAGAAAAAGGGACTGGACATCGCAACGCACCGTAAGCGAATGGTCAAGGAAGACCTTGAGAAGAAATTCAAGAAGTCTGACGATCCGCTGCGCATAGTCTTCGTGTGTGCGATGTGGATTACAGGGTTTGACGTGCCATCTTGCTCGACGATCTATCTCGATAAGCCCATGAGGAACCACACACTCATGCAGACCATCGCTCGTGCGAACCGGGTCTGGCGAGAAAAGCAGAGCGGCTTGATCGTCGATTACGTGGGAATCTTCCGTAATCTCCAAAAGGCTCTGGCGATCTACGGCACAACACAGGGTGGTGCGAAACAGGGCGAACTGCCAATCAAGGACAAGCTCGAATTGGTCAGGCTCCTGCGACAGGCAATTCAGGGGACGACAGTGTTTTGCCGAGAGCGGGGCGTTGACCTAGAAGCGATTAGGGATGCCTCGGGATTTCAGCGGGAAAAGCTGAAGGAAGACGCCGTAGCGACGTTCGTGATTGATGACAAGACGAGACGGCGGTTCATGGAGTCGGCTGGGCACGTCGAGAAACTCTTCAAGTCCCTGTTACCTGACCCCGCCGCCAACGAATTCGGGCCGATTCGGAAGGTCGTCCTTGTCATCGCGGAAAAGATTCGTTCGGAGATACCTCCTGCCGACATAGCGGAAGTGATGGAGCAGGTGGACGAGCTTCTCGACAAGTCCGTTTCAACCGAAGGCTATGTCATCCGTCCTTCGGCAACTGCCCAGAACTACATCGACTTGAGCAAGATCGATTTCGACGCATTGAAACAGAAGTTCGAAAAGGGCAGAAAGCCCATTGAGGTTCAAAAGCTCCGAGCGCAGGTTGCACAAAAGCTGGTTCGAATGGTCAGGCTGAACCGTACCCGAATGAACTTCTTGGAAGAATTTCAGAAGATGATCGACGAATACAATGCTGGGGCGTCGAACCTCGAAACCCTGTTTGCCCGATTGATGGCATTCACGAAGCGGCTTTCCGAAGAAGAAAAGCGAGGAATAGCCGAGCAGTTGACCGAGGAGGAGTTAGTCATCTTCGACCTCCTAACGAAACCGGACATGAAGCTCAGCAAAACTGAAGAAATTGAGGTGAAGAAGGTCGCCAAGGAGCTTCTCGAAACCTTGAAGAAGGAGAAGCTGGTTCTGGATTGGAAGAAGCGGCAGACAACGAGGGCGTCCGTACGGCTCACGGTGGAGACGGTGCTGGATCACCTACCGAGGGTCTATACGCCGCAGATTTACGATCAAAAGGTTGAGCAAGTCTACCAACACGTTTTCGATTCATATACCGGACTATCGGGCGGCGTCTATGCAAACTGACGCTGCGTTTGCAAGTAGAACAACAGATTTTGCCGAGGTTTAAAATCAATGATTTCCGATGCACAGCGCGAGAATACAAAAGTTGTTCTCAAGGAATTGTTCAATCTGTGGGACAGCAGGGCGGGCTTGTATGGCGACGTGTTCTTTGGCTCTGCTGTTGCAATGGGTCATGACAAGAAGTGGCGCAACGTCACGTCATTCTTGTTTCCCATGCACAAGTCTGAACGCCGCTCCGCTGGGCTTCAAGCCGACTACGGACACTTCAAGTTGGTTGACGGTACCATGTCACTTGCTGAAGCAAAGACCGTTCTATCGACTGTGGTTGAGTCTGACCGCCTTACGTTGCCCGGAGTCCCTGAGATAGAGATTCAAGCATCGCTTCATCCGAATTCTCCAAAACAGTTTCAACACAGTGGGCGAAGCCGCTTTCCACTTTTTTACCCGCACTACGATTTCAATTTCAGCATAGAACAAGACTTCAAAGGGGATTCTACACAAGAGCTACTTTATAGCATTGATCTGCCCGTTTTTCCGTCAACGGCAGCGGCTATGGAGAGCTACCTGAGCCTTCGCCTCGGCGATAATAGCCAGTACAGCGGCGTTCTCGCGGCACTGGTTCCAGACTACAGGGGTAAAATCGATGAAATCCACATAGGCACAAAAACCGTTGAGGTTGAAATAGAGTGCCTTGAAGGAAGCTCTGAGAAAGATTTGATCGGAAAGCTCTTTGTGAAGTATTACGGCGGCATCTCAATCACTGACGACCTGAACTTCACAGACTATAAAGCATCCGCCGAAATTCGCGACTTCCCACGTGATCTGCTCGTTGTGCTCTTGTCTCGCAAGGATGGAGAGCTTGTTGATCGCAGGACTTTTCTAGCAGGAAGCCAATATGTGACCGAGGGTGTAACAATCGAAGCCCCAGAACAGGACATAGAACAACTGATTCAAATGGGCGAATCAGAAAGTGTCGAGTTCAAGCGGGAGATTCCGCCACAGCGAGAGCAAATTGCCATTGGCGCAACCGCCCTCGCCAACCGTCGTGGCGGAAGAATCTTGATCGGAGTGGCTGACGATTGCTCAATCTCTGGATGCAAATTGGAAAAGCCCAAAGACGTGATCACTCAAATTCTCAGAAGTCATTGTGATCCTCCGCTCGATGTCGTTATTGATGAGGTGCAGATTCGCAGTCTTCCGGTCGTCATTGTCACAGTCCCCGAAGGCAGGGACAAACCCTACGCGGTGAAGGATAAGGGAGTATTCATACGAACTGGGGCAACGAAACGCCCCGCCACTCGATACGAGTTGGACGAAATGTACAACGCAAAGCGCTCGCTCAGAAATCCGTTCGGGCAGGAGTTGTGAACGTCATGAAAGCGATTCTTATCCGTATCGGCATTGACCACGAGTACGGCGGTTGGAATGCTCCCGTCGATCCTGTTTCAAAGCGATTCGTCTACATCCCGATCCCGGAAGCACAAAAACCTTTGAATCACCTTGTCCATTCATATGACGAGATGGTGCCTGCGCTCACCTCGTTTTCGAGGGAACTCCATCTTGACGACGGTGTCACGCGTGCCCTTCCCTGCAACTTGCCTCGCGGCCCCATGCACCTCGATCCGGACTTTGAACACTTGACGTATGGCGACAATGGAGCGAGCCGTGGTGCAAAACTTAAGAGATTCAACGATGGTGATTTGCTTGTGTTCTACGCAGGACTTCGTCCTATAAGCGACAACAGGAAGCGATTGATGTACGCTCTCGTTGGTTTGTTTGTCGCCGAAGAAGTCGTCGAAGCGATTCGGGTACCTAAGCAACGCTGGCACGAAAATGCCCACACGCGGAAGAGAAAGATCGGTAAACCGGACATTATCGTCAGAGCGAAAAAAGGTAAGTCAGGTCGTTTGGAACGAGCACTTCCGATTGGCGAGTGGCGGGACGGAGCATATCGGGTCACAAACAAGCTATTGGCTGATTGGGGCGGGCTTGATGTTAAGAACGGGTTTATCCAGCGCAGCGTTTCCCCACCATCATTTCTCAAACCGGAAAGGTTCTACAAGTGGTTTCTCAATCAAAAAGTCCCGCTGGTGGAAAGGAACAACTGATGGGTGTGGACAAGATTGTTATTGTTCACCTGCGGCGACCGGGCAAACATGATGCACGTAACGATCCGTTTTGGGAGTTCGGGAGTTTCGGGATCACAGGGTGTCACAAAGACAATCTCTTGAATCCTAGAAAGATTCATGAGTTGGAGGGTGTGAGGCTCGCGTTTGCCCAAGGTGGGAAAGATGGTTTTAGGCTCGTATTTCTGACCCCGCGCATATCGACGGTCAAGCATAGGAAAGTGGCTGAGACGAGATGGCAACCTGCGCCGATGCCTCTCAGATATGATCAAGCACCAACCTTAGTTGCGAACAACGGGACAATGATGGGTGGTATGAAGGAAGCCCTCCAAGGTGTGGGCAGATCGACTTTGGAAGCTAAATTCTCAAGCCGCTTTCGCAGTCGGAGGGAGCCTATCAACCAAGATTTCCCGGAACTGGCAGAGCAAATCGCCATAGAATTCGCCCGGTACTACAAATGGGCGAGGAAGAATAGTGCTGTGGCTCGCACCTACGATGAGGCTTTGCCTTGGGACATCGATGCCCCGGATCGTCAGCGTCAGGAGACGTATGAGAGAAAGGTTGATGAGGCAGGCGGAGTAGTAGCGAAGAAGAAGTGGGGCAGTTCTAAGAAGCGTTGTTAACAGAGGGAACCTTGCCCCTCAACCACCGGAATACTGCCCACGTCGCTTCGAGGTCTTCCTTGTTGTAAGCGACGATCTTGTCCATCAATTCCTTCCGCTTCCCCTCCTCGCTGGTTTCCGTCGCTTCGATAAACGTCGCCATTGCCCATGCCCCGCCGTACTCGGCTTCTTTGCGTTCAAACCCAACGTAGTCCTCGACGACCTTCAAGCTGAAACTAGGCAGAGGCAGAACGACTGATTCCCTCGTAACGGTTAGCAAGTCCAGAAGATTTCGAGCTACACGCGAAGCGATGCCTCCCACATCACCAAAGCGTCCGGCGTAACGCCAGAGATAGGTTTCCTCGTATGGTGCCCAATGCACCCACGGGATGTCACCGTAGGTATCGAAAATCTGTTTTGCATTCGCAAGGAAGCCGATCCAGCCCTCCCGGTCACCATCAGCGCCAAAACCGGACAGGGAAACCTTGAACCCGCTCGGGTTCTCGCCAAAGACCTCCGCTCCCCAGAGATAAATCTTATCGAGTTCATCCAAGTGCGGCGGCATCCCCTCCAGATCAAACATCACGTAGTTCTTGTGCGGCGGGATTGCTGGAGCGGCAAGGACTATCTCTTGCTGTTTCTCCATTGCGTCAGCGAATTTGAGGATTCGTTCGGCTGCCTTTCCGACACGCTGCTCCCGGCTGCCGTAGGGACGCTTGAGTTCGCTGAGACTGGCGGCGTCGAAACTCGCCAGCAATTCTTTTCGAGTGCGAGTCCCTTGGCTGTGAAGAGTTCGAGCGAGGTTCTGATCTACGCAATACACTAGTGCGACGTCGCCAGCTTTCTCTGCCCGCGCCCAGCAGCGGTCGATAAACCCACAGCCGAGGCATTTTGACCAACCCACAGGCTCATAGGGTTCAACCGTCATTTGCTTGATTGCCAGAAGCCGCTCCAGTTCCCGCAGAGCGGCGGCCCCATCGTCGTATCTGATCGTCACGACATCGCCTGTGCCAGTGTGGACTTGCAGTCCCTTCGGAGCGGTGCCGCAACTCCTTTCGAAGAGCCAGCCATAAAGCTGAACTTGCAGCAGAATCTCGGGGTGATTCTCTTCGTCGATTCGGCGAGCCATCTTCAAATCCCTAATCACATAGCCGTCGCCATCGAGGATGAGGTAGTCGGGAACGCCGACAATTTCGACTTCGGTTCCGCAGATTTGCTCCGTGGCGGCAAAGGCGGGTTGATACAGGACGGGTACTTTAGCTTCGATGGAGTCCGCAGTCTTTTTTACCTGCTCTTCGAGAGAAGCAGCGCTTACGTTAACAGACGTCCCGAGTGTCGCCAGATGATCTCGCTCGTGTTTGAGTCCAAGCCGTCGCAGGACTATCTCGTAAGCACTGGGTTCTGCTTCCTGCTCTCGTTGGTGCCGCAAGAAAACCCGCAAATCGCAGCTTGTGGGACGATGGCATGAAGCGAAATCAGAAGCCGTCAGGCGCATGTTCGTACTCACACTGAATGTACCAAGTCTGTTGCGCGGGGTCATGCGTCAGCCCTCAGCTTGGAGCCATCCAATAAGAGCTTGCGGAACCTTGTATAAAGTTTATTGTCCGCCACGGTCGACTGCGGCCCCATGAAAAGGCGCTGAACCGCCTTCTCCGCGACGTACACAGCTTCCAACCGATCCCACCACAGGGCATTCATCTGGGGGTCTGTGACGACTCTAGGATGCTGCGCTATACGCTGAAATTCTCGTTCACGAGTGAGAAACAGACCACAGGCTTCTTCCATTCGGCGTGCTGCTTCTTCCCGCTCCATCTGGTCGATGGTTGCCTGATCGGAGATGCGTGGTTTGCCGTTCACCATATCGACTTTAGTCGTGGTAACTTCGTCGAACAGTTTCGCGATCTCGGCGTCCAGTTCGTCCTCTGTTTTCATTCAGGCTCCTCGTTCATCGAATCGGCGAGACGCCGTCCTTCTACGATCCGGTCTGTTCGTGACCATATCCCACCGGATACGCTCCACAGCGCGGCGATTCCCACAGGCGCGTAGGCGGCAATCGGCAGCAAGCGCAGCGAGGTCAGAGACCGGGGCAGCAAAAGAATGACGGCGAACTCGAAAAAGTAGCTCGCGAACAATGACAGGAACATCAGCGCTGTGGACTTGACGCTAGACATCACGTACCCGCCTCTGGCAGCACGCCACGCGAGCACATACTCCCTCCCCAACCAAAATCGCGAGCCGAGGAGCGCTGAAATGAGCAGCGCCCAGACGGCACAAGTCCAAGGCGATAGCCAGAAGAAAAGCTGACCGCCAAGCGGGTCGCGCACCAACCAGAACGATGCGACGGGGAGGATCGCCGAGGCGACTACCAGCACAAACAAGATGAGCAGGCGTTGCAGGACGAATTTCAGCAGCCACTTGAGCATGGGGTCTCCTTCCTCACGGCGTCAGCACGAAATTCACATGAAGCAAGAACGGAAGCGATCAAGCGCACAGAGCCTTAGCGTGCTGAGACCGGGCGGCAGCGTAGACAGTGCCAACAGACAACTTCATCGTGGCGGCTATCGAGCGCCAAGATTGCCCTGCGGCTCTGAGTGCATTGATTCGGTCAACATCCACGCTCTTGTGTGGTCTGCCCAGCCGCTTGCCCTTAGCTCTGGCGTTTCGCAACCCGGCCCGCACGCGCTCCACCGTAGTCTCCCGCTCGCTCTGCGCCACTGCTGCGAGAACATGAAAGACAAACGTGCC
>JAJPIE010000052.1 GCA_021324935.1 Acidobacteriota bacterium
CCTTGCCCGTGAGAATCGCGCGCCAGTCCGTCCAATCTCCCTCCTCTTTCGAGAATTGCTCCCCCGCCTTCCGTTCTCCCGTCGCTTTTCCCGATTCGGAACGCCAATCTTCGCGTAAGTTTCGCGTTACATCCCGCAACTCCTTTCCTTCCTGCTCTTACAACCATTTCCGCCCATTCCGGCTGCTAAGTCCTTTCACTGCCACTCTTACGCGAACCCCCCGGGGTACGGCCTCCGTGCGGTCCAACCAATTCCCGCCGGGAAACCTTTCCCACCGTCCTGCGGCGCGCCCCAGGAATCACAGCCGAACGGCATCCTGTCCATGGCCCGCCCCTGTTCGGATACTTCCTTCACCAATCACCGCTCGCCACTCCCCAGCCAGCAGTTACTTATTCTTCCCCCGCCAACTCTCCCAATCCGCCAGCGTCACGTCCAGCATCGCCTTCGCCGCTTTGTGCAGCCAGCGGACCTTTCTCTTGGCCAGGTCGCGCCGGATCGCGGGAATCACCTTGGGGCTGCCGAGATGAATGTTCGCCGTCTCCCAACCCATGTAGTAGAGCAGCTTTTCCTCGTCGCGCTTTTTCGGCAAGGAACTGATCTCGATGTGGCAGCAATCCGGCGCCAGCCGCCGCACAATCCAGTGATCCGTGAAATGCACGTGCGGATCACGGAGGCGCACCGCCGATTCCACCAGCTTGCGGCTCAGAATCTGCGTCGTCTGCAGCTTCCGCGCCCAAATCCACGCGGAAGGCGTCAGTTGCTTTGCCTCGCGCACAATGTGCGCGCCGTCCCAAGTCGCCAGCGCCAGCACGCGCGGATGGCCCAGGCTGCCCAGCCCCGCAATGCGCGATTTCAACGCAAAGTTATACGTGCGCAGCGGCAGCGAAGCGTGCACCAGTTTCCAGACATCTTTGGGCAATTTCCCTTTGTATCTCGGGCAGGCAAGGATTTTGTTCCAGAAAAGGACCGGATCGCGCAGCTTGTTCAACGCCACCAGCCGCAGCCAGCGGTGATGCTCCGCCAGCACAAACGCGCCGCCGCCCTTGGCGATGGCGTCGCGATAACCGCTCTCAATCGACTCCCGCGCGTCTTTCTTCGAGATGCCAAGATGTTCTTCTTCGATGGCCAGATAGCAGCTCGTCAGCAAGCGCACAAGATCGACCGCATAGCACGCGGGCCAGGCTTCATCGAAATCGTTTACGCCCCAAATCAGCCGGCCTTCCAGGTCGCGCCACGTGCCGAAGTTTTCCACGTGCAAATCACCAACCGCCAGCACCCGCGGCGCGCGCGCAAGCTCCGGGCACACGATCGGCCACCACTGAGCCCAGCGGTAAAACGTCGCGCGCAAAAACGCGAAGGGCGACTTGGCCATCAACTGGTGCTTGAGCTTCACGTCCGAAGGCACCAGGTGGACGTGCCGCGACGCCCATTTCTCGAAATCGGCGGTGGCCTGGACGATATCCGGCAGGCGATCTTTGATTTTGCTCATGTGATGATTGATTTGCCGAGCCTACCACACGGCGGGCCGCAGGCGGAAAACTCGCGTGATCCAGCCACTCCTGGCTGTACTCCTTCTGCGTGTAGTGGCTTTGTTAGACGCGGGCGTGCGTGGCCGCCGGCCGCATGCGCGACTCGTAGATGGGGAAGCGCTCCGCAAGCTCCGCAACTTGTTTGCGGACCTTTTGCTCCGCGGCTGCGTCGGCGACGTGCGTCAAAACCTCGGCAATGCCGTTCGCAATCAACTCCATCTCCGGTTCCTTCATGCCGCGCGTGGTCACCGAAGGGCTGCCCAGGCGAATGCCGCCTGCCTTCATCGGCGGAAGAGGATCGAAGGGAATGGAATTTTTGTTCACCGTGATTCCCGCGCGATCCAAAGCCTTTTCGGCGTCGCTCCCGGTGATGCCGCGCGAGTGTACTTCCACCAGGAACAAGTGGTTGTCCGTGCCGCCGGAAACCACGCGGAATCCGTGGCGGATCAAGGCGTTCGCCATCGCTTTGGCGTTGGCCGCCACTTGCCTCTGGTATTCCGCAAACGATGGCTCCATCGCCTCTTTTAAGCAAACGGCTTTCGCCGCGATCGTGTGGACCAGCGGGCCGCCTTGCATTCCGGGGAACGTCAGCTTGTCGAGTTCCTTCGCGAACGCCGCCTTGCACAGAATGATGCCGCCGCGCGGCCCGCGCAGCGTCTTGTGCGTCGTGGAAGAAACAATGTCCGCGTGCGGCACCGGCGTGGGATGCACGCCCGCGGCCACCAGCCCCGCGATGTGCGCCATGTCCACAAAGAAAATCGCGCCCACGGCTTTGGCGATCTTGCCGATGCGCTCGAAATCAATAATCCGCGAGTACGCGCTCGCCCCCGCCACGATCATCTTCGGTTTGTGCTCGTGCGCCAGCTTTTCGATTTCGTCGTAATCGATCCGCTCCGTGTCCTGCTTGACGTGATATTCAACGAATTTGTACATGCGCCCGGAAAAATTCAGCGGGTGGCCGTGCGTCAAATGCCCGCCGTGCGCCAGGGCCATGCCCAGCACGGTGTCGCCGGGCTGAAGCGTCGACATGTACACCGCAACGTTGGCCGAAGTCCCGGAATGCGCCTGCACGTTTGCGTGCTCGGCGCCGAAAAGCTGCTTGGCGCGATCGATGGCAAGCTGTTCGACCTTATCCGCGAATTCGCAGCCCCCGTAATACCGCTTGCCCGGATACCCTTCCGCGTATTTGTTCGTGAAGATCGACCCCATCGCCTCCAGCACGGCTTCCGATACCAGGTTTTCCGAGGGGATGAGTTCCAGGCCGGTGGCTTCGCGCACCGCCTCTTCGCGGAGCAGGCCGGCAATCTGCGGATCGACGGTGTCGAGCGGACGCTGCATCCGGGCGTTTGCTTCCGTAGTCATGGGGCTCTCCAGAACGGCTGGCGCGTATGTGGGGACAACACTCTGGCCGTCCTAAAAACCGGCCACTTCACGAGTCTAACGGAGAGTGTAACCCGCTGCAACGCGGCGCATCTGCCTATAGGGGGCGCGCACCGGCCGAATGGGGCATTTCATGTGATTCGATGGTTCGGTTGCGGCGCTCCGGATTTATACTGAAAAGGCTGTCCCGATACAGCAAATCCACAATACCGAGGATCATCATGGCAAACATCTATGCCGACAACTCACTGAGTATTGGGCGAACACCTCTGGTCAAACTGAATCGCGTCACCGAAGGGGCCAAGGCCACGGTTCTCGCGAAGATCGAGGGCAGAAATCCAGCGTACTCAGTCAAGTGTCGCATCGGGGCGGCAATGATCTGGGACGCGGAAAAGCGCGGTGTGCTGAAGCCGGGAATTGAAATCGTAGAGCCGACTAGCGGAAACACGGGCATCGCGCTGGCGTACGTGGCGGCGGCGCGCGGTTACAAGATCACACTGACGATGCCGGAAACGATGTCGCTGGAGCGGCGCCGCGTGCTTGCTGCGTTCGGAGCGAAGCTTGTGCTCACTCCCGGACCGGAAGGCATGAAGGGCGCGATCAAAAAGGCGACGGAAATTTACGAGTCGGACAAGTCGCACTACTTCCTGCCGCAGCAATTCGACAATCCGGCGAATCCGGCGATTCACGAAGCTACCACCGGGCCCGAAATCTGGAACGACACCGATGGCGGCGTCGATGTGCTGGTCAGCGGCGTGGGCACCGGCGGCACGCTCACGGGCGTGAGCCGATTCATCAAAAAGACCAAGGGCAAGCGGATCACCACGGTGGCTGTGGAACCGTTGTCCAGTCCGGTGATTCTGCAGACAAAGGAAGGCAAGCCGCTGACACCGGCTCCTCACAAAATTCAGGGATTGGGGGCGGGTTTCGTTCCCAGGAATCTGGATCTGGAGATGGTTGACCGCGTGGAACTGGTCGGCAACGAGGAGGCCGTGGAGATGGCGCGCCGCCTGGCGAAGGAAGAGGGAATCCTCTCCGGGATTTCCTGCGGAGCGGCGGCGGCCGCGGCTGTGCGGCTGGCCAAACTCCCGGAATTTGCGGGCAAAACGATCGTGGCGGTGTTGCCCGATTCCGGGGAACGCTATATTTCGACCATCCTCTTCGAGGGGATTGGACAAGCGGCGACCGCTTGATGCGGTCTGCGGAGCGAGGACGCGTCTTCGGGCGCGTCCCTGCGTTCGCATGGACGAGCCGCGCTATTGAACACCATGAGCACCGCGAAGATTACTCAGAACGGACAACTGCGCCGGCTGGCGGACGAATTCCGCTCAGCGCTGGAGGCGCGGCTTGCCGGCGATGCCGCAGGCGAATACCGTTTGCCTTCCAAAGACGAAGTCACAAAGTTCTGCCGGGTTTATCTGGACGCGCTCTTTCCGCTCTACTACGAGGCCGCTCAGCAGCGGAGCCAGCGCGCCGCCCGGTTTCTGGAGGAACTCGAACTGCAACTAGCGGAGCAGCTGGTTTGCGCGGTGCGCTTCGATTGTCACTGCCGCGACAAGGAAGCGCCAGGAAATTTACCGCGGGTCGCGGAAGAATTGCTCTCCGCATTTCGCGCCAAGTTGCCGAACCTGGCGCATTTATTGGCCACCGACCTGCAAGCGGCGCTGAACAACGATCCCGCGGCCATCGGTTACGAAGAGATACTGCTGAGCTATCCCGGCATCGAAGCGATCACCATCCAGCGGCTGGCGCATGAACTGTATTTGCTCAAGATTCCGTATCTGCCGCGGATGATGACGGAAGTGGGGCACAGCCGCACGGGCATTGATATTCACCCCGGCGCGAAGATCGGTGAATCGTTCTTTATCGATCACGGCACGGGCGTGGTGATCGGGGAGACGGCGACGGTGGGCAGCCACGTCACGCTGTATCACGGGGTGACGCTGGGCGCGTTCAATCCGGTGGGCAAGCGCGAGGGCGGGGAACTCGTCCGCGGCCAGGGCAACAAGCGCCATCCGGACATTGAAGACAATGTGACGATCTATCCGGGAGCGACGATTCTCGGCGGCGACACGCGCGTCGGGCATGACAGCGTGATTGGCGGCAACGTCTGGCTGACGCATTCGGTCGAACCTTACAGCCGCGTCACGGTGAAAGATCCGGAACTGCTCATCCGCAGCAAGGCGCAGCAAGACAAAGACTGGTTCCTGGGCGGCGCGATTTAGCGGATTGCATTGAGGCGGCGCCGCCCTGCGACGACGCGCGAGTGCGTCAGGCTCAGTGTTTTCCCCTGCGCTTCGCGCTTTGTTCAACCATGGCGCCCAGGTCGGCAGCCGGGCGGATCTCGAATGGCCCGTACTGCACGCCGGGATGCTTCGACATTAATTCCAAGGCGTGATTGAGGTCGCGCGCTTCGAGAATCAGGATGCCTCCAATCTGTTCCTTCGTTTCGGCATACGGCCCATCGGTGACCGCCACCTTGCCGTTGACCCAGCGCAGAGTTTTCGCTGTGTCGGCGGGTTGCAAGGCTTCACCACCGGAGAAATGGCCGCCAGTCCGCAGGATGTCGTCGTAATTAAAACAGGAATCCAGCATGGCGTTGCGTTCTCCTTCGGGCATGGTTTCAAACTTCTTTGGCGCGATATATCCAAGGCAGACGAATTTCATTTTGATGGCTCCTACGGTGTTTAGTTCGACCTCTCAACTGTTAGTCGTTTAGGACGCCTGAATATCGACAAGGATCTTGATCCTAACTGCATCGTACTAAAACCAAGCGGGTTCCTCGCGAAGTGCAAACGCCAACCGGCTATCACGCGGCTTTCCGTCCGGATGTCTCGCTCTCCTCCGGAAAATCAATAAGGACCGCCCCAGTGCTTGCGTTGACAGTGGGAGAGGGGGTTGGTTAGGCTCGAATGCTTGGCAATTGCGCGTGATAATCACTGAGAGAGGAGCCGGCTGCCAGCGAAGGCCGGCCAGAGACGGAATGGCGGACGAGAAGCTACCAACCAGGAAAGAGGATTTTTCGGAGTGGTATAACCAACTGGTGCTGCGGGCACAATTGGCGGATTACGCGCCGGTGCGCGGCTGCATGATCGTGCGACCCTATGGCTGGGCGTTGTGGGAGAACATTCAGGGAGCGCTGGACCGGCGGTTCAAAGCCACGGGCCACCAGAATGTGGCGTTTCCCCTGCTTATACCCAAGAGCTTTATCGAAAAAGAGAAGCATCACGTGGAAGGCTTTTCTCCGGAGCTGGCGGTGGTGACCATTGGCGGCGGGGAAGAGCTGGCCGAGCCGCTCATCCTGCGCCCAACTTCCGAAACGATCATCGGCCACATGTGGTCGAAGTGGATACAGTCGTACCGCGACCTGCCGGTGTTGATGAACCAGTGGAACAGTGTGGTGCGTTGGGAACTCCGCACCAAGCTCTTTCTGCGCACGCTGGAGTTTTACTGGCAGGAAGGTCATACGGCGCACGCCACGCGCGAAGAGGCGGCGGAAGAAACACGGCAGATGCTGGAAGTCTACACGGATTTTGCGGTTAACGAAGCCGCGATTCCGGTGATCCCCGGCGCGAAATCCGAGGCGGAAAAATTCGCCGGCGCGGACATTACTTACTCCATCGAAGCGATGATGGGCGACGGCAAGGCGCTGCAAGCGGGCACCTCGCACTTCCTGGGACAGAATTTCGCGCAGGCATTCGATGTGAAATACCTCGACCAGAACGGAGCATTGCAGCACTGCTGGACGACGTCATGGGGTCTTTCGACGCGCTTCATCGGCGCCATCATCATGGTGCATGGAGACGATCAGGGATTGGTGCTGCCTCCGCGGCTGGCGCCCATCCAGGCAGTCATCGTGCCCATCTACAAGAATGACGAGGAAAAATCCTCGGTCCTGAAAGCCGCCAAGGAGCTGAAAGCGCAACTTGCGAAGGCGGAAATCCGCGTGCATTTGGACGAGCGGGAAGGCTTCAGCCCCGGCTGGAAGTTCAACGACTGGGAGATGCGCGGGGTGCCGGTGCGCGTGGAGCTGGGCCCGAAAGATGTAGCCAAGCAGGCGGCGATGCTGGCGCGGCGTGACCGCCCGGGGAAGGAAGGCAAAGTCAGCGCATCGTTGGCGGATTTGCCGACGGCCATCGGCAAGCTGCTTGAGGAGATTCACCAATCCCTGCATGATCGCGCGCTGGCGTTCCGCCGGGCCAACACCCAAGCCGCAGCCAGCTACGACGAATTCAAACAAGCCGTGGAAAACGGCTTTGCGTTCGCCCCCTGGTGCGGCAGCGGGGAGTGCGAAGCCAAAATCAAAGAGGAAACCCGCGCGACGATGCGCTGCATCCCATTAGATCAGGCGGCGGTGCTTGGCAGAGAAATCGCGAGCGGCGGCGCTTGCGTATATTGCGGTAAGGCGGCAAAAGATCGAGCGGTCTTTGGGCGTGCTTACTAGCTTGCCGGGAACGCCAGATGAGAGGGAAATCCGCGGGGCGTTGCATCTGAAGAACACCTGACCCGCGGCAAACTCGACACTGTTGCAGGCGAGTGCTAGCGTAAAAAGCGAGAGAGAAACGTCATGCCGTTCGGCGGAAACGGCCTTGGGAGATACTTTTGTGGCCTGGAAAACAGGGAATCGAAGAAAATGGCAGCGCGGTGAAGGGAAACTAAAAGCCCTGTTGTATACCGGGTTTCTGATCGCCGCGGTTTACGTGGCCGTGAAGGTGGTTCCCATCTACGTTGCCGAATACCAGTTGAAGGACAAGATCAGCGAGCAGGCGCGTTTTGCCGTGGTCAACCACTATACGGACGACCAGATCAAGGACATCCTGTTCAAGACGATTCAGGATCTCGATATACCCGCGAAGCGCGAGGATATCAATGTGCAGGCCACAAACCACGGGATCAGCATCAGCGTGAACTACAGCGTACCGGTGGACCTCGCGGTGTACAAAACCGAAATCAATTTCGCGCCTTCCAGCGAAGGCATCGATCTGATGAAGTGAGCCGCACCCCGGCGGTGCCCGGGGCGCGGAAAAGCGGTTTTTTTGCCTCTCCAACTCCGGCTTTTCCCGGCTCTCATATTGCGAGACACTAGACTTTGAGCAATCGCCCACCCTCGGGGAGCAATCGTTTGCGACTTCGCGTGCAAAAGGGATTCTGGACCTCCGCGTTTGGCTTAAGCCTCCTGGCGGTTGTGGCTCTAATTGTGCTGACCGCGGCGGGGGTGTTCACGTTCTTCTACATCAAGTACGGCCGGATGATCGACGAGCGCCTGTCCGGCCATATTCTGCAGAACACCACGCAGATTTTTTCGTCTCCCGAGCATATCTCGGACGGGCAGGCCTGGGGCTCCGATGACCTGGTGATGTACCTGCAGCGTGTAGGCTATCGCCCAGAAGCCGACGACAACGCGATGGGCGAGTACACCGTCAACGGGAACACCGTGGATATCCGCCCGTCGAAACTCTCTTACTTCAGCGGCGGAAATGCCCTGGCGGTGCAATTCAACGGCAAAGTGATTCGCAGCATTCGCCCGCTCAACGGCGGCGCGGACGTGGGCACGGCGGAAATCGAGCCGGAACTTATCACCAATCTGTTTGATAGCCAGCGAGAGAAGCGCCGTCCAGTCCGCTATGAGGACCTGCCGCCAACGCTGGTGCAAGCGATACTTTCCGCGGAGGACAAGCGCTTTTTCGAGCATCCCGGCTTCGACTTCATCCGCATCTTTGGCGCGGCCTGGGCGGACTTGCGCCACGCGCAGCATTTTCAGGGCGCCAGCACCATCACGATGCAGGTGGCGCGCACGTATTTCCTGACCACGAACCGGACCTGGAAGCGAAAACTTGCCGAGGCGATGCTTTCCTTCGAGCTCGAGCAACGTTTCAGCAAGCAGCGCATTTTCGAGATGTACGCGAACGAAGTGTACCTGGGGAACCGCGGGAGTTTCGGGATTCGAGGTTTCGCCGAAGCGAGCGTTGCGTATTTCGGCAAGGATGAGCGGCAATTGACGCTGCCCGAATGCGCCTTTCTGGCGGGCCTGATTCGGGCTCCCAATTATTACTCCGTCGCCGACCGGCACCCGGAACGGGCGGCGCAGGCGCGCGACCGCGTCCTGACGCAGATGCAGGAGAACAAATACATAACCGAAGATGACCTGCAGGACGCGAAGCGCATGCCGCTGAAGCTCGTGCGCAGCTCCGTCGCCGGCAGCGAAGCTCCCTACTTCGTGGATATGGTGAAGGACCACCTGCTGGAGAAATACAGCGAGCAGGAGTTGCTGAGCGCGAACTACCGGGTGTACACCACGCTGGATCCGCAGTTGCAGCGCGCGGCGGCGGTGGCGCTGGAAGCGGGCATGAAGAATGTCGACGCGATGCTGGCGGCGAAATATGCGAAAACGCACAAGCCGAAGGGCAAGAACGCCCAACCGGAGGAGATGCCCCAGGTGCAGGCGGCGCTGGTGGCGCTCGATCCGCGAACCGGGGAGATCAAGGCGCTGATCGGCGGGCGGGATTACGGGCAGAGCCAGTTGAACCACGCGCTGGCGCATCGCCAGCCGGGTTCGGTGTTCAAACCGTTTGTATACGCCGCGGCATTCGACAATGCGGTGGACGGCGCGCAGCCGGTGATTACGCCGGCGACGACCGTGGACGACGAGCCGACGGTGTTTGAGTTCGACGGCCAGGAATACACGCCGAACAACTACGGCGAGCGCTTCATGGGCAAGGTGACGGTGCGGCAAGCGCTGACAAACTCCCTGAACGTGGCCACCGTGAAAGTGGCGGAGATGGTGGGCTATGGCCGCGTGGTGCAAATTGCCCGGCAGATGGGATTGGGAGCGAACATCAGGCCCACGCCGGCGGTGGCGTTGGGAGCGTACGAATTGACGCCCGTCGAGGTCGCGGGCGCATACACGGCGTTCGCGACGATGGGCACACGCGCGGAACCTTACTACATCCGGTCGGTGGCCGGCGCGGACGGAAATTCGCTGGAAAAATTCATGCCGCAGACCAAGCTGGTGCTGGACCCGCGCGTGGCGTATCTCGTGGACAGCATTCTGGAAGACGTGTTGAACAAGGGCACCGGCGCGCAAGTGCGCGCCAAGGGCTTTACGCTGCCGGCAGCGGGGAAGACCGGCACATCACGGGACGGCTGGTTTGCGGGATTCACCAGCAATCTGGTTTGCGTGATCTGGATCGGATTTGACGACAACCACGACCTGGGACTTGCCGGGGGCGTGGCTGCAGCTCCGATCTGGGCGGATTTCATGATGCGGGCCACGGCGCTGCCGGGTTATCGCGACGTGAAGGACTTCGAAAAGCCCGAAGGGGTGGATTCCACGCTGATCGATGCGGACACGCTGGAACTGGCGACGCCGAACTGTCCGGTGACGCGCGAAGAAGTGTTCGTGGCGGGGTCCGAACCAACGCAACTTTGCGAACTGCATGGGGGGCATGGCCCGGTGTCGGCCGCGGGTTCTTTCCTCTCGCACATTTTTGGGGGTGGCTCGCCGAGCCCGCCGGGGCAGGCGAACGGCAGCAACTCGCAAACCGCCAACGGGGGCGCAAACATGGCGCCAGGGCAGCCCGGCAGCGCGACGGCAGACCCCGTGAAGGCTCCGCAGAAGAAAAAAGGGCCATTGCAGAAGTTTTTTGGTATCTTTGGGGACAAGAAGAAAAAGGATCCGGTGAAGCCCAACCCGGATTAAAGGAGTCTCGCCATGACCAAGCATTCCTTGGCGATTCCGGCGGTCGTCCTCCTCGCAGTCGCAGTTGCCCCTCGGATCGATTCTCAGGAAAAACTCGTGCAAGTCGCGCGCGATTCCGTCTCCACGGCGGCGCAGGTGCCCGCAAACACGGGCATTGCCGATGAAGAGATGGCGCGGCTGCATCTGGCACGCAAAGAGTACAAGGAAGCCGAGGATATCTTCCGCCGGTTGACGGTGGAGAATCCCAAGAACGCAATCTACTGGAATGAGCTGGGGATTGCCTATCACAACCTCTCCGAACTGCCGCAGGCGCTGAAGTGCTACCAAAAGGCCACGAAAGTGGATCCCGGCTATGCCGATGCGCAAAACAACATTGGGACGGTGCTTTACGAGCGGAAAAAATTCTCGAAGGCGATCCGCGCTTACAAAAAAGCGCTGTCCATCCGCGGGGATTTTGCGCCGTTTTACCTGAACATCGGCTACGCGTATTTCGGGCAAAAAGATTTTGAGAATTCCATTGCATCGTTCCGCAAGGCGCTGCAGCTCGATCCAACTTCGCTGGATCCGAGCAGGTCGCGCACGGGCACGGTGATCCAAGACCGCTCGGTAAGCATGGAACGAGGGCGATTCTACTACCTGCTGGCGAAGTCGTTCGCCGATTCGGGCGATGTAGAGCGGGCAATCGTTTATCTGCGCAAGGCACGAGATGAAGGCTACAGCGAATACACGGCCGCCAAGAAGGACCCCTCGTTCGCCGTGGTCATGAAGAGTCCGGAGGCGGAAGAGGTATTCGCCCCGCGACCCATCGAGGGCGACCAGCCGTAACCTGCAAACCAGCAACTGGCTGAATGGCAGGAACCGTTACGGGTGCGCGTTAGCCCGGATAGTGCAGGCTTGCCAAAACCTGCTGGAACTCCGGCTCATCTCTGACTGCTCCGAAGATGCTCTTCTGCACCTGTCGAAGGCAGGGAAGGGCGACGTCACGCTGCCTATAGGCGGCTTCCAGCCAGTGAAGGCTTTGCTGATTGTCGCCCAGCTTGGCGTAGATTACGGAGATCTCGTAGGGCGAAACGAAGCGCTGCTGATTCTGGTCCAACAAGTAGGCCAGGCGGGCGCGAAGCGCGGCTTGCTTAGCGGCAGCAAATCCGGATTTATCGTAAATGGCTTTAATGTTGAGAGCCTGGTCGCGATGTCCGCGCAGGAAGAACGCGGTAGTGGTTTCGTTGATTGCGTCCGCATAACGTTTGTTGGACTCGTACAATTCGGCGAGCGATGAGTGCGCGGCATCCGAAGCGGGATCCAGGCCAATTGCCGCCTTCAACTGCGTTTCCGCCTCCACGGGCCTTCCCGCGTCCATCAGTACGTGACCGAGGGTGACAAGAAACTCTGCATTCAGGGGATCAAGGTCGACGGCGGTGCGCAGTTCGCTGATGGACGGATCGAATTTGCCCTGGGTGGACAGAAAGATGCCGTTCCATTCGTGGGCATTCGGGTCGTTCGAGTTCAGCGTCAGCGCCTTTTGAATCTCCGTCTGCGCGCCGGCCCAATCATAATCGACCGTTAACAAGGCTTCCGCGCGATAGATGTGCGCCTCGGCATTCGATGGGTCGAGCCGGATCGCTTCGTTGGCCGCCGCAAGCGCCCTGGCGTAGGCGTCGGTGGGCTTCAGCAGGCCGAGGCTCGCGCCGCGTTCATAGACCCGCGCGAGCGCGGTTAGCGGGGCGGCGCAGTTAGGGTCTTTCTGCAAGCCTTCGTCAAATTCCTGAAGTATCCGGTCCAGCCCGTCAGCTGTGTGGATATTCGAATTGGCGAGACCGCGCAGGTAAACATCGGTTGCGTCCGCCTTGGGCACATGCGCCTTGGAGGCAGGGTCCAAAGCCGAGTAAACCATGTTGGCGATGTCGGTGGCGGCGTCGGTTTCAATATAGAGAGGCTCGCCAAACTCGTAATCGAACTGGTGACTCCAGCGGGGTGATTGATCGGAAACGCGCACAAGTTGCGCGAGGACACGCACCTGAGGACCTTCGCGCCGGATGCTGCCCTCAAGCAGGTAATCGGTGTTCAGTTCGTGGCCAATTTCGCGGGCGCTTTTGGTGGAATGCTTGTATTTCATGGCCGAAGTGCGCGCAATGACCCCTAAATGCTGCGAATTCAACCGGCCAAGTTGCGCAATGGTCTCCTCCGTCATGCCATCGCTGAAATATTCCTGAGACGGATCGTTGGTGAGATTTTCGAAAGGGAGGACGGCCAGCATCGTTCTCCCGGTCATACTCATGCCGCTGGCACGGGTGTGATGATTGCTCCAGTAAAAAACGGCAACCACGATGCCGATCATCGTGGCGGTCAACAGGAATACGCGCCGATTGAAAATCGGGCGCTCGAGTGGCCCGACGCCGCCGTCTTCGGTTGCGGGGACATTCGTTTGCCGGGCATCCATATTTTCCACCTGAACCGGGGCAATGAATCGGTAGCCGCGCCTCGGAACGGTTTCCAGATAGCGCGGGGCATCGGCTTCGTCATTCAACGCCAGCCGGATCTTTTTAACGGCAGTGGTCAGCGCGTGGTCGAAATCGACAAATGTATCTTCCGGCCAGACGCGTTGGCGCAGCTCCTCGCGAGTCAGGAGTTCCCCGGGGCGCGCGAGGAGCGCCACAAGGACCTGCAAGGGCTGTTCCTGACAACGTATACGCAGACCGTTTTTCCGAAGTTCCCTTGTCCGGACGTCGAGCTCATAGGCTCCGAAGCGATAAATGGCATTTGGCGGACTGGATGGACTCATGGTGACCTCGGTGGATTGGACGAAACTCAGTCGCTTCGGTGATGTTTTCCGGCGGCGAAACTCCTGCCGGCGGCAAAATAAGTTGCAATTCCAGCGTGAGTTAGCTGGCCACACATAATCTACCCGCAATCTGCCTGCAAATCCTTGTGATACCCCGCCCGGCGCCTACGGTGGGCGCTACCGTTGCGGGAGCGTACGGCAGATTTGCAGCGTGCTTTCTTAGGACTCTTTGCCTTGGCTGTGCTTGGCTCTTGGACCACGGCCGCAATGCTTGCGGCGGTACCCTTGGGTGGACGCTCGAAAGACGCGGAGCGCCCGGTGCGGCACGCGAGCGTCCCTGTTCGTATTTACGGAGGATTTCTGGTGGTTGTGGAGGGCCAAATTGGTGGGGTTTCGCAACGCCAGAATTTCGTAGTGGATACCGGAACCTCGCCGAGCATTTTGAGTCTGCGCGTGGCGCGGGAACTCGGCTTGCCGCTTTCCCAAGCTCACTTAGCCGCGCTCGGCAGGGATTCCACTCTCCAGGCAACTTCTTTGCCGGAGCTGGACCTTGGCCCGCTGCAAGCGAAAGCGGCGCACTTCTTGGTGGCGGATCTCTCAGAGGTGGAACGTAACTGGAAAGTCCCGATTGCTGGGATTCTGGGGTTGGACATTTTGGGTAAACAAAGTTTCAGGTTGGATTATGAAGAGCGGGTGCTGGAGTTCGGAGACGTGTCTCAGGATGGGATTGCGGTGAATTTTTCTGGCGAGCCGAACCTGGCAATTGCGGGCGTGAGTATTCGAGGCAATTCCTACCACCTGCTGGTGGATACAGGCGCCGACCGTTTGGTGCTGTTTGGCAACAAGCCAGCCGACTCGCTGGTTTCTTCCTCCGACGGCGCCGCGCTTCCGGGAAACGGCGTAACGGGCGGTGTGCCGGTCCGAGCCATTCCCAGGCTGGACCTCGACTGGAACGGCGAGCATTTCCGAAAAGACGCTGTGTTGATCCCCGACCGCCAGGAGCCGCTCTTCGACGGCTTGCTGAGTGTGCGAGCGCTTGGTTTTCGGGCCATCGCTTTTGACGCAGAACGCCAGGTAGTCCATCTTCAGCGGTAAATGCAGGAGTTGCCGGAACTCACTCAGAGAAGTTGCCGCGTCTGTTAGAATAGTCGCAAATGAAAAAGGGGCGGCTATTCTTCCGCAAGCCTTACCTTGTACTACTGTCGGTTGCGCTTTTCTTTATTTCCGGTGCAATGGCAGCGCAGCAAAGCGCCGCGCCCGCTTCGCGAAGTATTCCAAGTTTGACGCAAAGCGGTGTCTACCTGATTTTCCCCTTCGAAAACGCGGGGGCGTCACCGCGACTGGACTGGATAGGAGAGGGACTGGAGGAACTCACGATCCAGAAACTTTCCGCCGCCGGATTGCAGGTTTATTCACGCGACAGCCGCCTGGACGAAATGGACCGCGACGGTTTTCCGGCGAACGCCAAATTGAGCCGGGCGACGATGCTCCATATCGCGCAGGAGATGGACGCGGACTTCGTCGTGTTCGGCAATTTCGGCTCGGATGGCAGCAAGCTGACGGTCAACGCCAGGGTATTGCGTGTAAACCCCGTGGCGCTGCTTCCCGCGGTTCGGGAAATCGGCCCTCTGGAATCGCTCATGGACCTGCACACACGGCTGGCCTGGCGGCTGTTGTCCTCAATGGACCGTGCCCTTCCGCTGAGCCTTGCCGAATTCACGAAACTTCAGCGCCCTCTTCAGCTTGGCGCGCTCGAACATTACACTCGCGGATTATTGGCAAATGACGACGACGCACGCATTCGCGATCTGAAGGAAGCCGCGCGGCTCGAGCCGGACTGGCCGGACCCCGCATTTGCGCTGGGGGAAGTCTATTTTAACCGCAACGACTGCGGATCGGCGCTGAATTGGTTCGCTCGCGTGCCCCCGACCCATAAACGCAGCGTAGAAGCGGTGTTCGGGTCGGGAGTGTGCCTTCTGCGCATCAACCAGCCGGAAAAGGCGGAGAAGGTCTTCAGTTCGTTGCAGGATGACCTGAAGCGAAACATGGCGACCGGCGCCGAACTTCCGGAAATCTTGAACAATCTCGGACTGGCGCGTGCACGGCAGGGAAAGGTGGATGAGGCGCTGACTCCTCTGGGCCGCGCGCGCGACCTGGATCCGGATGAGGACGACTATCCGTTCAACCTTGGCCTGCTGGCATTGCAGAGCAAGAATTATGCGACGGCAGCGACGGACTTCCAGGATGCCATGCAGCGTGAGCCCGACAATCCGGAAGACCGCGCGTTTCTGATCTATTCGCTTGAGAAAGCCGGAAATAAAGAGGAGGCGGAGGAAGAGCGCAATACCGCGCTGGAAGCTCTGGGTCCGAATGGATTGCCGGCGCTGAAGCTCGATGCCAAGCCGGATATGCTGGTGAAATATGAGCGCATCGCCGGCGAACTGGACACGACTACGTTGCGCCTGGAAATGGCCGGATCCGTAGCACCGAGCCCGAATTCATCCCCGCCCGGAGTACCCGCCGACACTGCCGTCCTGTACATCCGGCGGGGGCGACAGGAGCTTGCCGCTGGGCGGCTGGATTCGGCGGAATCGGAGTTCCGCGCCGCGCTAGCCAGCGATCCGAACAACGCTTTTGCTCATCGCGAACTTGCCGACATCTACCGCCGGCGGGGCAATCTAGACGCCGCGGTGAAAGAGCTGCAGACTTCGCTTGCGGAGCGGGATTCGGCAGCCGTGCACGTGACGCTGGCGCGAATCTATCTGGAGCGGAAACAGCCGGACCTGGCGCGCGCCGAGGTGGAAAAAGCGGTTAAAATCGCGCCAAACTATTCCGAAGCGCGGCAATTGCTCGATCATTTGCAGAACTCCAAACCCACGGGAGGCGCGCAATGAACGCTCGTGGCCGAGAAATCTTCAGGATTGGCTCACTTTTTGGGATTGCTGTGTGCGGCATGGCGCTGGCGGCGGGCAGGAGTTGGCCGAGCGCAGCGCCGGCGGACGAGCAAAAGACTGCGCTGGTGGCGGAGTTGAAACTAGATCAGGAAGTCGAGCCCGTGCTGGCGAACTACATCGATGAAGGTCTGGCGGATGCGGCCCGCAGACAAGCCACGCTAGTGCTGATCGCCATGGACACGCCGGGCGGGCTGAGCGATTCCATGACGGACATTATTCACCACATTCTGGAATCGCCTGTGCCGGTGGTGGTTTTTGTATCGCCGACCGGGTCGCGCGGGGCCTCGGCCGGATTTTTTATTTTGCTCTCCGCGGACGTGGCGGCCATGGCGCCAGGCACGCACACGGGGGCTTCCACGCCCATTCTGCTGCCGGGAGGGTTCTCGGTTCCGGTGGATGAGATATTGCGGAAGAAAATCAACAACGACGCCACGGCATTCTTGCGCAGCTTCACGGAAAAGCGCGGGCGGAATCCGAAGCTGGCGGAGACGGCGGTCACCGACGCGCAAGCGTTTACCGAGAAGGAAGCGCTGGACGGACATCTGATTGATTTGATCGCCAAGGACAACGACGATCTGCTAAGGGAGTTGAACGGCCGGGAGATTAAACGCTTTGACGGCAAGACGGTGAAGCTCTCGCTCGATCATTACACGATCCAGGAGTTCCAGCTTTCCACGCGGCAGAAATTTTTGTCGCACATTGTCGATCCGAACGTATTTTTTCTGCTCATGCTGGTCGCGGTGCTGGGCTTGTACACCGAATTCACGCATCCCGGCGTGGTGGCGCCGGGAGTGATCGGAGGCATTGCGGCGGTACTTGCGCTCTACGCCATGCACCTGTTGCCTGTAAACTTCGCAGGCGTTCTCTTGATTTTGCTGGCGTTTGCGCTGTTCATTCTGGAAGCGAAATTCGCCAGCCACGGAGTCCTGCTGATTGGCGGAATTGTGGCCATGTTTCTGGGAGCCATCTTTCTGATTCGTTCGCCGCTCACTCCTGCGGGTGTGAATTTCGGCGTGGCGCTGGGAGTGACGCTGCCGGTGGCATTGCTTACCGTTTTCCTGATGCGGCTGGTGTTGAAATCGCGCCGGTGGAAAACCGCCACGGGCAAGGAAGAGATGGTGGGCGCGGAAGGCATCGTGACCACGGCGCTGCCCGCGCAGGGCGAAGGAATGATTCGGGTGCACGGCGAATTATGGCGCGCGGTGGCCGCCACACCGTTGCCGGAGGGCGCGACGGTGCGAGTGACGCGCGTGGAAGGTTTGAAGCTGTTTGTGGAGCCGAAGCAAAGTCCGGCGACCGCGGGCAGCTAGGATTGGCAGAAGTGGGGGAGGCACATCATGGTCGAGTTCTTCGGATTGGGCACGCTGATTGTCATCGGATTCTTTTTGTTGTGGATCTGGAATTCCCTCTACATCATCAAGGAATGGGAGCGCGGCGTCGTTTTGCGTCTTGGGCGATTGCTGCCGGAAGCGAAGGGAGCGGGAATCCGGCTGGTGTTCTGGCCCATTGAGACGCTCTATCGGATCAGTTTGCGGTTGGAAACGCTGGATGTGCCGCCACAAGACATCATTACGCGGGACAACGTCAGCGTGAAAGTGAACGCCGTTTGCTATTTTCGAGTGGTCGAGGCCAACCTGGCGCTGTCGCAGGTGCAGAACTACCAGTATGCGACCTCGCAGCTGGCGCAGACGACGTTGCGCAGCGTGGTGGGTCAATTCGAACTCGACGAAATCCTTTCACAGCGCGAAAAAGTGAACGCGAAACTTCAGGTGATTCTCGATCAAGACACCGAACCGTGGGGCATCAAGGTCTCCAAAGTGGAAGTGAAGCAGGTGGATATCCCGGAGCAGATGCAGCGCGCCATCGCCAAGCAGGCCGAAGCCGAGCGCGAACGCCGCGCCAAGATCATTCATGCCGACGGCGAATTCGAAGCCTCCGCGAAGCTGGCGGAGGCGGCCAAGGTGCTCGAGACGCAGCCCTCCGCCATCCAGTTACGGTACCTCCAGACCTTGACGGAGATAGGTGTCGAAAAGAACACAACGATTGTGTTTCCGCTGCCTATCGATATTATTAATAGCTGGATGAAAGCGAGCGGAGGGAACTCGAGATAGATGGCATCTGGGGGAAGGCGCGGGGCGGGCGAGCGCGTGCTGGAGAGCAAGCACGTGATCGGGTTATTTCTGCTCATGCTGGTGTTTTCGGGCGTGTTTTTCTCCCTGGGCTACGTAATGGGGCGGAATCAGTACGACGGCCAGGTCCGCGCGGCCAGCAACGGCATGAACAGCCGACCCGAATCGCCGGCCTACTCGCATCCTGAAGTTGCACCGAAGAAAGCCACGCCCAATCCGGCGGATTCCGAGGTTAGCGACCCGGCCGTGGCCGGCGCGAACGATTCTCCATGGAAATTTGAGGACAGCAGCAAGCCGGTGAAGTCGGAGCCGCATCTGGAGCCTGTGCCGAAAGCGGCGGCCGCGCCAGTATCGTCGAAGCCGCTCAATGCGAAAGAGGTCGCGCCTGCTTCGCCCGCGCCACATTCTGCGGTTGCAAGAACGACGACTGCGCCGCTGGTTCCGAATGGCGCAGTTGTCCTGCAAGTGGCGGCGCTGGCGAAGCAGGATGACGCGCTGGCGCTGGCCAGCAGCCTGCAGAAAAAACATTTTTCGGCTTACGTGCAGACACCGCAAAAGGACAAATTCTACCGCGTGCAGGTCGGGCCATTCCACGATTCGAGGAGCGCCGAGGCCGCGAAAAAAGGCCTGGAGAGCGCCGGCTTCAAGGCATTCTACGTAAAGCACTGATGACGTCCCGCCCCTGGTATGCCACCCTGGGTTCACTGTTGTCCCCGGAAACCCCCGTAGTTGCGCGGCTGCTGCTTGCGGCTTCGAGCGGCGCGATCCTGTCGCTGTCATTTCGGCATTCCCATTCGAGCATTTATTCATGGTTCAGCCTGGCGCTGCTGCTCTGGAGCTTGCCGGGCGCGCGGACCTGGGTGGCGTTTTTTTGCGGATTCCTGCACGGGTTGATTTTCGTGGTGACCTGCGTGCCATGGATCGCCGTGGTGCTGGCGGTGCACGGAGGAATGTCCACGACGGCCGGGTGGGGCGTGCTGCTGCTGATCGCGTCGGTATGGGGATGCTCGATCGGGCTGTTCACGTGGATGGTATTG
This sequence comes from Acidobacteriota bacterium, assembly GCA_021324935.1. GTDB lineage: Bacteria > Acidobacteriota > Terriglobia > Acidiferrales > UBA7541 > Acidiferrum. The sequence continues at coordinate 19,508 of JAJPIE010000052.1, forward strand.
CGATTGTCGCGGAAGGGAATTGATCTGGCGCTGGCGGGTGCGCCATTTTTGTGGATATCCACAGAAGTGCTACGAGCGTACCTGCCGGAGATCAGTTTTCCATGGGGCTTGCTGGGCTATCCGGCGGCGGGGAATCCGGCGCTGGTGCAATTGACGGCGGTCACGGGAATTTACGGCATATCGTTTCTAGTGGCGGGTTTCAACGCGCTGCTGGTGTGGATTTTGGCGGGCGCCGCGGGCGAAAAAAAGAAACACTTGGAGGTGACGGGAGCTGTGGCGTTTGTGCTGCTGCTGATCGCGCAGTTGGGCCCGCACTTTGTGCCGAAAGCCGAGGCGCATCATTTGGCTCGTGTGGTGCAGCCAAATTTTCCGGAAACCGAAGGCTACGAAGGAGATTGGTACGCGGATCACAAAGCGGACATGGCAGACCTGGAACAATTGAGCTTGCGTCTTGCGACAAGCGGCGCGAAGCCGGATTTGCTCATCTGGCCGGAAGCCCCTGCGCCCTTTTCGTTTCAAGATCCGCATTTTGGGCCGTACATATCGCATATTGCCACGGAGTTTCACAATCCGGTGATCGTGGGAGTAATTGACTGGAAGCCGGTAAGCGATAGCAGCCAGCGGATGCCGCGCATGGGCCTGGTGCCGTACAACAGCGCGGCGATGCTCAACGCGGCCGGCCAGGAAACGTTTCTCTATGACAAGATTCACCTGGTTCCGTTCGGTGAATACGAGCCATTTCCACTGATTCACCAGGTGGTGACAAGCGTTTCCGAGGAGGTTGGCGGGTTTCGCAAGGGGAAAGAACGCCGCGTGGGAAAATTTCCCAACGGCGGCACCTTCTCGGTGTTTATCTGTTACGAGGCGATTTATGCGGGCGAAATTCGCGAGTTCGCCAACAACGGCGCGCAGCTTCTGATCAATATTTCGAACGACGGATGGTTCGGCAAGTCCGAAGCCGCCGAGCAGCACATTCGCATGGCGCGAGTACGCGCGGTGGAAAACCGGCGCTGGCTTGTCCGGGATACGAACAGCGGCATCACCGCTTCCTTCGATCCTTACGGCAACGAAATGCGGGTGTTGCAACGCGACATGCGCGGCGCGGCTGACTTGCCCTACGATTTCCGCACGGACAAGACCATCTACACGCGTTTCGGCGATTGGTTTGCCTGGATGTGCGTGGCCATTTCCGCTATTCTGATACTACTTACATTCCGAAAGGCAAGATGACCCGCCCCGCGGGCCCTGTGAATACCGAATGATTCTCGAAGATTTGCAACATCAGTATGAAGGATTGAAGCAGCGCATCACTCTCGTGCGGAGCTATCTTTGACGGTTCGCAGAACCGCGCACGCCTGAAATCCCTCGAAGAACGCACCAGCGATCCGAAATTTTGGAGCAATCCCGAAGAAGCGCAGACCGTATTGCGCGACCGGAAGCGCGTGGAAGACCAGTTATCGGCGGACGAGAAGCTTGGACGCATCACCGGCGATGTCGAAACCTATATCGAGCTTGCCGCGGCCGAGTCCAACCCGGAACAAAAAGAAGAGCTCCTGAAGGAATTGAATAAGGAACTCACTGCGGCGGATGCTTTTGTAAGCGAACTGGAAACGAAAACGCTGCTTTCCGGCGAAAATGACCATCTCAACGCCATCATGACCATCAAGCCCGGCGCCGGCGGCACGGAGTCCCAGGACTGGGCTTCGATTCTGCTGCGCATGTACCTGCGCTGGGCGGAACGCAACGGGATCACGGCGAACCTGCTGGACGAAACGCCGGGCGAAGAAGCGGGCATCAAGAATGCCACGATCCAGTTCAGCGGAGAAAATGCCTACGGCCTGCTTGCGGGAGAGACCGGCGTACACCGGCTGGTGCGCATCTCACCGTTTGATCAAGCCGCGCGCCGCCACACTTCCTTTGCTTCCGTCTTCGTGATTCCCGAGGTCGACGACCGCATCGAAATCAACATCAAGCCCGAAGACATAAAGCTCGACACTTTCCGGTCCGGCGGGAAGGGCGGCCAGAACGTCAACAAAGTGGAAACCGCGGTGCGCATCACCCATATTCCCAGCGGCATCGTGGTGGCCTGCCAGATGGAGCGCAGCCAGCACAAGAACCGTGAGATGGCCATGAAGATGTTGCGCTCCAAGCTCTACGATCTGGAAGTGCAGAAGCGCCGCGACGAAAGCGACCGGCTCGACGAATCCAAGCTCGATATTTCCTTTGGCAGCCAGATTCGCTCCTACATCATGCAGCCTTACCGCCTTATCAAGGATCACCGTACGAAGTTCAGCGTAGGCGACGTGGACCGCGTGCTCGACGGCGACCTGGGCCCCTTCATTCGCTCCTATCTGATGGCGAAGAAGAGCAGGGGGCGGCTCGAGGTGCAGCCCGACGATGACGCCGACGCCGCGTAAAGCTCCGCATTCTCCTCTTCAGTGGCCCTTGATAATGCCAGGCCACCAAGGCCGGTAGCCGCGGACCTTCTTTGTATGGCACAGGTCAATAGGCCTTTCGACACCCGGCACGGCTGTACTATCGCCCAGGGCAAAACCCGATGCTACGTTGACCTCTAAGCCGGCCCGCGCGTTTCGGGGCGGGCGTCGGCCATTCCACCTGAAGGTGTGGTCGAAGCAGAGGTTGCCGGTGAGTTCGATTCGGCTCCGCTTCAAAATTCTGCTCGCCCTGATGGCAATTTCGGCGGGCCTCACCTGCGGCACGCTTGCCGTGGTGCGCTATACGGTGCAGAACCGTGTGCGCGATTCCGTCTGGCAGGAACTGCACTCCACCGTGCGCACCTACCGGACGTATCAGGCCTTGCGAGAAGAATCGCTGGTGCGTTCGGCGGAATTGCTTGCCGGGCTCCCCACAGTCCGCGCGCTGATGAGCACCCAGGACGCCGCAACCATTCGCGACGCTGCCGGGGGAATCCTGAAAGAGAGTGGGGCAGATTTGTTGATCTTGGCGGACCGGCGGGGACAGGTATGTTCCGTGGAAACGGTGAAGACCCGCATTTCACCGAATATCGCCCAATATCTGCTGAATCACACGTTTGAAAAAGGATTGACGCGCGATTGGTGGCTCGCCGAAGGACGTCTTTACCAGATCGTGACGCAGCCCGTGCAGTTCGGGCAGCACGGCCAGGATACGGTAGTGGGAATTCTGGTGACCGGGCATGAAATTGACCAGAAAGAGGCGCAGCGGTTCAGCAGTGTCATCGGAAACGATGTGGTATTCCGCACCGGGGGATACCTGATCAGCAACCGCACCGATGGGGCGGGGCAGTCGGAGCTGATCTCTCATCTGGACGCGCACGAGGACCCATTCGAAATCCAGCTAGGCAAAGAGCGATTTCTGGCTGCGACGGAAAGGCTCTATTCCAGCCCGGGCTTTGATGTTTCCATCACGGTTTTGAAATCCTTCGATCAAGCCACCGCCTTCCTTTCAAGCCTGAACCGAGTGTTGATCGTGCTGGGCTTGATTGCGCTCCTTTCCGGCATGCTGCTCGGATATCTGATTTCGGCGAGCATCACAAGGCCACTGGGCACGCTGGTGCAAGGCGTCCAGGCACTCGAAAATGGGAACTTCGATTATCCCCTGGCCTCCGCGAGCAAGGACGAAGTGGGCGTGGTCGCCGCGGCGTTCGATCGCATGCGACGGAGCTTACGGCAGGGCCAGGAAGATCAAAAGCAGCTTGAGCAGCGGCTTCGCCAGGCACACAAAATGGAAGCGGTGGGACGCCTGGCCGGCGGCGTCGCGCACGACTTCAACAATCTGCTGACCATTATCCGCGGCCATGCAGATTTGCTTTCCGAGCGCGCCGAATCCGATTCGCAGCGGAAGAGCGTCGAGCAGATCCAGAAAGCGGCCAACCGCGCCGTGGGGATGACGCGGCAGCTTCTGGCCTTCAGTCGCATGCAGGTGCTGCAGCCGCGCGTGGTGGATCTGAACGCCATTATCGCGGAAATGGGCAAAATGTTGCCGCGGCTGATAGGCGAGCACATCGATTATTCGTTTTCGCCGCAGGCGGACCTCTGCGCCGTGCAGGCGGATCCCGGACAAATCGAGCAGGTACTAATGAATCTCGCCGTCAATGCGCGCGACGCCATGCCCGACGGTGGAAAGCTGCGGGTGCGCACCAGCAACGCCGAAATCGGGCCGGAAGAAGCGGCCAAGCGCCCATCCATGGCGCCCGGAAGTTACGCGCAGATTTCCGTTTCCGACACCGGGCACGGGATGGATGAAGAGACCAAGGCGCACATCTTTGAGCCCTTTTTCACGACGAAGGAAGTTGGCAAAGGCACCGGACTGGGCCTGGCGACCGTCTACGGCATCGTCAAGCAGAGCCGCGGCTACATCTGGGTGACCAGCACCCCTGGCCAAGGCACGACGTTCGAAATCTTTTTTCCCAGCACGCAGGCCAAACCCGCATCCGGCCCAACGGAAGCGCCCGCGGTATCGATGCCGAGGGGTTCGGAAACCATCCTGCTGGTTGAGGACGAAACCGGGGTCCGCGAGCTGGCTTACGAATTCCTGAAAGCTGCCGGTTATCAGGTGCTGGAAGCGCAGGACGGTGCGGAAGCGCTGGAAGTGGCCGGGCGGTATGCGGGTCCCATTAATTTGCTGCTGACCGACATGGTGATGCCCAGGATCAGCGGCAAGGAATTGATGCGCAAGCTTCGCGAAGCCCGGCCGGATTTGAAAGTGGTGATGATGAGCGGTTATTCGGAGTTCAGCGCCGCTGGCGGGGATGGGGAATTGTTCAGTTGCCTGGCGAAGCCGTTCTCGATGGCATCGCTGGTGGAAAAACTCGACGAGGTGTTGCACAAATCGGGCCTCTCGGAAACGGTGGAGAAGAATTAGGGGGAAATTGCGAAGCGGGTCGTCAAACCGGAGTACAGCGTGGTGGGGAAACTTACTTGGGGAAAATGGATTTACGCTGCTCTTCTGCCGGGCGCGCTGCTGGCGGCGCCGCCCTTGCGCGCTCAGAACGCGGATTCAGTATCCACACCCGCACAGACGCAAATTTCCACCGATTCGCTGAAAGAACTGCTGGACACGGTGCGCGAATTGAAAGCCGAAGTGCGGCAGTTGAATACGCAGCTGGGCGAAGTGTCCGCCGCTGAAGCGCAAAGCGAAGCGGAAACCAGGCGTCTGCAGCAGGAACTTGCCACGGCAACCGAACGCATCCAGGCGCTGCAGACTCCAGTCAAGAATCCTCCAGCAGCTGCCGCGGGCAATGCGCCGTCTCCGGCACAAGGCGCGGAATCCCGGGCGGCGCTGGTCGGTTTGGGCGGCGAGGCGCCAGGAGCCTCCCTTCAAGAGCAGCTCTCTCAATTGGAAGAAAAGAGCGATCTCCTCGACGCCAAAATTGCGGATCAATATCAGACCAAAGTGGAAAGCGGAGCGAAATATCGTCTGCGGCTTTCGGGAATATTTCTTCTGAACCTCTACGGAAACACCGGCAGCGTGAACAACCAGGATTTCCCGGAGCTCGCGAACGAGACCGCCGCCGGAGCCAGCGACCGTGCGTTCGGCGGTTCGTTGCGGCAGTCGCAAATTAACCTGGAGGGGTTTGGCCCCGACTTCGCGGGCGCCCACACCAGCGCCAATCTGCGCATGGACTTCGCCGGAAACACTTTGCAGGAATCGAACGGCGCGCTGATGGGCGGCGTACGGCTGCGAACGGGTGTGTTCCGTATGGATTGGACGAACACGTCGCTGGTCGCCGGACAGGACGCGCTCTTTTTCATTCCGCTGTCACCCTCGTCGCTGTCCAGCCTTGCAGTTCCCGCGTTTTCCTACTCGGGCAATCTTTGGGGGTGGACGCCGCAGGTGCGCGTCGAGCATCGAATTGCCCTTTCGGAGAATTCCCAGTTCACCGTTTCGGCCGGAATTCTGGACCAGATTACGGGCGACATCCCGAATCCCGGTCAGGATCGCGACCCGTCCTGGGGGGAACAGTCCGGCCAACCCGGCTACGCGGCGCACATTGGGTGGTCCAAGAACACGCCGAAGGGCACCTGGCAAATCGGCGCCGGTGGTTACTATGGCCGGCAATATTGGGGCTTCCATCGCGGCATCGATTCGTGGACGGGCACGGTGAACGTGCAGGTTCCGCTCGACAAGTATTTCGAGTTCAGCGCGGCTTACTATCGCGGCCGTGCCGTGGGCGGATTCGGCGGCGGCATTTCGCAATCGGTGCTGTTCCCTGGCGACCCGGGGCTGGCCACCACTTCCATTTACGGGCTGAATTCCCAGGGCGGCTGGGCGCAACTTACTTTCAAGCCGCGGCAGGACTTCCGTATCAATGCAGCATTTGGCCAGGACAATCCGTTTGCATCGCAATTGCGATTGTTCCGTGTGGTTCCATCCGAATATGAAGAGCCACTGCTGAAGAATCAGACCTGGTTTGTGAATGGCATCTACCAGTTGCGATCGAACATTCTCTTCTCTCTGGAATTTCGCAGGCTGGCCACCCACGATCTGGGGCCTGATGGATACTTCGCGAATGTGACAAATCTCAGCCTGGGGTACCTGTTCTGATGAGCAACATGCTACATGCCCGGCAAATCGCGCTCGGATTCGTTTTGGGGATTCTTCTAATTGGCGGAGACGCGTGGGCTCAGCGAAGGAGTGTGAGCGCGGCGGTGGAGATTACGGGAGGGAAGGCGGCGAAGAAAGGAGATGCGCCGGGGGCGGATCTGTCCGGCGTGGTGATCTGGCTGACGCCGGCTGACGGCCGAGCGCTTCCAAGCGCCGGCGAACTTAAGCGTCCCAGACCGACGATCACCCAGCAGAACAAATCTTTCACGCCGCATGTGCTTGTCGTCCAAGTTGGAACGTCGGTATTGTTTCCCAACAAGGACCGATTCCTGCACAATGTTTTCTCCCTGCATGACGGCCGGCAGTTCGACCTGGGCTTTTACGAGGCGGGTTCCGCGAAAAGCGTCCATTTCGACCGCTCCGGCGTCAGCTATCTGTTCTGCAACATCCATCCGGAAATGACCGCCGCGGTGATCGCGGTGGAGACGCCGTACTTTGGAGCATCCGACGCCTCTGGAAAGATCGCGATCCCGGACATCGCGGACGGGAAATACATTTTGCATGTCTGGTATGAGCGAAGCCTGCCGGAAGATTTGAACAAGCTTGAAAGGGAAGTGGACGTCGCGAGCGGCTCGGCGGATCTGGGAGTCCTGCGGGTGCAGGCCAATCCGTATTTCACCTCGGCCCACAAGAACAAGTACGGGCAAGACTACGTGCCACCGGCCAGCAGCGACTACAGCCATCCCTAGGATTCCTTGCGGAGTTCTCTTCCGCTAAATGGCTTAGGAATCAGTTCGATGCTCGAAAATGTCCATTCGCTGCACACTTAACCCGTGCAAAATCAATGCGTTGATTCGACGCCAGGGGAATGGTACTCTGGCTCAGACAGAGTCTGCTGTGCCACCGGCATGTAGGCGCTTCGGGGTGTTTCACCCCTCCCATTGAAGACGAGCCATAGAGGAGATTGGTTTTGAGCGACGGTAACATGCGTAATTTCCTGTTTACATCCGAATCGGTGACGGAAGGTCACCCGGACAAGATTGCCGACCAGATTTCGGATGCGGTTTTGGATGAAGTGATGCGGCAGGACCCGAAAGGCCGGGTCGCCTGCGAAACTTTGGTGACCACCGGATTGATCGTGGTCTCCGGCGAAATCACCACCACGGCGCACGTAAACTACGATGAACTGGCCCGCGAGACGGTGCGCGAGATCGGCTACGACAACGCCGAATACGGTTTTGATTCCAACACCTGTGCGGTGGTCTGCACCGTGAAGCGCCAGTCGCCCGACATCGCCATGGGCGTGGACACCGGCGGCGCCGGCGACCAGGGTTTGATGTTCGGTTTCGCCTGCGATGAGACCGAAGAATTGATGCCGATGCCGGTGCAGTTGGCCCACCGCCTCACGCAACGCCTCTCCGAAGTCCGCAAGAGCAAAAAAGCCGATTTCCTGCGTCCTGACGGCAAGTCTCAGGTCACCGTCGAATATCGCGACGGCAAGCCCTGTCGCGTGGATTGCGTGGTGATTTCGACGCAGCACAGCGACAAGGTTTCGAACGAGGAGCTGCGCAAAGCGATCACCGAGCACGTGATCAAGCCGATCATTCCGGCAAAAATGCTCGATTCCAAGACCAAGTTCCACATCAACCCGACCGGGCGCTTCGTGATTGGCGGGCCGATGGGCGATGCGGGCTTGACTGGCCGCAAGATCATTGTGGACACCTACGGCGGCTACAGCCGTCACGGGGGCGGCGCCTTCTCCGGCAAGGATCCTTCCAAAGTGGACCGCTCGGCCTGCTATATGGCTCGCTACATTGCGAAAAACATCGTGGCTGCCGGACTTGCAAGCAAAGCGGAAGTGCAGCTTGCCTATGCCAGCGGCGTGGCCGAGCCGGTTTCCGTCATGGTGGATACGTTTGGCACGTCCGCAATTCCGGAAGAGAAGATCACTGAACTGGTTCGCCAGAATTTCTCGCTGACGCCCAAAGCGATCATCGAAACCTTGAACCTTCGCCGCCCCGTCTATAAGCCAACCGCCGCGTTTGGCCACTTCGGCCGTACCGGCGACGGCTTCACGTGGGAAAAGTCCGATCGCGCGGACGCGCTGCGCAAGGCCGCTGGCCTGGGCGCCGTGGCCGAAGCGGTGGCGCGCCGCTAGTTTTGGCGCCGCTTATTCACGAAAACCACTTTCCTCTCTGCGGCAAATGAGTCCCTCTTGACGGTGGGGAGCGTTTCAACAGAACCGATTGCTCGGTTGCAAATCTAGATCGCAAGGAGTCCGGGAATGGCTACGGCAGAACTCAAAAAGGGTGATGTGAAGGATATCGCGCTGGCCGATGCCGGCAAGCGCAAGATCGAATGGGCCGCGCAGCAGATGCCCGTGCTGCAGTCCATCCGCAAGCGCTTCATCAAGGAGCAGCCGCTGAAGGGCCTGCGCGTTTCCGCGTGCTTGCACGTCACCAGCGAAACCGCGAATCTGATGATCGCGCTGCGTGACGGCGGGGCCGACGCGGTGCTTTGCGCCTCGAATCCGCTTTCCACTCAGGATGAAGTGGCCGCTTCGCTGAACCGCGACTACAACATCCCCACCTACGCCATCAAGGGCGAGGACAACGATACGTATTACCAGCACCTGAAGGCGGCGCTCGACCACAAGCCGCAATTTACGATGGACGACGGCTGCGACCTGGTGACCATGTTGTTGACGAAGCGGCCGGACCTGGTCGGCAACGTGATCGCCGGCACTGAAGAGACGACCACGGGCGTGATTCGTCTGCGCGCGATGGCCAAGGACGGCACGCTGAAATATCCCATCATTGCGGTCAACGACGCGATGACCAAGCATTTCTTCGACAACCGCTATGGGACGGGCCAATCGACGCTGGACGGCGTAATTCGCGCCACCAACGTGCTGATCGCCGGTTTGAAGGTGGTGATTGCGGGCTACGGCTGGTGCGGCCGCGGTGCCGCGATGCGCGCCAAGGGCCTGGGTGCGGACGTGATCGTCACCGAAATCGATCCCGTCAAGGGCATTGAAGCGGTAATGGACGGTTTCCGCGTGATGCCCATGGCTGATGCCGCTAAGGAAGGCGACGTTTTCATCACCGTGACCGGAAACAAGAACGTGATCCGGCGCGAGCACTTCGAAGCGATGAAAAGCGGCGCGATCGTCTGCAACTCCGGCCACTTCAACGTGGAAATCGAAATCCCTTCGCTCGAAGCGCTTTCGACCGGAAAGAAGGAAGTTCGCCCGCTGGTGGATGAGTTTCAACTGAAAGACGGCCGCAAGATTTATCTGATCGCCGAAGGCCGCCTGGTGAACCTCGCCACCGCCGAAGGCCATCCGGCTTCGGTGATGGATATGAGCTTTGCGAACCAATCGCTTGCGGCGGAATACCTGGCGAAACATCACAAAGAGCTGAAGCCGCAGGTTTACGTGGTGCCCGAGCATCTCGACCGCGAAATTGCGCGCCTGAAGCTCGAATCCATGGGGCACCGCCTCGACAAGCTTACCGCCGAGCAGGAACAGTACCTCGCGTCCTGGCAAGAAGGCACGTAACTCCGCTTCTGCTTGATTTGCGTTTGTAGGGCCGGCCTTGGCCGGCCCTTTCTTTTTGCTATAGCTACCTTTGCGCTAATTCGCTTCCTGTGCCTTTGCGTTCGACCTCTTTCCAGCGGTTTGCCGGCCACTGCGCAGATTCTGCTAAAATCGAAATTCGCCATGTGGGACTACTGCGGACATTCGCTGGATGTGGCTCGGCTTCGCGGCGCGGCTTACGCCGACGTGCGCGTGATGCATCTGCTTCAGCGTGATTTGACCACCAAGGGCGGGTCAGTGGGCACGCTGGGGCAAAGTGAATCGATCGGGCTGGGGATTCGCGTGGTCGTGAATGGCGCTTGGGGATTTGCGTCCACAGATCAACTTACGCGAGATGGCGTTGGCGCTTGCGCCGCGCAAGCCGTGGCCATTGCCAAAGCATCGGCGCTGGCGAAGAAGAGCGATGTGCGGCTTGCACCGGAAGGCGTCTACGTGGATAGCTGGCAAGGGCCCTGCCAGAAAGATCCTTTCGAGATTCCGGTGGAAGCGCAACTTGATCTGTTGCTAAAGGCCGATGCCGCCTTGCGGGCCGTCAAAGGCGTCACACTTTCCGAAACGGACATGCAGTTCCGCAAAATCGATTCGTGGTTCGCTTCCAGCGCCGGTTCGAAGATTCATCAACGGCGAGTGCACTCCGGCTGCGGAATCGTCGCTACGTCATTCAAGGACGATGCCATTCAGAAGCGTTCCTATCCGAACAGTTTCGGCGGACAACACGTACTGGGCGGATATGAGTTCATCGAAGCGATGGACCTTTTGAAACATGCGCCGCGGATTGCCGAGGAGGCCGTCGCCCTGCATTCGGCGGCGCAGTGCCCGGAAACGCGCGGCACACTGATCCTCGGCGGCAGCCAATTGGGTCTGCAGATTCACGAGTCCGTTGGCCATCCCATCGAGCTTGACCGCGTCCTCGGCCAGGAAGCGAACTTTGCGGGCACGAGTTTTCTCACAGTCGATCAGCTCAACCATTTGCGCTACGCCTCGCCTATCGTGAACATCGTGGCGGACGCGCGCATCGCGCACGGGCCCGGCCTGGGCACTTTCGCCTACGACGACGAAGGTGTCACCGCGCAATGTATCGACATCATCAAGGATGGTGAATTTCGCGGCTATCTCTCGAGCCGCGAGACCGCGCATCTCGTTGGCTTGCAACGCTCCGGCGGCACCATGCGCACCGAAAGCTGGAACCGCCTGCCGATGATTCGCATGACCAACGTGAGCCTGTTGCCCGGCACGTGGACGCCGGAAAATCTCATCGCCGATACCGACGACGGCATCCTGATGGAGACGAACCGCTCCTGGTCCATCGACGACCGCCGCTATCAGTTCCAGTTTTCCACCGAAATCGCCTGGGAAATCAAAAAGGGCAAAAAGGGCCGCATGCTGAAAAATCCCAGTTACAGCGGCATTACCACGGAATTTTGGAACTCCTGCGACGCCATCTGCGGCGCCGACCATTGGGTGCTCTGGGGCACGCCAAACTGCGGCAAAGGCCAGCCGATGCAGACGATGGGCACGGGCCATGGCGCCGCTCCCGCCCGCTTTCGCAACGTTAGAATTGGAACGGCCTTTTCGAACGAATGAGTCCCACAAGGAAAACCCGCGAGGTTTCGACGCGCCGCGGCGCCGCGGCCGAGGTGCAACTTCGGCCGGAGCGCGAGTTGCGAGCGATCACGAGCCAGATATTCCGAATCGCGAAATCTCTCGGGCTCCCCGAAGTGGAAGTGCACGTCGATGAAGTCATAGACGCGCTCACCCGATTTGCGAATAACGCGATTCATCAGCATGTCGCCGAGCATGGCTTGAGCGTTTCGCTACGCGTGGTGGTGGATGGCCGGACGGCGCGCGTCACGACGAACCGCATCGAGGAAGACGCGCTGCGTTCCACCCTGGAATCGGCGGCTTCGCTCGCCGCCAGCCAACCCAAGGATCCCGGGCTGCTGCCAATTCCGGGCAAGCAAAAATATCGCCCGGTGAGGCGTTTTTCCGCGCCAACTGCTTCACTATCCGCCGAGATCCGCGCCCGCGCGGTGAAAACCGCATGCGCGCTTGCCGAAAACAAAGGACAAGTTGCGGCGGGAATTTTTTCCAGCGGGCAAAGCCAAACCGTTTTGGCAAATTCACAAGGTTTGTTTGCGAGCTATCGACAGACGCAGGCGGAATTTTCGGTCACGATGCAGCAGGGCTCGGCGACAAGCTGGGCTAAGGCCAACGCGGCTGACTATCGCGTCTTCGACCCCCAACAGCTCGCCAGAAAGGCCAGCGAAAGAGCCGAGCGGGCCATAAATCCCGTTGAGCTCGCCACAGGCCGCTACACGGTGATTCTCGAACCCGCCGCCGTTCTCGATCTCATTGGCTTTCTCTATTACGATTTTGCCGCCACGGCGGTACGCGATCAGCGTTCCTGTTTCTCTGAGCGCCTAGGCTTGCCCTTGATGGGAAAAAACATCACGATATCTGATGACGTTTATCATCCCGAGCAGCTCGGTGCACCCTTCGATGGCGAAGGCATTCCGCGCCAGCGCATCGTGTTGGTTGAGCAAGGTGTGCCGCGCAACCTGGTCTATTCGCGGCGCTCTGCCAAAAAGGCTCACAAAACGCCCACGGGCCACGGCTTCGCGCTCCCCAACGAATACGGCGAAGCGCCAATGAATCTGGTGGTGGAAGGCGGGAAAACCAGTTTGCCGGAGATGATCGCCGGGACCGATCGCGGCCTCTTGGTGACCCGTCTCTGGTATATCCGCGAGGTGGAGCCTTACGAGAAGATTATGACGGGCATGACGCGCGACGGGTTGTTTCTGGTGGAAAAGGGCCAAGTGACGCGGCCGGTGCGGAATTTCCGATTCAATCAATCGATATTGCAAATGTTACGGAATGTCGAAGCCTTGGGACCCTCTCATCGCGCCACCGCCGAGGAATCGTTCGAAATGGTGGTTCCCCCAATGAAAATCAGGGAATTTCACTTCAGCGAAGTCACCAAGTTTTGAGCTGGTCAGGCGTCACAGAGCCACGCATTTCCGAATACATGCGATAAAAATTCTGCATTGTACTTCGCGGGCGGCGGCCTCTATTACTCTGATATGTGTAGTTGGCGGCGCCAGCCGAACTGGGGACACCCGGACCACGACGCGTGTGGCACGGGCTTTGTCGCGCGCCTCGGAGGGCCACCGACTCACGAGATGCTGCAATTGGCCTTGCAAGCGCTGGAGAGGCTATCGCACCGCGGTGGAGTCGACGCCGATGGCGCCAGCGGCGACGGTGCCGGCATCCTGAGCAGTCTTCCGGTCGGCTTTCTCCGGGCCCGGGCATCCGAAGAGCAGATTTCGCTTGGCGAGGTTTTTGGTGTTGGGATGCTATTCGTCCCGCACACGCGTGTGGCGGACGCGCGACACGCGATCGAAGACGCCATCGGCCGCAGCAAGCTGCGATTTGCCGGATGGCGCAAAGTCCCCGTGAATCCCAATGCTTTGGGGCAGCGCGCATTTGAGACCATGCCGGAAATTTGGCAGTTCTTTATCGAGCCCGTACTGCCAAAAACGCCGGTGACCGGCGGCGAGGCCAAGTTCGAGCGCATCCTGGCCCTGCTCCGCAAGCGAGCCGAAGCCTTGCTGCCGGAGCGCTGCTACATCTCTTCGCTCTCTTCGCGCACCATCGTTTACAAAGGACTGCTGACGCCCTGGCAGTTCCCGCACTTCTACGAGGATCTCCGCAGTCCCGAATTTGCCGCGCAGTTCGCGATTTTCCACCAGCGGTATTCCACGAATACCGAGCCTTCCTGGCAGTTAGCGCAGCCGTTTCGCTATGTGGCGCACAACGGCGAGATCAACACTATCGTTGGAAATCGCCGCTGGCTGCGCGCGCGCGAACGCGAAGTGCGCAAGCGAATCGGTGTAGGCCAGTGGTTTCGGATGTTGGAAGAATACGTCAGCGATTCGGCGAGTTTTGACAACGCGCTGGAACTGAAGCTATTGGAAGGGAAGTCCGTCGAGACGGCGATGCTGGCGCTGGTACCGCCGGCGTATACGGAGGATCCCTTTCTCTCGTCCGATGTGCGCCGCACGCTGGAAGTGCTTTCGCGCGAGGGCGAGCCGTGGGATGGGCCGGCTGCCATGGTCTTCAGCGATGGCTTGTCGGTCGGGGTGAAGCTGGATCGCAATGGATTGCGGCCAATGCGGTACCTCGTCACTCACGACGGCCTGGTGATTGCCGGAAGTGAAGCCGGTCTGGTTGATCTGGAGGAGTCGCGGATTGCGGAACGCCACCGGCTGGGTCCTGGCGAGATGATTTTGGCCACGCCCCAGTCTGGCGTGTTCCTCCGTTGGCGCGATCTTCTGAAGAGTGTCACGCGCCAGGCGCAGCGAAAGGTCCACTCTGTGCCGTCGATTCTGAATATCTCCTGCGAGACGCAGGGCACGCCCGTGAATGAGCCTCGCCGGGTGGCTGGCGCTTCCGGCTGGACTGACGATCAGTACAAAATTCTGTTCCGCCCCATGTTGAGCGGCAAGGAAGCCGATTGGAGCATGGGCGACGACGCCCCGCCGGCGTTTCTTTCCGCTCTGCCGCGTCCGCTCTGGGACTATTTCAAGCAGCGCTTCGCCCAGGTCACCAATCCTCCCATTGATCCGTTGCGCGAATCGCATGTGATGTCGCTGGAAGTTTCGCTCGGCAAATCGCATTGTTTGCCGGGGCCCGTGCTTAGCGCCGCCGAGCTTGTGGCGCTATGTGCAGCGATCCCTGCGCTGCAAGTTGTCGATACAAGCTTTCCTGCCAACCAGGGAGTCTCGGGCGCACGCCGCTGTTTGACTCAGTGCATATCTACCCCTCTGAGTGGCGGTGCGCGCCCGGGGCTCCTCCTCCTGACGGATCGCAACCTTTGCCGGAAACAGGCAACGCTGCCCGTCCTGTTGGCGGCCGCGAAACTTTGGAAGAGCGCGGTGAAACAAGGTTTGGCCGATGTGCCGCTGATCGTCGAAAGCGCGCAGGTTTTTGAAACCCATCACGTGGCTATGCTGCTGGCGGCAGGCGCCAGCGCCGTGGCGCCGTATCTCGCCGAGGAGTTTGCAGAACGCGAAGAGCCGGGTGGGTTCAAGAAAGTCCGCGCGGCGATATACGGCGGCCTGCGCAAGGTCCTGGCGCGGATGGGAATTTCCACGCTGGCCAGCTATCGCAACAGCTATTTGTTTGAAGTGCTTGGCCTGGATGAAGAGTTGTGCCACGAGTATTTTGAGGACGCCGGGCGCTACCCGGGGACGAAATCGCTCCAACAGCTATTGCAAGACTATTTGAAGATGCACAGCTCGGCGTATGCCGCGGCCGCCGACGAGCTTCCAGATTTCGGCCTTTATCGATTCCGCAAAGGCGCGGAGTTGCACGCAAGTTCGCCAGAATTCGTGCGCCGGCTGCACGCCCATGTGCGCAAGCCACAACCGGATAGCTACGCGGCGATCGAGCAGCTCAGCCATGCCTCCGGCACAATTTTCCTGCGCGACCAGTTGGAAATGGTTCGCGAACAAGCGGCGCCGCTGGAGGAAGTGGAATCCGTCGATTCGATTCTGCGGCGCTTCAGCACGCAGGCGATGTCACTCGGCTCGTTGAGCCCGGAAGCGCACAAAACGCTCACCTTGGCGATGAATCAGATCGGCGGCCGCAGCAATACTGGCGAGGGCGGGGAAGATCCCGATTTGTATGCCACTCCAGGCGCATCGAGCAAGGTGAAACAAGTGGCCTCCGGCCGATTCGGCGTCACGGCAGAATACCTCGTGCGCGCGGAGGAACTTGAAATCAAGATGGCGCAGGGCTCGAAGCCCGGCGAGGGCGGGCAGCTTCCGGCTCGCAAGGTGACGGAGTATATCGCGCGCATTCGCCATGCGACGCCCGGCACACCGCTGATTTCTCCGCCTCCGCATCACGATATCTACAGCATCGAGGATCTGGCGCAGTTGATTCACGATCTGCGCGCCGTAAATCCGCAGGCGCGCATTGGCGTGAAGCTGGTCTCCGGCACGGGCATTGGCGTCATCGCTGCAGGCGTGGCCAAGGCCGGCGCAAATGTGATTACCGTCAGCGGCCACAACGGCGGCACAGGCTCGTCTCCGCTGACGTCCATCAAAAATACGGGCCTGCCCTGGGAAATCGGATTGCGCGATACGCACGAAACTTTACTGTGCGCCGGCTTGCGTTCCCGGGTTTCTTTGCGGGTGGATGGCGGGATGCGTTTCGCTCGCGACATTCTGATGGGCGCGATTCTTGGCGCCGACGAATTTGGCTTCGGCACCTCCGCGCTGATTGCCATCGGCTGCGTCATGGCGCGCCAATGTCATCTCAACACGTGTCCCGTGGGAATTGCCACCCAGGATGAAACTCTGCGGATGCGCTTCAACGGCAAGCCGGAGATGGTGGTCGCTTATTTTCGTTCGCTGGCCGAAGAAATCCGCCGCAACATGGCGGAACTTGGCGTTCGCTCGCTGACCGAGCTTCGCGGGTGGTACGATCGCCTGGAGACCAAGTCCGGCCTGGATGCACTGCTGGTAATTCCCGTGTCCAACTCGGGGCGTGTCGTCCCTCAGCAAACGCCGGTACCGGAGACGAGCGGCGCCGAAGTCGAAGAATTGTTCCAGCAGCCGAAGTCACCCAGCGCTAGTCCCACGCTGATTTACAATTTTCATCGCAGCGTCGGCAGCCATTTGAGCGGCGAGCACATGCGTTATCGCCTGAAGCATGCCACTCACTCCTACGCGACGCACGAATTCAGCGGCACTGCCGGCCAGAGTTTTGGAGCCTTTCTCTCCAAAGGCCTGGAGCTGAATCTTTACGGCGAGGCAAACGACTACGTCGGCAAGGGCCTCTCCGGCGGCACCATCGTGATTCGCGCAGGCCATACCGCCTCAAAGCGCGGAGACGTCCTGGCCGGCAACACCGTGCTTTACGGCGCGACCTCGGGCCAGCTCTTCATCGCCGGGCAAG
>JAJPIE010000005.1 GCA_021324935.1 Acidobacteriota bacterium
AAGACCCAGGTTCCAAAAACCGGAACCCGGGGCACCCTCCGCACTATTGTGGCCTAGCTCAGCAGCTAAGACCGGGATTCCGATCGATACCCGGGCCACCCGCCCAACAACGAGGGTCACTCCTTCAGTTTCTCCCACCAGTGCAGGGGCCTGACGAAGAGGACTATCTCGCCGGGTGTTGGCGACGCCTTCGCCTTGCCGCACGTGTTTGCTGTGGCGATGCCGGACTGCAACGCGTCCGTCGTCGAAAAACCCTCCAACGCCTGCCAGGAACCATCCGGAAGACGCGCCTGACATAACATGTAATCGGACCCAATGGTAATTGTGTCGCCGTATTTGACCACAGGGCGGATTACTCCTTGAAGACCGCAGGCCAGTTGTTGCTTCTGATTGTTAATCTCCGCATCCTGCTCGGTGAGGCGCAGGTCGGCGACGCCATTCTTGTCCGTTTGGGTCTCCAGCGAGGGCCGTGCCTTCGGTGCGGCCCTGTCCCCAACCCACACATTTATGCATTTGTCCGCCATGGGTCGCCCATTGCGTCCATCGACGAGTTTGATGCTAATGGCTTGCGCGTGGAGAGCCGTCGGGCTTAGACCACAAAGGAATACTAAGAAGAGACCCAACAAGCTTCTGCAAAACAAGCGAACCACTGGGCGGTGGTTGCAAGCTATCACGGGCATGGACTGTGCCCCCCGATGCCTAGCACATCTTTCAAAAAGTGGATCAGAAGGCCAAATGGGTTGTAGGGAAACGCCGAATCGATGTGCGCCGTGAATTGACTGTTTGAAAAGATCAGGGTCGAGGGACTGTCCAATCCACCAGGGCCGCTTGGAATATGAAGCGTTGGACCGTAGCCGATGAGGTAGGTCCACCAGTTGATCGGATAACGTCCGGGCGAGACACCGTCTGGTTGGTCTTGTGGCGGAACAAAAATGTCGATGTTAATCGTGCCGCCGGGAACTCGCGGGTATGGGAAAGGGGCGAATTTACCGGTGCCGACATCCGCAGGAGTGAAGTTGTCGCCAAACTGATTGTTAACTGCATTCAGGACCGGCTGCGTGCAGGCATTCTGCTGTGCCTGCGCTTGCGGCAACAACGACATCCGACACGTGTTCACCGCAACACTCGGCTTATCCCTTAGTGCCGTTTGGAAGTTAGCTCGCGCACCGCCCTGATGCGGTGCAACCGTTTTTCTCGCGAACCCCAGACGCGAGTTTTCGCCTACCCGCTCGCCTGCCGCTACCCTTCGTTCCTCAGGGCAAGAAGGAAAGAGCACACGCGGATCGCCGCCTGCCGAGAGATTTTCTTCCTTAGTTGCCGCCAGCATTAACGGGGATTGTACGTCAACGGGGCGGAAGAGTTGGAGGGCTTTTTCTCGCGTGTGCTCAGCGATAGACTTCCTTGCGATGTCCCACACGGAGAACCAACACCACCAGGCGCTCGTCCTCGATTTTGCAGATGAGCCGGTAGTCGCCCACGCGGTATTTCCAGAACTCGCCCAGCCGCGAGCCGTGCAGCGCCTCTCCGATGCTGCGTGGATCGTCGAGTTTTGCCACTCGTTCGTAGAGGAACTTCAGGATGCGTTTGCACTGCTGCGGGTCGAGCTTCGCGAGCTCGCGGTCCGCCGACTCTGCAAGCTCAACGCTGTAGGCCATGACGTTTCATCGCGTCTTTGAGCGGGATGGTGCGCTCGCGGCCACTGCGGATGCGTTCCAGCGCGCCTTCGGCCAGATACAGGTCTTCCAGGTCGGCGATATGTTCCAGGATCGCTTCGCGGGCGTAGTAGGTCTTGGTGCGCCCGGTGCGCCGGGCCAGCTTCTCCAAGCGTTTTTCGATGGACTGCGGCAGACGGATGGCCAGCATAAGCTTCTTCCTTCCTTTCATGCTATACAAGTATAGCACATTTGAATGTTTTTTTTCCTTCACTCCTCCTGTTCTTCTTCGGCTTCGGCGTCCAGTGTGGCGAAGAGCGTCTCGGCGTCGCTCTCCGGCTCCTCGGGATGGGCGGGAACGGGCGGCGCACTGTCCGGGCCGAGAGAGGCGGCGGGATGCGTGGCCGTGTGCACTTGCTTCAACATGCGGATCGACACGTGCGTGTAAATCTCCGTGGTCGAGAGTTCCGCGTGCCCGAGCATCTGCTGGATGAAGCGGATGTCGGCTCCGCCTTCGAGCATCAGCGTGGCCATGGTGTGGCGGAACAGATGGCACGCTCCCGTCTTGCCGATTTTCGCGCGCACCACGTAACTGCGCACCATCCAGGTCAGATGATCGCGGTTGATCTCTTCACCCGTGTTGGTAAGAAAGAGCGTGCCGTCGTCCGGGTCAGTGGCCAGTTGCGGGCGTGCTTCGCGGATGTATTTCGCAACCCAGGCCGCCGCGCGCTTCACTGCTTGCAGCTGCGTTTGCGCAACTTCCTGCGGCTGTGGTTCGATCTTCTGCTTGCGCATGGCAGTGCTCACGGGCGCGGGAGATTTTTCCTTTAGCTGCGGCGGCTCGATCTTCACCGCGCGCTCGATGTACGCGGGCTGGCGGCTGGGAAGCTCGATGTACGGGAAGCTCATGCGCACCACAAGATTTCCGCTCTTGAGATAGCCGTGCCGGTCGGCCAGCCCGCTGATCTCGCTCGCCATCACCAGCGGCTCGACCTGGCGCTCCAAGTTGTAGCTCTTCGTGTGCCGCGATTGCGGATACTGCCCGCGCGAACGGCTCTCGCGTATGCGCTCGATCTCCACCTCGCCGATTGCGTCGCTGATCCATTTCGCCGCGCGCGGCTCGCTCGTGCGCAGGAAGATTTTCGTCGGCGGGTGGCCCGGGTATCGATCGGAATCCCGGTCTTAGGGCGGGTGCCCCGGGATCGGAAGTGGTTGACATAACGGTCGGGGAGAGGATAACACTGCGGCACGTCTCGAGGGAGTAGCGAGAGACGGAGGGTGCCCCGGGTTCCGGTTTCTGG
>JAJPIE010000086.1 GCA_021324935.1 Acidobacteriota bacterium
CCATACGTTTTCTTCCGCGGATGCCGCAGCGCATTGGCATCAAATCCCGCAATCTGGTTCAACATATCCACTTATTTTAGCATTATCGAGCCGCGCAACCCTCGCAGTGTCCGCTCAAGATAAATGCATGCGCCGGGCTCTAGCCACGCACGAATTTCCCCAAGGCGACTCCGGCTCCCGGGGCCCTGCGGAGCGAATTCGGGGAAGGTCATGTTCTTAAATCTCTTGCTTGAGGATTTTACTTCGAAACGGCGAACATGGCCGCGCGCCGCCGGTAGGCAATTTCCTCGCCCAGGGGTTCTGATGGCTCGAAACCTTCATCCGGCCGCGAACGTTCTTGCGTATCGCTTTTGCGGTATTGCAGCACCCTCGCCTTCTTCGTGCCATTTTCCTGGCGTCCGGGGAACACGATCAGCTCTGTCTCCAGTCCGCTTTCCACTCGCCGCTTCGCTTTGCTCCGGCGCCGGCTGACGCGGTTCCTCTCGCCCAGCGTCCACTGGAACAGGAAATAGATCAGGACATCCAGCCCAACGATGCAAATCGCCATGAACAGTTTCAGCGTCATCTTCTTCCACCTGCCCCCGCGCCGAGCCCGGTCCTCTCCCACTGTTCTCAAGGTAATCCGCCCTCTCCTTGAAAGTCCTAAGCCGTTCATCAGGAATTTGTAAGGATGCAGAAGCACGACCGGACAGGCAAAGCGCGACATAGCGACGTGCTTCAGAAGGCGTGCCGTTGACCGGACTACAGACGGCGATACCGAGCGCAGAGGCGAGGCTGCGGATCTAAAGTTCGGCCCTCCGGGCCGTGCACTGAACAAAAAACGAAGGCCAAATGGGGGACGAAGATTTCTCTTGACATATTCCGATATGGGAATATGATTAGCCCATGGCTCGCGCTTCCACTACTTCCGACGCTTTCAACGCCGTCGCGGAACCCCGCCGCCGCGACATCCTCTCATTCCTCGTGGCCCAGGAGCGTCCCGTAAACGACATCGTGGCTTCTCTCGGCCTTCCCCAGCCCTCCGTTTCCAAGCACCTGCGCGTTCTGCTCGAAGTCGGCCTGGTCGACGTCCGCCGCGACGGCCGCCAGATGTTCTACCGCACCAACGCCAACGCCATCCGCCCGCTCCACGAATGGACCAGCACCTTTGAACGCTACTGGCGCCACCAGTTGACGCGCATCAAGGAGCGGGCGGAAGCCAACGAGCTTCAAAGTTAGAAGGCCCAATTCACCCAACAGGAGAGAAACATGAGTTCACCCGCGTTCAGCCTCGAAGGATTAACGATCAACATCGAGCAGGAGATCCGCGTAAAGGCCAGCTTGGAATCCACCTTCGCGGCACTGCTCGAACAGCTCGGCCCTTATAACGAGCGGCCCGACGGCGTAAAGATGCCCATGGTGATCGAGGCTTGGCCGGGCGGGCGTTGGTACCGCGACCTCGGCCAGGGCAACGGCCACTATTGGGGGACGGTGCAGGCGATCAAACGGCCGGGGTTGCTGGAGATTTGCGGCCCGCTGTTCATGTCGCAGCCCGTCAACAATAACGTGCAATACCGCCTGAGCGAGGAAAACGGCGGGACGCTCATCAAGTTCCATCACTTCGGTTTCGGCTTGCACATGGATGCCGCCCGCGGCGTGCACGAAGGCTGGAAGTTCATCAACGGGCGAATCGTCGCCCGCGCCGAAGCAGCTCGGACGCACTAGCGCATCCGAAGGGAAGGAGAAATCGCCTTGATTTGCCCGGCATGTATAGCCAGCGCTGCGATGGTCGTCGGCGGCGTCACTTCGGGCGGCGGAGTGTTCGCCCTGATCGTCGCGAGAATTCGCAAATTTACCGGTTCCCGAAACCGCAATCCGGGATTGCAAGCAAAGGAGAATCAGTCATGAGCACGACCACATTGGACAGCCACGCCGTCGTTTCGCAGGCGGAATGGCTGGCGGCACGCAAGAAACTTCTCGCCAGGGAGAAAGAGTACACGCACTTGCGCGACGCCATCGCCGCCGAGCGCCGCAAGCTTCCATGGGTCAAGGTCGAGAAGAACTACGTCTTCGACACGCCCGGAGGCAAGAAAACGCTAGCGGAGCTATTCGATGGCCGCAGCCAGCTCATCGTCTATCACTTCATGTTCGGCCCGGAATGGAATGAAGGCTGCCCAAGTTGCTCGATGATCGCCGACGGGTTTGACGGCGTGCTGCCGCACATTCATCAACGCGATGTCAGCTTCACGGCCGTCTCTCGCGCCCCCCTCGCCAAACTCGAAGGTTTCGCGAAGCGCCTGGGCTGGGGCTTTCCATGGGCATCTTCCAACGGCACCGATTTCAATTTCGACTTTTGCGCGTCTTTCACCAAGGAAGAGCACGCCAAAGGCAAAGTGAATTACAACTTCGACCGGGTGGAATTCCCCAGCACGGAAGCGCCAGGATTCAGCGTCTTCGCCAAGGACGGGTTGGGCAATGTCTTCCACACCTATTCCTGTTACGCGCGCGGCACCGAATCCCTCCTGAATACCTACAACTTTCTCGATATCGTTCCCAAGGGCCGCGACGAGGATGGCCTGCACTTTTCCATGGCCTGGGTGCGCCATCACGATCGCTACGAAACAGGCCAACTGGCTGACGCGGACCGCCCATACTGGCCCGTCAATTCCGCCGAAGCGCTGGTGCCGGCCAAGAAAGCCGCGTCCGCCAAAGCCGAAGCCGGCTGCTGCCACGGCGAAAAGCGCTAAGCTTGCCGAACAAATGTATCGAGGGCCTGTTCCTTGCGCCGTCTCCGCTTTGCGGGTCCTTCTGGTTCGAGTGGTCGCTGTAAAAATCGCAACATCCATAAGGAGTGTCCGTATGTCCAAGCAAGAAGAAGCAGCACTCATCCTCAGACTGTATGAATTGCGCCGTGAAAGCGTGATGCGCGAGGCCCGCAACTGGTACTTCCGCGACTTCAATCCGGCGTCGTTTGCGGAGTTCACCGACGCCTTGTTCGGCGAGCACAGCGGCCATCTGCGCATGGTCGTCAGCTACTGGGAAATGGCCGCCGCCCTGGTCAACTCCGGCGCCCTCAGCCTGGAACTCTTCAACGAGAGCAACGGCGAGCACATCGGGGTCTTTTCCAAGATCGAGCCGTTCATCGCGGAGTTTCGCTCGCAGTTCGCGCCGCAATTCGCGGCGAACTTCGAGAAGTTGATCGATGCCACGCCCAACGGCCGCAAGCGCGTCGCGCAATCCCGCGAAATGATGAAGGGAATCCGCGCGCGGATGGCCCAGGCCCCTCAAAAGCAGGCGAAGACGGCCTAGACGAAGCAGCCGGCCCGCAATTTGCCGCCGGAGCTTGCACTTCGGCGGCTCACTCTTCACGGCGGGAATCCAACACGCGCCCATCTGCTGCGGCCCACGCGGCGGATGGGCGCTGGTTTTTTGCCGCACGAACGGGGTTTGTTGGAGCGGGAGGAATCGGGAAGCAAAGTTGCCCGATTGAAACGACCAGGTTCAAAGGGGCAGTTTGTGTCTCACTGGAATCCCGGAAGCGAAGCGCATTTGTGCCACTGCTCATCTTCGGCGTGCGCGTCACAGAACCAGCCGCCGCAGGCGATGCAGCGGACGCTCGCGGGAAAGCCGCAAATTTCCTTGACAGGAGAAACGGCCTGGCAGGGCCGCTCGCGGTCCTCGCCTTCGTGAGAGGGTTCTTGCATGGGGCAGCTACCTCTTGACGGTATTTTAGGCGGGGCTTGGCGATTCATAGTCTTAAAGTGAGGAGAGTTTCCTGGTCAGCAGCATGGCGGAGTCCGCACAGAATCAGGGTACTCGAAGGGTGGTGCGTTGCGTGAGCAGGGCGAGGCGCTCGGCGCGCGTCATGGGTTGGAAAGGAACGAGCTTTTCGGCGAGAACGTCCAGGCGGCGGAAAAGAGTGAGCTGGAGGAACAAACCGAGGAAATCCAGATCGCGGAAGACGAGAGAGTTGGCGCTGCTCATCCGCTCGCGGAGGCGCTCGAAGTGCGCGGGCATCTCCGTCCAGTGCAGGGCGGAACGGTGGTGATGGCAAAGATGATAGCCCTCGTTCATAAAGTTGACCTCGTCCATCACCGTGACCGTGTTGCCAAAATAATCTTCGGGACGCTCAGGGTCGACGAAGGCGTGCTGCACCCAGGCGGTGATGGCGTTGATCACATTCATGGAAAGCATCGGCACGAGCACAAAGAAGACGCCGATCTGCCAGCGATAGAGAAAAATGGCGGCGAAATAAAAGTAGTAGCAGAGCATGCCGGTCAGCATGCGGCGGCGATTTTTTTCGTCCCCCTTGGCGCGGAAATAGGCGTAAGGAGCGACGCCGAGGACGGTCCACAAGTTGTCCGCCATGTACCACAGAAAATCGAGGCGGCTGGTGCGGTCATAGGCCATGGTGTTGCGCGTGTCGTCAAAGCCGGCGTTCTCGCGGTGGTGCAGGCAGACGTGCGCGGTGCGGCCGAGTTCGGGAATATTGCCGTAGAAAAAGCCGAGGAAGAATTCCAGGTAGCGGCCGAAAAATTTGTCCAATTGCGGTGTGAAGTAACCGTGCGGGCGGTGCGCTTCCAGATGGCTGGCGCTGAACATGCGGATGAATCGCTGGAACTTGGCTCCATAGAGCGCGAGGTAGAAGGCCGCGACGAGCAAGAGGCGGGGCTTGCCGAGGACGAGCTGCGCGAGGAAGAGCGGCACGGCCGTCAAGGTGAGAGAAACCATGAGGCGCAGCGCGGGAAGGTCGCGCGGATCGCGGAGTACTTTGGGGGCGATCCGGGCGAGGGCGCGGTCGTAGGAGCTCGAGAGAAAGTTGTACGCCGCGCGCAAGACAGCGATTTTCTCAAGAAGCAGCGCTGCGCCATGGGCTCCGAAGGACAGGACGGCAGGGAGCGAGACGGCAACCAGGCTGGCCGTACCTGCCAGGAGTTGCCATCCTCGATAGAGGACGAGACTTTTTGGTTTGGCGCCAAGCGTCAACGCCAAAGACGCCCCGCCTGACGCGGGGTTTCCAGTTGCCATGGCAGCACCTTGCGCGGACTTGGCCGGAGCGACTGCGGCGTCATCTTAGGCCGCGGCGCGCGGGCAAGTCAATATTCCCTGTGAAGTCAAGAAATTGACCGCGTCGCCGTCCCTCCGGCTGTCTCTTACGCAATTCCCGCCCGTGGAGTACACTTCCGCTCAACGGGCGTGGAGGCCATGCGGATGAGCGGAATGGCGACGGATTTGGAAGACGGCGCGCGCGTCACGGCCGGCGCGCACAGCACAGAGCATTTTGATGTGGTCATCGTAGGCGCAGGGCTCTCCGGAATCGGTGCGGCCTATCACCTCCAGAAAAAACTGCCAAGGAAAAGCTACATTATTCTCGAAGCGCGCAATGCCATGGGCGGCACCTGGGACCTGTTTCGCTACCCGGGCATCCGTTCGGACTCGGACATGTACACGCTCGGCTACCGCTTCCGCCCGTGGCAAGAGGCGAAAGCGATTGCCGACGGGCCGTCGATCCGGAACTATATCTGTGATACCGCTCGGGAATACGGCATCGACAGCAAAATCCGTTACGGCCAGCGGGCGCAGCGGGCGATGTGGTCGCCCGGCGAGGGGAAGTGGACCCTCGAAGTAGCGGGGGAGGACGGAAAAACGTCGCGCCTCACCTGCAAATTTCTCTATATGTGCAGCGGTTATTACGACTACAGCTCCGGCTATATGCCCGGCTGGCCGGGTATGGAGCGATTCCGCGGAACGATCGTGCATCCACAGAAGTGGCCGGAGGACCTCGACTACACCGGGAAGCGCGTCGTGGTGATCGGCAGCGGCGCAACGGCAGTAACGCTCGTGCCGGCGATGACGGACAAAGCGGCGCACGTAGTGATGCTGCAGCGCTCACCGACTTACGTCCTGGCGCTGCCGGGGAAAGACTTGGTCGCGGAATGGCTGCGCGGAAAAGTTCCCGTGCGCGTCGCCTACATGATCGTGCGCTGGAAGAACGTCCTGGTGGCAATGTATCTCTACCAGCAGTCGCGTAAGAATCCCGAAAAGATCAAAAAATGGATTTTGGGCCTTGCGAGAAAGGCGCTTGGGCCCAATTACGATGTCGCGAAACATTTCACCCCGCGCTACAACCCCTGGGACCAGCGCCTCTGTTTTGTTCCGGACGAGGATCTGTTCAAGGCCATCCGCAGCGGGAAAGCTTCCGTGGTGACCGATGAGATCGAGATGTTCACCGAGAAAGGACTGAAGCTGAAATCGGGCGACGAGCTGGAAACCGACGTCATCGTTACCGCAACCGGCTTAAGGGTGCAGTTGATGGGCGGCATGGAAGTTTGGGTGAACGGCGCGCGCGTGAAACTTTCCCGCACCATGAGCTACAAGGGAATGATGTACAGCGAGGTTCCGAATCTTGCGTCATCGTTCGGCTACACGAACGCTTCGTGGACGCTGAAGTCGGATCTGACCGCCGAATACGTCTGCCGCCTGCTGAAGCACATGGAAGCGGGACACTACGATGTTTGCACACCGCGGAGGCGCGATGATTCCATCCGGGAAGAACCGGCCATCGATTTCAGCTCGGGTTACATCCAGCGCGCCATGGATGAACTGCCCAAGCAGGGCTCCAAGAGGCCCTGGCGGCTGCACCAGAACTACGCGCTGGACTTGCTCGAGTTCCGTTTTTCGAACGTCGAAGACGGAACGATGCAGTTTTCCCGCGTGAGAAAGCGGGCGGATGCGCGCGGATGATGGCGCTCATTCTTTGGGTGCTTGGAGCGCTCGCTGCCATGATTAGCGGGCTGGTAATTTTCTCGGCGTGGACCGCGGGCCGCGTGGAAAAAGCCCTGCCGCCGCGTGGCAAGTTTGTCGAGGTGCCCGGCGCGCGTATCCATTACTGGGAGAAAGGTGCGGGACCCGCGATCGTGATGGTACACGGCCTCGGCGGCCAGTCCGGAAATTTTTCGTTTGGCGTGGTTGAAAGACTGATGAGCGAGTTCCGGGTGATTGTGATCGATCGCCCAGGCGCCGGTTACTCCACCCGCGAAAGCGACGCCTCGGCAACTTTGCGAGGCCAGGCCAGGCAGATTGCCGCGTTCACGCGCGCACTTGGGCTAGACCGTCCGCTGCTGGTCGGTCATTCCCTCGGTGGAGCGATTGCTTTGGCCGTGGGTCTCGATTTTCCCGATGCGATCAGCGGCCTCGCGCTCGTGGCGCCTCTTACGCATGTGCCTCCGCAGGTTCCCGAAATGTTCCGGCCGCTCGATATCAAATCCAAGGCGTGGCGCTGGGTGTTGTCTTGGACAGTTGGCGTCCCGATCGGCATTTTCCGGGGCCCGGGAATTGTGAAGCGCATCTTTGCTCCGGAAGCGGTGCCCACCGATTTCGCTACGCGGGGTGGAGGGCTCTTAAGCCTGCGGCCATGGAATTTTTACAACGTCTCAACCGATCTCGTCGCCGCAAATCTGGACTTGCCGGGAATGATCCAGCGCTATTCGACCTTGTGCGTTCCGGTCAGCATATTGTATGGCACCAGCGATGAGGTTCTCGATTACCGCGAACAAGGCGAGTCGATGAAGACCATAGTCCCTGGTTTGCATCTGAAATTAGTGGAAGGCGGCCACATGTTGCCCGTAACCTCTACGGAAGTTACGGCAAACTTCATCCGCGAAGCCCTACCCAAACCCAAATCCGCGATGTGAGCTGCAGGAGCCTGGCTTTAGCCCGGCAGCCACGCCGACAGGGCCAAAGTCGTGCACGCACATGATTGTTCGTTGTGCAGGCCCGGCTACCGGGTGCGGCCGGGCATTGCCGGGGGCGCGGCGTCCGGCGGAGTCGACAGCGCGCGGCTGGCCACCAGCGTGTCGCGGAACTGGCCGAAGAGATCGCTGATCGTGCTCGGCGAATGCGGCACCAGCACGGTGTTTGTGCGGTCGTTCGCCGCGATATCTTTTAACGTGTCAAAATACTGCGTGATCAGCACGAGCTGCATCACGTCCTGCGCCGTGGCTCCCGCCACCGCTTTGGAGAAATCTTCGATGGAATCTTTCAGGCCGGCGATGATCGCCTTGCTCTGATTGGCGATGCCTTCGCCCTGCAGTCGCTTCGATTCCGCCTCTGCCTCGGCTTGTTTGACCAGCAACAATTTGTTCGTTTCCGCGCGAGAAACGGTCGCTTCGCGCTCGCGGGCAGCCGCGTTGATGTCGTTCATCGCCGCTTTCACTTTCGGGTCGGGCACGATGTCGGAGATCAGCACCTTGACGATGGTGTAGCCGTATTCGCGCATGGAAGCGTCGAGCGAATCGCGCAAATCTTTGGCGATGTCCGCCTGGTTGATGAATGTATCGTCCAGCTTCATCTTCGGCACATGGCCCAGCACGACGTTATAGACCATCGACTCAATCTGCTTCACAGGATCGGAAAGCTTGTAAAACGCGGCTTCCACGGCCTCCGGCATCACCTTGTATTGGATGGAAACCGGGATCTGCACGAACACGTTGTCCTGCGTTTTGGTTTCCACCTGCACGTCGAACTGCAACACCTTCATGCTCATTCGCCGCACCACATTTTCGATGAACGGCATCTTCCAGTTCAGGCCCGGCCCGGCCACGCGCGCGAATTTGCCCAACTGCTGGACGATAGCGACTTCCGCGGTTTGCACCGTGAAGAAGCAGCTGACGATCGCGCCGAAAACGAGCAACAGGAAGATCACGCCAAAGACGGTGATCATCGAGGCAAAGTCCATGGGTAGCTCCTTGAGCGGTTAGGAATAGTGTAGGGGAGAAGCGACACCCGGACGGCATTGAAAGCGCGGCAGGTTGCGGAGAAGTAACGGCAATCCCTCGATTACCGGTTGGAGGGACGCAGCAGGTTCGGCTTGATGCCGAAATGCGCGCTGCCCCAGTTGCACAACGTCTCCATCATGGGCACGAGTTTCTCTCCCTCGGCATTCAGCGAATAGGTGACCTGCGGGGGCCGCGTGGCGGAAGCAGTCCGCGTCAAGACTCCGTCGCGCTCCAGTTGCCGGAGTTGATCCGCCAGCACCTTTTCGGAAACGGTGCGGAGTTTCTTGCGCAACTCGGCAAACCGCCGCGGCCCAAACGAAAGATGCCAAAGGATCTGCACCTTCCACTTGCCGGACATGACATTGATTGTGGCCTGCACGGGACATCCGTGATGATCTTTCATGGGCCCATCCTAACCCACCCTGCGGCGCGCAAGTTAGTCCATCGCGCAGGTGGCGCTTACAAATAAGTGCGTACTTCCGGGACCTTCTTCACCCGGTTACCATCCTTTTGATAGTTCCGGGCCAGACCTGCTCAGATCTGCAACCCTCCGCGCGAAAGTCTTTGCCCGCAAAGGAAAAACAAAATGATTCTCGTCACTGGAGCATCTGGAAGTGTTGGCCGCGAGGTGCTGTCTGCCGTGCGCAAAGCAGGGAAGCCCGTGGTGGCCATGTACCGCAACGTGGAGGACACAGGAACTGCGCCCCCCGGAGTCGCGACCGTCTTCGCGGACTTCGCCGATCTTGCGACTTTGCAAAAGGCACTGCGAGGCATCAAAACCATGTTTCTGGTTTGCTCTCCGATTCCGCAACTCGTGGAGCTTGAGAGCAACGCGATCGATGCCGCCAGGCAAACCGGTGTGCGCCACATCGTTCTCAATTCCGCCCTCGGTGCCGCCGATTATCCCAAATCCTTTCCTTCCTGGCATCGCCAGGTCGAGGAAAAGCTGAAATTGTCCGGTATGGACTACTCGATTCTGCGTCCTAACAGCTTCATGCAAAACATCGCCGCCTACCAGGGGCCGAGCATTCGCGCCCAGGGTGCGTTTTATGCGGCGATGGGGAACGCGAAGCTAAGTTTCATCGACGTCCGCGACATTGCCGAAATCACCGCCAATATCCTTGGCAATCCGGCCGCGCACGCCGGCAAAATCTATGAACTAAACGGGCCGCAGGCCTTCCATTACGCCGAAGTGGCTGCCATGGTCTCTAAAGTCGCCGGACGTCAGGTGCGGTTTGTGGATATCCCTGAAGAAGCCCAGCGCAAAGCGATGCTGGATCTTGGCATGCCTCAATGGCAGGTGGAAGCGTTGCTCGACCTTCAGCGCTATTACACCGTGGAAAAGAAAGGCGCGGAGATCACGCCGGTCCTCGAACATCTTCTTGGGCATCCCGCGATCCGCCTCGAGCAGTATCTAAGTGAAAACAAAGAACTCTTCCGCCCTCAAGCCGCCGGCGCGTAACGACGTTTGAAGTCGGCTTTGTCGAACTTTCATTTCGAGCGAAAAAGGAGGATACAGATGGCTACGACGCAAGCAGCGGGCGGGGTGAATCCGAAGACGGGCATGACGCACGCGGAGATGCGGGAGTTTATCCGGAATCATTTCGAGGAATTCGTGAATCGGAAGAATTTGGCGATTGGGAATGTCAATTTCGCGCCCGAATTCGTCGACCACGGCACCGATGTTCCGCCGGGTTTGCCTCCCGGCCCTGCCGGAGCGATCGCCTACGTCGGCGGAGCCTACAAGAAGTTTCCGGACATCCATGTGGACATCCTGGATCTGATAGCCGAGGACGACCGCGTCGTGGTGCGGAATCAATGGACGGGAACCGAGGCCGCTACCGGCAAGAAGCTCCAATTTTCCGGTATCGTCATCTGGAGAATCGCCCACCGGCAATTGGTCGAGCGCTGGGCGTATTTGACTCCGCCGCAACCCGCGATATCCTGACCGCGCCATGCTTCCCGAAAGAAGAAGAGGGCCGTCCGCGAACGGCCCTCTTCTTCTTTTTTAGAATCGTTGTGAACTGGCTAACCCTGCCAGGGTTCATCGGCGCTGCCACCGTAAATCGACGGCACCTTTGCGCCCATTGCGCGCAGATACGCCGCCAGATATCCCCTATGATGGATCGAGTGGTTGTTGACGAAGGTCAGGTAAAAGACCACCGGCATATTGAACGCCCCATAAAAGTCCACCGGCGTGCAAAGTTGTTCCGGCTTCATTCCCTGCACGCGGGCGACGGCGCGCCGGAAATTGCTGTCGTACCAGTTCACCATGTCCGCGATGCTCTTGGGTTCCTGCTTGAATCGCGGCTCCATCTCGAATTTCATGTCCGCAACTTCATCGGTCATCTGCACGTCGCACGCTGCGAGGTGCCAGGCAAGCTCCCAGGTCGTGCGAGCCTTGGGATCAGGGCGGTAATCCCGCTTTCCTTCCGGGATCGCGGCCAGAACTCTTTTCGTGGTCTCCATTTCCCGCAAAAGGCCTTGTAGCATTACATCGCGAAGGCCAGCGGCGAATTCGGGAGACATTCCAGGTTGAGGCGCAGTCATGGTGAACTCCTTACGGTTGAGATTTGCAGAGGGCGTACGGGGAGGTCTGCATAATACACCATTTGGACGGGTCCGAATAGGGGAAGTGAGGCAGCCTAAGGGACGGGCAGCGAATCGGGGAGCTACTCGCCTTTTTGACCGGCCGGACCCAATGAACGGGGATGATCGCGGTTGTTAGAGTGAGCCGCGCAAGCCGAGGGCGTCGGCGTGTTCGCGCAACGCGGCGATGCAAAAGGCGATGTGCTCATCCAGCGGCACGCCGAGTTCTTCCGCGCCCTTAATCACGTCCTCGCGTGAAACCCCGCGGGCAAACGCCTTGTCTTTCATGCGCTTTTTCACTGAACTGACTTCCAGGTCCAGGATGCTCTTCGAGGGTCGAACATAGGCGCAGGCCGTCAGGAATCCCGCGAGTTCATCGCACGCGAACAGCGTATGCTCCAGCGGGGTTTGCCGGGGAACATGGCAATAGTCGGCGTGAGAGAGGATGGCTCGAATAATCTCATCGGAGTAGCCACGTTCGCGGAGGATCTTGGCCCCTTCGGCGGGATGCTCGCGGTCAGCCGCGTGTTCCGCGTTGGGCCACCGCTCATAGTCGAAATCGTGGAGCAGGGCCGTCATACCCCAAAGCTCCTGGTCGGCACCGTTTTTCCGGGCATACGCGCGGACGCAGGCTTCCACCGCCAGCATATGTTTCCGCAGGCTTTCCGATTGGGTGTACTCGCAGACGAGGTTCCAGGCGTCTTCCCGCGTGGGCATCACGGCCTCCTATGAAAAGAAAAAGTGTAGCAGGTTCGATTTGCAGGGTCGCGATGGGACCTGTAGTTTAGGCCTTCGGGTCTGAATGTTTCCCATCCATCGGCGCGTTCGCGCCATTGCCGGCGAAAAGCCTCATCGGAGAAGGCGGGCCGGACAACGTGGCGGCTTGCCAATGCGAAAAAATGTGCGGAATCGAAAATCGCCCCGTGGACGAAACAAAAGCACAAGATATAGTTGCCAGATATAACAAAACCCACAACCCGCTGTTGAAACGCCGCATCCCCGTCCGGCCGTACAGGCGAAAACATGGCGTAAACACGGAGAATTTCGGATGTTTTCCTTCAAAAAAATTGAAAATTATTCTTGACAGGAAATACCGCTTCAAGCGAAACTCCACTCGCGCCAGTAACTGCCTTCCCCCAAGAACGCTCCGACGTTCCTTCCTATCCGCACGCCGGAAAAAAGACAAGTCAACGAGGAGTGCCGGTGTCCGCACAAATGGATAAACAGGCGACGATGAATTCTTTGGAGATGGATCGCGAAGTCATTCGCTGCAAGACTTGCGGGCTTGTGCAGTACCGTACGCGCACCGGCAACTGCCGGCGATGCGTTCGCGCGCTGCCTCAGCGGATGGAGTATCTGATTCCCCAGGAGGCTCCGCAGGAAGAGGCTGCGCCCGAAGCGGTTTCTCCCAAGTTTGCGAATCAGGAGACGGTCGAGAACATCGGCCAGCGGATTCGCCAGCTCCGGGAATCGCGCGGGATGACGCAGAGCCAGCTGCAGTCGAAATCCAAAGTCAGCCGGTCGTATCTCTCCCGTATCGAAAGCGGCCAGATGACGCCCAGCCTCGGCACTCTCGAAAAAATTTCCGAAGCGCTGAACGTCGGCCTGAACCGCTTCTTCATTCCCGAATCGGATGGTGAAGCGCTGCTGGAGGATCCGTTCATCCAGGGCTTGCGGCCGTTCCTCCGCCAGCTCGATTGGGAACAGTGGCAGTCCATCCTCAAGAGGCTCCAGGCGATCAGCGATCACGTCAACGCGGCTCCGATCAACCTCCGCCCTATCGGTAACCCGGCACGGCTCCCGCAGCCCGCGCCGGCGAATGGCAACGGGCAGCACGGGCATATCGGTCATGCCAGCCATTCGAATGGGTTGATGCCTGCTCCAGCCCATGGCCAGCCGCAGGGGTATCCGCTGCGGAGGCCCGGGGCTCCCGTATTTCAGCGACCCCTCGCACGCTAGAGGTTTTCGAATTCACATCGAGTAACAGGGTTAGGGAAAACAAAAACGGCGCTCCGGTAGTTCCGGGGCGCCGTTTTTGTTTTTCCACCCAGAGAGTAGGGAGCAACGAAATACTTCAAAGCTATTCGCGAGCCACCACAACTTTGGACGAGGGCACCTCGAGCCGGTGCAGCCGATGGCTGGAATCGAGATACAGATCGATTTCCAAATCGGGGCTGGTCACTTTCAGAAGTTCGTAGGATTTTCCGTCGGCCCTTGCCGGCCCGCCGGGTTCCGCCGTGATCGTCCCCGGCGTGAGTTGCTGCGGCACCAGCACCGGGAAGGTCTGCGCGCCGCCCTTGCTCCAGTCGTAGAGGTGCGCGAGGACCTCATACTGGTGATAGAGGTTGTTGTCCAGCACCGCGATCAGCGGCGATCCGAACGAGTTTTCCTGCTCGTAGGGATGCGCTCCCTGCATCTGCAGCGTGGTCTTTGCCACCCCATTCGCGAAAACAATATTTGCAGAGTTGTTTTTGTCGGTCTGCGAAGTCCACTGGTAGCTGATGGGAATGCCGTCTGCCTGAAGCGTAAGATTCCCCGTTACCTTGGCCGATTTCCCGTCAGGCGTCTGCAATGCAGTCGTGCCCTTGGCCACCCAGCCCGCGCCGGAAGGCTGGATTTCGAATTCTTCCTGCCCGATCGATTTTCCGTCGAGCAGGATGTTGAATTTGCCTTTGTCGGACACGAACATCGAAGAGCGCTTCTCCGCTGCATACGCGCAGAAGGCGAGACACCCCGCCATTGCCAGCACGGCGGCACGGCGCACGTGCAAATTCCGTCGGTGATCGGCTTGGTCCATGAAATCCCCCTCAGGGCTTCGGTTTCTCCAATTCCAGATGCGAGTCTGAATCTGGCGCGGGCACGCCGGGAATGCCACGACGCAGAATTTCGGCGACCACTATGGTGGCATCTTCCGAACTGTCCACGCGAAAATCGGCAAGCTGATAGGATGCGACGCGCTGCGCGTATAGGGCGCGGAAGCTTGCCTCGTCACGGAACAGCGGCCGGCCCGTCATGGTCATGCAGCGCGAAAGCAGCACATCGATGCGCGCGTCCAGCCAGAGCACCGGCACGCCCGCGTTGCGCAGGTATTCCGAAGCGCCGGGCTGTGCGTAGGTTCCCCCGCCAAGCGCGAGAATCGTCGGCTCTTTCAACTCGATCGCACGGCCCAGCGCGGCGCGGAGTTGCTCGGCTTCCAGTTGCCGGAACGCGGGTTCGCCGTGCCTCTCGAAAAATTGCGGTATGGTAAGGCCCGCGGCGGCTTCGATGCGCTCGTCCAGATCCACGAAGCGCCAGCCGAGTTGCCGGGCCAGCCGTGCGCCGACGGTGCTTTTGCCGGAGCCCATGAAGCCGGCCAGGCACAGGATGGGAGTGCGCGAGGGACTCATCAACAATCTCAGCGTTGAATCAAACTGCGCCGATGAGTACAGGATACTTCGATTCGGAGAAAGGAAGTAAAGAAGTAACGCGGCAAGGGAGCAAAGAAGCAAGAACCGAAAACGGCCCCAGGGAGAAGTGGGGAGCGTGCGACGGAGCGCAGGTTCAAAAAAAGTCGGCCCGCCGGGGAAGGCGGGCCGAACACCGGAGGGAGCAGGAAACTAATTGCGTTTCAGAATGCGTATCGTACCGCTATAGGAGGAAAGCTCGACTTTCGCCAGGCCCTGGCCCACGGTGCCGAACAGGCTGTGCGCATAGCGCGAAGCGATGTGCCGCGTGGAGTGCGTATCCGGCTTCAGGAAATCGGCGGCCTGATTGTCCACCGTCCCCAGATTCGTCTGCGCATTCAGGTCGAAGGAATCGTTGCCCGAAAAGCGCACTTCCACCAGGCCTCTGCCGCTTTTCATGGAGTAAATGCCGGTACGAATGAAATCACCGTCATAAAGAATATTGCCGGAGGTGGTCATCAGGCTCACGTTGGCCAGCGCCGGCTGCAGCACCTGCGCGTTGCCGCTGATGCTGGTGAATTCCAGCTTGCCGGAGCACAAGGTGCAGACCAGCGAGCCGCCGGTGGTCTTCACGATGATGTAGCCCGATACTTCCTTCAGATGGATGTCGCCGGCCACGCTTTCCAGCTTCATGTCGCCGGTAACCTGCTCCACGTAGATCAATCCCGTCTGCGTTTTCAGTTGCAGCTCGGTTTGCTCCGGCACGGTCAGTTGAAAATCCGCCTCGGGATCCTCCGCTTGCGCCGAAGGCTGGAGCGCGGAAGCGTTGATATCCACCCGGTCGCCCACTTGCTCGATGTCCAGCGCGACTTTCCTGGCGTCCGCGGTGCTTGAAATGACGACTTCGGCATTCTTCGACGACCTCACTTCAATTCGCCCGTTGACGATGTTTTGCAGCATCACCACCGGGTGATTCTTCACCGCGAAGTGGCGTTCCTGATGGTCCGGCGAGGCGGCAATGGCGGTGGAAGCGGCGAACAGAAAAATGCCGGCGCCCCATGCGGTCAAGGAGTGGCGAGGATTGATCAAGGCTTGCATGTTAGTGTTCGCTCCTGCCGCTCTCCATCATTGCGGCCAGTAAATCCGCTTTTTGCTGGTACGCGGTATAAAGATACTCGCGCGCCAACTGGTCCTGGGGATTTTGCTTCAAGTGCTGCTCGCATTCGGCAATAAATTCGTTAAGAGTTTTTAGATTTTCGCGCAGCGAGGCATCCACGCGGGAATTTCCGGCAAGCTGCATGTCCGGCAGGTCCATTTCGGCTTGTGACAGCGTGGAGGATGCCATTTCCGAGGGCGAAGGAGCCAGTTCTTTCACTTTTGAAGGTAATGCAGCCGGAGTATGGGTCCGGGTGGCCACCGCCGCAGTTGCCGGAGGCGCCCAGGGAGACGCTCCGAAATTCGCCGGAGTTTGCGGTCCCGGCGCGCTCGGTGCTTGAACCGCAACGGGCTGCGGGGCTTGCGGGACACTCGAAGGCCTCCGCGTCATATAAACGGTGGTGGCGACCAGCAAAAGCCCTGCGGTCGCGCCCGCCAGTGAGCGTGGCCGGAACACCGCTCGCACCGATTCCCACCAGGAGGCGCTTTCCATCACCTCCACGGGTTCCTTAATCAGCCCTTCGGCTTCCAACCGCGCTCGCAGCGAAATCCAAACTCGGGCGGGAGGTTCAACTTCAGCGGGTATCGTCCGTGCCACCGCGACAATCGAATGAAAATCAGCCAGCAAACCCTGGCAGTCGAGGCAGGAGGCGAGATGTTCGCGAGCCTCCGCCGAAAGAGTGCCCAGTCCTTCGGACTCGAGAACGTGCGCCAGATCTTTACACTGCATACACAGAACTCCGAACAGAACGGCTCTCGTGGGCCGTTTCCGTCCACTGCCTCAGCCAAATTTCCGCACCGGATCGTTGGAGTGTTTCCGCCATTCTAACCTAATCCAGGGAACCTGTTTGTGTTTTTGCCGCTTTGCGTTCTTCGCGGGCTTGCTCCCGGACTTCCTCCTGAAGCAGCTCGCGCAACCGCGTGCGCGCTTTGTGCAACTGCGACTTCGAATTGCCTACGGAGCATCCCATGATGCCCGCAATCTCGTTGTGCTCGTAGCCCTGAACGTCGTGCAGCACGAAGACCGTGCGGTACCCGGGCGGCAGCTTCTCGATCGAGCGTTCCAGATTGACGCGATCGACCGCTCCAGAAAGGCGCAGATCCGGCGCGCCGACGTCGCGCTTCGGGCCGCTGTTTTCGGCGTCTGGTTCCAGTGTCTCTTCCAGCGAATCCGTTGGGAGCGATTTCTTGCGGAGCCGCATCAGCACCACATTCACCGTCATGCGGTGCAGCCAGGTAGAGAAGGCTGATTCGCCCCGGAAGGTGCCAATCTTCCGGTAAAGCTGGAGAAAAGCCTCCTGCATCAGGTCCTCCGCGTCGGCAGGGTTGCCGACCATCCTGAGGCACAGGGCGTACACCCTGCGGCTGTGAAGCTGGTAGAGATACTCAAACGCGGCGGCGTTCCCGGCCTGTGCCAAGCGGATGGCGTCCGCTTCGGTCCACGCTACCGGTTGTGCTGGTCGTTGACGGGCCAACTGTCCAGTTGCGGCGCCACTAGAAGAACGGATGCGCCGAATCGCTCCTAAAGTTGTCCCTGGGATGGCGGTCGAGGCGCACATATGGAGCTATAGAAGGCCAAATGCCTTCATAGGTTGCATGGCGCGCGCTGGCGGCGCTCCCAAAGAGTCAGGGGTTATTGTCCCTTGAGCAGGGCCATCCGTCTATGGGCAAGATGCCGCTTGGGGACCAACACCGCCGAAAAGCTGGGGATTGGCTGGTCTTGCAGGACTGCCGAGAATCCGTCCACCTGTTCGGCAGGAAGGGTATGGAGGAAGCATTTCAGCATGACGATCGATTCCTGCAGGCAGGTATTGATGTCGTAGTGCGCGGAATCCAGCTTCGCCCACTCCTGGTCGGGCTGCAAAGTGCTCGAATCTTTCAGTTTCG
>JAJPIE010000013.1 GCA_021324935.1 Acidobacteriota bacterium
AGTTTTTAGTTTTTAGTTTTTAGTTTTGGGGGAAGAGTGGCCCGCCAGCGTTCCTGCGTCAGGGCAAGCAAACGGCGGGCCGGACAAAGATTCGCTGGTGACGGAGCGGGCCGGGCACGCCCGGCCTCGAAAAAGCTGGCTTCAGGATGTGTTAGTTCCTCCGAGTTGGGGAAGGATTTGGCGGAATTCGAAGACACCCGTTTTGGATTGGAGCCAGCGAGCGGCCAGGAGAGCGCCGTGAGCATAGGCGTCACGAGTGCGAGCGGTATGGCGCAAGGTGATGGTGTCGGCGGAAGAGTCGAAGCCGATTTCGTGCGTGCCGGTGTGAGAGCCGGCGCGATTGGCGGCGAGGCTGACCGGGGAAGAAAAACCAGCGGCGCGGATTTCTTCGGCGAGATTCTTGAGCGTGCCGGAAGGCGCGTCTTTTTTTGCGGAGTGGTGAATTTCCCAGCCCCAGGCTTCGTATTCGAGATGACGGGAGAAGAGAGAGGCGGCGTGCGCAACGATTTGGGAAAAGAGATTGGCGCCGACCGAGAAATTCGGACCAAAGACGAGAGCGGAACCCGAGGATTCGACGGCGTCGCGAACTTGAGGGAGATGCTCATACCAGCCGGTGGTGCCACAGACCGTGCGGACGCCCAGCGCGGCGAGGCGGCGAAGATTTTCAGGAGCGGCGGAAGGCGCGGTGAATTCGACGGCCGTGGAAGCTCCAGCGAGGGTTTCGATCGAGAGTAAGGCAATGCTGGCACGGGTGAAGCGAGCGACGACATGGAAGCCGTGTTCGGGAGCGAGATATTCGATGAGGCGACCCATTTTGCCGTGACCGATGATCGCGAGGGGAAGGCTCATGCGGGGGCAACTCCGGTGGTGAGGAGATGGCGGACCATGTGTGCGTAAATGTCCACGGAAGCCGTCAATTCGGATTTGGGAATGCACTCTTCCTTGGTGTGGGCAACGTGGATGCTGCCGGGCCCGATGAGGAACGGTTTGCCCCAAGTGCCGTCAAACATGGGAATGTCCGTGGCGAAGGCAACGACCGTGGTGGGAAGACCGGGAAACGGAGAAAGACGAATGGCGGGGTGGAACAGCACTTCGCGGGCTTCGATATTGTGCGCGGAGGCGGCGCGGGAAACTTCCGCGCGCAGGCTGGAAGGATCGGTGACGAGGCGGTACATGATTTCGGCGCGGGCTTCGTCGGCAACAACGTTGGGAGCGCGGCCACCGGAGATGGTGCCGACATTGAGGGTGGAGAGGCCAAGGAGCGGGTCAGCGGGGAGAGGAAAGGCGCGGATTTTCTGAAGCGCGTCGAGCAATTCGTGGATGGCGGAGCGGCCAAGTTGGGGATAGGCGGAGTGAGCGAGTTTTCCATGGGCGATAAGCTCGTAGCGAAGAACCCCTTTGGAACCGAGGGCGAGATGGTTTTCGGTGGGTTCGCCGTTGATGAGGAAGCGCGAGCCGCGTGGAGAAGCGGCGGCGGTTTTGGCGCCGATGCTACTGCGTTCTTCGCCAACGACAAAGAGCAGAGCGAAATTCCGGGTGGCGGAGGACAAGAGCGATTCGGCGGCGGCGATCATGGCGGCGATAATGCCCTTGGCGTCGCAGGAGCCGCGGCCATGGATATGAGTATCGTCTTCACGCGAAGGAAAAAACGGGGGAACAGTATCCATATGAGTGGAGAGGGTGACGGCCGGATCACCAAAGGAGAGGAAAAGGTTGTCGCGATCGGGGGCAGCGGTTTGGCGTTCGAGGCGGCCATTGTGTTGCGCCGCGAGGGGTGAGAGGAAGGAGAAGAGGTAGTCCACAACGGGCTTTTCGTTTCCGGTGGTGGAGTCGATATCGACGAGAGCGCGTGTGAGGGCGAAGAGATCCATGATTCCCAGAGTTAAGGAATGAAGGGAGATCGAAAGGGAGGGAGCGGGACGGAAATGCCCGGAGCTACCGCCTCTCGATAGCGCTTCATCCTGGCAAGCTGATGCGGCCCGGGGCCGCGCGTTACACCGGATGACAGTGGACAGTCTTTCGAACTGCCCCCCAACCGCGAAGGATTCGCTTCCGCCGCGATTTCGGCGGACCAGGCTGAACCATGCCTAGCGGCGTTTGAGCCAGGCCCCTTTCCCCGAGGAAAATCGCAAGCGAAGCGATTGGCGACCGCGGGTACTCATGGCCTCCGCACCTCTACCAAGAACAAAGGTAGTTTACGGGAAAAGGAATGGATGTGTCACGCGAAAGTTGGGGCGGGAGAAGTGGAGGAATCATAAACATGGAGAGAAAAGCCGCAGGGCGAGCAAAAAGCGCTCGACCTGCGCTACAGATGGAGGGGCTTGAGGGGCTGGTGCTGAGAGGCCAAGAGGAGTTCGCCCCTGAAGGCGTGTTCCGAGGGACGACGATCCAAGGCTTCCTGGGCCGTAATGGTTGCAGTATAAGGATTGTTGTTCTCCTGCGAAATATGCGCCAGGACGAGGTAGCGTGCGTGGGAGTCGAAACCTTCCGGGTCCGCGAGGAACTCACTGACGGCATGATTGGAGAGATGGCCCGTGCGTGAGAGGACGCGTTGTTTTACGACCCACGGGTAGGGACCGACCTTGAGCATGTCGAGATCGTGATTGGATTCGAGAATAAGGCAGTCACATTGACGCAGGTGCACCTTCACGTGATTTGGCAAATACCCAAGGTCCGTACAAATCGCGACCTTTGTCCCATTCGTGCGAAAAGTGAAAGCCACCGGGTCCGCCGCATCATGCGGAATTCCGAACGCGTGCACATCAATGTCTCCAATGGCAAAGCTTTGGCCGGCCTGGATGGATTCGACGCCGCGGAGGCGCTTGCCGAAGGTTTCTGGGAGGATGCGGTGGAGCGCGTCCATGGTGGGTTCGGTGACGTAGAGCGGAGATTTCCAGAGGCCGAGGACTTGGGGGAGGCCGTTGCAATGGTCGGTGTGTTCGTGGGTGATGAGGACGGCGTCGAGATGGTCTATTTCGCGCTCGACGGCGGCGAGGCGGGCGAGGGTTTCGCGTTTGCCGAGACCAGCGTCGACGAGGATGCGGGTGGTGTCGCTTTCGAGCAGGGTGATATTGCCCGAACTGCCGGAGGCAAGGATGGAAACGCGCAAGCCGATGTGAAATCTCCCGAAAAATGCCGCAGGGCTCGCAAACTCACCCTGCACTAGAGGACACAAAATAACAATGGGAATGATGGCAGAGAGGGCGAAGAGCGTCAACGAGGGAGGAAGGTTCATGGTGGAAAAAGGAAGCAAGAAGGGCAAGCTCGTCCCTTAAACCGTTGGGGCAAGGACGCGAGCCAAGAAAAGCGCCCGCCTCAGAAGGCGGCCGCTACAAAGGCGAGGATCAGCAAGATAGGCGGGAGCGGTCGAGTTTGAAGCCGTTGGTGGGGCCGAGGACGGTGATGGCGATGCGGTCGGGCTGGAAGAACTGGCGGGCGAGGGACTGGAGTTCCTCGCGGGTGACGGCATCGATCGCAGCGAGGATTTCGTCGAGAGAAGAGAAGCGGCCGAAGTAGAGTTCCTGGCGAGCGAGATTGGACATGCGGGAGCTGGTGGACTCAAGGGAGAGCATGAGGGAGCCCTTGAGATGATTCTTGGCGCGAAGAAGTTCTTCTTCGGTGACGGGAGATTCTTTCATGGAGCGAAATTCGGCGATGGTGAGATCGATGACGCGGCCAACGGTTTCCTTGGCAGTGCCAGCGTAAACGCTGAGAATGCCAGCGTCGGAGTAAGGAGTGAGCTCACTGAAGACGGCGTAGGCGAGACCCTGCTTTTCGCGGATGTTCTGGAACAAGCGCGAGGACATACCACCGCCGAGAAGATTGTTGAGGACGGCAGCGGCGAAGCGGCGATCATCGGCGAGGGGGATGGAGGGAACGCCGATGCAGACGTGAACCTGCTCGAGGTCGCGCTTGGTTTCGAGATGGATGGGGGCGGCCGCGGTGGGAGCGGGATCGTCAGCGTTAAAGTGCGAAGCGGGCAGATCGCCGAATTGCTCTTCGACAAGATCGAGAACTTCCTGATGGGTGATGTTGCCGGCGGCAGTAACGAGAAGATGGTCAGGAGCAAACCAATTCTGGAAACGGGTGCAGAGAGAGCTGCGTTCGAATTTGCGGACGGTGTCCGGGGTGCCAAGGATGGGGCGGCCGAGGGAATGATCGGGCCAGAAACCGCGGGTGAAAATGTCGTGGAGGAGATATTCGGGATTGTCCATGTCCATCTTGATTTCTTCGAGGACCACCTGGCGTTCTTTTTTAACGTCGCCCGAATCGAATCTGGGGCGAAGGACGAGGTCGGAGATAACGTCGAAGGCAATGGGAAGATGGGCGTCGAGCACCTTGGCGTTGAAGCAGATTTGTTCCTTGGAAGTGAACGCGTCGAGCATGCCGCCGACGGAGTCCATTTCGCGGGCGATGGCTTCGGCGGAGCGGCGTTCGGTGCCCTTGAAGACCATGTGCTCGAGAAAGTGCGCGAGACCGTTTTCATGAAGGGTTTCGCGGCGAGAGCCATGGCGAACCCAGATGCCGACGGATACGGAGCGGACGTGCTGCATGGTCTCTGTAATGACGACGAGGCCGTTCGGGAGGACGTGACGGTGGATATCGCGTGCGTTGGAGACCATGGTGGTCATAACAATATTGTGGCATAGGGGAAGAGTAGTGGCGAGTGGCGAGTGGCAGGCGGCGAGTGAAAGGGATAAGTGCTTACTATTGTATAGCTTAGATTGGACTTATCGAGTTACCCCTTGGCTTGCACGGGGCAATGGATGAGACAATCGAAGTGGAAGGAGCCCGGAGGGTGGAATTGCTGGGGAAAAGTCGGGGGGAGCTGCGCGCGTATTGCAAGAAGCTGGGCGAGCCGGCTTACCGGGGTGACCAGATCTATCACTGGCTGTACGGCGAGCGGGAGTTTGCCATTGAGCGGATGAGCAACTTGCCCGGCGCGTTGCGGGAAAATCTGCAGCGGGAGGCGACGGTTACCTTGCCGACAGTGAGGCAGAGGTATGTGTCGGCGGATGGATCAATACGGTATTTGCTGGGGTTGGAAACGGAGGAGAGAGTAAGCGCGGAGGGACGCAGAGACGCAGAGAAGAGACAGACAAAGGGGCCGGCGGCGGTGGAAGCGGTGTTCATGCCGAGCGAAGGACGGCAGACCATTTGTATTTCGACGCAGGCGGGTTGCGCGGTGGATTGCCAGTTTTGCCTGACGGCGCAACTGGGATTGATCCGGAATTTGAGTGCGGGCGAGATTGTGGCGCAAGTATTGTTGCCGTTGAAGGAGATGGCAGGCGGGCGGACGGTTCCGGGAGCGGAACAAGAGCGGGAGCGGCGCGTCTCCTTTCGTAAGTCCGGGCGAAAAGAAGGCGGGCCCAACGAGGAAGAGGAACACGGGCTCGCGGCACGGACGAATGTAGTGTTGATGGGGCAAGGGGAGCCGCTGCTGAATTTCGAGAATGTGATGGCGGCGGTGCGAATTTTGCTGGATCCGGAGGGTGTAGGGCTGTCGCCGAAGCATGTGACGCTTTCGACCAGCGGAATTGTGCCAGGAATCGAGCGACTGGGCAAA
This sequence comes from Acidobacteriota bacterium, assembly GCA_021324935.1. Taxonomy (GTDB): domain Bacteria; phylum Acidobacteriota; class Terriglobia; order Acidiferrales; family UBA7541; genus Acidiferrum. Next base: position 5,567 of record JAJPIE010000013.1, read on the forward strand.
GAGGAAGTGCGGCCGAAGTTGGCGATTTCGTTGAATGCATCGTGCGACGAGCAGCGGGACGTGCTGATGCCGATCAACAAGAAGTATCCCTTGAAAGCGTTGATGGAAGCTTGCCGGAATTATCCGCTGCGGAACTGGGAGCATCTGACGTTCGAATACGTGATGCTGGGGGGAGTGAATGATGCAGCGGAAGACGCGCGGCGGGTGGCGCGCCTGGTGGCGCCGCTCAAGAACGCGAAGGTGAATTTGATTCCGTGGAATCCGGGGAAGCTGCCGTACAAAGAATCGAGCGCGGAAGCGATTGAAGAGTTTAGGAAGATATTGACGAAGAAGGGCGTGCCTGCGTTTGTGCGGTATTCGCGGGGCCGGGACGTGATGGCGGCGTGCGGGCAGCTGGCGTTGAAAGAAGTGAAGGAGTCGCCGTTGCGGGTGGCGTGGTGAATTCCGGGCTGACAAAGCGGGCCAACTGATGGCGGCCGCTACGGGCGGATGCCGATGACGGACATGAGGCGGCCGGAGAGTGGGCCTTCGCGGCGGTGGCTAAAAAGGAGATCGGTGCGGCAGGCGGTGCAGAGATCGCTGACAAAGATGCTTTGCGCGTGCAGGCCAGCGGCGAGGAGTTGCGCGCGATTGGCCTTGCGGAGATCGAGGCGGACATTTTTCGGCGGGGGCTGGTGGCCGGGAGGCTTCATGTTGAGCCACTGGAGCGGATTGGGTTCGTCGCCGGTGCGAGGTTCGTCGAAATATTCATGGGCATCGGCAAACTGCGCGGTGAATTTGGTGACAAAGTCGGCGGCAACTTCGTAGCAACACGGGCCGATGGAAGGACCGATGGCGGCGATGAGATCCGAAGGCTTAGAGTCAAATTGGAATTGCATGCGGCCGACGGCCTTTTGTGTGATGCGAGCCTGGGTGCCGCGCCAACCAGCATGGATGGCGGCGATCGCGCGCTTTTTTGGATCCACGAGAAGAATGGGAACACAGTCGGCTGTCTGGATGGCAAGAAGCAGACCGGCGCGATTGGTGGCGGACGCGTCACCTATGCAGGGATTCGCGGGAGGGGCAGAGATCGGGTGAAGGATGGACGAGTGGATTTGTTTGAGCGGAATAAGGTGGAAATCGGAAGCGCCGACGGCGGATTGAAATTTGCGGCGATTCGCGAGGACATTTTCGCGGGAGTCCCATTCCATGAAACCGAGGTTGAGAACGTTTTCGGATTCAAGAGCACTCGAACCGCCCGGGCGGGTGCTGAATCCATGAATGAGCCAGGGGAGCTTGGCAAGAGGAGCGAGTTCGAGGATTTGAAGGCCCCGGGATTGGCGGAGGCGCCAGGGAGAGGAGATAGCCGGGTTGCGGCGCGTGGAGGCCTTGCTGGCGCGCCGGACGCGGCGAGCCTTGGGGCGAGACGGTGAGGATCTCCGTTTGGGCATGATTCCAACAGTATAATCGGGGCGAAGGGCAGAGTTGAAATTGGAGAGCGACCCTCAAGAACTGAAGGTGGGGCACCCTTCCAGATTCGGGGTAAACTCCAAGTTCATTTGATAAGCGGGGTAACGAAGAGCACAGCCAGGAATGGCTTTGCCACAAAGAAAACAAAGAAAAAGAAGAGGACCGCGAATGATCGTGGGGATGGGGATCGATGTGGCGGAGGTGCAGCGGATTCGGGCGGCAATCGAGGCGCAAGGGGAGAGGTTTCTGCGGAGAGTGTTTACGCTGGACGAGGTGGCGTATTGCGAGCAGTTCAAGAACAAATATGAGCGGTACGCGGGACGCTTTGCGGTGAAAGAGGCGGCGATGAAAGCGCTTGGGACGGGCTGGAGCCGTGGTGTGAGATGGGTGGATGTGGAAGTGGCGAGGCGGCGGGGCGAACGGCCGACTGTGGTCTTAAAGGGAGAGGCCAAGAAAATCGCGGAGGGGATGGGAGTAAAGAATATTGCCGTGAGCATAACGCATACGGCAGAGCAGGCGATGGCGCAGGTGATTTTCGAAGGGTAAGAGGCAGAGCCAGCGCAGAGGACCGCAGAGACAAAGAGTTCGGGGAGAAGAGGGACGCCGCTTCCCGCGAGAATTCAATCAACAGATGCGGTTGAGATCCTTCGCTCGCTAACATCGCGGGCTTAGGAGGATGTGTGTCCGTAATGACTACGGTTGTGGCGGGGTGTCAGACACACAGGCAAGAGTGCGTGTGCTAAACGGTTGCGAAACGCGAGCTATTTGACGAGGAGGAAGGGGCCAAGGGCGAGGGCGTCGATGCCAGAGCAGTAAAAGCTGCGAACAGCGCCGCGAGGATCGGTGACGAGGGGTTCACCGAAGAGGTTGAAGGAGGTATTGACGAGAATGGGAGCGGGAGCGGATTCGCCGAATTTCTGGAGGAGCTTCCAGAACAGCGGGGCGGCCTGGCGCGCGACGGTGTGAACGCGAACGGCGGTGCCGTGGAACGCGAAACGCTGGAGGCTGGCGACGGAGCGCGTAAGCGTGGCGAGGGACGACATTGTGGAGCAGTTGGGCGAGGCGTCGAAGAATTCCGAGGCGCGTTCGGCGGGGATTGAGAGAGCGAAGGGGTGAAATTCCTCGCGGTGCTTGATGAACTGATTCACGTTTTCGACGACGTATTCGGAAAACGGCGAAGCGAGAAGGCTGCGGTTGCCGAGAGCACGATGTCCGAACTCGGAACGGCCCTGGCACCAGGCGACGATTTTGTCGCGATGAAGAAGCGCCGAGGCTTCTTCGACGAGTTGCTCTTCACCGGAAAGATAACGATAAGGGATTTTGCAGTTGTCGAGGACGGCCTTGATCTCGTGGGAATTGGATGGCACACCGAGGGCGAGGCTGGGAAGCGGGCCACGACCCGAGCGGCCGGTAATTTTCTTACGGGAGAGATAGGCGGCGCCGAGGGCGGTGCCTGCATTCCCGGCAACGGCCTGAACGTAAACGTGGTGGAAGGAGGCGCTATTTTCCAGGGCGCGAACGAGAAGCACATTCTGGAAGACTCCGCCGGCGAGGCAGAGGGAGCGAGCGCCGGTGGTTTCCTGAAAATTGACGGCGAGTTTCAGGACGACTTCCTCCAGATAGTCCTGGGCGCTGCGAGCAAGATTGGCACGAAGAGATTTGGTGAGCACGAGATTGCGTGAAGAGAGACCAAGTTCGCGGTAGAAAGCCGGCGAGAAAATACCGAGACGTTCGGGACCTGAAGCAAAGTAACGGCGATTGAGGACCGGGAGCCCGTTGGGGCGCCAGTTGAACAGCTTACGGAAGACGGGAAGGAATTCGGGATCGCCATCTTTGCTGAACCATTGGAGCTTGTGTTCGTCGCGGCGGGGACGAAGCCCGGCAAGTTCGGTGACCCGCGAATAAAACCAGCCCAGAGAATCCGGAAATCTGAGGGAGTGCAGGGGGCGAATTTCGTCCCCTTCGCCAAGCGCGATGAGCCCCGAATGGGAGAAAGCGCCCTGATCGAGAGTGAGAATCAAGGCTTGATCGAGGCCGGAAGTGTAATAGGCGCTGGCGGCGTGGCAGAGGTGATGGTCGAAAAGCGCGGGGCGGGGGCCACCGCGAAGAAGCTGACGGAGTTGATCATCGATGGCGGTGGGTTTCGGGCGCTTGCCACGGGTGGACGAATTTGCATTTGCAGAGTGACGCTGAGCGACCGCGACAGAGCGGCAAGCGGAGAGTTGGAGATGGTTCTCGACGAGACAACGCTCGAGCGCGAGTCGAGGAACATCGAGGGAATCCTGGAGGCGATTGAGTTTTTCTTCCTCGATGGCGAAAAGGACCGAGGAGTTATCGAGCAGGGCGACTGCGGAACCACGGCCGAGGGTAGAAATGCCAAGAAAGTTCATGGGAGGCCGATCAGGCGACTCCCGAGAGCAAAAGAGTCCGAGCTTCGGCGGGTATGGCGAAGAGCTGCTGTTCTTCGACGTGGGAGACTTTGGCTTCGAAAAATTGATTGGGTGGAAGCGCCAGGGGCAGGCAAACAGTCAGATAGTTCCCGGAAAGGGCCGGCGTGAGGCTTGGGTCGCCGGCAGGGTCGCGGCGAAGGGTAAGGACGCGCAGAGATCGGCCAATCTGGGAACGACGGAATTCCGCGGATTTGCGAGCGGCCAGAGCACGGAGTTCGCGGGCACGGCGTTTGATGACACCGCCCGGCAGCCGATCCGGCATGGCGGCGGCACGAGTGCCGGGACGCTGCGAATAGGAAAAGACGTGAAGGTAGGTGAAGGGGCGGGACTCGATGAAGGCTAGCGTGGCGGCATGGTCGGCATCGGTTTCACCGGGGAAGCCAGCGATGACGTCGGCGCCGATGGCGGCGTGCGGGAGATGTTCCTGAATGAGCTCGACACGGCGGGCGTAGTGTTCGGCACGGTACCAACGATGCATGGCGGCAAGGATGCGGTCGGAAGCAGATTGCAGCGGCACGTGGAAATGCGGGGCAATGCGATCGGAAGCCGCGAAGAGCCGGATGAGGTCCTGGGTAACGTCCAGAGGTTCGATGGAGCTGATGCGAAGGCGCTCGACGGAGGTTTCGTCGAGAATGCAGCGAAGAAGCTCGAGGAATTCGACGCGAGGGGAGAGATCACGGCCATAGGTGCCGAGATTGATGCCGCTGAGGACAATTTCGCGGAAGCCGGAATCGGCGAGACGCTGGATTTCGGAGAGAACGGTCAGCGGCGGAAGGCTGCGGGATTTGCCTCGGACGAAAGGAATCACGCAGAACGAGCAGCGGGAGTTGCAGCCATCCTGTATTTTGAGAGTCGGGCGCGTGTGATTCCCTTCCCCGCCGAGGACGGGGGCGACGAGGACGTCCGACACGCCGAAGATGTCACCGGTAAGGATGGGAGCGGGGAAAACGGAGGCGGCAGTTTGGGCGGAACGAGCGGGCGGAGGAGGCTCCGCGCCTCCAAACGGGGCTCGGCGGAGGAATTGCGGCGAGGCGGAAGCGATGGAGTGGAGCAGCGCCGGAATTTGTGGTTTGTGCGAATTGCCGACGACGAAGCAGACGCCAGGGAGAGCGGCGAGCTCTTCGGGGGCGCGCTGGGCGTAGCAACCGGTGACAATGATGCGCGCGGCGGGATTAGCGGCATGGATTTTGCGGATGGCATCGCGAGCTTGCGTATCCGCGGCAGCGGTGACCGTGCAAGTGTTCAGCACGACCACATCGGCCACTGCCGATTCGCCGGCGAGGGAAAGGCCACGCTCACGCAACTGACGCTCGATGGCGGCACCGTCCGCCTGGGTGGCGCGGCAGCCGAATTGTTCGATAAAAAAAGTGCTCATTGCGATGGTCCGAGAGAATGCGAAAAAAACCAAGAAGCAGCGCAGGACACGAGCACTGGCGCCGGCCCTAATCCATGCGCATGGCCGGCTGCACAGGCAAGAGTGCTTGTGCCACAGGCTTTAGCCTCATCCTGCCGGGACACTTCTATTTAATCACACGAAGTGGCAACCAGCGGAGCAGACTTGGATCTTGAAGGCTTTGCGCGCGAGCGAGGTACCAAATACAATCGAAAATCTCATGACGCATCGGCGAAAAAGCCCAACCGCGCTGGCAGACCCCAAAGTATCCGTGGTTATACCCGTTTACAACGAAAAGAGCACGATCTGCGAGATTCTACGGCGCGTGGAAGAGACGCAACTCCGCAAGGAGATAATCGTCGTTGACGATTGTTCGAATGACGGCACGCGGGAAATTCTGGAGGAACTGGCGGAGAGACAGAGGCGAGGCGAAAGTCAGGCGCCGGCAATGGATGGCGACGAACCGGTGGAGTTGCAGGACCTGAAGATTTTTTTCCAGAAGCGAAACCAGGGCAAGGGAGCGGCGCTGCGACGCGGCTTCGCGGAGGCCACCGGCGACATCGTTCTGGTGCAGGATGCGGACCTCGAATATGATCCGAGGGATTATGGGAAATTACTGGAGCCGATCGTGGAAGGGCTGGCCGACGTGGTCTACGGTTCGCGGTTTCTGGGCGGACCGCAGCGGGTACACTATTTCTGGCACTACGTGGCGAACAAGATTCTGACGCTGCTTTCGAACGTGTTCACAAATCTGAAACTAACGGACATGGAGACGTGCTACAAACTGTTCCGGCGCGAAGTGTTGGCGAAGGTTCAACTGAAATCGAATCGCTTTGGATTTGAGCCGGAAATCACGGCAAAGATCGCGAAGGGCAATTGGCGTATCTATGAAGTGCCGATCAGCTACGCCGGGCGGACGTATGAAGAAGGAAAGAAGATTACATGGAAGGATGGCGTGCAGGCTTTGTGGTGCATTGTGAGGTACCGGTTGGGGGATTGAATGAGGCCGGCAGCGCAGAGTTGGCAGTTAATAGCCGTTTGCCATTCGCAAGAGCAAAGCGACTTTTCCCCGCGGTCGCAACAAAGGCGGAGGAGTGGCTCTGGCGAAGGACAGGAGACATAAGCGCCGCGCGTTGAAAGGTTGTCAAACCAAGAAGGCGGCATAAAGCCGCTCCTACAAAGCTGAGATTTCCGTCAACGTCACAAGCCCGTCAGGATTGGGAGAGGCGGCGCTGGAAGGTTAGCAGGATGAGGTCGGCGCGTCGGCGGACGCCAAATTTGTTGAGCAAGTTTGAGACATGGAATTTGACGGTGCGCTCGGCGATGTTGAGCTTGCTGGCAATTTCCTTGTTGGAGAGATTTTCGAGCAACGAATCGAGGACTTCCTGCTCACGGCGGCTGAGATTCGTGACCGAGTCGGTTTTCAGGCGGCGGCCCTGGCTGGTGAGAATGGAATCGACGAAGCCAGACAGAACCGAGCGGGGAACCCAGAAACCTCCCTGGGAAACCAGCGGCAAAGCGCGAGACAACTGATCGCGCGCTTCGGCATAGGTGAGGATACCCTTCACGCCGAGGCGAAGCAAAGAGAAGCTATTGGACTCGTTCAGAGAGTCTCCAACGACAATCAGGCGGGCTTCGGGGAAGCGCTCGAGAATGTTGGTGAGCAGGGCGCCGGTAGCCTGGCGAGCGGCGTGCGCATCAATGACATAGACCTGCGCGCGAGGAGGTTCAAGGTTGCGCAGATCGGGAGCGAGCGTGGATTCGAGCTGCTTGGAAATAACTTTGAACTGGGAGGCCTTGCCCAGAAGGCGCTCAAATTCGGCGAGCACGAGCGGGTGAGGTGAGAGCAGGCAGACTATCAGTTTGGAAGCCATAGTTTTCGTAGCCACTGTACTTGAGGGTAGAGAAACCCAGGCGATGGGGCAAGGACCTTGGGGGCACATGTTCACGAGTTGTTACCTCTTGGGTGTGACTGACGGGTAAGAGGGGATTTCAGGGGGTTGGAGGGGGATTGGGTGCCGTTCGATGGGAAGGGGTTCAGTTGCGGGCGGAAGGCCGTAAAATGGAAAAATACACCCAAGGCAACGGGAATGGCCTTGGCGGAAGCAAGCGAGGCGGGAAGTGCGGGACCTGAAACAATCCGAGACGGCGCTACGGGAGCTGCTGGCGGAGCGCATCCTGGTGCTGGATGGCGCCATGGGTACCATGCTGCAACAGCGAGACTTAACAGCGAAGGATTTCGGGGGACCTGCATTGGAAGGGTGCAATGAAAACCTGGTGCGAACACGGCCAGACGTGGTGCTGGACATCCACAGGAAGTACTTTGAAGCCGGGGCGGATATTGTTGAGACGGACAGCTTTGGGGGAACGCCGCTGGTGCTTGGGGAGTATGGGTTGCAGGCGGACGCCCTGGAATTAAACAAGCGGGCGGCGGCGCTGGCGCGGCAAGCGGCAGAAGAGTATTCGACTCCGGGAAAGCCACGGTTTGTGGCGGGTTCGATGGGGCCGACGACGAAGGCCATCACGGTGACCGGCGGCGTCACGTTTGAGGGCTTGCTGGATTCGTATTATGTGCAGGCGAAGGGGCTGATCGAAGGCGGATGCGACCTGCTGCTGGTGGAAACGTGCCAGGACACGCGAAACATCAAAGCAGGGGTTCTGGCAATTCAAAAACTCTCCCGAGAAATTGGAATGCGAGTTCCCTACTTGATCTCGGTGACGATTGAGCCGATGGGGACGATGCTGGCCGGGCAGACCGTGGAGGCGATGTGGGCTTCGCTGCGGCATACGCGCCCGCTGGCATTTGGGATGAATTGCGCGACGGGGCCGGAATTTATGACGGATCACATCCGCACGCTGAGCTCCGTGACCGGAGAATTTGTGTCGTGCTACCCCAATGCAGGGTTGCCGGACGAGGAGGGCAAATACCTGGAGACGCCGACTTCGCTGGCGGCACAACTGGAGAAGTTCGTAAACCACGGATGGCTGAATCTGGTGGGCGGATGTTGCGGAACGACGGAGAAGCACATCCGCGCGATTGCGCAGATGGTGGACGGGAAGAAGCCGCGTGTGAGGCCGCAAGAGGCGCACCGGGCGATTTACTCCGGGATTGAGACCATTGAGGCAGACGATTCGACGCGGCCGCTGCTGGTGGGCGAGCGGACGAACGTGATCGGGTCGCGGCTGTTCAAGAATCTAGTGGCGGAAGAAAAGTGGGAAGAGGCGACGGAAATTGCGCGGAGACAGGTGAAAGGCGGGGCGCAAGTCTTGGACGTGTGCCTGCAAAGCACGGAGCGCGACGAAAAGAAGGATATTCCGGAGTTTTACGAAAAGCTGATCCGGAAGATCAAAGCGCCGGTGATGATCGATACGACCGATCCGGCGGCGGTGCGGCTGGCGCTGACCTACTGCCAGGGCAAGGCGATCATCAATTCGATCAACCTGGAAGACGGCGAGGAGAAGTTCGAGAAGATCGTGCCGATCGCGCATGACTTTGGCGCCGCGGTAGTGGTGGGCTGCATCGACGAGGATGCGGTGCAGGCGCAGGCGTTCACGCGGGAACGGAAGCTGGGGATTGCGAAGCGCTCCTACGACCTGCTGACAAAGAAATATGGGATAGCGGCCGAGGACATTATTTTCGATCCGCTGGTATTTCCTTGCGCGACGGGAGATGAGAACTACATCGGCGGCGCGGTGGAAACGATGGAGGGGATCCGGCTGATCAAAGCGGCGCTGCCGGATACGCGAACGATTCTGGGGATTTCGAATGTGTCTTTTGGATTGCCAGCGGGCGCGCGGGAAGCGGTGAATTCGGTTTTCCTTTTTTACTGCACGAAGGCGGGACTGGACCTGGCGATCGTGAATACGGAAAAACTGGACAGGTTCGCTTCGATTCCAGAACATGAGCGGCGGCTTGCGGAAAATCTGTTGTTCCAGCATGTGCCCAAGGATGTGAAGGCGGATCACCCGCAGGCGGAACTGCTCCGCGGGGCGCCCGATGACTGGCGCCAGCAGAGCAAAGAACAAAAGGCAGCGATCAATCAATTTCATATCGCGGCGATCGCGGAGCATTTCCGAAGTTCGAACAAAAAGGAAAAGGGGAAGGGTGAAGAACTGCCGCTGGACGAGCGGCTGGGGAATTACATCATTCAGGGAACGCGGGACGGATTGGTTGAGGACCTGGAGAAGAAGCGGGCGGAGGGCGTAGCGCCGCTCGATATTATCAATGGGCCGCTGATGGACGGAATGGCCGAAGTCGGAAGGCTCTTCAACGCGAACGAACTGATCGTGGCGGAAGTGCTGCAATCGGCGGAGGCGATGAAGGCGGCAGTGAGCCACCTGGAACAGTACATGGAGAAAGCGGAGACGGCGAAGCGCGGAAAAGTGGTGCTGGCGACGGTGAAGGGCGACGTCCACGACATCGGGAAAAATCTGGTGGAGATCATTTTGAAGAACAACGGGTTTGACGTGGTGAACCTGGGAATCAAAGTGCCACCCGAAGAGCTGATCAAGGCGTATCAGGCGCACAGGCCGGATGCGATTGGATTGTCCGGCCTGCTGGTGAAAAGCGCGCAGCAGATGGTGACGACGGCAAGCGACTTGAAGGATGCAGGGATCGACGTGCCGCTGCTGGTGGGGGGGGCAGCATTGAGCGCGAAATTCACGCAGCAAAAAATCGCGCCGAACTACAGCGGGGCGGTGTGCTACGCGAAGGATGCGATGACAGGCCTGCGGCTGATGAACGAGTTGATGGACCCCGCGACACGCGGACGAGTAGTGAGCGAGCACACGATCTCAGGAAACGGCGTGAGTGTTACGACCACGGTGAAAGTTGCCGCAAAACCGAGCGTATTGCACTCGCCGAAAGTCCGGCGCGAGTTGCCGATACCAGAAGTGGCGACACTGGAGCGGAAGGTGCGGCTGGTGCCGGACCTGCGCGAGGTGTAGAGCTACATCAACCCCTACATGCTCTATGGGCGGCACATGGGATATCGCGGGGACTTCGAAAAGCACCTGGCGGCGCGTGAGCCGAAAGCCGTCGAACTGTTCAGCGAGATGGAAGAGTTGAAGAACGAAGCAGCGAGCTTCATGAAAGTGCGCGCGGTCTGGCAATTTTTTGAGGCCGAATCGGAAGGAGACGCCCTGCATGTTTTTGCGGCGGGGGCGGAAGAGCCGCTGCATACGTGGAAGTTCAAGCGGCAGCGGAGCGGGGACCAGCTTTGCTTGAGTGATTTCGTGTTGGATGCGCAAAACGGCAAGCGGGACCATGTGGCGGTTTTTGTGGTGACCGCGGGTGAAGGCATCCGCGCGCGATCCGAGCAGGCAAAGCATGAGGGCTTCTATTTCAAATCACACGGATTGCAAGCGCTGGCGATTGAAACGGCGGAAGCCTGCGCGGAGTGGCTGCACCGGCGAATCCGCGAAGACTGGGGCTTCCCCGACCCGCCGGAGATGACCATGGCGCAGCGGTTTACGTCGCGCTATCGCGGAAAAAGATACAGCTTTGGATATCCGGCGTGCCCGGAGCTGGAAGACCAGGCGGGCATCTGGAAGCTGCTGCGGCCGGAAGAGATCGGCGTGCAACTGACGGAAGGGTTCATGATGGACCCGGAAGCGAGTGTGAGCGCGCTGGCGTTCCACCATCCGGACTGCACGTATTTCAGCGTTGGCGAAGGCCAGGAGTAAACAAACCGCAGCAACCGGCCGACCGTAGAACTCAGGATTGAATCCCAATTCAAGTAGGAGTTGCATTGAAGGCCTGACGCAATTAGTGTTGCTGGACGGTCCGAAAGAGGAATGCGGAGAAAAGGGACAAACTCGCGATGAAACCAGGTCCGGTGGAATTGTCGATTGTCATCCCTTCCTACAACGAAGAAAAACGCTTGCCAGCAACGCTGGAGCGAATCGCAAAGTACATAAAGACATCGGGAAGAACGACGGAAGTGGTGGTTGTGGATGACGGCTCGAGTGACCGGACCGCCGAGGTCGCAAGGAGCTACAGCGGGGAAATAGAAAATCTGAGAGTTGTAGCCAACGGACGAAACCGGGGAAAAGGCTACAGCGTGAAGCACGGGTCGATGGAGGCGCAGGGAGAAATCGTGCTGTTCACGGACGCCGATCTTTCCGCGCCGATCGAGGAAGCAGACAAGCTTTTGGAGAAGATGAACGATTATGACGTGGCGATCGGTTCACGAGCGGTGAACCGGGCATTGATTGAAGTGCACGAATCCAGATTTCGCGAATTTGCGGGGATCGTGTTCAACAGGATTGTGCGGATCCTCCTGCGCCTGCCGTTCGTGGATACCCAGTGCGGATTCAAGGCCTTCCGGCGCGAGAAATGCAAGATCTTATTTGAGCAGCAGACCATCGAGCGGTTTGGATTCGATCCGGAATTGCTCTATTTGGCGCGGCATCACGGGCTGAAAACGATTGAAGTAGCTGTCCGGTGGGCGCATTCACCTGCCACGAAGATCAACATGTGGCGGGATAGCCTGCAGATGTTTCTGGACGTAGTGGTGATCCGGTGGAACGCGGTGCGGGGCCGGTACAAAGTTAGCCGAAGTTCAGGACTTGGGTAAAGGAACGCAGGCAAGTGTGAGGGCTGGGGCAAAACAACGTGACGGCGGACACAGCCGGTTGTTCGGCTTCTGGTAACATCTTTCTGTTCAATTAAATACAATCCATCGAGTGAGAGGCACATGGTAAGCGGCTTGCTCTCCTAAGGCAGGAGGCGAGGTCTGTGGAGACGCTGACAAAGGTCGCCAGAGGCACTACAGCAGCGGCCGATTTCCCAGAGCCTGCACTTTTTCCCGCTGAAAATCCGAGGGTCTGTCGGATGGCTCGAAGCAAGGGTGTCCCGCGACGAGCTGCAGGCGTATTGCGGTTAGGGCCGGCGTTCGCTGAGGGGTCGCGTTAAAGCGGAAAGGGTGCAGCATGTCTAAACAAGCACGAGGAAAGGTCACGATTGACCAGGATGAATGCAAAGGGTGCGGTGTTTGTGTTGAAGCGTGTCCTCCGAAATGCCTGGAATTGGAGCCGGAGCTGAATGCATACGGCGTGCACCCAGCGCGTTACACCGGCGAGGACTGCTCGGGTTGTGGCGTGTGCTTTTACGTTTGTCCGGAGCCCGGGGCGATCACGGTGTATCGCCTGACTGCGCCGAGGCCAGCGAAAGTGCCAATGGAGGGAAGCCATGCGGCAGCTCTGTAAAGGAAATGTGGCGGTAGTAAAAGGGGCGCTGCTGGCGGGCTGCAAGACGTATTACGGATACCCGATTACGCCAGCGAGCGAGATTGCAGAGACCGCGGCGGAATACATGCCGCAAGTCGGCGGCATTTTTCTACAAGCAGAGAGTGAAGTGGCGGCGATTAACATGGTGTACGGGGCGGCTTCGGCTGGGCAGAGAGTGATGACGGCGTCGTCCGGCCCCGGGCTGAGCCTGATGCAGGAAGGGATCTCCTATCTGGCGGGATCGGAGCTGCCATGCGTGATTGTGGACGTGGTGCGGGGCGGGCCGGGGCTGGGAAATATCGCACCGGAGCAGAGCGATTATTTTGCGGTGGTGAAGGGGGGAGGCCACGGAAATTACAAGAACCTGGTGGTTGCTCCCGCGTCGGTGCAAGAGATGGCGGATTTAACAATGCTAGCGTTTGAACTGGCGGATCGTTACCGGAATCCCGCCGTGGTCCTTGCTGACGGGTTTATCGGCCAGATGATGGAGCCGTTGCAATTGATGGAAAGGCAGATTGTGGAACCCGCGAAGCCCTGGGCTGTGCGAGGGACCGCGGAAACACGGAAGAACCTGATTTCCTCGATTTACCTGGAAACGGCCGAGCTGGAAGCGCACGTCATGAAGCTGGATGCCAAGTACAAGAAGGCCGCGGAGGAAGAAGCGCGGCACGAACTATATTTCGCAGACGACCCAGAGGTGCTGCTAGTCGGGTATGGAATCACGTCACGAGTGTTGCGAACGGTGGTGGATCGAGCGAGGAGAGAGGGAGTCCGCGCGGGACTTTTCCGGCCGATCACGCTTTGGCCATTTCCAGCGGAAGCACTGAGGAAAGCAGCGAGGCGAGCACACATGGTGCTGGCGGTGGAAATGAGCACGGGGCAGATGGTAGAAGACGTGCGGTTGTCGCTGGACGGGAGAGTGAACGTGGAGTTCTATGGGCGGACTGGAGGAAATGTGCCGCTTGCGGATGAAGTCAGCAAAGAGGTGTTTATGCGGATGGGGATGGTTGCGGAGTGGGGCGTATAAACAGGATTCGGAGCGAGGAGAGGTGTGACCGTGGACGAATACACCGTGATTGAGTCGAAGTCGCCGGTGTTTTACGCGACCTATGAACGGAAATCGGAAATGCAGCACCAGACACACTATTGTCCGGGCTGCGGACACGGCGTGGTTCACAAGTTAATCGCCGAAGCGATTGCGGATATGGGGACGCAAGACCGGGCTATTTTTGTGAGCCCGGTGGGATGCTCCGTGTTTGCTTACTATTATTTCGACACAGGAAACGTTCAGGCGGCACATGGCCGAGCGCCAGCGGTGGCAACCGCGCTGAAGCGCGCGAATCCAGAAAGCATCGTAATCGATTACCAGGGTGACGGAGACATGGCGGCCATCGGGACAGCGGAAATTATTCACGCCGCCAACCGCGGAGAGAAAATCACGGTGTTTTTTGTGAATAACGCGATCTATGGAATGACCGGCGGGCAGATGGCGCCGACGACGCTGGTTGGGCAAACCAGCACGACCTCACCCTGGGGACGCCGGCCGTTGAATGAGGGCTATCCGCTGCATATGGCGGAATTGCTGGCGACGCTGGAAGCCCCGGTATATGTAGAGCGGGTGTCGCTGCATGACAACAAAAACGTGATGAAGGCGCGAAAGGCGGTGCGGAAAGCGCTGGAGCTGCAGCGGGAAGGAGCAGGATTCACGTTTGTGGAGGTCCTGTCACCATGCCCGACGATCTGGAAGATGACGCCGCAGGAGTCACGAAAGTGGATGGAAGAAAAAATGGCCGCGGCATTCCCGCTTGGAATCTACCGGGACCGGAAACTGGAAATCCCCCTGGATGGCGTGCCGCAAACAACGGTGGGCAGGCTGCTGAGACTTGACGAGCACGAAGCCCCAAGCACGCCGAGAACGACGGGCGAACGCTGGACAGATTTACGGGTGAATGTCGCGGGATTCGGCGGGCAGGGGGTCTTGCTGCTGGGGCAAATTCTGGCCGAGATGGGAATGCGCGAAGGCCGGGAAGTGAGCTGGTTGCCCTCGTACGGACCGGAGATGCGCAGCGGCAGCGCGCATTGTTACGTATGCCTATCGAACGAAAGGGTAGGCTCGCCGCTGGTGGAAAATCCCGACGTGCTGGTGGCAATGAACGAGATCTCGCTGACGAAGTTCGCAAAACAGGTGGAAGCGGACGGCACCATCTTTTACAACGGGACGAAGCTGCCGGAGCGCTTCCCTGCCCTGCAAGCGCACGTGCTTTGCATTCCAGCGGCGGAAATCGCCGATAAGCTGGGGAGCACGAAGGTGGCCAACATGATCCTGCTGGGCGGTTTGCTGGAACTGACGCATGCGCTGCCACGAGAGACGGCATTTGGGGTGCTGAAGTCCAAGGTGCGCAACACCACGCTACTAGAGCTGGATTGCAAGGCAATTGACGCGGGAATCGAGTGGGTGCAACAACAGATGGCAACGGCGCCGCCAGGGACCGCAACGAAGCATTGCGAGTACGCACAACGGTGAATCCAGCCAGTGGGCGCGGCAAAACCGATCCAGAGACAAGCCAAGGGTCCGGCCGGAATGGTGCGACACAGCCAGATGTCCGTTCGGACAACCGCATTCGCTAACGGCCAATCGATGACGATTGGGAACGGCAAAAGCGGCTGAGAAGCGTGGACATGGTTTGTTTTCGCTCCTATGATGAGACATCGCTCCCGGGAATTGCCCTTCCACAGAAGCATTGCGGCGTTTCAAACGAATGAGCAATGCGACAGCAGCCGAAACGGCGCGGCCCGACTTCCTTGAAGACAAAATGACGGCGTCGCCCGATGGCGAAGAAATGCGCCCGAGCCATGGGGAATTGAGGCGATGTCGCAAGAACTTATCGAACGGATGAAACAATCGATCGTTGCGGGCGATCCGGAACAGGCGCGGGGATTGAGCGAGCGGTCTCTGCGGGAGGGCGTGAATCCCCTGGAGTAGATCAACCGGGGATTTGTTCCGGGCTAGAAGGCTGTGGGCGAGCAATTTGAGCAGGGAGAGATGTTCCTCCCGGACCTTGTGCTTGCCGGCGAAGCGATGAAAGCGGCCACGACATTTTTAGAGCCGGAGATCGAGAAGACAGGAGCTACGCGGGAATCACCTGGCCGAGTTGTGCTGGGTACGGTAAAGGGAGACATTCACGAAATCGGAAAAACGCCGGTGGGTACAATGCTTTCGGCGAGCGGATTTGAAGTGCTTGATCTGGGAGTGGATGTCCCCTTCGAAAGGTTGGCGGAGAAAGCAAAGGAATGGAATGCGGATATTGTGGGGGTATCCGCGCTGCTGACAACGACCATGACGGGACAAAGAGGCGTTGTCGAGGAGCTGGAACGTTGCGGATTGCGGCCGAGAGTGAAGGTGACTGTGGGCGGCGCGGCCAATCCTTACCGGCAAACCGGCATTGGGCTTAATCCAGATAGGCAAAGAGGTGGCGGCGGCAAGGCGCTGACAGACAGGAAGGAAGTCGCGAATGGCAAGGCCGCAGTTTGCGCCAATGGCGCTGAGGCCTTCCATCGCAAGCGAAGCGACGGCTTGTTCCGGCGAAACCCCCATGACGGTACGGTCGCGATTTTTGCCGGAATCGAAAACGAAAGAGACAATGACGGGCAAACGCGTTTCCAGGGCGGCTACGGCAGCGATTCGGGCCTCGGCGAGATCCGTCATGGTTTCAATCAAAATGGCATCCGGCGCCTCCGCAGCCAGGGCATGGGCTTGTGCGGAAAATGCATCGCGCAATTGAGCGGGTGTGACCTCTTTCACAAGAAGCATTTTGCCGCTCGGGCCGATCGAGGCGAAGACCATGGCCGAGTTACCAGCCGCTTGCCTGGAAATCCGGACTCCGGCGAGGTTAATTTGCGCGACACGATCGGAGAGACCGTATTGGGCGAGGGCAAAGGAATTTGCACGAAAAGTGTTGGTCAAGATCACGCGACTTCCGGCTTGGATGTAGCTTTCCGCCACCTGGCGAACAATTTGCGGCCTGGAGAGATTCCATTCATCCGTGCAAGCGCCGGGTGCGGCGGCGTGTTTGTGGAGTTCGGTGCCCCAGGCCCCATCCGTCAGCGTAACCGAGCCGCGCCTGCAGTCTGTGAAGTGAATCGAGTTGCTCCCTTAGCGAGCGATCCCGAAATTGCGGGGGTAGACGCTCAGCTTCCAATGGAGCGAAAGATACCCGGCGCTTGGCTTGCGCCGCCACGGACTAATCGAGTTTAAATTCTTTCCGCCAATCCCCGGTGTCTGGAAGAGCAGGTTGTTCTTTTTTGTCGAGCAGATAGTTGCCGACGACCAGATAATCCATTTCGGTGCGCATGAAACAGCGATGGGCATCCTCAGGGGTACAGACGATGGGTTCGCCGCGGACGTTGAAGCTGGTATTGACGATCACGCCGTAGCCGGTTTGCGCTTTGAATTGGTGGATGAGCTCCCAATAGCGCGGATTCGTGTCTTTACTGACGCTCTGGATGCGGGCGGAATAGTCGATGTGAGTAATCGCAGGGAGATCCGAACGAAGGAAATAGAGACGTTCGTAGAGCGGCTTTTCGTGGTAGCCGGCAGGAAGAGGAATCTGGCGATCTTTGCGGACGGGGGCGACAATTAACATGTAAGGTGATTGGCGATCGAGTTCGAAGTATTGGGCGATCTCTTCTTCGAGGACAGAGGGGGCGAACGGACGGAAGCCTTCGCGGTATTTGATCTTCAGATTGAGCTTTTTCTGCATTTCGGGATTGCGGGGATCACCGAGAATGCTGCGATTGCCAAGGGCGCGAGGGCCGAATTCCATGCGCCCTTGGAACCAGCCGACAACGTTGCCTTCGGAAAGCTTCCGGGCGACATCCGAGGCGAGGCCGCAAAAGTCGCCATAGTGGCGGGCCTGAGCGCCGAATTTCTGCAGTGTGCGATAGATCTCTTTGTCGGAAAACTCTGGGCCTAAATAGGAGCCGCTGGTGGCGTCGCGGCAACCGCAGAGCTTGCGCTCGCTGGAATAGTGGATGTGCCAGACCGCGTATGCGGCGCCGAGGGCGCCGCCAGCATCGCCGGCGGCGGGCTGAATCCAGAGGCCGTCGAAAATTTCCGCGCGAAGGATTTTGCCGTTGGCAACGCAATTCAGAGCGACGCCGCCGGCCATCACCAGATTTTTGCAGCCGGTGAGTTCTCGAGCGGCCTTGGCCAGGCGAAGGACGGATTCTTCGGTGACTTGCTGGATGGCCAACGCCATGTCCATATAGGGCTGCGTGATCTGTGATTCGGGCGTGCGGCGAGGCACTCCAAAGAGCTTTTGCCATTTCGCTTCGTTGGCCATCTTCAGGCCGGTGGCGAAATCAAAGTACTCCATGTTGAGGACGACGGAACCGTCTTCGCGAAGGTCCACGAGTTCTGTTTCGATTTTTTTCTTATATTCGGAAGTGCGCGGCGAATCCGGATTGCCGTACGGGGCCAGGCCCATGAGCTTGTACTCGCCGCTGTTCACCGCGAAGCCGGTGTAGAAGGTGAAGGCCGAATAGAGCAATCCAATGGAATGCGGAAAATGGAGCTCCTTGAGAATTTCGATGTTATTTCCGCGGCCGCGGCCGATGGTGGTAGTGGACCATTCACCCACACCATCCACGGTGAGGATGGCTGCTTCCTCAAACGGGGATGGGTAGAACGCGCTGGCAGCATGGGAAAGGTGGTGCTCGGGGAAGTAGATGGGGACTTCGCCTTCGCCGAGCTTTGCGAATTCATCGCGGAGCATGCGGCGCATGAAGATTTTTTCCTTGATCCAGGCGAGCATGGCCGAGACGAAGCTGACGAAACCGCTGGGCGCGAAGGCGTGATAGGTCTCAAGCAGGCGCTCAAACTTGAGAAACGGCTTTTCGTAGAAAGCGACGGCGGAAAGATCCTTGAAATTCAGGCCCGCTTCCTGGAGGACATAGCGGCAAGCGTTCGTGGGGAAAGACGAATCGTGCTTTTTCCGCGTGAAGCGTTCTTCCTGGGCAGCGGCGACAATGTTACCGTCGACAAGGAGCGCCGCGGCGCTGTCGTGGTAAAACGCGGAAATACCCAGGATCGCTTTCGTCATCCCAACTCTTTCGACAGGATTAGCACTTGGCGGAACGGGCCTAGAACAGAGAATAAATGAACGGAGCAATAGCCGAACCGGCGGCAAAGAACATAATGGCGCCGAAGCCCAGCAAAATGATAATCATGGGCAGAAGCCAGAACTTCTTGCGCTGCTTCAGAAAACCCCAAAGATCCTTCAAAAAATCCACCGCTTACTCCTCCCATCAATACGGCTTTTCAATATCCTGAGCGACAAAGAGATGATTGCGGACCAACATGGCCGATTCGGGGCTGGCTTTGAACTGGCGGAGCTTCAAAGAGTCCTGACCCAACAGGCGCCGCAAGACGCCGATCGGCGTTACGAGGCCGAAAAACAAAACTGAAAGCAGGACCTTGGACAAGACTGTGCCAAGGACATGCGAGAGTCCGAACCAGAGAACGGCGAGGGAAGCGAAGATACGAGGAACGATCATGTTCACAACGAGCACGAGCATGGCCGCGTACAGAAGGCCATGGAGGCGAGTTTTCAAGTAGATAAGGAGCAAAAGGAGAACCATGGCCATGCCGGTGTCGCGGCTCTGGTCTTTGGTGATCGCTTTGATCGAAAAATTCATCGATAGTTACCACTCGCTTTACAACTTCTTCTGACCCGTCAGCGAATTCTTCCGCCTGAGTAGCCTGCCGGGGCCGCATTTCCGAGACTTGCCAAATATCGGCCCGGCACAGACCTTGGCAGCCCTCGATAGCCAGGAATTTGCCTGAAGTTTTAGTTTATCCCAGGAGCGGCGGTTCATCCACCCAGTTGGTCATGGATTGCGTCAGGGGAGCACTATATGGAGTTTACAATATAGCGCCGATATAAGCGGGAATCGGATGCGGCGGTTCGGGTATGCTGTGTATGCTTCGCCCCATATCATGGATTCCTAAAGAATTTCCGTCCGGCACCGGGGCGGATTGAACAGGGATAAAAGCAAGCATGCGTGGCTGGAAAAATCGAGCGGCTCTGATGTTTGCGGGCCTTCCAGGACGGGCGACGCTCCTGCTCCTGCTGATGAGCTTTTGCCTCCCAAGCGAGTGCGTTGCCCAGGGACAAAAACAAATTGTCCTGAGCGGAAGCGTCACGGATTCGACTGGAGCAGCTATCCAAGGGGCACAAATAGAGTTTCGAGGCGCCGCAGGAGTGGTGATCGGGACGACAGACGAAATGGGCCACTTTCGGATGGAAGCGGGAGCAGGAGGAGGGACCTTATTGGTGAACTTTCCCGGATTCGCGGCATTTTCCCGCGAGATGAAGCCGGGAACCTCCGCGGAGGGAATGCAGATCCGATTGACTCCGGCCGCGGACCTGCAACGAATTCAAGTGACGGCAAACACGAGGGACCGGATTCCCGCGGTCCCGAGCAGCCAGTATGAGATCTCATCGGAAACGATCGAGATATCCGGCAGCCTGCCGCTGGACGACGTACTGCGGCAGGTTCCGGGGTTCAGCACATTTCGCAGATCGAGCAGTCTGTTTGCGAACCCCACTTCGCAAGGCGTGTCGCTTCGAGGAGTGGGGGCCAGCGCCACGAGCAGGTCAAACGTGCTACTGGACGGGATACCGCAGAACGATCCGTTTGGCGGATGGGTGTACTGGGCAAGGTTGCCGCGGATGGCGATCGAAAGCGTGCAAATCGTGAATGGAAGCGCCTCCGATGTTTATGGTGGCGGAGCGATGGGCGGAGTGGTGAATCTGCAGACGCGGCGCGCGGAATCGGTATATGCCACAGGAGAAATTTCCTACGGCAGCATGAACACGCCGGACTTTTCGTTTGCGGCCGGGGCGCCGATCGGGAAATGGTCGATTGATGCGGCCGGGCAGGCGTATCAGACAGACGGATATATTGCGGTGGCACCGAATCAACGCGGAGCAGTGGATACGGACGTTGCTTCGAGCGCACTGACAGGAATTGTGGAGCTTTCGAGGAGGCTTGGAGAACGCGGGAGATTCTTTGTGCGCGGGAATGGCTTTGGAGAGAGCGCAAAGAACGGGACGCCACTGCAGAACGACAACACGACCATTCCGGAACTGGATATAGGCGCGGACTGGAATTCGGCGAAAGCGGGAAGTTTCTCAGGCCGGTTATACGGGCTTCGAGAAATTTATCACCAGACGTTTTCTTCGGTCGCGCTGGACCGGAGCACGGAATCCCTGACGAATGTGCAGAAGAGCCCTTCGCAGGAGGTTGGATTCGTGGGAACGTGGTCGAGACTCTTCCTCGAGAAACACAAGGTATCCGCCGGATTTGAGGCGGTGGACACGCGGGGGCACAGCGCGGAAACAAATTATCACCTTGGAGCAGAGAGCGCCCTGGTGGATGCAGGAGGGAGACAGCACAGTTTCGGCTTCTTCGCACAGGACGCGTACTTTTTTTCGCCGAGCTGGTTGCTGACGATTGGGGGACGCGTCGACACCTGGAGCAACAACAGCGGTTACCAGAACCGGACACCGGTTCCAACCGGCAATCCAACCGCGAGTGCTTTTCCCGAACGGACGGAGACTGCGTTCAGTCCGAAGATTTCGCTGCTGAAAAGCTTTTCCAACGGGGTGGCGGTGAGCGCCTCGG
Source organism: Acidobacteriota bacterium (assembly GCA_021324935.1). GTDB lineage: Bacteria > Acidobacteriota > Terriglobia > Acidiferrales > UBA7541 > Acidiferrum. The sequence continues at coordinate 26,777 of JAJPIE010000013.1, forward strand.
TTTACCGCGGCTATCGCGCGCCAAACTTGAACGAGCTCTATCGGAATTTCCGTGTGGGCAACGTGCTGACGCTGGCAAATCCGGCTTTGACGGGGGAGCATTTAACAGGCGGCGAGGCAGGAGTGAGCAAGCAGTGGTGGGAGAAGAAACTGACCGTACGGGGGAATTTTTTCTGGAGTGAAATTGCGGACCCGGTGGCGAACGTGACACTAACAACCACCCCGGCACTGATTACGCGACAGAAGGAGAACCTGGGAGAAACACAGGCGAGGGGATTTGAGCTGGCGGGCGAGCTGCGGGTGAATCCGCGCATACAGGTAAGCGCAAGCTATCTTTTCGTCAACAGCACGGTACTGAGTGACACGGCGAATCCGGCGCTGGTGGGAAATTATCTGCCGCAGGTGCCGCAGAATCAATTCACGTTTCAGGGGAGTTATCTTGGGAAGGACTGGAATGCGGGCCTGCAAGGGCGATTTGGAGGGCAGCAGTACGACGACGACCAGAATCTGTTGCCGCTGGGGCGCGCGTTTTCGCTAGATGCGGAAGTATCGCGGAGAATCGACAGGCACTTGTCGATTTTTTTTGCAGCGCAGAACTTGACGAACGACCGGTTCTATACCGCGGCGACACCTGTGTTTACGGAGGGTCCGCCAATCCTAGTGCGGGGAGGCTTGCGATTTGGGTGGCGGTGAGAGAGCAAAGGAGCGAAAGCGGCTACTTTCGCTCGCGAGTGCTGGAAGGGCTGAGGCGAAAGCGGGAGAGAGCTTCGCCGAGATTTTGCAAGAAAACTTCGGAATTGTAGACATCGGTATCGACTTTTGAGCCACCTGGAGGGGCGATGGGTTCAACTTCGTCCAATTGGAATTCGTGCGCGACTTCTTCGACAATTTTTGGCTGAATGGGGCGCTGCTGCTCGACAAAGGCATTGACGAGCGAATGTTCGCAAAGCAGGTTGATGACGCGGGGGATACCCAAAGAATAGACGTGGATCGTCTCGACGGCCTTGGGGCTGAAAATGGGCGCGCCGGCAGCACCGGCAATCCGCAAGCGTTCCGTGATGTATTCCTGAGTCTGTTCCTGAGAAAGCGGAGTGGTGCGGCAGCGGAGCATGATGCGCTGGCGAAGCTGGCGGAGCTGCGGAAGCTTCAGCTTTTCTTCCAATTCGGGCTGACCGGAAAGGACGATCTGCAAAAGCTTCTCGGTGGAAGTTTCCAGATTGGTGAGCAAGCGAATCTCTTCCAAGACTGGGTAGGTAAGGTTTTGTGCTTCGTCGATGATGAGGACGACGGTTTCACCGGCGCGGTAGCGATCGAGAAGCCAGTGATTCAGCTTCATGAGCTGCTGGCTCTTCGATTTGGAATCACAGGCGATATCGAACTCGGCAAGGATGAAATCGAAAAGCTGATTGGAGTTCATCCTGGAATTGAAGAGAAACGCGGTGCGGGCGTTGCGGTGATGCAGCCAATCCAGGAGGCGATTGACGAGAGTGGTCTTGCCCGTGCCAACTTCCCCGGTGAGGGTGATGAAGCCCTTGCGGGTTTGAATCCCGTACATCAATCCCGTCAACGCTTCCTCAATCTGCTTGGTGAGATAGAGGAAACGCGGATCCGGATTGACGTTGAAGGGATTTTCTTTCAGGCCGAAGAAGTTCTTGTACATAGTGCAGGGTCTCTTACCTAAGCTCCGTCGAACTTTGCCTACTTCAATTCTAGCGTAACGTCGGTGAACCTGGATTGCGGATATGTACTTCCGTCAACCAATAACTAGGGCAAAACAAAGGGACGAGGGTGCCATTGCAAACTGACGGTAACTATGTGGTAGGTGAAGTTGCCGGTGCAAGTGGCCCCGGTGCAGCCGCTGGTGGAGTAGTTGCTGATATTCGCCGTATAGGCCAAACCGAAGTTGAAAAACGGGCCGATAGGGCGCCCCAGGTTGCCGCCCATAAACCAACTGCTGGTATTGGGATAACCCGTAAAAGTGGTGCCACCGACGGGAGCATTGCGGGCGTAACCAAAATTGAGTCCCCCCGACCATACGCGGCCGAGGTTGCGGGAATAGGTCGCATTGATCTGATCCAGGGTTGAGCCGATAAACACGCCGCTGCCAGCGGATAGCCCGTGGGTATATCCGGCGGACAACTGCCCTTTCGGAAGGGCATAGATCAAGTTCGAGTAGATGGACAAACCCGTTGAACTCGAGGAACCAGCAAAGGCTACTCGATAGTTTGTGAATTCAGGCCCGACAAAGAAGCTCAGGGCCAGGTGGCCGGTAACCTTGCGACCGTAGGCAACATTGAAAGCACTGGTGCCATAAGCCTGGGGATTACCGGGAAACTGATAGGAACTGAAGCGGTAGACCAGGCCGAGGGTATCCTTACGGGTAAGGGTGTAGTTGTAGCCAAGGCTGGAGACAAACGTATTGGAATTGAAGTTTCCGGACTGGACAAAATCCAGGATGCCATAAGACGCGGAGGCGGTAAGCGAAGCGCGGGGAGTGAGCGCATAGGTGGCCTGCAATCCGAAAGTGTTATTGTAGTACGCGCCGACGCCATAAACGCTCTGGCCGTTTGTGTAGTTGCCACCCAATCCCGGAATCGTGGTGCTGCCTGGGCCGGAAGTGCCGGGAATTCCCAAACTGGTTCCGCCGCCAAAACCGAATTCGCTCTGGGGGATGTAGGCGAACTGATCGAATGCCTGGAGGAGCCAGCGCCTGGTCTGGTAGCTTTGAGCCAGAGCGAGTTGCTGGTACCAGCCATTTCCCTGCTGGGGGTCCGAGGAAACAAATCCCCCTCCAGAATAGTTCACCGCGAGTGTGCCGCGTTCCCAGGCTTCGAGCAAACTCATGGTTCCGATGAAATAGTTGGTCGCATTCCAGGAACTGGTGCTTTGCCCATAACCGTTGGAAGAGATGTTCGAACTGAATTGAAGGCCCGGGGCCCAATAGCTGTGGCGGATCTCTGGGATACCTATAGTGGCGTTCTGCATGCCGGTGAGCGGCGAAGAGTCCGGCAGCAACTGGCCCTGGGACGAATCCGATCCCAGGCTGGGGAAGGAATAGCCCGCGGGTTTCGGGGGAGCATTGGTCTCCGGCGGCGGCTCATCCTGCGCGCAGGAAGAAAACGGAACGAAGAGGAGAGCGGCAGCCGCAAGGGAGAAGCAGAGGATAGCTCGAAAGCGATACACGATATCCGCCTTAAGGGACTACAATCACATCGCCCGGTTGCAAAGCCACGTCTTCCTTTTTCCCCTTCAGGACATCCTTGTAAGCGTAGGGAATCTTGTCTTGCTTGCCATTCTGATTGCGGAGGATGTAAATGCTTTTTGTTCTGGCAAATTGCGTGAAACCGCCGGCGCTGGAGAGAGCTTGCAAGGCAGTCATGCCGGGAAGCAGGGGCATGGCGCCGGATCTTGCCACTTCGCCAGTGACGAAGACGCGCTGACTGTTGATTTGAGTAACGATGACGGTTACCTGCGGATTGTTGAGGTACTTTTCCAATCCCTCGCGAATGTTGGTGGCGAGCTCCATGGCGGTAAGGCCTGCGGCTTGAATGTCGTTGAGAAGCGGCAAAGAGATTTTTCCATCCGGACGTACGGGGATGCTGCGGGTGATCTCGGGCTCTTTCCAAACGTCAATCTGCAAAACATCCTGCGGTCCGATTTTGTATCCAGAATCGGCAGGTGCCTTCGGAGATGTCTCGGCCGCTTTCGGAGCCGTGGAAGCTTGCTGATCGGAATTGCCCTGCGGTTGCTGGGCTTGAGCGGGGATTGCAACCAGCAAGCCGGCAAGGAAAAACCCGCATATCTTGTTCATTCTGCCCTCTCAGTTCCGAGCTGGCATCCCAGATGGAGCAGCGCGCTTTCCGATATAGAGTAAAACTTCGCAAGCGATCCGCAACCCCTGCGTGCGCCCGCTGCGGTGAATTGTCATCACGACAGCCTAAGTGTGCCAACCGCGTTGCATGTTTCGAAGCGTGGCTTCGACCGTCCACCCACTCGCAACTGAATCCTGTGGCTAGAACCGCACGCTCCGTGAGTCGAACTGGTCAGGGGTAAGTCCCCCCAAAGAAACGCTCATTTCGGCACGATCTGAATACCATTTACGGGCGCTCGCGGGTACCCGTCTGGAGCAGCCCCCGGAGTCGCCGTGATCGTGAACCCGGTCGCCGCAATCGTGAACTTCACATAGTTCCCCGCCGAGTTGTTCGCCTGCGTGTAGGTCCCGCTGAAATTCACGCCCCACTTGTCGGTCAAGTTGATGCTCGTTGTGGTGATGCCGATGCCACTGATTTGATAGGCTCCGGTGCGGTCGCTCAAAGGATTGTCGCCATCGGCGTAGACGTACACGTCGTACCCGGCGGGGTTAGCCATCAAGCCGGTTACAGTGACCGTTGTGATGGATCCCACCGTGTCCAGATAGCCCCGCATCATCCGGTAATCTCCAGCCGTGTCCGTGATCGGCAGATTCCAGATCCCGTTCGTGTTCCATGTCACTGTCGCACCGCTCGCCGC
>JAJPIE010000007.1 GCA_021324935.1 Acidobacteriota bacterium
ATTTTTGAGCGGGCGCCGTGGGTGAGCCTGGTGTGCGGGTCGGCGAGTTACCGGAAGCTGCCGCAATTGATTGCGGAACTGGAAGCGGGGAATCGCCGGGTAATAGGATTGGATACCGACACCGGGGAGACGTTTGAAACAGAGATTACCCGGCGGGACAATCCGTTTCGCGCGTATTTGACAATTATCGAGGGGTGCGACAAGGCGTGTTCGTATTGCGTGGTGCCGTTTACGCGGGGGCCGGAGCGCAGCCGGGCGAGCGCGTCGATTTTGCGGGAAGTGCGGCAGTTGGCGGCGATGGGGTACAGCGAAGTGCAGTTGCTGGGACAGACGGTGAACTCGTACGCGGACCCGAGCGGGCGGAAGATGCGATTTTCGGAATTGCTGGCGGCGGTGGCGGAAGCGCCTGGGATCCGGCGCGTGAGATTCACGACGTCGCATCCGAGGGATTTCGGGAAGGACATCGTGGAGGCGATCGAGGCGTATCCGGCGATCTGCGAGCACGTGCACTTGCCGGTGCAGAGCGGATCGACGGCGGTGTTGCGAGCGATGGCGAGGACGTATACGCGGGAAGAGTATCTGGAAAAGATCGCGCTGATGAAGGCGGCGAAACGGGAGATCAGCATTACGACGGACATCATCGTGGGATTTCCGGGAGAGACGGAAAAGGATTTTGAGGAGACGCTTTCGCTGATGGAAGAAGTGCAATATGACGGAGCGTTTTGCTTCAAGTATTCGCCGCGACCGAACACGCCGTCGCTGACGATGGAGGATGCGCTGCCAGAAGAGGAGAAGTCACGGCGGCTGGCGATTTTACTGGAGAGGCAGCGGGAGATTCAGCGGGCGCGGAACGAGAAGTTGATCGGGGAAGTCTTAGAAGTGCTGGTGGACGGGAAGTCGAAGAAGCCGGGCCAATGGTCGGGGCATACCAGTTCGAACCGAGTGATGAATTTCACTTCCCAGGCGGAAGACATTCTGGGAGACTACGTGCAAGTGAAGGTGACGGCAGCGACGCCGAATAGTCTTGTTGGAGAGATGGTAGCCGGAAATGAGATTTGGCAGTGCGGATCCCTCGGCTCCGGCCAGCAACAGGCGCTGGCCTCCGGCCGGGATGACAAGCTGGGAGCAGCCGGCAGGGGATAGGAGGGCGCGATGGAAGTGGAGATGAAAATACGCGGCCTGATGATGGATCCGGTGACGCAGATGCCATTGTGGTGTTGAAGGATGTGCAGGGACAGTCGGTGCTGCCGATCTGGGTGGGAGCGTACGAAGCAAACGCGATCGCACTGGAAATTGAGAAGGTGGCGACACCGCGCCCGATGACGCATGATTTGCTGAAGAATGTGCTGCTGGGCCTGGACGTGCATGTGCAGAAGATCGTGGTAAACGACCTGCGCGACGATACGTTTTTTGCGTTGATCTGGGTGGAGCGGGACGGCGAGTTGATGAGCATCGATTCGCGACCAAGCGACGCGCTGGCGCTGGCCTTGCGGGTGGATTGCCCGATTTTTGTGGACGAGACGGTGTTGAAGAATTCCAAAGTGGCGACGGCGCTGGCGGAGCGGAACTCGAATGAGCAGTTGAGGAATTATCTGGAAGGATTGAGCGACGAGGATTTGGGAAGATACAAGATGTAGATCTTGAAAGTAAAAAATGGAAAATAGAATGCGCACGGCGCGAGCCTAGGTTCGCGCCGTTTTTGTTTTTTGGGGGTAGAAGAGAAGAGTTCACCGCGGAGGTAACGGAGGAGAGCCGAGATAACGGCGAGAATGCCGGCGGTACCGGGATGCGAAGAAGTTAAGACAGAGACCACGGAGAAAGGCAGGAAGGCGGCATAAACATTCGCAAGGGCCAGGGCAAGAAGGCGCCCCTACAAGACTGGCGGAGGGAGGTCGAGCACGGGATGAAGCTCGACGGGAAGCCGGAGGTGGCGGAGGCGGCGGCGCCAGAAAGTGAGAAGAAGGATGCCGATGAGGATGAGGGAGGCGCTGAGGCCGATCCAGAGGCCAAGCGGACCCCAGTGGAGGAGGAAGCAGAGCCAACTGCCGAAGGGCAGCCCGATGAACCAGTAACAGAAGAAGTGGCAGAGCATGGGGGTGCGCGTGTCTCCGGTGCCCCGAAGAGCGCCGGTGGCGACGGTTTGCAGGCCGTCGAAAAGTTGGAAGGCGGCTCCGGCGGCGAGCAGGGAAACCGCGGTATGGATAAGAACAGGATTGTCCGTATAGATGCGGGCGATGTATTGGGGAACGACGAGAAGGACGACGCTCATGCAAGACATGAAGGAGGCGCCGAGGAGGATGGCGGTGTCGCCGGCGTTGCGCGCGCCGGGGAGGTCGCGGCGTCCGATGGCTTGGCCCACGCGAACGGCAGCGGCGGAGGAGATGCCGAGGGGAACCATGTAAGTGAAGGCGACGGTGTTGAGCGCGATCTGATGGCTGGCAAGGGGAATGGCGCCGAGGCGGGAGATAAGGGAGGCGACAGCGGCGAAGACGCTGACTTCGGCAGTGAGTTGGATGGCGGCGGGAAGGCCGAGATCAATCAAGCGGCGCACGCGGGCGAGGTCGGGAACAAGCGACGCGCGGCGAAGGCCGGCGTGGTTGTGAGCGTCGTACCAGAAAAGAAAGACAATCAGCACAGAAGCAAGGTAGGTGCGGGAAATGGCGGTGGCGATGCCGGAGCCGACAACCCCGAGCCTGGGGAATCCGAAGTGGCCGAAGACGAGGACATAGTTGCCGAGTACATTAATGATATTGGCGGTGACTAGGGCGAAGGCGATGGGGCGGACGAGGTTCATCCCTTGAAGGGTACGGCGGAAGGTGAAATAGAGAAGAAGCGGCACGAGGCTGATGGTGAGGGTGTGCATGTAGGGCGTGGCGAGCAGGGCCACCTCCGGGGCAACTCCAAAGCGGAGAAAGAAGCGGGGAAGCAGAAAGGCCGGGACAAGCAGGAAGGGCGCAAGAGCGAGACTGAGGTAGATGCCGTTCACCAGGGAGTGGTAGCAGTCGTCAGGACGGCCGGCGCCGAAGGATTGGGAGACGAGGGTGTCCAAGCCGATGAGGAGTCCTTCGCCGAAAAAGACGAAGACGAGATAGAGGCTGGAGGCAATGCTGACGGCGGCGATGGCCTGGGCGCTGTTAGCAAGGCGGCCGACCATCATGGTGTCCTCGATGGCCATGGAGATCCAGCCAATCTCGGCCAAGACAAGTGGGAGAGCGAGATTCAGCGTGGGTCGCAGCTCGGAGCGGAAGGTGGCCCAGGAGAGCATTGGACAGTTTAGAGTGACCAGCGGCCTGCGTCCAGTGGTCAATGAAGAGAGCCATTGGTGGCGGATGGGCCGCACCTGACGACGAGGGGAGCCAGCGGGGATGGGGGGATAAACACCGAGGCCGCGGAGATAAGAACAGAGAGAGCGCCCTTCGCAAATAACCCTCAGGGCAAGCAGGACGGGAAGTTCCATTGACGGCATAACGGTTGGGGGATAGGTTGGGAGAAGAGCCGAGGTGTGCCCGGTTCGGATTGATTTTTGCTGAGGAACGCGCCTAAAGGGGTCAGGTACAACGGAGGCGCGGGGGAGATTCCGGTGGCTTGGGCGGATCAGCAGATGACGGAAGAGACGCGAAAGAGACAGATTCGAGCGGGAGCGCGGCTGAATTCGCGGGTAGCATTGACCGTGGAATGGCAGGATGGCGGAAGGACAGTGCAGGCCGCGGGGTATACGGTGGATGTAGGCCCGAAAGGCTGCCTGGCGATTGTGGAGCAGGGGCTCCTGGTAGGGCAGCGACTGCGGTTGGTGAATCACGCCAATGGAAATTCCGCGACGGCGCGCGTGATTTGGAAAGGGCATGAGGGACGGAAAGGCTGGGAGCTGGGGATGGAATTGGAGAGCGAAGAGGGAGATTTTTGGGGAGTGGAATTCTGAGGACGTGAGGCGAAATTAGAAAATAGAAATTGGAAAATAGGCGGCGCGGATTTGGATTCGCGCCGCTTTTGTTTTGGAGCCAGCGGGACTTTTGGGAATGCTTTGCTTGCGCTGTGCCACGATCCCTCCGCTCCGAGCCGCAGACGGCACGGTTCTTCGGTCGGGATGACAACCGTGGGAGAAAGGCAGGCGGAGCAAAAGGGTGTCCTGGTGGAAGCAGGGGCTACCATGTGGAGTGGGGAGTGGGAGCGCGGAGGATTTCCACTGTGGGACAGTGAAGTTTTTACTTTGGGCTTGCGATTTGGTGGAGCGGAACGTAGAGTGGGCGTATGGCTTGGGGCTTGCCTGCCAAGAATCTCAGAGGGAAATTGGTGTTTGAGGAAGTGCCTCTTTGCGGCGTTGTGTGCTTGGAGGAAGTCCGCGCGGGCGAGGAGACGGGCGTATGAAGGAAAGCGACCCGAACCTCGGCCATTACACACAGCCGGTGCGAGTTGAGTGGAGTGGAGTGGAGAAGCGGGCTGGCGGGGCTAAAGCCTCCGGGTTTAGCGGGTCGTAGATGAACGAGTTGGGTGGATCGGAAGGATGAAGGGGAATGAGGGAAGGATGGCCGGTCTGAAGTCCGGCCACTACATGTGCGGTGGAGGCAGAGCGTAAATGACTGCCATTATCACGGTTGCGAATCAGAAAGGCGGAGTCGGGAAGACGACGACGGCAATCAACCTCTCCGCGGCGATTGCGGCGAAGGGACGGCGGACGCTGCTGATCGACCTGGATCCGCAGGCAAATTCCACGATTGCGTTTTTTGACATGGGGGAAGTGAAGACGTCGATGTTCGACGTGCTGGGAGAGGCGCGGACACCGCTGGCCGAAGCGATCAAGACCTCGAAAGACCCGATGCTGAGCGTTGGAGGGGGACGGCTGGCGCTGGCGAAGCTAGAGACGGTGCTGGCTGGGCAGTTTGACGCGCCGTACCGGTTGAAGGATGCGCTGGCCCCGGTGCTGAAAGAATATGATTACGTGGTGATCGACACGCCGCCTTCGCTAGGAATCCTGACGGTGAATGCGCTGGTAGCTTCGACGCACCTGCTGGTGCCGATTCAGGCGGCATACTTTGCGATTGAAGGCACGGACGATCTGCTGGAGACCTATGAACGGATTCGCGCGCGGCCCAATCCGCAATTGAAGATGCTGGGCGTGGTGATTACGCTCTACGACAAACGGACGAATATTTCCAAAGACACGCACGGACAGATTCGCGCGGTGTTCGGGGAAGTGCTGTTCAAGACAAAGATCGGGAAGAACGTGCGGCTGGAGGAGAGCCCAGCGTACAAAGAAACGATTTTGACATTTGCTCCGAAATCGCCGGGAGCGGTGGAGTACAAAAAGCTAGCAGCGGAGGTTATGCAACGTGTCGAAGAGAGTCGGGTTGCCCGTCACGCTGAAGATGCGGCATGACGCGCACTACGTAGAATCACTGACGAGTTACAGCGGGGCGGCGGTGGGCCGGATGATTCCGGTGGAGCAGATCCGTCCGAACCCGGACCAACCGCGAAAGGCGCTGGGGGACCTGCGCGAACTGACGGATTCGATCAAAGAAAAGGGTGTGCTGGAGCCGCTGCTGGTGCGGTATGTGCCGCGCGACGATTGTTACCACATCATTTCGGGCGAGCGGCGGTATCACGCGGCGCGGGCGGCGGGGCTGCGCGAGGTGCCAGCAATCGAGAAGATGGCGGACGACGCGGAGACGCTGGAAATCGCGCTGATCGAGAACATGCAGCGCAAGGACCTGACGCCGTTTGAAGAGGCGGACGGATTGCAGCGGCTGGCGACGCAGTTTGAATACCGGCAGGAAGACCTGGCGAAGAAGATTGGGAAGTCGCGGACTTCGGTGTCCGAGACCATGGCGCTTTTGAGCATTCCGGAAGCACTGCGGAAAAAATGCATCGAGGCGGGGCTGAACAGCAAGAGCTTGCTGCTGCAGATCGCGCGGCAGCCCACCGGGAAGAAGATGCTGGAAATGTTCGCGAAAATCCTGCAGGGCGGATTGACGCGGGATGCGGCGCGGCAGGACCGGAATGAAGAGAAGGGCATTGCGCCGAGGCCGCAGCCGTTCATTTTTCAATATGAGCCGGAGGACGAGAAGTTCAAGTTCCGGTTGCAGTTCAAGAAGAGCCATGTGAGCCGCGAAGAGTTGATCCGGACATTGCGGGATATTCTGGAGCAGTTGGAGGGGGCGGAGAGCAGTTCGGCGGCATAACGGCAGTGGCGAGTGGCTAGAGACGAGTGGCGAGAAGGAATCAGAAAAAGGCGGCGTTGTAGGCTGACGCCGCTTTTTGTTTTGCAGAGGAGGAGGGATGCTGGCAGGTTGCCACGATCCCTCCACTTCGCCACCCGGCGTGCCGAAGAACGGCACGCAAGAAAAAGCCTGGTGGCTCCGGTCGGGATGACATGTGCAGAGTTGGGGTGAGGTTGAGATGGAATTGACGCAGAAGCAGATGGCGGTGGTGGAGCGGTTGGTGGAGGCGGGGTTTCAGCCGATGGAGATTGCTCCATTCCAGCGGGGCGTGGGTATTCGCAAAGGAGAGTGCGTGGCGTTGCTGGGACCGGTGGCGAATGGCGGGTTGCAGTTGCTGGTTCCGGTGACGTTTTTGATTGAGGGAAATTTGAGCGTGAAGGTGAAGCGGGGAAAGGGCGAAGTGTTCTTGTGGAAGGGCAAAGAGTTGGAGGCAACGGAGGAGAGGTTGCGGGAATTGGAGATGTTTCAGGGGGAGTTGGCGGGGATTTTGGAGGTGGAAGGGAGGCAGTCCTAAGAATTATCCGGGCGAAGGGAGTGTTTAGCACAGAGGCCACCGAGGAACACCAATAATTACGCCGAGAAACAGATTGCGTGGAGAGAGTAACCCGAAATCGAGCGGGGCAATCAAAGAGACATGACGACTTACGACATTGTGTGTGTTGGCGCGGGGCCGACGGGATTGGCTTGCGCGATGGAAGCGAAACGGGCCGGGATGCGGGCGCTGGTGATTGATAAAGGGTGCCTGTGCAACTCGATTTACAACTACCCGGTGAACACGGTGTTTTTCACGACGCCGGAATTGCTGGAGATTGGCGGATTACCGATGGTGTGCGGCGGAGAGAAGCCGACGCGGCTGGAGGCGCTGAAATATTACCGGAAAGGCGCGGAGCATTACGGGCTGGAGTTGCGGCTTTATGAGAAGGTGCTGCGGGTGGATGGGCAGGATGGCGCATTCACGCTGGTGACGCAGACGGCGAGCGGGCGCGAGGAGCGCTATTACGGGAAGAAGATTGTGGTGGCGACGGGATATTACGATTTGCCAAATGAACTGGGGGTGCCGGGCGAGCATCTGCCGCATGTG
>JAJPIE010000067.1 GCA_021324935.1 Acidobacteriota bacterium
GACGCTGCAATCGCTCTAGAACGGGCAATCTATGGCGATTTGTTCCCAGTTGTTCCCAATATCGAGAACAGGAACAACTTTACGGCGTTAAATTAGGCGAAGGAATTTCTTACGGTTCAACTCATAACTATAAATAAGAAGGGCGCTTAGAGGATTTGCCTCTTAAGCGCCCATGGTTGCGGGGGTCAGATTTGAACTGACGACCTTCGGGTTATGAGCCAGTTCCGCGCAAATATGTCTGGCTGCATCAGCGTGTGACAGCATGTTTCATACTAAGGATACAATTCGGGCGAGTGAGTCATGCTGATACATGCTGAGAGGAAGAGACTCGCTACAGTTTTCACTACAGCCTTCCCGAAGGAGAAAAAATGTCAAATCCAGAAGCAGAATTTAGAGAGATGCTCGAAATAATCGTTCGGAAGAGATATGAAGAAGCGAAGAACCTCGATTGAAGCTGCGAGACGCGGCCAAAAATGCGTTAGCTGACATCTATGCAGTGGCATTCGGTGGAAGAATAACCCATGTGCAAGGAGCCCGGCTTGCGGAAGACTCGGACAAACCAGCTTGGTCTGAATGGAGCGAACCAGAAAAATATGAGGAAATTCGGCTCTGATTAACGGAGCAGAAACTTTCGGCCCTCAAGGAATAAGACTCAGATCACCCCAAAGTGTGGGATCGATGAGGGCCTCGCGTGCCACTATTCGCAGACGTTTTTTCGTTGAGTTTTTCGGCAAGGAAAGACGGCAACTTTTCTCGCTCCTCAAAAAGTTCAATCGGCTTGCCCTGGAAGCACGCTCGACACATCGGAGTGCCATCGACATCGCGGACGGCGGGGATCTTTTTGCCAGTTCGGGCGAGATGTGGGTGGCAGAGTTTCATTTTCTTAGAATCCTTCAGGGGCGACGCCGCTACGCCGCCCCCTTGCGCCTGTGGAGCAACACAGGCGTTTGTCGAGCGGAGGCAGATCCACCCGACAAACTCGTCAAAACCTCTTGCCCGAGGGTAGCTGCAGGCCGGACTCGTGTTGGTAACTCTCCACGCCCTCGACGGCAGACCGTAGTCGGCGCTCCTCGCCGGTGCGACGTTGTAACTCCTCGCCCAGTTTGGGCCACTCAACCAACACCAAATGGTGATGCTGGCTGGTGAGCGGAGCCATCTGTGCGTACAGTTCCGCGATCTTGTCCTCGGCAGCCTCGATATCAGCGTCTGCCCTTTGAAGATCGCTTTTTGCTGCGTAAGGGCCTAATTCAGCACGGCGCTCGCGGGCGCGGGCTAATGCTGACTCCCGCTTGGATACAGCATCGCCCAAACGGTCGATTTCATTCTGCAAACGTCCAGCTTTGGCTTTGTGGTCCTCAATGACCTGCAACTGCTCGCGGACGGCTGCTTTCGCTTGCTCGAAGTCTTCCTCCAACCGCAAGCGGGCTTCCGCCTGCAGCTTCGCAATGAGCTTGTCGATTCGCTCATTCACTTCATAGCGGTCCAGGATTGTTCTGTTCAACTCTTCAGTGTTGACGGACTTCCGGGCTTCGCACAGGGCTGTGAGGCGCGAGTCCTCATCCTGTGATCGCGGGGTGACTTCGCGGATGCTACCGCTTGCTGAGTAGTTCACATCGGCCTCCGAGGGCGAACCAGATTTCGAAAGTGTTCAACCTGCCGGCGCCCACGCTCGCGGGCATCGATTTCATACTGCTGGGTTTCCGTGAGCATTCGTGATCTCTTTGGGGAAGAGGAGATCGCCGCGTCATAGATGCGCGCCTGTGAGCCCGCGCGGCCTTGTTCGACAATCGCAATGTGATTGCCAATGATGCGCCGTTGCTCCAAGCGATAACCGCGCTTCGCCAGTTCGTAGGTGTAGCCGCACGAAAGCTCGCGCATACCGGTCTTAACCGCAAGGATGGCGTCTTCCGCCTTGACGATGACATCAGCGAGGAGTGGCCAGTCGCCAGAACCAAGCGGCTCGCTGCCTCGGCGGACATTTTGGACGTGGCCGACGCTAAAAAGCTTTTCGTTTTCAACGGACAGGAGTTCGGAAGGATGGCCAAGGGTAAGGCTCTTTGCCTCGAAAGAGGCAATGCATTGAGGGCTGAATACCTCGAATGGATCACGCCAGACATCAACTTCTTCGTCGGCGCGGCGGCCGTCGAGCAATCCTTCCGGGTCGCTGAGCTCAGAGACGCGGTACTTTTGGAATCCCGTTCGGGCGATGACGCAACCTGTACAGATTAAGAAACCCTCCGGGCTGCGATTGATGTTTTCCGACAAACGCTCACTGGCAAAGTAGGCGAGTCGGTCAAGGGCGACTCCGAAACCGTCCATGCCGATACTGCGATCAGCCGCGACCTGGCTATGCGGTTCATTTCCAGGTCCGGGCTTGCTGTCGTCTTTTTGCTCGTCGGCTGCCGGTGTCAACGGTGACTGCGGCGCTGGTCCCCGGTGGGGCGCGAATGGCTTCAGCGCGATACCGGCCAACTCTCGCGGCTCGTGCTGTTCCCACCAGTTTTCCAATGATTCATCCTGTAAGTTTTCGTCAGCCATCTATCTGTCCTCCTGTTCAGAATTGGGAAAGCTTTGCAACGGTACATCGGCTCCCAAGCCAGCGCTAAGCCAGAAACGTGACATGGGGCGCACCGAAGTAGCTTTGCGGATGAGCTGCGCGACTTCGTCGGCGCGAGCGTTCCGCGGGACAAAATCCTCTCCCTTGCGCCTCGCGCGTTCGCGTGCAAAGGCGGCAACCATGATCGACGCTCGGTCTGCCCGCGAGAAACTGAACGAACGTCGAGATCCGTCCGAAAACGTGAAGACCACAGAGTTGGTACCGCGGCCTTGTTCGATGTTTCGTACTCGATCTTTCAAATTTCTATAACCGCTCACTGGTTTGCCTTTCGAGTGCGGAAATGCGCGACTCTAGGTCTTGAAGTCTAAAACTGTCCAGGCAAAGCCTGATTGTCTGGGCCGCTGCCGCCACTCGCGAACCCGCGGACGATTTGCTGCTGGAGAAGATTTTCCGCAGAATTTCCACCGCGGGGGCAGAGTTCGCGCCCAGTTTTGCAACGAGCTGGCTGGTGACTTCCTTGACCAAATCGGTCCGCGCTTCTCTAAATGCCTGCTCGAACTCCGGGCTTTTGCGAACTCGCCGAAGGGTTCGGATGGAGACACCGCACTTCCTGGCCGCCGCGGAGAAAGTTTTCTCTGACAGGACGGCGGTTACGGCCTTTTCGATGAATTGGGGATCGTTCATCTCTGGCCGCTTCTGGCCATTTTTAGATGGCGAATTTGGTAAGGCTCGAGAGCCAAGCGCGTCTGAATCCGTCCGAAATCTATGCACACGAGGACGCGACCATGCTTTGCCGGTTCGATGAATACCGCTCGGTGTCCGGCGTATGGCCCGGAGACAATCTGAATCTGTGTTCCCCGTTTGAACCGTTCCGTTGCGTGTATCGCTTTGCGAGCCATCGCTAGCGGCCTTCCTGTTTCGCGGTTCCCCTGGCAAGGACGCGCTTGATTTCCTGTTCGGTGACTTTCCAGCGCCGTCCGATGCGCACGGCGGCGATCTCGCCGCGGATGATTGCCCGGCGCACCGTCCACGGCGAGCAGTCAAAGCGCTTCGCTGTTGCCCGGATGTTGTTGAGTTTCATTTCTGCACCTCGTGCTCATCATGATGCAATTCAGCAAAAAGGGAATCTGGGAATATTCACCACTCCGTATTCACCTTCATTAATGTCTAGGCTGAGCTTCTACACATCTCGCTACATCTGGGCTTCCTGGAAATGGCAAATCATTGAAAAAGGGAAAGATGAACCCAGAAATCATCGGGTTTGCAACCCGAGAAAAACGGTTTAGAGGCGATTTGCCGAACCCCCACGGTCCAGCCAATACCGAAGAGAACTGCGTGGCCATAGGCGATCCTGCCTTGCGCTGATAGCTATTCCTTGCTGATGCCTCGCTTCCTGTCTGTTATCTGATTCAGGTTCGTGCACGCCTTCAGTACGGCGCCCATGAATTGATCCCTGCTCTCTGTTAAGTCCGTTAGCAGTGTTCTGACCTCATCGTTCTCGGCGGCCGTGAAATCTTCCATCGGCACCGACTCCGGTTTCGGCAAGTGGTCCGCGAAATGTTCGAATCTGGATTCGCATTGCTCGAAGAGCTTGAGTAGTTTTCGCCAGTTGCGGGCTTCACCATACGACTCCCGAATTAACTGAAGAAATTTTCTTTTTGCTGATTTTTCTACCTTTCTCATCGGCACTCCTCCTTTTCGGTCCAAAAGATTTCAGGCAAGTCGTCGTCTGTCGCCTGGTAGTGCGCTGTTTCCGTGTCGCTTTCTTGGCGGGCGGCAAAGAGTTCTCCTTCCTGACGCTTCCGCTGACCGTGTAGGTGCAATTCGTTGGCGCGTTGCAAAGCAAAGACGCACGAATCCTCCAATGAGTTGGCGCCACAAAAAATCGGATGATTGGGATTGTCTTTCCTCATCCGCGGTCAACGTGTTTACGAAACGCGGAAGTAAACTTCTCGCACTCTTTAATGGCCTCTTCGCGCTCTTCTGCTGTCAGTTTTTCGGTGTAGTCCAGCAACGGCGGACCGAGATAGATACTCTGATTGTTCTTTCGCAACTTTTCATGTGCCGCGCGAATGGTTGCGGATACCGGAATAAACTCCGACGTGCGGCGAGCTTCGATGCAGGCCGCGTCGAGTTGTTCCGGTGTGAGATCCGCGAGATCCTCAGCGTAGGCGATCACCGACAATTCACTTACGGGTTGGCGGTAGTGCTCGCTGAACACCGCCAGATGCTTCCGCAAGACGTCCCAAAACTTTGTCGATGGCCTGCGCTGATTTTTCGCTTCGACGTTCGTGGAACGATTTTGCCGATCCATGCTGCGTCTCCTTCACTGCAAATATTCCTTGATAGCCACACATGATGCTCTGCTCGATGCATTTGACCGGGTCCTGCCCCTGACGGCGCAATTCACCGAGCCTTTTGTAAATCAGATCCCAGGCGTGTTGCGTCAAAGGCTTCTTGATCGATTTTCTAAACTGCTCAAACTTGAGTAATGCCAAATACGTTTCCTCCCCGAATTCTTCGACCACGTCAGTTCTCCTTTCCTCGATATGCGCGAGCAAGGTTGTTTTGTTCTTACCGGTGGCTTTTTCTTCTACGGTGTACGGTGTGGGTGCATGGTGCACCCGTTTGTCACCCGTTTCTGTTCTCCATTCACCCGTTTTAGTACTTCCTGAATGGGTGAATGGCGCACCCGTTTCCGGGCGCAAATGGGTGACTGGTTCACCCGTTTGTGGGACTGGGATCGACCATTCCGGCCCGTGACCCCGGCCAGGCTTGCCGGGCTTATCCATGACGAGCGCGCGCGCGGTTTGCCAGTAGATAAGCGCGCGCCTGACGGTGTTTCGGTCGAAACCCAATCCTTTAGCGATACTGCGGTCGCTATGGTAAATGCTTCGTCCGTCCGGGTCAGCGAAACTCGCCAGGTACAGCAAGATCGATTTCCAGACAGGCGAACAATCGTGGAGCGCGAGAAGTACGTCGCGGACCCAAAACAAACACGTCAATTTCGATTTGCCGCCTGTACTCATCAAGCCCTCTTCGGGTGATCAACCCGATGCAGTGCCTCGTTCTTATGGGCCTTTCGCACTCCTAACCCTCCCGGTGTAGCGAGATTTGTAGAAACCCCCTACTGATTGGTTAGGCTTCGCGAATCAAAGAGAGAACTTCCGACCGGCGAAGGAGTGTCCTGCTTCCGGCCTTATATCTTTTGAGTTTATTCAGCGTGAGCATCCTGCGGACGGTGATCTCACTGAGTTTCAGCAACGCGGCACTTTCCCTGACAGTGACAAAATCTCCCGCCGATGCGGCGGCCTGCGTCGGATTCACTTTGACCATTTTTCAAATCCTCCTTGACGTCTGACGATACGCCGTGATAGGACTAGACCGCAATACAAATCAAAGACTGAACAATGACTAGCAAAAAGCCAAGCCATCAAGTTCTAGTAGAAAAGGTTTTGACGGAGCTTGCGAATTTACGGGATCTCCCATCGGCAGTGGGGACGGTGCTAATCGAGCATGTTCCGTCGCCAGCCGTGATCCGGTCCTTGAAGGAAAAAAAAGTCGCCTTTGAAATCGTGGAAGCAGCTCAGTCTCTGCGGATGAATTACCCTGACCTATTCGGTGGTTGCACTGACCTCGACATCTTCACTCTACGGCATTTGCTCCGCAAAGCCTGGGAATCGTCAAATCCGCGGGAACGAGAGTGGCTTGTATTTGTCATCAGGAATTTTCACGCCCAGGTCACACGCCTCGGCCAAGCCTTCCTTGAAGATGGCGGCAAGAAACGCCTTCGCGAGTTCCACACAACCAGGGAGACGCAGGGCGATTGGCTGAGGTTGGAAAGATTCAAAAACGAATCGAACTTAGCCAAGCTGCTCTATAACTGCGATGACGCTGATCTCGCCAAACAAGCCAAGGAAGCAACCCCGCCCACGATGACGCCATTTGAGAAGGCGTTCTTTCACCTCCAAAGGAATCTGTACCGAGCGCGCGTCTGCCGAAATCCTGAGTGTTCGGCCCCCTACTTCTTTCGGCAAAAGAAGGGTGAAGAGTTTTGTTCGCCTGACTGCAAAGCTTGGGGAAGGCGAGCAAGTAAGCGGAATTGGTGGCGCGATCATCGCGGGAAAGGAAGGGAGTGATGGCAATCTACAAACGAGGAGGAGTCTACTGGTTCTCGTTCGTTTTCGATGGGCGGAGAATCCAAAAATCAACGAAGCAGGGCAACCGCAAGGCCGCGATCGACATTGAGTCGGCCTATCGCACTGCCCTGGCGAAGGGCGAAGTCGGTATCACTTCTGAAAAGAAGGAACGCCGCACAGTTGGACAGTTGCTGGATGAACTTAAGGCCAACTATGAAGCCAACGGTAAGCTGAGCCCTCAAAACGAAAGTCTCCTGGCCCGCGCGAAGGAAGCTTTCGACTCCAAGCTCGCCATCGAATTGACTACGGACGATCTCAAGAAATACATGGAACGCAGGAAGGCCACCGGGTCACAAAACGCAACCATCAACCGGGTGACGGAGGTTTTGCGCCGTGCTTACAAACTCGCTGGACTCCCTGCGCCCAAGATGGAAAAGCTCAGTGAGGCCGGCAACGCGCGCCAGGGATTTCTGAGCGAAACAGAACTTGACGCTCTCATAGCGCACTTACCGGCGGAGCTCCAAGACTTCACCCGTTTTGCGGCCGCATGTGGAATGCGGAAGGGCGAGATCGCCGGGCTCACCTGGAAGATGGTTGAAGGCGACGAACTTCACATCCCCGCTGACATCTGCAAGAACCGCAAAGGCCGCGTGCTGCCACTCACGGGAGAACTGGCTGAGATTGTCGAGCGGCGCCGCGCTGCTCTGCCTCGTGAAAAGAATGGCACAGTCCAAATGTGCGAGTTCATCTTTCACCGTGGTGGCTCGGCTGTTGCGGAACTCAGGAAGTCATGGCAGACAGCGGCCATCGCCGCGGGGCTCGGCCTCATGCGCTGTCCAAAGTGCAAGGAGCAGAGCGCGGAGAAATACTGCAAGAAGTGCAAGGCCGCCCGGAAGTACGAGGGTAAACTCTTTCACGATCTGCGCCGCACGGCTGTGCGCAATATGGTCAAGGCCGGGGTCAACACCCAGGTTGCAAAGCAGTGGTCGGGCCACAAGTCTGATTCGATGTTCGAGCGCTACTCGATTCTGACCACGGACGACATGCGCGAAGCCGCAAGGCGGACGGAAGAATACCGAAAAACCCAGCGGGAAAAAGTCGTTGCAATCGCAAAATGAAGATTGCCCTCTACAGTTTTCACTACATCTGGAGATTTTAGGCAAAAAAGAAGGGTTGCTCTGGAGCGAGCAACCCTTTGTTATTTCAACTCCTTAGAATGGTTGCGGGGGTCAGATTTGAACTGACGACCTTCGGGTTATGAGCCCGACGAGCTACCAGGCTGCTCCACCCCGCACATCCACTATAGCGGAGCTGCCACCTTCCGTCAAATTTCACGACATGTTTCCGATCTGGCGCAGATTCGCCCTTCGTCTGTGCTCACTCGAAGCCTTGCACGCAACGCCGTTGGATGCTCCAGCGTGCGGCAAAATGCCCGGTCTGAAATCCGGCCACTACAAGGAAATACTACCAGGTGGTATAGGAGGTCCCGTCCAGGGCGTTTTGCTCGCAGCCGGAATGCACGTCGTCCACGCCCGTGCTGGTCTGGTCCGGGCTCAAAACGGTATCGCCGATGTGCACCACCCAATCATTTTGGTGGCAGACCGGGTCGAGCGGTACTTCGCGCAGGTAATGTGCCTCCACCAGATCGTCCAGCGACTGCGGCGCCTGCTGCTTGTCCAGCGTATAATTGTCGATGGCTTGCCGCATGGTCTGCAGGTCCTGTTTCAGCACGGCCTCGCGCGCTCGCTTCACGGTCTTGTCGTAAATAATCGCGGCCATGCCGATCAGGATCGAGAGGATCATCATCACGATCATCAGCTCGATCAGCGTGAATCCCAGCGCGCCGCCACGCCCGCGGTCCGAAAGCCGCGGCTCGCGCCGCAATTTCCAAGACCTCTTCATTCCTTTACTCCTGCGTTCACTTTCTACCAGTCTGAGTACTTGGTCCCATCCAGCGCGATTCCCGTCGATTTCGAATACACGTCGAAAACATTGTTCCCGCCCCAGCTCGTCGAATCCGGATCATCCTGCACCGAGCGCAAACCCCACTCCGCCCGCCCGGTCATCGGATCCACGGGAACCCGCCGCAAGAACCGGATGTTCTTGCCGGCCGCGCCGCTGCCGCCCAGCGCCACGCCCTTTACCAGCGTGTCCAAATCCGGAGGGTAGCCCTCGCTGCCCACTTCCACGCGAATCTTCTGCTGATCCGCCAAGTCCTTGTACTTGTCGATCGCGTTGCGCATCTCGCGCAGGTCGTAGCGCAATTCCTTTTCGCGTTCGCGGATCACCGTGAATTTCGCGATCGGCAGCGCCATCGAGGAAAGCACCAGCAGAATCGTGCAGGCGATAATCAGCTCCAGCAGCGTCATGCCGGTTTCGGAAGTGGTTCGAACCTTGCGTGGCATCAAAACGTCTCCGAGCCTTCCTTAGTAAGACGGCCTACTGCACATGCAGCGTTGCTTCGCTGGTGACCAGCGGAATCGGCCGTTGCTGGGAGTCCTTCGCGTTAATCTGCACAATCGAGAGATTCGTCGTTCCCGGCGCAATTGCCTTCACCACCACGCCCAGCAGCGTTCCCGTGCCGTTCACGCCCGGCGTGTTCGGCTGCCGCGTGGCGGAAATGATCGCTTGCCCGTGCTCCTTGTCCACGCGTTGCACCAGCGCAATCTCTTGCGAACCGCCCGTCAGGAATCCGCCGTGCCGCACTTCTTCCACGCTGATGATCGCCGGATTGTATTGCAGCAGCATGGGCACGGAGAAAAGATCGGATACGTTTTCGACGACCACGCCGATGGTAGCCGTCTGGCCGGGGGATAAATTCAACGCGGCCGGCTCGAAGCGAATATGCGGTCCAGCTACTTGCGCTTGTGGCCCTGCCGTAGGGGCGGCCGGAGCGGGAGCCGGCGTCAGTGCGGCCGGCGCGGGCTGAACCGTGGGAGCCGCCGGATTCGCTTGCGGCGCTGCTGCCGGCGGCAACGTCGGATTCGGATTCGAGGCCGGCGCTTTCACGTCCATTTCCCGCTTCACGCTTGGAAGCGATTCCGTGCCGGCATAAAGCGTGCGCAAATTTTCTCGCGTCCATTCCGGCATGCGCACGATGCGCGGAATCAGCACGATCAGGTTCTCGTTTTCCTGGTGCTCAATATTGTCCGTGGAAAACAGGTAGCGCATGATCGGCACATTCGCCAATCCGGGCCACCCGTTCAGCGTTCGCGTGTCAATCCGTTCGAACAAGCCGCCAAGGATGCTCACTTCGCCTTCTTTCAGCCGGATTTCATGCTCGATCTTGCGCTGGCTGATGATGGGCTGCTGGATGCCGCCGATGGTGGCCTGACCGGTCACGGAGGAAACTTCCACGGCTACCTTCAAGCTGATGTCGCGATTGGGGTGCACGTGCGGCGTGATGTCCACGTTCACGCCAACGTCGATGTATTGAAATTGCGTGTTCACCAACGGGTTCACAAAGCCCGCGCCTGCCGTCGAGCCCACGCCAACGCCCGCCTGGAAGCTGCCGGTAGCCACTGGCACGCGGTCGCCGACGCGCAGCTTCGCGGGTTGCCCGTCGATCGCGCGAATCTCGGGATTGTCGATGATCTTGGTGGCGCTGTCGGTCAAAACGAAGTTGGCCGTCGCGTTGGGTAGTGTCAGCGCTACATCGTTTTGATTCAGATGCGTCAACTGGTTCAGCGTCACCGTGCCGGTGCTGCTGGTCGTCGTGCCGGTTCCGGAAGTGGTGTTCGTTGTGTTCGTGCTCGGATTGATGGCGATTGAAGCGCTTTGCCCCGGCAGGATGCCAAGATTCCTCAGCTTGTCGGTGCGCGCTTGCAGCACTTCCATCTGGATCACGACTTCCGGCTTCGCCTTGTCGATGTCGCGAATGATCTTTTCCGCCAGCGCCACTTTGTCCGGCGTATCGCGGATGATGATGGCGTTTTGCGCGTTCACCTGCTGGATGCGCCGCAGGTCCAGCAACGACCGCAAACCGGTGGTGATTTCCGTCAAATCCTGCGGAATCGAAATGTTGCTCAGGTAGAACGTCCGCACCACCTGCTCTTCGTAGTCGCGCCTCTTCTGGGTGTTATCCGGAACGATCATGATGATGTTTTCGGTCACCGGCTTCCAAAAGGCTTTCGCTTCCAGCGACACGATATCCAGCGCCTGCTCCAGCGTCACGTTGTTCAAATCCACCGGGATGCGCCGCGCCTGCAAATCTGGATCGTAAATCACCGTCAATCCCGCGAGCTTCCCGATCGTGTCGAACACCACCTTGACGTCATTCGACATCCGCAGATTGATCGGCGCGCGCGAGAGCGGCTTCAATTCCGGCGGCGCAGTCGCCAGCGCGGGCTCTCCGTTTTCCATCAGGGGCTGCTCGGCCGCCTGATTGGCTTGCGCCTGGTCCGCAATCATCTTCAGGGTCTTTTTCAATTCCTGGTCGGCGGCGGTGCTCGAAGGATCCAAAATTTGCGCGCGTTGAAACTGCGCCAGGGCCCCTTGCAAGTCGCCCTTATCGCGGAGCTGCATCCCTTGCCGGACGTGATTTTGCCCGGCCTCAAATCGCGCCTGGTCCAGCCCGATCTTGTAATTGACGTTGTGGGGATCAGCCTTTACGGCCTTCAGGTAGAAGTCCACCGCGGCGTCATAATCCTGCAAGTCCACGGCTTGCCTCGCGGCTTTATAGTCCTGGTTGCCTTTGGGACATCCCGCGGCAAACATCCCCAGAGCGGCGATCAACGCGATTTGACTTCTGCGGCGCTTCAACGGTCCGGAACCTCGCTTGGGGGCAACCCGTGTCTTTACTTGCTCTTGCAGTCTAGCATCGGGATTGTCGGCCCGGCAAGCCGCGTCCATTTGCTTTTCCCGCTCGTTACACTGTCCCATGTGCCAGTTCCGCAGCCTTTCCTCCAACACATGACCGGTAGCTGGGAACGCGCGAGCCAGACTGGGCAGCTGTTCCGGACATCCGTATTAGACGTGTCATCAGGTAAAATGAAAGATTGTGACCAAGCCGACCAAGAACGCCGAGAAGCCGAAAAGTAAGCAGGCCAAAAGTCCCCGCGAACAGATCGTCGCGCAGAACCGGGCGGCTTCCTACAATTATCACATCCTCGAAAAACTCGAGGCCGGCCTCGTTCTTCACGGCACCGAAGTGAAAGCGCTGCGTGAAGGCAAGGCCAACATCCGCGACGCCTATGTGGACTTCAAGCCCAGCGGCGCGTTTCTGGTCAACGCCCACATCGCGCAATACATGCCCGGCGGCCCGTGGAACCACGAGCCTCTCGGCGAACGCAAATTGCTTCTTCACAAACGCGAAATTCATAAGCTCTCGGGCCGTACCCAATCCAAGGGGTTAACCGTCATTCCTCTGCGCATCTACTTCCGCGACGGCATCGCCAAAGTCGAAATCGCTTTGGCGCAGGGCAAAAAGTCCTGGGACCGCCGCCAGGACGAACGCGCCAGGGAAGCCCGCAAGGAAGCCGAACAAGCTCTTTATCGCAACCGGAGGCGATAACACCATCATGCAAATCACACTGGATACCAAACCGTTTGCCACGCTGGAAACCGAAGCCCTCGTGACCTATGTCTTCGACGAAAGCGATCCCATCCAGGGACGCGCCGCCGAACTCGATAAACTGACTGGCGGTCTGCTCGCGCGCCTGGCAAAGGGCGGCGAAATCGCCGGCAAGTCGCTGGAAACCACGCTCGTTCACGCTCCCCAGGGAGTGAAGGCCGCGCGTCTGCTCGTCGTCGGGGCAGGGAAGCGCGAGCAGTTCAACCCCGCGACCCTCCGCAAAGTTGCGGGGGCCGCGCTGCGCTATTTGAAGTCGCGCGGTGTGCACAAGGTTGTCTTCCTGGTCCGCGAGGGCGATGCCACCGAAGACGTCGCGCAGGCCGTTACCGAAGCCGCCATTGTCTCTGATTTTGAGACCGACAAATACAAAACCGACAAGAAAAACGACAAATTTATCGAAATTTTCACAATTGCCGGTTACGCCGACGCAGAAAAAGCCGCCGGCGAAAAGGGACTTGGTAAGGGCCGCATCATCGGCGATTCACAGAATTTCACGCGAGACCTGGTGAATGAGCCTTCCAACAAGCTCACCCCTCGTATCCTCGCCGAAAAGGCCCAGGCCATGGCCAAGGAAGCCGGCCTTGCCGTCGAAATTTTGGATGAAAAGAAAATCGCGGAACTAAAAATGGGCGCCCTGCTCAGCGTTGCGCAGGGCAGCGTCGAGCCGCCGCGCATGATCGTGATCACTTACACGCCCGCGAATCTCAAACCCGGCGCCACCGTCGTCGGCCTCGTCGGCAAAGCCGTCACCTTCGACACCGGCGGCATCTCCATCAAGCCCGCCGACGGCATGGAAAAAATGAAGTACGACATGGCGGGCGGCGCCACCATGATCGGCATCATGCGCGCCATCGCCGCCCTGAAGCCGTCAGTCAAGGTAATCTGCGTAGTTCCCGCCACGGAAAATATGCCCGGTGGCAAGGCCCAGAAGCCCGGCGACATTCACACGGCAATGTCCGGCAAGACTATCGAAGTGCTCAACACCGACGCTGAAGGCCGCCTGATCCTCGCCGATGGCGTGCACTACGCGAAACAACTTGGTGCCACGCATCTGGTCGACGCAGCCACTCTGACCGGCGCCATCGTCGTGGCCCTCGCCAACGTCAACGTCGGCGTCTTCGGCTCCGACCGCGCCTGGACCGACAAGCTTTTGGCCAGCGCCAAAGCCGCCGGCGAAAAAATGTGGGAACTTCCCATGGACGACGAGTACCGCGAATTCATCAAGGGCAGCTTCGCCGACATTCAAAACATCGGCAGCGGCAAGGGCGGCGGCTCCATCACCGGCGCGTGGTTCATCCGCGAATTTGCGGGCGACACGCCCTGGATTCACCTCGACATCGCCGGCACCGCCTGGAACGACGACGCCAAGCCCTGGCTCGCCAAAGGCCCCACCGGCGTCAGCCTCCGCACCCTGGTTCACCTGGTCATGTCTCTGTAGCGGCCACCTTCAGGTGGCCCGTGCGCTCGCCGTTGCGGGATCGCTTGCCCCGCCCTCTTCCCATGCCACAGGCGCTCCTGCCTGTGCTCGTCCCTCTCCTGCAGGGGCGGCTTCACGCCGCCCTGTAGCGCAGCTATTCCTGGCTGTGCACTCGTGCCATAAGCAACCAACCGCGCACAGGCAAGAATGCCTGTGCCATCGTAAGCACCGTCATTTTTACCCTTAGCCTTGCGAAGGGCCGAGGCAGGCCGCTCTTCGCTATGTTCTCTGCGAACCTCTGTGACCTCTGCGGCGAAATCTTTTCCTCACATCTTTTCCGCCGCCTGAATCCCCAACAATACCAGCGCCTGCACCAACTGCTTCTCCACCAACTCCGTCAATCCCAGCAGAAACGCCCGCTTCTGCGCGTCGGCCTCCGACAAAATATGGTGCTTGTGATAAAAATTGTTGAAAGCCTGCGCCAGCTGGAACGCGTATTTCGTCACAAACGCCGGTTCCTGCGCCCCGATCGCCGCATCCACCGCGTAGTCCAGCGAACCCGCATGCAGCAGCAGGTCCCAGATATCTTCGTTGCCCGCGCCTGCCAAAATTTCCTGAATCGCCGCTCTGCTTTCGGGTGCCAATAAATTCGCATCGGATTTCAGTTCGGTGCTGCTCGCCTTTTCCAATCCCCGATCGTGCCCCTTCCTCCGAATCCCGCGGATCCGCACAATCGCATACTGGCAATACGGCCCGGTCTCTCCCTCCGCGCTCAGCGCATCGTCAAAATCAAACGCGATAATCGTGTTCCGAGTCACCTTCAGCAGGAAAAATCGCAGCGCCCCTACGGCCAGCGCATTCGCCGTCGCCTGCAACTCCGCCCCCGCCATCGTCGGATGCTTCTGCCGAACACGTTTCTCCGCCGCCTTCAGCATCCGTGTAATCAGGTCGTCGGCCTTCACCCCAAATCCCTTCCGTCCGCTCACCTCCACATACGGCCGCTTGGCGTCCTCCGGCGAAAGCTCATAGCCCATCTCCGCTGCGCACCGCGGCGTCAGCGCCACAATTTCATAATCGAAGTGAATCGAATTCTCCGCTTCCTTCGCATGCCCCAGCGCCCGCAATCCTTCCGCCACCACGTCCTGCAAATACGCCTGCCGCGTATCAATCACGTTGTAAACCGCTTCCGCCCCGCCAAACTGCGGCGCACCGGGTTCATTGGGTTCCGTGGTTGTAGCCCATAGCTGCTCCGCTCCGGGTGCATTCGGCCACCGGCGATAATGAAAATCCTTTCCGAGCAACCCAAACTTCCAAAGCTGATACGCGATGTCTTTCCCAACATAGGTCACGGTCCCATTCGACCGCACGATAATCTTGTCCAAATCCTCTTCGGTCCGCCCGCTGGTGCTTGCCTCGCCGGCCGCTGCTGCGGCGCTCTTCTCCTTTACCTCCTTAACGTCCTTTACCTCATTTGCCTCTTTCCTCCAGGGCATGACCCAACAACCCGCATTCTTCCCGCTGGCCTCCAATCGAATTGCCCCGCTGGCCTTCAATTTCTCAAACGCGGCGTCCCAGAAATGCAGGTGTAGAATTTCGCTCTCCCGCGCCAGCAGTTCGTAAAAAATATCCAGCCGCGCCATCGTCCGCAGATGTAAGCTCACAATCGCATCGGCGATCACCGCGCCCATCTCGGCGGCTTCCCCTCGGCCTTCTTCGATCGACTTCAGAGTCTCGCCACGCAGCTTCCCGGCCCGGACCTTGTCCTCCTCGAAAAACTGTGTCGCCTTGGCGTATAAATCCCAGCACAAATAGTCGAAATTTGGCTGCGCCGCCAGGGCTTTCACCTCCGCCAGCGACTTCTTCTCCATCTGCTGGAACGCAATCACCACGTCGGCCACTTGCACGCCGGTGTTGTCGATGTAGTTCTGAACGGCAACGTCGTGGTTCGTGTATCGCAGCAGTCGCACCATTGTGTCCCCTAGCACCGCGTTCCTCAGGTGCCCGATGTGCGCCGCCTTGTTCGGATTGATGCTGGTGTGTTCTACGATCACCTTTTTTTTCTTCTCCTTCTTCTCTTCTTTCGCGCCGCTCGGTTGCCCCGGCTCTTGCCGAGGGGCCACTCGTTTACCCTGAGCGCCTTCCGCGAAGGGCCACTCTCCACTTCCTTCCGCCACCGTGGCCGCAAAAAAAGCTGCCCGGTCAAAAAATGCATTCAAATACCCGCCGCCCGCCACCTCCACGCGTGCGATTCCTTCAATCCTCGGCAGCGACGCCGCAATCTCCTGCGCGATATGCCGCGGCGCTCTCTTCAGCCGCTTTGCCAGTTCAAAGCACACCGGCGAAGCCGCCTCTCCCATCTCCAGCTTCGGCGGCCGCTCCAGCACCACGTTCAACTCCACGCCATATTTCTCGCGGATATGCTCCGCCAACGCCCCTTTCAGCCCTTGCAGCAGTGTCTGATACACGTTCCCTCGATCCACCAGCTTGATCTATGCCTGCCCTGGTAAATTTTCAGTATACCAGCCGTGGTCCCCGCCAACCTTAGTTGTGTAGGGCGGCTGCACGCCGCTTTTGTGCATCGTGCAGGGGCGGCTTCTTGCCCTGAGCGCATGCGAAGGGTGCGCCGCCTCTTCCTTCCCAGGTAAGGCCACTTTCTACACCATCCTCCGCTTGCGGGCTTGCAGGGCCTTCCGCCTGCGGCGACCCGCTCTTCTCTTGGTCACGGACGGCTGCCATGGGTCCTTCCAAACAAATCCCGATTAGACAAAAACCACCGGCTCCCGTGTTATCACTCTAGAGCCGCGCACCGTGCAAAGGATGCCTTGGACCGGAAACGCCTCAGCGAACGCGAAGTCTTGTCGCACTACGAACGCCACGGCGGGCCGCTCACCACCTATGCCTGGTCCTTCGGCCTCGACTTCGCGCTCGCGCAGGACGCCGTGGAACAAGTCTTTCTGAAGCTCCTGAGCGGCGAGCATTCTTCCCTGGAGCTATCGGCCGGCTATCTCTACCGCGCCGTTCGCAACACCTGCCTGAATCGCCGGAGGGACACCGTACGCGAAGTCCCCCTGGAGTCGCGTGCGAACTGGCTCGTGCATCCCGGCGGGGATCGTGAGGCCGAGTTCGCTTTGCAAGGCGCGCTGGCTGTGCTGCCGGAGCAGCAGCGCGAGGTCGTGATTATGCGCCTTTGGGATGGCATGTCGTTGGAGGAGGTAGCCGCGGGAACCGCGACTTCGGTGAACACGGCTGCCCCGCGCTACCGATATGCGCTGCAAAAGCTCCGCGTGGCGTTCCGGGCCCGCGAATCTCGGGAAGGGAAGGCGAACGGATGATAGACGATGAAAAATTCGAAGCGTTTCTCCGCGAATTTCAACCGCGGCCGCCGGCCCCGCTGCCGATGGAGTCGCGCCCGGGGACCTTCGCATTCCGCAGGCTCCTGGCTGCTGCCGTAGTCATTCTTGCCGCGAGCGCCTCCTGGTGGCTTGCCGCCCGTCGCCCGAACCGGACGCAGTCGCCGGATGTAAAGTCCCCAACGCGATCCTCGCCCGTGCCTCCTGCGATGGCGGAGCCGTCGTCGCTTCTCGAATGGACCCGGCTCGCGCAGCAGGATCCGCGGCAGCTCGACGCAGTGCTGGATGCCGCGTCGCGAAAGCTTCTTCCGGGATTCCAAGGAAACGCCAGCGCGCTTGCCCCGCTGGCAAAGGACTAGTCACATGCAGACATGGCACGCCAAGAACAAAATCTCGCGAACTCCGTCGATCCTTGCGGCCCTCCTGCTTTGCGCGCTCTCCGCTTCCGCCGCTCCAAAGCTTCCGCCCGAAACGCGTAACGCCGCCCTCCGCTACTGGATGGCCTTTGCGGAAATGCAGGACCCGCCCGCCGGCATGGAAACTTCGCAACTCCTCGAGAAGACCGCTGCGGGTCAGGTTCCGTGGGACGAAGCGAAACTCGGTCCCGTCCTCGACAAAAACGCGGACGCCATCCAGATCATGCAGCGCGCCACCAGGCTGCCCGACTGCGACTGGGGCCTCGAATACCGCCGCGGCCCCGCCGCTTCCATCGCTTACGCGCCTCGTGCCCGGGTTCTCGCGCGCCTCAACACGCTCTACGGCATGCGTCTCGCCTCGAAAGGCGAGACCCAATCCGCGGTGGACGCCTGGCTGGCGGGTATCCGCTTTTCCCAGGATCTTGCCAAAGGCGGCACGCTTATCTTTGTTCTTATCGCCAAAACCGCGTTACTCTCGAACCTCAACGCGCTCACGCAAGCGGCTCAGCAGGGCATTCTCTCCTCAGCCGAGAAAGCGCAAGTTGCCTCTGTCGTTCGTGCGCTGCCCGAAACCGGCTTCGACTGGAGCCGCGCTCTTGCCTTGGAACAAGGCGCGATCGAAATCGCCGTCGAAAAAATCGGGAAATCCGCAAACCCCGCACAGGACTACCGGCAACTGACGGGGAAGTCTGCACCCTTCGATGGGACCAAACTCTCCGCCTCGGACGCCGCTGCCTTCGCCATACTCATGTCCTCCGCGGAGGAAGCCTTGCGCCTCACACCGGACCAAAGTGCCGTGCGACTCCCGGTTTTACAAAAATCCATCAGTGCGTTAAATCCCTTCTACCAGGAACTCACTCCGTCCTTGACAAAAGTAAATGATACCCGCCAAGAGATTGCATCCGAGCGCCAAAAGCTCATGGGGCTCCTCTCGAACAAATAGTTGGCAATTCGCAGCCAGCGTTTGTTCCAGTTTCGGGAGCGATTTGGTTGGGGCCGGAAATTTACAGACTTGCCTTTGGCTGCTGTAGAATGTCGCCGCGGAGGCGACATGACGAAAACACGGCGCGAATTTTTGACGGAAGCAACAATTGGGCTGGCGGGGGCGGCGGCGGGTGCGGCAGGAGCGCTGCCTCTCGAAGCGCAAGACCCCGCCCAACAGCAGTCGCCTTCACAATTACCCCCCGGCGCACCGCCCGCTTTCGGCACCGGCCAGGGCATGGGTCCACAGGTGTCTTCGGAAACGTTTGTCGAAGCCGAAAAACTCATGCAGGTCGCGCTGACCAAGCCGCAGCTCGAACAGGCCGCCTCCAGTTGGCGCGGCAACATCTCTTTTATGTACGAGCGCCGCACCGGGCCCCGCAAAGTCGAGCTCCCCGCCTCCGTTGTTCCGTACTCCAGTTGGAATCCCGCGCTGCCCGGCATGCATGTTGGACCAACCCAAGACCGCTTCCTCCGCAGCGACTCCGCTCCCGCGCTTCCCAAAAGTGACGAAGCTATCGCCTTCTCGCCCGTCACCCATCTTTCTCACTGGGTCGAAACCAAGCAAATCACCTCCACGCGCCTCACGCAGATTTATCTTGACCGTCTCGAGAAATACAATCCCAAACTCCGCTGCGTTATCACGCTGACGAAAGACCTTGCTCTCCAGCAAGCCAAGCAGGCCGACGCTGAAACCGCCGCCGGCAAGTACCGCGGACCGCTCCACGGCATTCCCTGGGGCGGCAAGGATCTCCTCGACACCGCCGGCATTCCCACCACCTACGGCGCCGAACCGTTTCGCGACCGCGTCCCCAAAGAGGACGCAGCCGTCGTGAAACGCCTCCACGCTGCCGGCGCGGTCCTCGTCGCCAAACTCAGCCTCGGCGCCCTCGCGCTCAATGACATCTGGTTCGGCGGGCAAACCGTGAATCCCTGGCTGCTCGAAGAAGGCGCTTCGGGCTCCAGCGCCGGCCCCGGTGCCGCCACCGCCGCTGGCCTCGTCGGCTTTTCCATTGGCAGCGAAACCGGCGGCAGCATCGTCTCGCCCAGCATGCGCTGTGGCGTCACCGGCCTGCGTCCCACCTATGGCCGTGTCCCTCGCACCGGCGCAATGACGCTCTGCTGGTCCCTCGACAAGCTCGGTCCCATGACCCGCAGCGTCGAAGACGCCCTCCTCGTCCTTCATGCCATCTCCGGCCCCGATTCCGGCGACCTGCAAAGCGTTCCCAGCAAACTCGACTTCGACGCCAACGCCAGCGTAAAAGGTTTGCGCGTCGGCTATTTCCCCAAGTGGATGAATGAACCTCCCGCAACCAACGTCGATCGCGCCGCGCTCGAAACCATCAAGAAGCTCGGCATGGTTCCCGTCGAAGTCTCCATCCCCGACTGGCCCTACGACTGCCTCAACGTCATTCTCTTTGCCGAAAGCGCCGCTTCCTTCGAGGAACTAACCCTCACAGGCAAAGCCGATGAGCTCAAAGTCCAGACCTACGACGCCTGGCCGAATCTTTTCCGCCAGTCGCGATTCCTTTCCGCCGTCGATTTTGTGCAAACGGATCGCTTGCGCCGCCGCGTTGCCGAAGAAATGCACCGCGTTATGTCTGAAGTGGATTTGCTGCTGGTCCCGTCGTTGCGCGACGAAATGCTTGTCATCACCAACAACACCGGCCATCCCTCGCTCACCATGCGGGCAGGCTTTGTGGAAGTTTCCGAAGCGCGCTCCGATTGGGCCCCCGATCCCAGCCGCCCCTTGCCTAAATTCAATCCCCCGCGCCGCGTTCCCCACGGTATCACGCTCATCGGCCGTCTCTTCGAAGAGGGCACTCTAGGCGCCGCCGGCATCGCTCTCGAGCGCGCCTTCAACGTCGCTGCCGAAACTCCCCCAGGCTTTTAGTTCAGCGGTTTTGGCCTCGAGTGGCACAGGCACTCCTGCCTGTGCCGCGCCTGAGATGGCAGGGTTTTTGAATTCGGGGTTTAATCCGCGGCTACCTTCGGCGCCGGCGGCAGATCGTCCCGAATCTCAAACTCGACGACGTCTCCTGTATACGATTTATCTACGACTTGTTTGTAATATACGATTGTCCGGTGATCTTCCAGGTGATGGCAAAAATTAATGTGGTCGTGCCCATACCACAGTGTATCCGCGAATCCCCACAGATACGGGCCTTGCGAATGGAAAGTCAGCATTTCATCGCCATGCAACACGCTGAGAGACCATTTCGATTTATCGCCGCAGGCAGCCCCCTTTAAGATCCCTTCGGCCCGTTTTGTCTCTTTTGGATTCCAATCCAGGAGGAGTTCTCCTGACGGACGCTCCGATTCGGGCACTTTGTTCCACAGCTCTACGGCCTCATTGTGGTCTGCTCCAAACCATCGGTCGGCCACAAACTTTGCATACTCCGCTGCCTCTTTTCCTCGGCCCAACCGCAGGAGAATCTGGCCGCTCATGGTGTGATATCCCGCTCGCGACGGTTCGAGGGTTTCCGCACGCATTGAGTACTTCAATGCCGTGTTCAGATCGTTTTGGCGCACCGCCAGCCGCGCCAGTTGGATGAAAGCTGGCGCAAACTGCAGATTCAAGTTCAGGGTATCGGTCAAGCCTTGACGGAACACGGACTGATCGGCGCGTTCTTCGGACACTGCCTGAGGAGACAGCATTGTCTTCGCAAACTGGGAAAGATACAGCGACTTGTCGTCGCTGACTGCTTCAAGGAACTCATTGGCAGCGTCATGGTCTTTCCCGTCGTAAAAATCCAGGAACCCTTGCTCCTCATGGGCTAGCCCCAATTTCGCATCCTCCTTCAGCGCCTCGCTGACATACGCCCTCGCATTATCGAGATCGTGGTTCCACAGGTAATAGGCGCCCAGTTCGCTAAATGTCTCTCCCCTCGTTAGTGTTCGTGTCTGATAATCCTTTTCACTTATTCCCGGCGCGATATTCACCACTGCGGCCTGTAACGTGAACTTATGGACGTAATCGTCAAGCTGGCGGTCCATTTCTTTAAAGCTGCCAAAAACCTCCTGGAATGCCTGCTTTTGCTCAATCCCGCTCTGCAGCCGTTGATAGAAGTCATCAAGTTTTTTCCCTCCTTCCATGTTTGGACCGAAAATGCAGTAGTGCACTAACGCCCAGGATTCGGCATAAAACATACCCACTTTGTCTTCGTCACGATAGTAGGGCGACCTCTGATTCACCGTAATCAAGGTTTCCAGTGGTATCCACGAATGCTGCCGCAGCAGTCGGAAGTGGTCCGTCGGTGCGCCGATGAGCGTCTTGTGTTCCTCAAACCGCGTGTATCCATAAAATTCCGCTGTTCCTTCGTTCAGCCAAATAGGCAGCCATCGCGCATTCAACGCCAAGATGGAGTGCGTATACTCATGGTAGACGACGTGTTCCGTCCCCAAATTCCAAGTATCCATGCGGACCAGGGCGAACTGTTTCTCCCACCCATGGCTGAACAAACCAAGGGGTTTCGCTCCTTTCGTTTTCCAGTAATAGGGGGCCAGGGTTTTTGCAGTTTCTTCATCGCGCACTGCGAAAATTGTCAAAGGGGAACCGGAATCTAGCCGGAAGTTGGGAAATCGTGCCGCGAAGACCGCGCGAAGTCTCTCAAACTCACGCGCGGCAAGGCGTCCCTCGCCCGCGCCGGCGTCCGTCAGCACCCGGAAGTGTGGGCTCTTCACTTCAATCCACGGCTTTTCGCCGGCGGATGCGCTTGCGGCCATCGCGAACGCGTATCCCAACAACAACACGAGTTTGCATCTCATGGGCTGACAGGCTCCCGGAAACTGGATTCGGTTGAAACGGAAAAGACGGTATACCACCGCCGGGAATTGTAAGGCGAAAATCCTTTATACGCCAGATACTTGAGGGGAAGGGAACCGGAAACGCTAACGGCGGTGCAGCACCATCGGCAACCCGCATTTCGGCCGCAGTGTCACCGAAAACAGCGGCGTCACTTTCGCGTTCGGCGCCAGCGTGAAGCGATACCTCTGCGCGATCGTCGCCAGCAACAGCGCCGCTTCCAGCATCGCGAAGCCCGCGCCAATGCACACGCGCGGCCCGCCGCCAAACGGAAAGTACGCAAACCTCGGAATCTTGCCTTTGCGCACTGGATCCTCGCGCCACCTCTCCGGATCGAAGCGCAGCGGATCCGGAAAGAACCGCGAATCGCGGTGCGTCAGCCATTGGGTGATGAAAATATTCGTCCCCGCGGGGATTCGATAGCCGTCCAGTTCGAACTCTTCCAGCGCCAGCCTGCCGAAGCCCCACGCCGGCGGAAACAATCGCATCGATTCCTTCACCACCATTTCGGTGTAGGGAAGCCGCGGCAGATCGCCTAGCGTCGGAGCGTGGCCCGCGAGCACGCGATCAATCTCCCTGCCCAGCGCTTGTTCCGCCTGCGGATGCTGCGCCAGCAAATACCACG
Source organism: Acidobacteriota bacterium (assembly GCA_021324935.1). Lineage (GTDB taxonomy): Bacteria > Acidobacteriota > Terriglobia > Acidiferrales > UBA7541 > Acidiferrum. The sequence continues at coordinate 22,863 of JAJPIE010000067.1, forward strand.
TCCACGTGAGCGCATTCGCCGTTGTCTCATGCCCGGCGAGGAACAGCGTCATCACCTCATCCTTCAGTTGCTCGTCGCTCATCTGCCGGCCGGCTTCATCCTGCGCATCCAGCAGCCGCTGCAATAGGTCTTCCCCGGTGGTCTTGTTCTTCCGCCGGTCCCGGATCATCGAGAGCACCACTCCATCCAGTTTCTTCTTCGACCGCAGCACTCGCGGCGTCTTGGGAATGGGGAAGTTGGCCGGCAACAGAAACGAGAGCGCCGCCATGGCCTGAAATCTTTCCATCACCGCGGCGATCTCCTCGCCGACTTCGTGCGCCAGATGAGCGGCATTCGTGCCGAACAGCGACTTGCTGACGATGTCCAGCGTCAATTCCGCCATCTCCTGATGCAGATCTCGCGCTTCGCCATCCTCCCACCGCGCCAGATGCCTGGCGGTCGAATCCGCCATGATCTCCCCGTACGCCAGAATGTTTTCGTGGCGAAAAGCCGGCTGGATCAACTGCCGCTGCTCCTGCCAGGAAGCGCCTTCGTTGGTCAGCAGTCCATTGCCCAGAATGAATTTCAGCGCGCCGTAGTCGCGCGATTTGTGAAAATTCGCGGATTGGCGCACCAGCACCTGTTCGATTTGATCCGGATGCGTGATCTGGCAGATCGGCACATGCAGAAAGCGGTAGTAGCAGATATCCCCAAATTCGCGCGCGCAACGTTCCATGTGCCCGGGCCAATCTCGCGCGAACTCCCGCGCGCTCCCCAGCAGGAAATCTCCCTTGGGTCCCGGCGGGAGAGAAAGCTTTGGCGTCATCACCGCGTGTGCCATGCCGCGAGTTTACCTCCTGGCTCCGTGCCCGTGAACCATTCTTGTAGTCGCCGGTGGTAACGCCTGCTTCCTGCAGGCAAGCGCGCCCCACCCTTAGACTGTCTTCCATCTCCTGCTAAATTTGCTGTCCCTTCCACTTCCCTCGCCGGAACAGCAGCACGCCCGCCAACGCGATCGCGCACTCTGCCACCACGATGGACACATAAGCCCCATTCGCCTTCCATCCCATGCGCAATGCCAAAACGTACGCCAGCGGAATCTCCAGCAGCCAGAACCCGAAGAAATTCACCACCGTCGGCGTCACCGTGTCGCCAGCTCCGTTGAACGCCTGCAGCATCACCATTCCGTACGCGTACCCTATATTCCCATAGCTCAATATGCGCAGGCACGACGCGGCCAGGGGCACCACCTCTGGATCCTGCGTGAACAGCCGCACCACCGGGGTCGCAAAAATCAAAAAGAAAACGCCCACGGCCCCCAGGAACACCATGTTGTAAAAGCCCGTTCGCCATACGGATATCTGCGCGCGTTCCGGCTTTCGCGCTCCAAGATTCTGCCCCACCAGCGTTGCCGCCGCGTTGCTCAACCCCCACGACGGCATAATCACGAAAATCACAATGCGGATGGCGATCGTGTATCCGGCCAGCGCCGCCGAGCCGAACACGCTGATGATGCGTACCAACCCGATCCAGCTCGTGTGCGCAATGGCAAACTGCAGAATCCCCGTTAGCGACACGCGCACCAGCCGCAACAGCACTTCCCATTGCACGCGAATCTGCGAACGCAGAATGCGAATCCGCTCGGTGCCGCGCAGCAGGCGATAAAACTGATAAAGCACCCCGATGCCGCGCCCGGTGAACGTCGCCAGCGCCGCGCCGGTCACACCCAGCTTCGGAAACGGCCCCAGCCCGAAAATGAAGCACGGGTCCAGGATCAGATTGATGATGTTCGAAACCCACAGCAAACGCATCGCAATCGCCGCGTCGCCCGCGCCGCGGAAAATGGCGTTGTTCAGAAACAGCAGCAGCACCACGCCGCTGCCGCCTAGCGCTATGCGCGCGTACCCGCCCCCCGTCGCCACAATGGCCGGTGAAGCTCCCATCAGCCGCAGCAAATCCGGTGCATAGATCAGGCACGGAACGCCCACCGCCAGCGACACGCCAACACCCAGAAAAATCGCCTGCGCCCCAGCAACGGCCGCACCAGCGGGATCTTTCTCTCCGATGCGCCGCGCCACCATCGCCGTCGTCGAAAGGCTCAAACCCAGCCCTACCGCGAACACCAGGCTCAGCAGTGATTCTGTCAGGCCCACCGTCGCCACGGCCTCCGCGCCCAGTCGCCCCACCCAGAACACATCCACCACCGCAAACAGCGACTCCAGCACCATTTCCATCACCATCGGAATCGCCAGCAACAAAATGGCGCGGTTCAGGCTGCCGGTTGTGAAATCCTGATGCGATCCACGAAGCGCTTCCCGGATCGAACTCCAAATCGGCGGCGGCTTCGGAGGCAATGCCGCAGTTAAACTGGTTTGTGATTCCTGCAAGGACATAAATACCTGGGCGGTCTGCGCGGGCGTTGCAAAAGGCAAAACGCGGCCGCGGAAAAGTCAGTAGGGAATTGGGATAAGGCGCATCCCTCGCGTGGCTGGCTTGCTCTGGATAGCTTGCTGAAAAGTCCCGCTTCTTTAGGAGGCTGGGGCTTTAGCCCCTGAAGTTACCCGAAGATGCCCTTTCAGCGCTCTGTTAGAGGAGAGCGGCCATTCGTGCGATGAACATCGTTCCATCCTTGCGGCGCTCTTCGCACGCGCCTTGCGGTAGAGGTTCAGTTCGAGCAGTATACACACTCAGTATGCGCTTGTGTAGGGGCGGCTTTATGCCGTCTTTATCACGCGCGCGTCCGCGCCTGTGTAATGACCGGTCTTTAGACCGGCGCTTTTTCTTTGAACGGTGACCATCTTTTGACTGACTACGACGTCCTCATTCTTGGCGGAGGCGCAGCCGGCCTCTTCTGCGCCATCGAGGCCGGCAAAGGTGGCCGCCGCGTCGCCGTCCTCGAACGCGCCGAAAAAATCGGCAAAAAAATCCTCATTTCCGGCGGGGGACGCTGCAATTTCACCAATCTCCACTGCCAGCCAAAGAATTTCCTCTCGCGGAATCCGCACTTCGCCAAGTCTGCCCTGGCTCGCTACACTCCCGCCGATTTCATCGCCCTTGTCGAAAAACACGGCATCGCCTACCACGAAAAAACGCTTGGCCAGCTATTCTGCGACAACTCGGCAACGCAAATCGTCTCGATGCTGGAATCCGAATGCCGTTCCGCCGGCGTCAAAATCGTCGTCAACGCCCAAATCCGCGAAGTGAGCCGCGACACCTCATTCGTCGTCCGCTGCGCAACCTCCGAATACCGCGCCCCAGCGCTCGTCGTCGCCACCGGCGGCCTCTCCATCCCCAAAATGGGCGCTACCCGTTACGGCTACGATCTCGCCAAGCAATTCGGCCTCGGAATCATTCCGCCGCGCCCCGCTCTGGTGCCGCTGGTCTTCCACGCCTCCGATCGCAAACGCTACTCCGACCTCGCCGGAGTCTCTGCCGAAATCATCGCCACCGCCGGCCGCGAGAGCTTCCGCGAAAAAATGCTCTTCACCCATCGCGGCCTCAGCGGTCCCGCTATCCTGCAAGCTTCCAGCTACTGGCATGAAGGCGAACCCTTGCAAATTGATCTCGCCCCGGATCGCCGAGCCACGCAACCCATCCGCGAAGCCGGCACGCGCACCGCCGTTGCCGCCGAAAAAGCGCTCCAATCCTTCCTGCCCAAACGCTTCGCCGAACGCTGGCTGCAATCTCATCCGCTGAAATCCTGGACCAACGCTTCGCTCGACGCCTTCGAAAGGGAATTGCACGCCTGGCAAGTTCGCCCCGCCGGCACCGAAGGCTTCGAAAAAGCCGAAGTCACCGCTGGCGGCGTGAACACCGACGATCTGTCCAGCAAAACCATGGAAGCCCGCAAGGTCCCCGGCCTATTCTTCATCGGCGAAGTCGTCGACGTCACCGGCCACCTCGGGGGCTTCAACTTTCAATGGGCTTGGTCCTCCGCCGCTGCCGCGGGCCGCGCCCTGTAGCACAGCCATTCCTGCTTGCCCTGAGCCTCGAAGGGGCTGTGCACCCGAGTCACGACCACGCATCAACGCACAGGCCAGAGTGCCTGTGCCACGTGGCTTTACCTCCGCGCGTCCTCTTCGTTACTATCAATGCTGGTTTTTCTCGTATGAACCTTGCCTACTTCGACTGCTTCAGCGGTATCTCCGGCGACATGACCCTAGGCGCCATCCTCGACGCCGGCGTCTCCCTCGACCATCTCCGCCGCGAACTCCGCTCCCTCGGCCTCCCCGGCTGGGAACTCACCGCCGAAAAAGTCTGGAAAAACGGCATGGCTGCCACCTGCGCCAAAGTGCGCGCGCAGGACGCGCAAACCCATCGCTCGCTCAGCACGATTCTCCATATCCTCGAAAAATCCAGCCTTGCCACCAACGTCAAGCAGCAAGCCTCCGCCATTTTCCGGAAACTCGGCGAAGCGGAAGCCGCCGTCCACGACGTCCCGCTCGAGAAAATTCACTTCCACGAAGTCGGCGCCGTCGACGCCATTGTGGACATTGTCGGCGCCTGCATTGGCTTTGCCGCGCTCGGCATCGACTCCTTCGCCTGCTCCGCGCTCAATGTCGGCGCCGGCACCGCGAATATGGCCCACGGAATCCTGCCCGTGCCTGCTCCGGCCACCGCGCGCCTGTTGCTCGGCAAGCCCACGTATTCGACCGGCATCCAAAAGGAACTTGTCACGCCCACTGGCGCCTCGATCGTCGCTACGCTTTGCACTTCCTTTGGGCCACAACCTCCCATGAGCGTCTCCGCCATCGGCTACGGAGCCGGCACCGCCGATCTGGAAGCCCAGCCCAACGTCCTCCGCCTGATGATCGGCGAAGCCGCCACCCGGCATTCCGCTGCCACTTCCGAAATCATCCGCGTCCTCGAAGCCAATCTCGACGACATGAACCCGCAAATCTACGGCTATTTTCTCGAAAAAGCGCTCGCCGCCGGCGCGCTCGATGTTTTCTCCACTCCAGTTCAAATGAAAAAGAATCGTCCGGGCATGCTCGTCACCGTCCTCTGCAAACCCGAAGATGAAGCCAATTTCCACGACATCTTTTTCGCCGAAACCACCACCTTGGGCGTCCGCAGCTATGCCGCCGAACGCCGCATCCTCGCCCGCCACTGGGAAACCGTGCACACCCCTTTCGGCGACGTGCGCATCAAAGTCGCCCGGCTCAACGGCCATGTTCGCCAGGCTTCGCCGGAATTCGAAGATTGCCGTAAACTGGCGGAAGCGCAGAATGTGCCGCTACATCGCGTCATGGAAGAAGCCATGCGTCGTTGGTCGGCCAGGGAATAGCTCGGCAAGTTGTCAGCCGTAAACTGTACGCTGAGCCATACGCTTTAAGCCGTTCGCTTATTGCCCTTAGCCAATAGCCGTTTGTCGGATGCGTAACTCCGTTGGCGATCGGCTTCTGTCGTAGAATTGTAGAGCCCGCCTTCTGAGGCGGGCCGTCCGCAACTTCTCGCAGAGAACGGTCGCGCCACTCGCAAGACGAACCGACTCTTCTCTCTTGCTTATGGCTAACAGCTAAAGGCCCTTAGCCTGATGCTGGCGGCTAACAGCGTACGGCTTTTAGTCCAGAGACACCCGAATGCCAGAGAACAAAGAAAAGTTCTACCTCACCACGCCCATCTATTACACCAACGGGCTGCCCCACATCGGTCACACTTACACCACCATCGTCGCCGATGTCATCCGCCGCTATAAGCGTATGCGCGGCTATGACGTGGTCATGACCACCGGCACCGATGAGCACGGCGTCAACGTTGAACGCGCCGCCAAGAAGGCCGGTGTCCCGGAATCCGAATTTGTCGCCACAATGGCCGACGCTTGGCGCGCTCTCTGGGACGAACTCGGCATTCCTGCCGACGAATTTGTCCGCACCACCGATCTCAAGCACGTGCGCACCGTCCAGTGGCTCTTCCGCCAGTGCCGCGAGAACGGCTACGTTTATAAAGGCCATTACACCGGCCTCTACTGCGTTTACGACAACGCCTTCGTCACCGAGCCCAATCCCGGCAATCTCTGCCCGGATTGCGATCGTCCGCTGGAAACCGTCACCGAAGAAAACTATTTCTTCAAACTTTCCGCTTTCCAGAAACCGCTGCTCGATTTCTATCGCAAGAATCCCGAATTCATTCAGCCGGAAACTCGCAGAAACGAAATCATCAGCTTCGTCGAAGGCGGCCTGAAAGACCTCAGCATCACCCGCACCACCATCCGCTGGGGCATTCCCGTTCCCGGCGAAGAGCCGCACGTCTTCTACGTCTGGTTCGACGCCCTCACCGCGTATCTCAGCGCCGTCGGCGGCCCCGAATGGGAAAAGCGTGGTATGTGGCCCGCGGACCTGCATCTAGTGGGAAAGGACATCATCCGTTTCCACACCGTCTATTGGCCCGCGTTCCTCATGGCTGCCATGCTGCCCGTTCCCAAGCAGGTTTGGGCGCACGGCTGGTTCCTGATGGACGCCGCCAAAATGAGCAAGTCCAAGGGCAACGTCGTCCTGCCGCGACCCATCGTCAACATGCTTGGCATGGACGCGCTGCGCTATTTCCTGCTGCGCGAAGTCGTCTTCGGCCAGGACGGCAACTTCAGCTACGACGCGCTCGTCACCCGCTATAACAGCGACCTCGCCAACGGCCTCGGCAATCTCGCCAGCCGCACTGCCGCCCTCATCGAGAAGAACTTCGCCGGCAAGATCCCGAAGCCCGGCGCGCATCAGCCGCAGGACGAAGCCCTCGCCAGCGAAACCCGGAATGCCATTGGTGATGTCCTGGAGAATTACGACAAACTGAATTTCGCCCGCATGCTCGAAGCCATCTGGGCGGTCATCGCCGCTGCCGACAAATATCTCACCAGCGAACAGCCCTGGGCTCTCGGCGCTTCCGAAGCCGATCAAAGCCGCAAAGGCACGATCTTGTGGACCGTCGCGGAGCTTCTCCGCATCGTCGCGGCGCTTGCTTATCCGGTCTTGCCGGACAGCACATCGAAAATCTGGTCGCTGCTCGGCCAGTCCGGTTCGCCCGGCGCTTTTGCGCTCGACGGCCTGCGTTGGGGCCAGCTCGTTCCTGGCGCCGCGCTTGGCAAGGCACAGACACTGTTTCCGCGTGTGGAAAAAACTGAAGCAATCGAGAGGATCGAAGCCATGGCAAACGAAGAACTCAATCCAACACCCGCGCAGGCCCCGGCTGCCGCGCCTGCGGCCCCCTCGGGTGCCGGTGCCGCGGCCCCTGCTGCCCCAGCGGCATCCGCCCAAATCGGCATCGAAGATTTCACCAAGGTCGAAATGCGGGTCGGCCAGATCAAGACCGCCGAGCGCATCGTCGGCGCCGACAAGCTCCTGAAGCTCACCGTGGACATCGGCACGGAAATTCGTCAAATTTGCGCCGGCATCGCGCAATACTACCAGCCCGAATCGCTCATCGGCCGCAAAGTCGCCGTCGTCGTTAATCTCGCGCCGCGCAAACTTCGCGGCGTCGAGTCCAACGGCATGATCGTCGCCGCCTCGGTCGGCCCCGAAGGCCGCCCCGTCCTAACCGCCTTCCTCGAAGACGTCGAAGTCGGCGCTCGCCTGAAGTGAGGACAGTCTCTTCTCTGTCATCCTGGCCGGAGTGCCGCATCTTTGCGGCACGCAGCGGAGGGATCGGGGCAGAAACGTAACTTGGGCACGGTTCGATCTACGTGAACGGCCGCTTTCTGATTGCGGACATCTGATTACGGATTACTCTCGTCCATGGATCTCATTGACTCCCACGCCCACATCGACTTCCCCCAATTCGACGCCGACCGCGACGCCATGCTCGCGCGCGCCCGCGCCGCCAGCGTCTCCACGATCCTCGCGATCGGCGTTGGCCCCGGCCCTGAAAAACTTGACGCTGCCCTCCCTTACGCCGAAGCCCACGACTGGATTTACACCACCGTCGGCATTCACCCGCACGAAGCCAAGGAAGTCACTCCCGCCCATCTCGACACCCTCTCCAAACTTGCCCGGCACCCCAAAGTGATCGCCTTCGGCGAAATCGGCCTCGACTACTACTACGACCACTCTCCGCGTGAGGTCCAGGAACGCGTCTTCCGCCAGCAGATGGAACTCGCTGCCGCCGCCAAACTCCCCATCGTCATCCACTGCCGCGACGCCTGGGATGACTGCCTGCGCATCCTCGACGACGCCTGGAAGCCTACCGGCCTCGGCGGCATCCTGCACTGCTTCGCCGGCACCCTCGAACACGCGCGTCACGGCATCGATTTGGGTTTTATGGTATCGTTCACCGGCAACTTGACGTACCCCAAGGCTCAAGGCATTCGCGACGTGGCAAAAGCTCTGCCCCTTTCGAACGTTTTGATCGAAACGGACTCTCCGTTTCTCGCTCCGCAGCCCTTTCGTGGCAAGAGAAACGAGCCCGCTTACGTTCTGGAGGTGGCAAAGACTCTCGCGAATGTGAGAAACTTGGACTTACTGGAAACAGCCGCGGCGACTTCCGGGAATTTCCGGCGGTTCTTCCGGTTGCCACGGCCGGACGCGTCCTCGGCCGTTTTGCCCCGCTGACAGGGAGCGGGAGCGGAGATCGGACATCGCCTTACTGACCGTCAGAGAGATTTTTGAATTGGTGCGCGAAGACCTCGTCAAGGTCGAGCAGGAACTCTCGCGCCAAAGCGCCTCCGCCTATCAGCCGGTCTCCGAAATCACAAGCTATTTGCTTGGTGGAGGAGGGAAGCGCCTTCGCCCCGCACTGCTTCTCCTTGCCCATGGCTATGCTACCGGAAGCGAAGGCAACCGCCAGAGCGCTATTAAACTTGCCGCTGTCGTCGAACTCCTCCACAGCGCCACCCTGATTCACGACGATGTCATCGACTCCGCGGACACCCGCCGCGGCCGCCCCTCCGCCAATTCCCGTTGGGGCAATCATCGCAGCGTCCTCGCCGGCGACTGGCTCTACATGCAGTCCTTTCAGATCGCCCTGCAGGAACGTAATTTCCACGTCCTCGACATTCTCATTGATCTCACACAAAAGATGGTCGAAGGCGAATTGTTGCAGCTCGAGAAGATCGGCCGCATCGATGTCTCTGAAGAAGACGCGCTGAAGCTTTCCAATTACAAAACCGCCTGCCTCTTCAGCGGCTGCGCCCGCCTTGGCGGCGTGCTCGGCGGCCTCGGCGAAGAGCACGAAAAAGCCCTCGACGACTACGGCCGCTATGCTGGTCTTGCTTTTCAGTTAGTCGACGATTTGCTGGACTTCACCGCTTCCAGCGAGCAGCTTGGGAAACCTGTCCTTAGCGATCTCAAGGAAGGCAAGGTCACCCTTCCGCTCATCTATGCCATGCAAAACGGCCACAGCGAAGCCCGCGAAATGGTCGCTTGCGTCTTACACGAAAAAGAATTCCTTTCCGTCCAACCGGAAACGCTGGTCGCGCTCGTCCGCGATTCCGGAGCCCTCGACCGCACCCGCAATCTCGCTCTCGAATACGCCGTCCGCGCCAAAGCCTGCCTCAACGGCAGCGGCTATTCCGAATACGCCCGCGCCCTCACCACTCTCCCCGACTTCATCCTCGATCGCGAATACTAGAGTCATCTCGCAGTTTGCAATAAGGCGAAGAAACTTATTTCCCCAAGGTTCCACTCTTGCCCGACGATGGTTTCGAAGCAGGCGGTCCAAATTCCCGCCGTCGACAACCGACACTTGGCAGGTTTCCATGGCCCCCTCGCGCGGCCTTCCGCAACGCACCCTTCCCCATTTTTCGCCTAGGTGGCAGAAAATAGGCCGTTTGTTCACCCCTGCGTAAAGGAGGGCGGTGAACGCTTTTTGGCGACCTAGCTGCCTCAACGCGCAACGGCCGGTTCACGGCCCTTTCAAATGCTAAAGCACCTGCCTCAACTGTTCTTCGCCGCCGCTGCAATCACCCCCTTTTGCTGTGCTCGTGGCACGGCTCAGCAGCCACCCCGGCCGGTTCCGCCGGCAGAATCACCTTCCTCCACCGCGGTTGCCGCACCCCAGGACCAGATTATTCTCCCGGCCGGCACCCGGCTGGCTCTAATGCTCCAGAGCGGTCTTTCCACGCGAACCGCTAAACCCGGCGATAGTGTTTATTTTCAAACCATCTACCCCGTCGCGCGGAACAACCGAATCGTTATTCCCATGGGTAGCTTCGTTCGCGGCGAAGTGGTCAGCGCCAAGCCTGCCGGCCGCCTTAAAGGTCGTGCCGAATTGCTCATCCGCATGAACCTGCTGACCTTTTCAAACGGCTACACCGTTGATCTGGCAGCGATTCCGGCAAGCCTGAGTGAAAGCTCCAGACTGTTTGTGGAAGATGGGGGGAAAATTGCAGCTGCTCCAGGGAAAGCGATAGATCCGGCAAGCGCAGTCGGCGCAGCCACTTTGGCGGGGCTGGCGCTGGGAACCTATGGCGGCCTGATAGGATCGGTTTCAACCGGCTCGCCTCATGCGCTTGGTGCAGGTGTGGCCGCTGGCGGAGGCACGGGCCTGCTCACAGGCGTACTCGTAGCTGTCTTTTCACACGGTCCTGAAGCGGAACTTCGTCCCGGTACAACCGTGGACGCGATTTTGAATCATCCAGTTCTTCTGAGCGCATCTCAACTTCCACCGAGTACTTCCGGCGTTGCCCCTGTCCAGTCAACAGCGGCTCCGCGGAGTGAAAAATCTCCGCGCCGCTGTTGCGGATTGCCGCGGCCATGGTCATTTTTCCGCCCTTGAAGGCTGCCGCTCAATTTCATCCAAGCGGCGGCTTCCGTTTGTTGGCTTCTGGCTTTTTGGTTTCCTCTGTGGCTTCCGCCTCTGTTGCCTATTCTTTCCAGGAACTCACCGCCGTCGGAAGGCACTCTCTTTCCGCAGATAGGATCACGATTGTCCCCTGGCCATTTTTTCCCACTGCGCTGTTATACTCAGGATCCCATCCTTCCTGTCCGATTAAACTTCATGATTGTGATACGTTGAGTTGAGTTCATCATGCTGCCCTTCAAACTTATTTATCACGAAAGTTACGACTTGCACCTGGGCGCGCACGTTTTCCCTTCGCAAAAATTCCGCCTCGTTCACGACAAGCTCCTCAACGATGGCATCGCCCAAGTCGAAGACTTCCTTCGCCCCGAGCCCGCCTCCGACGAGGACATCCTCCGCGTCCACACCGGCGACTGGGTCCACAAACTCAAAACCGGCACGCTCTCCCACTCCGAACAGATGAAACTCGAAGTCCCGTACTCGGCCGAACTTGTCCGCGCCTTCTGGCTGGCCGCCGGTGGCACCATCGTCGCCGCTGAATCCGCTTTGCGCGATGGCTTCGGCTGCAACATCGGCGGCGGCTTCCACCACGCCTTTCCCGGCCACGGCGAAGGTTTCTGCGCCATTCACGATGTCGCCGTCGCCATTCGCGCTCTGCAGTCACGCGGGGAAATCAACCGCGCCATGGTCGTCGATACCGACGTCCACCACGGCAACGGCACCGCCGCCATTTTCGCCAAGGATCGCTCGGTCTTCACCCTTTCGATCCATCAGCTCAACAATTACCCGGCTCACAAACCGCATTCCTCGCTTGATATCAATCTCGAAGACGGCGTGGGCGACGACGATTATCTTGCCGCCCTGCTTCCCGCGGTGAAGAAATCAATCCAGGAGTTTCAGCCGGAGATGCTCTTTTATGTCGGAGGCGCCGATCCCTATTGCGAGGACCAGCTCGGCGGCTTGAATCTCACCCTGAAGGGACTAAAGCGGCGCGACGCGGGCGTTTTCGAGGAAGCCCGCAAACGCGGCATCCCTGTGGTCACCGCGCAAGCCGGAGGCTACGCTCGCCGCGTCGAAGACACCGTTCAAATCCATATCAACACCATCCTCGCCGCCCGCGAAACCGCCGAAATATTCCCCACGCAAGCCGACGCCGCCTCTCCCTAGGGCCCTCCTGCGGGGTTCGCGCGTTGTACTCCCAATGGTTCTGCTCGCCACGCCGCTCTTCGTTGTGCAGGGGCGGCTTCTTGCCCTGACCCTTGCGAAGGGGCATGCCGCTTCTGCCGAGTTGCCATCCCCGCCACCGCTCTCCGCTCTCTTGCTAAAGCTTAGTAGGTTCTGTTCGTTTCCCTCTTCATTGTGCGCAGTGGGGAAAATTGTCATCCCGAATCCCCGCGGTTTTTGCGGGGTGAGGGATCTGCTTCTTGCTCCCGGCGTCCTGCACCGCCGGGATTTCAACAGCGCCAGTCTAACGGCTAATTCCTCACAGCTTGTCGCTTATGGCTAACAGCTTATGCCCTACACCTCACGGCTTCGAACTCATCGCTCTCTCAATCGCCTGTGCCAGCGTCTGATCCACTCCATCCGGATCAAAACCCTCCGCCCGATAAGCAATTTTGCCCGCCCGGTCAAGAATCACGGTCGTCGGAAAAGAATTCACCTGCAGCAGCGCGTCCAGCCCATCTGCAAACAACACTGGCGACTTTGGCTTCTCTTCCGCTACGTATGGTCCCACCAGCGTTTCGTCTTCGTCGCAATTCACCTCGAAAAACAACACGTCTTTTTCCCGGTCCGCGAACTGGCTCGCCACTCTTTCAAAATGAGGTTCCCACTCCCGGCACGGCCCGCACCAGGTAGCCCAGAAGTTCATCACCACCACTTTCCCCTTGGTATCGGCAAGCGGGAACTCCGAACCATCCGCCACTTTTCGCAGCACAAACTGCGAGGGCTCCTTCAATCCCTTGTTTCGCGCGGTTTTTGCCGCTGCGCTAGCCGCCGCGGTCTCGTCGTAGACACGCAGCAGATAATCTCCCAGTCCGTCCTCAGACCCGTGCGCCAGCCTCCAGGCATTGCCGATTTTTTTCCGTACTTCGGGCCGCGAAGCGCTCCCCGGTGAACCATCCGCCAGCGCGAATGCCAATGCGTATTCGTGGACCGCCGTCGCCGGGTCTTGCCGCATCTCGGCGAGTTCTCCCAGATGTTCCGCGGCGCTGGAACTTGGCAGAATCTGGTAACTCGCTTGGAAATCCTCCTGCGCCTTTTTGGGTTCCTTGAGTTTCTGATAGAGCCTGCCGCGCACGACCAGGATCGCCGATTCGTCGCGCTGCTTGTCTTTTTCAAATTGTTCGCTCGATTGCCGCGGTGATTTGTCCGAAGCCGATTCTCGTTGCACGATCTCCAGCACTCGCGTGCAGTAATTCACCGCGCGCCGCCACCCTGCCGCGTCGCCATAGCGCTCCAACAATTGCACCGAGAGCACGTTGATCGATAGGTCGTTCGGATTCAACGCCACCATGCGCTCCGCGTATTCGGTAGCCAAGGAAAAATCGCGTAGCTGCAAGCTCGATTCCACCAGCGCCCGGTAAATCTGCGGCCGCTGCGAGCTTTCGGGATACTTCTTCAGGAACTCCCGCAGGTTCCGTACCATCGCCGCGCGGTCGTTTCCGGCCTGGTCAATGGCTTTCTGCAATTCTTGTTGTTCCTGCGCCAGTTCATGCGCCGCCGCCTGTTTGGTGGAGTTTTTTCTTCCATCCGCGGCTGGCGCTGGTGTATCCGGAACCGTCTCCGGCTTTTCCTGACACCAAATTGTCGGCGGAAGCCCAAGAAAAATCAGGAGGGAACTAGCCCCGAGGACTCTTCCGTATATGCGACCAGTTCTCACCTTGTCATTGTACCGGGTTTACGCCCCTGTTGCCCCGGCCTCTCGGTAAAAGACGTCAAACCTCTAGGTCGAGAGATTCAGTGGCGCCGTCGATTTCCTTTTTATCGTGCGCAAGGGAGAAATTGTCATCCCGAATCCTCCGCGGTTTTTGCGGGCTGAGGGATCTGCTCCTCGTTCGAGGAGTTTTGCGCCGCCAGGATGTCAACAGATCCAGATGTGGTCTGAAATATGAAGTGAGGACAACTCTGACGTGGAGATCAAAACAATACACGTAACGCTTAAAACAGAAGGCTTATGACTTAAGACTTATGACTTAAGACTTATGACTTCTCCTCACGCTCCGCCCACGTTCACGCTTCCAGAAATCGTATGCACTTCCACCCGCCCGGCCGAATCCCCGATATGTGCCCGAAGCGAATGCTTGCTCTGCTCTTCCAGTATCACCGGAATGCTCGTGCGGATGTCTCCCGACGTCGATTCCGCCGACAGCAGAAAACCTGCGCTCTTCGGTACGTGCAGCTCCACCGATCCGGACACCGTCTTCAACTCCCAATACCGGTTTGCGCTCGGATTCCCCGAAACCTGGATCGCGCCGGATATCGCGTGTATCTTCAGATCGTTATTGGCGTCCGTGACTTCAATCGACCCGCTCGCCGCCGAAGCATCCACGCGATCCCCCGGATGCTCGATGCGAATCGATCCGCTGGCTGCGCTCACCCGTAGCTCACCTTTCACGTCCGCGATTTTTACGTCGCCCGAGGCGCTGGACACGCGCAAGAATCCCCCAATCCCCGAAACTTCGATCGATCCGCTCGCTGCGTTCACCGACGTGTCGCTGTCCACGCGATACACGTGCACATACCCCGACGCCGAACCCGCTTTCACCGGGCCTTTGACGTTGTCAATCGTGATGCCGCCGGACGCAACATCCGAATCGATCTCTGTTCCGTGCGGCACCTCGATCTGGTAGTCGATGGAGACGTTCTTGAACCAGGAAGCGTTCTTTCCAATGCGGATCGTATTTCCGTTTTGCTCCACAGGAGGATTCGCCGCCACCTCATCCACGCTCTTCGCACCCCCGCCGAAAATCGACCATCCTCCCGGTGTCACTTTCCCGTGAATTCGCACCACCCCGTCAGCGCTGCCGCGAATCTCGGTATTCCCGGAAGCGTTATTCAGCTCCAGACGCACCGGCGCCGTCACTTGGAACGAACGGTCAAAGGTGGCGCTCTCGCTGGCCTGGATGGGGATCGAAATGCCGAGAAAAGCCATCCCTAGGAGCGCTGCGAACGGGAGGTTGAGGGGTCGTCTGTTCATCAAAGTATTGTGCCCTGCCAGCCGGGCCCTCCTATGCAAAGATACGTTAGCAGCCCCTAGGATGTTCCGGCCGCTTTGCGCAGCGTTTCGTTCAGCGACCCTTGACGGTAACCCTCTAAATCCAAAGCCACATAGGTGAAACCAGCTTCCTTCAGGCTGCGCACGATTTCGGCCGCCATCGCTGCCTCCTGGGCTCGAGGCATCTCCTTCTGGTCCAATTCCACCCGCGCCAGCTTGTCGTGCAGTCGCACGCGAAACTGCCGGAATCCCAGCGCCCGCAGCGCCGCCTCGCCCCGTTCTACCAGCGAGAGCCGCTCGGGCGTTACTTCTGTGCCGTACGGCAGTCGCGACGACAAGCACGCCGAAGCCGGACGGTCCCAGCAGGGAATTCCCGCTCGCTTCGCCAACAGCCGGATTTCCGCCTTGTGCATTCCCGCTTCCAGCAGTGGCGTCAGCACCTGGTGCTCGGCCGCCGCCCGCTGCCCGGGCCGGAAGTCCGACGCATCGTCGGCATTCACGCCGTACGTCACGGCCGCAATGCCTCGTTCCTTCGCCAATCGATCCAGTGCTGAAAAAAGCTCGTCTTTGCAGTAGTAGCATCGGTCCGCTGCATTCGCCCGGTACGCCGGATTTTCCAGTTCGTGGGTCGCAATGTATTCGTGCCGCACCCTTGTGGCCTTCACGAGTGCTTTCACCTGTTCTCGGTCGTATGCCGAGTAGCTTTCTGACAGTGCCGTCACCGAGAGCGCCTTCTCTCCCAGAGCGCGATCCGCCGCCCACGCCAGGTACGCCGAATCAATCCCGCCCGAAAGCGCCACAACCACCGAAGGCAGCTTCGCCAGCCGCGCCAACAGCGCGCGTTCCTTCCCGTCGGCCACCGCCTCCGACGCCTCATCCATCCGTATGTTTACCAGCATTTCCATATTCCGCCGTGGCAGTGGCGCTCCTTCCCGTGCAGCCGGTCCGCGCTCTCAACCTGAAATGCAAGCACACTCATCCCCGCGTTGGTTTGTTCTCTTATTTTCCCCTAACTTCATGTTTACTTAAAATCCAGCAACACTTCCACGGTTCCCTTTGCCGGATCGGTCTGCAAATAATGACCCACGGTGTCGTAATGCACCGGCAAATCCCGAAATATTTTCTCTTTGTGCGATTCCAATTGAATCAGAAAATCCTCGAACATCTTCTTGTTAAACACGTCGCCCGGCTTCGCCGTCCATGCGTCGTGGATCATCTTTTCCCCGCTCAACGACATTCCGGAAATCGTCATCGACCCATACTTATATTGGATGCCTTCGTTCACCTCCACATCGTAGGAAACCGTGTGCGCCACATCATCGTAAACCGGTGTCGGCGTCACTTTCACCTCCAGATACCCGCGCTCCCCGTATTCTTCCCGCACGCGATCCCACGACCCGAAGATGGCCTGCCCGTTTGCCACTTCGCCCGCCTTCATCCCCAGCAAATTCGTCAGCGTAATCGTCGAAATCGCGGCGTTGCCCTTCCAATCCACGCCTTTCCACTTGTAAATCGCTCCGGGCGCGCACGGCACGTACACCGGAATCTGGTCTGTTAGCTTCTGCGTGTTGGGATCTCCCGTTAGCCGGACTTCCGGCGGCCCGATCTTTGCCTGCAAATAGCCCTTTTGCTGGTAAATCGGACGAATCTCTTCTGCCAGGAACAAATCTATATTCAATCGCGAGTACGGATGATTCAGAATCTCTCCCAGGTGCGTCCGCACCGCCGGATCCTCGGCAAGTGTGGCGTCGCTGAACTGCACGCTCGCGATCTTCGGCACCAATCCGACGACGCTGAACTGTTGCTCCGATCCATCCGCGAGTGGGCTTAAGACCACCTGATGCGTCACGTCCGCGTGTGGCTCCCGCGCCGCGATCAGTTGCTTCAGGGCATCCGCGGCCCGTTCCACCACCTCGCCTGCTTCCGGCAAATGCCTGTCGTAAAAGGGCAGCAAT
This sequence comes from Acidobacteriota bacterium, assembly GCA_021324935.1. Classification (GTDB taxonomy): domain Bacteria; phylum Acidobacteriota; class Terriglobia; order Acidiferrales; family UBA7541; genus Acidiferrum. Next base: position 39,738 of record JAJPIE010000067.1, read on the forward strand.
TTCTGGATGGCCGCATCGATCTCCGAATCGTCGTACCACGGAAAGTTGTCATAAGAGACCAGCAGCAGCGGATTTTCTTCCGTTTGAAACGTCAGGTAAACCCCTTCCATTTTGGTGTCGAATTTGTAGGTCACCTTCGCGAAAAGTCCCGTTCGTACCAGCGCGTCGGCGGCTTCCTGCAAGTCGCTGCGGCCCACTTGCGAACCGGTCTTCAGCCCGGAAAGGTAAATCACCTGGGCTTCGGTCAGGTGCTTCAAGCCTTCCACGTGTACTTCTTTTAGTGCCGCGGTTTGTGCCCGCACTTCAGGTGCGGCAAGGAAGGGAAGGAGCGCTACCACCAGCAAGACGTGGAGGCGTGATCGCATGCTCCAATTCTAGCCGATTTTCTTTCTTGGTAGCGCCGGCATCCTGGCTGCCCAGCATTGTGCACCCGGAAATGGCTATGCTCCGCTTGTTCGCGTAGGTCGCGCCTTCCGATGCGGGCCGCCTTTAACGTCTGCCTACTCCACTGTCACCGATTTCGCCAGATTTCTCGGTTGGTCCACGTCGCACCCTCTGCGCACCGCAATGTGATACGCCAGAAGCTGCAACGGAATAATCTCCAGCAGCGGCGCAAGCAAATCCGGCGCCGGCGGCAGCTCGATGATGTGATCGGACGCTTCCCGCGCCAGTCGATCTCCCCTGGTCACTACCGAAATTACAATCCCGTCTCGTGCCTTCACCTCTTTGATGTTCGAAACGCTCTTTTCATACAGGGTCATCGAAGCTGGATCCGTTTCATCCCGCGTCGCCAGCACCACCACCGGCAAATTCTCGTCAATCAGCGCGTTCGGTCCGTGCTTCATCTCACCCGATGGATAGCCTTCCGCATGGATGTAGGAAATTTCCTTCAGTTTCAGCGCGCCCTCCAGCGCAATCGGGTAATGAATCCCGCGTCCCAGGTAGAGAAAATCCGACTGCCGGAAGAATTGCCGCGCCAAATTTTCGTAAAACCCCGTCTCCTCGGCCTGCAGAATCGTCTCCATCTTGTGCGGAATTCGTGTGAACTCCAGCATCAACGCTCGCGCCGCATCCTCGGAAAGCTTTCCGCGCGCCTGCCCAAGGTACGACCCTAGCAGCACCAGCGCCGCCAGTTGCGACGTGAACGCCTTCGTCGACGCCACGCCAATTTCCGGCCCCGCGTGCGTCAAGATTGTCCCCGCGGCCTCGCGCGTAATCATCGAGCCTTTCACGTTGCAGATCGCCAGGCTCGGCGACCCCTTCTGCTTCGCCTCCCGCTGCGCCGCCAGCGTGTCCGCCGTCTCGCCGGACTGGCTGATGCACACCGCCAGCGTCCGTCCGTCAATGATCGGGTCGCGATACCGGAACTCGCTGCCGTAATCCACCTCCACCGGCAGGCGCGCCAGCCGCTCGATCAGGAACTTTCCCGCCAGCCCCGCGTGCCAGCTCGTCCCGCAGGCCAGAATTCGCACGTTCTGAAATTCGCGGAACTCCTTCTCTGTAATCGCCATTTCGTCCAGGAACACTTTCCCGGTGTCCTGCGAAATCCGGCCCAGCAGTGTGTCGCGCACTGCCCGCGGCTGTTCGAAAATCTCCTTCTGCATGAAATGCTTGTAGCCGCCCTTTTCGGCCATGATCGGATCCCAGGCTACGTGATGGGCCGGCCGCTCCACGGGCTTGCCATCTACGTCCGTCACGCGCACTCCGTCGCGGCTCAGCACGGCCACGTCGCCGTCCGCCAGGAAGAAAATCTTCCGTGTGTGCTCCAGCAGCGCCGGAATGTCGCTGGCGACGAAAAATTCACCTTCGCCCAGTCCAATCACCGAAGGAGGTCCAATTCGCGCGGCGATCAGCTTCTGCGGATCCTTCGCCGACAAAAACACCAGCGAATAAATCCCGCGCAGGTCCTTCAGCGTTTTCCGTACCGCTTCTTCGAACGGCAGCTCCTTCGCGTACTTCTCCACCAGGTGCGCCACCACTTCCGTATCCGTTTCCGTGGCGAACTTGTGGCCTTCGCCCTGTAGTTTCTCCTTCAGCTCCAGGTAATTTTCGATTATCCCGTTGTGCACCACCACGTATTGCCCGGTGCAGTCGCGGTGCGGGTGTGCGTTCTCTTCCGTCGGCCGCCCGTGCGTCGCCCAGCGCGTGTGCCCGATTCCGTAAGTTCCCTCGATCGGCGACTCGCGCAATACCTCTTCCAGATTTTTCAGTTTTCCCGGCGCCCGGCGAATCTCGATCTTTCCCGCTGCATTCACAACGGCGATCCCCGCGGAGTCATAGCCGCGGTATTCGAGCTTCCGCAGTCCCTCGATAATCACGGGCACTACTTTTTTCGGGCCGATATAGCCGACAATCCCGCACATGCGGACGCTCTCCTCAGATGGATAGTTTCAGGGTAACACGCGCCTCTAGGGCGCGCGGGAAAAGACATACTCTGGCGCAGCGGAGTTACTGCGGGTTGGGTTGCGCCAGCTGCTGCGGCTCGGCGGGAGGAGCCTCCGCTGGTTGTTCTTTCGCTTTAGGCAGCGGGTCATTGAACGTGCGTTGCAGCTCGTAGGTGTTCAACTTGCGGTTCGCGTCAAAATAAAAAGTCACGCGCGCCGTCACCGGCGTCACCGTCTGCTGGTCGATGTGCCGGATGCTGGTCACGATGGTTCCGGGCTCTCCCGAAGGCAACACGGGATACCCGCGATTGTCCAGGAACGTCAGCACCTTCGACTCCGGCGTGCCGGCCGGCAATTGCGCGTCCAGCATCTCCTGAAGCGGTTTCAGCTTCGGGTCGTTGGTGCGTTCCACCTTCTGGCAACCCCCCATCCACAGCAGCAGTGCGCAAATTAATGTGATTCCCCACAGGGGCGAGCGTCCCCGCAAAAGCGCGGAAAATGGAGGAAGGGTTATTTGCATTGGCTACTGGTTTAGTCCACGATCTCGAATCGGTATTCCTCGATCACCGGGTTGGCCAGCACCTCTTTGGAAATCCGCTCGACCTGTTTTTGCGCCTCGTCCCGGTTCCACCCCTCGAGATTCAGCACGAAAAACTTCCCTTGCCGCACATCCGAAATCTGCGCGTAACCCAGGCTCGAAAGGGCCTGCTGGATCGTTTTTCCCTGCGGATCCAGAACCGTCCGTTTCGGCATTACCCATACATGTGCTTTCATGCCAGCCAGTATAGCAATTCCTTCTCGCGCCTTCATCCTGCCCGAAAGTGCAGAAGCGGCTTTACGCCGCCTGCTTCTCATTCAGTCTGATTACCGATCTCTGATTTCTCCCATCCAAACGCATGTCGAAAACTGCTATCCACCAGCCTGTTCAACTCCTCCTCTGTGAGCCCCATCGCCGAATGTGCCGCTCCGTATTCCTCTTCCAGCGTCGTATGGAACATCGCCGGGTCATCCGTGGATAGTGTCACAGGCACTCCGCGTCTCATCAGCTCCGGTAATGGATGTTTGTCGAGTCCCACATCGCTTTGCTTGCGCAACTTCGCCAGCGCTCCGGTGAACAAGTTGCTCCTTGGGCAAAGTTCCAAAGGAATCTGTCGCTCCGCCAGCGAGTCCATCAGCTCCTCGCTCAGAACTGCCGTGATTCCGTGCCCGATTCGTTCCGCACCCAGAATTTCAATGGCCTCGCGAATATTCTCTGGTGCGCCAATCTCCCCGGCATGAATCAGCCGGTGCAATCCGTGCTCCCTCGCCCGCTCATACACTTTGCGGAACTCCACCGTCGGCAAACTCAGTTCGTCACCGCCAATCCCAAATGCCACAATCCGGTCAGAGCAGCACTGTTTCGCCGCCTCCACCACCTGCATTGCGGCTTCGGCCCCGAACTGCCGGACGGCATCGAACACCCAATTCATCCGCAAACCGCGTTTCTCATATCCTTCAACGGCTCTCAACATCGCCTCGAAATTCGCTTCTGGCCGCTGCTTCCTCAATAACATCACCCCCACCGAAAGCGTAACCTCCGCGTACACCACCCTCTGTGCCAAAAGTTGCTCCGCCAGATCCTCCGCCAGCAGCGCAAAATCCCCCGGGTCCAGCAAAAACGAGGTCACCCATTTGAACGCGTCCAGGAAACCCGCGAAATCAGTGTACGAATATCTTCCTCGCACCTCGTCTTCTGTTAGGCGCACGTGGTGCCGCGCCGCCAGCGCCACCGCCACCTGCGGCCGGATCGATCCCTCCAAATGCAGATGTAGCTCCGCCTTGGGCAGGAGAGCAATATGTTTAGGAAGAGGGATCTTTGACACTTCAGGTACCAAACACGAAATATCCAGTTTTGGTCTTTCTTTCTGATTACTTATCGCTGATCCCGGATTACTGCGCTCCCGCGCTACCGCGGCAATGCCGGCTTCCCCGCATTCACCCACGCTGTCATCCAGTAGGAGCCCACATCGGTCGCGGCATCCGAAAGTTGCCGGATCAGCGATGCCGCGGTCAAATTGTAAAACCGGTCGTAATACTCGTCCGTATACGAGGTCAGCCCCTTCTTGGCGTGACGATCCGCGAGCAATATCGATTCCACCAGACTGTGCGCTTCCAGGCATGCTTCAAACGCATAGTCCGTCGGGTCGCTGACGAAAAACGCGTCGCGCGGACTCAGAGGGAAAAACGACCCATATCGCGCTATCAGCACATTGTTGAACCGGTCGTTCACGTCATTCTGCCCCGTCAGCCGCCCGTCGAAATTTTCCGTCGTGTTGAAGGGGTCGTGCGCCTCGGCCACGAAGTTCGCCAGGAATGCCGCGTCCATCTTCGCCTGTTCCCATTTTCCGGCGCGAAAATCTTCCGTCAGCTTCTCGCTGTAAACCCCGATCTGCCATGGCAACACCCCGGTCGACAATATCTTCGACTTCCCGTACTTCTCGATCGCCGCTTTATAGTTGCGCGGCAGCGCTTCAAACGGAAACTTTCCGTACTTGTCCAATTCGACGAAATGGTTGTTACGCTCCCAGGGATGCTCGTCAATCAATCCCAGCGGGTCGTCCACATGGTCGATCAGGAATTTTCGGTTGTTCTCAAAAAACGGCCGGAGTTCGTTCGGGACCGTGTCCACCGCGCGATTTATGATCAGCTTTTGCGCATTCTCTCCCCAGGCTAGCGCTCGCCCCGGCGACAATAGGCAGCCCAGGAGCAAGACCGCAACTATCGCCGCCGCTCTGCTGTACCAGAAATCGCGATGCCATTGCATGCCAGAAAGTTTAAACCTTTGGGGCGGGATTCAGCGCGCTCCGATGACGGCTATACGCAAAGTAAATCACAAGTCCGATAATCAGCCACACAAAAAAACGGATCCAGTTCTCCAGCGTCAGGCTCGCCATCAGCAGCACGCAGGTCACAATCGAAAGCCAGGGCAGCAGCGGCACCAGCGGCACACGGAACCCGCGCGCGCGGTCGGGTTGCGTCTTGCGCAGCACCAGTACGGCGATCGCCACCAGCACAAACGCGAACAGCGTCCCGATATTCGAAAGATCCGCCAGCGTCCCGATATCGAAAATGCCTGCCGGAATCCCCACCACAAACCCCGCAATCCACGTCGCGAAGTGCGGCGTCCGGAAGCGCGCGTGTACTTTTGAAAATGCAGAGGGCAGCAGCCCGTCCCGCGACATCGCGAACCACACCCGCGCTTGCCCGTACTGATACACCAGCAGGGAAGAGATCATTCCCATCAGCGCGCCGATGGTCACCCATCGTTGCAGGCGATCCAGTCCGATGTTGTGCAGCGCCGTGGCCACCGGCGCCGCATCACCCTTGAAGATATGGTAGGGCTGGATTCCTGTCAGCACCACGGCCACGCCTACGTAGAGCGCCGCGCAGATCAGCAACGACGTCATGATCCCCAGCGGCAGGTCCCGCTTTGGGTTGCGGCACTCCTCCGCCGCGGTCGATACGGAGTCAAACCCGATGTAGCTGAAAAACACGATCGCCCCGCCCGTCAAAATTCCCTGAAACCCATTTGGTGCGAACGGCTTCCAGTTGATGGGCTTGATATATTTGGACGCGAATAGAATGAAGACAAAAATGGCCACCAGTTTCACGCCCACCATGATGCTGTTCGACGTCGCGGACTCCTTGATCCCCGTCACCAGCAGCACGGTCAGCAACATCACAATCAGGAACCCGATCAGATTGAAGTGCGGCAGCCACCCCGTTCCCGGCTGATACGCTGGCGTGCTCAACGTCTCCGGCAGTTGAATCCCGAATGTGCCGAGCAGGCTATTCACATACGCGGAAAAGCCCACCGCCACGGCCATGTTCGACACGGCGTATTCCAGAATCAGGTCCCAGCCGATGATCCATGCAACCAGCTCGCCCATCGTTGCATACGTGTAGGTGTACGCGCTTCCCGCAATTGGGATCATGGACGCGAGTTCCGCGTAGCAAAGGCCCGCAAACCCGCACACGACCGCCACCATGAAAAAGGAGATTGCTATGGCTGGCCCGGCTCCCGGGCGGCCTGCGGCGCCGAGGGCATGACTCCCGTGCAGCAAGACGTCCAGCACCGGCGCCTTCATCAGGGAGGGTACCAATACCTCTTCTCCCGCCGCCGCCGTGCCCGTCAGTACAAATATTCCCGTGCCGATGATCGCGCCAATGCCCAGCGCTGTCAGGCTGATCCATCCGAGGGTTTTCTTTAGTCGGCGTTCTGGGTGTTCTGCGTCTGCGATCAGTTGATCGATGTTCTTACACCGGAAAAGTTGTGGGTCCACCCATACTCTCCGCTCGCATCCGGGCGCCCCTGCGGCCGAGTATGGGCCGCGCACCCTGTTTCAGCCCGGATACGCCATGTGGGAATGATGACGCCCCAATCTATCGCGACTTCGCCCCCCGCGCAACTTGTGGCACACGCACGTTTGCCTCCCCTGGAAGCGACTTTGCTCCTATCGCGAGTCACGCGCTCAACCCTTGAACTTGCGGCTGACACATCGTTTGCGCGTTGTTTGCGCGTTGTTTGCGCCTAGGGTAGGTCTTACGATCCAGGTGCGCCACGCCGCCGGCATTCTTGCCGGCCTGCCGTCCTCGCACGATCCACCTGCTTGGCCGCCATTTTCGACTGTCTATTTTCGCCCGTCCGCGCGGCAGCCTACACCTGCTGCAACTGCGCATACCGTTCCACAAACTTCTTCGTCCCGCGCCCGGGAAAACTCACGCTCACCCGCCGGTCATCCTCATCGCCTTCCACGCCGACCACCGTCCCTACTCCATACTCTGGATGACGCACCTTCGTTCCGAGCATCGAATCGGCTTGCCCGCCGCGCCTCATCGCCGGCCGTCCAAACGACGGCGTCGTTGACCGCTCGGTTCTCCGCGGCGCCATTTTCTGCGCCGGCGTCGGCAATCCTCGCACCCGCCGCGTGAACTCCTCCGCCGAATACGAATACTCCGGATCGGGCTCGTATCGCCGCGTCTCGCCAATCTCCGCCATCGATCCGCGCACCGTCTCCACCAACTCGCTCGGGATTTCGCTCAAAAACCGCGACGGCAGCGACGCCCGCATCTGCTGCTCGTTTCCAAACACCCGCCGGTAGACCGCGCGCGTCAAGGTCAGCGTCTTCCTCGCCCGCGTCATTCCCACGTACACCAGTCGCCGCTCTTCCTCGATCCCTTTCTCTTCGTTCAGCGACCGGCTGTGCGGGCAAATTCCATCCTCCATCCCTGTCAGGAACACGTGATCGAACTCCAGCCCCTTCGTGCTATGCAAAGTTATTAGCGTCACGCCCGGTTTTCCCTCGAACGAATCCGCGTCGCTTACCAGTGCCGCCGCGTCCAGAAAATCCGTGAATGTTTCCCCCGCGTCCATCGCCTCCGCCAGCGCGCGCACCAGTTCTTCCAGGTTCTCGATCCGCGCCACGTCGTCCGGAGTGTTGCGGTCCTTCAGCATGTCCATGTAGCCGGTCTCTTCCAGCACAAACCGCATGTAATCCGCCGGCTCTTTCGTCGCGTACGCTTCCGCCAGACGCACAATCAATTCCCGAAACGCACGCAGGGGCGCTACCGCGCGGCTCGACGCCGGATTCGTCATCAGCGATTCCATCGCATCCCAAAACGACAGCGACTCCCTCTGCGCCGTGTCCCGCAGCGCATCCACGGTCGTTTTCCCGATCCCTCGCGCCGGCACGTTCAGCACCCGCAGCAGCGAAACGTCATCCTCCGGGTGCAGCGCAAGCCGCACGTACGCCAGCGCGTCCTTCACTTCCGCTCGATTGTAAAAACTGAATCCTCCCACCAGCTTGTAGCGCAACCCGCGCCGCCGGAACGCTTCTTCAAACGATCGCGACTGGAAGTTCGTCCGGTACTCCACCGCGCAGGTCTGGTCCGCATCGTCGCTCAAAAGTCTCTCAAGCTCCCCGGCAACGAACTCCGCCTCCGCCTGCGCGTCCCGCGCCTCGAAATACCGCAGCCTGCCGCCCGCTTCGTTCTGCGCGCGCAGCGTCTTGCCCAGCCGGTCCGGATTGTTCGCCACCACTGCGCCCGCCGCATCCAGAATCGTCTGCGTCGACCGGTAATTCCGCTCCAGCCGGATCACCTTCGCGGCGGGGAAGTCCTGCGAAAAGCTCAGCAGAATCGAAACATCCGCTCCGCGCCACCGGTAAATCGACTGGTCCTCGTCGCCCACCACGCACACGTTCTGCCGCTCGTTGGTCAGCAATCGCAGCAGGTCGTATTGCACGCGATTCGTGTCCTGATATTCGTCCACGTGCAGGTATGCAAACCGCTTCCGCCACCGCTCCCGCACCTGCGGCTCCTCACGCAGCAAGCGCGCCGATCGCAGCAGCAGGTCGTCGAAATCCACCGCGTTGCTCTGTTTCAGCAGTTGCTCGTACCCGGCATAAATGTCCGCCACTTTCCTCGTGTCCGGTCCGAACGCCTCCGCGCGCACCTGCTCCGGCGTCTGCGCGTGGTTCTTGGCATAGCTGATCCGGCCCAGCACGTTCCGCGGTGTCAGTCCGTCCTCGTCGATCTTCAATTTCGCCATCGCCAGTTTCACGGCCGCAAGCTGGTCGTCGTCGTCGTAAATCGCAAAATCCTTGGGAAGTCCCGCGCTCGCCGCTTCCCGGCGCAGCAGCCTCGCGCACAGGGAATGAAACGTCGAAATCCATGGCCGCTCCGGCGGCACGCCCGCGCGCAGCAGCAGGTCCGTCACGCGCGATTGCATCTCTTCCGCGGCCTTATTCGTGAACGTCACCGCCAGGATCGTTTCCGCTGGCATCCCTTTGGTGATCAGATTCGCCATTCGAAAGGTAATCGCGCGCGTCTTTCCGGTCCCTGCGCCCGCTAGGATCAATACGGGCCCTTCAGTCGTTTCCGCCGCCAGCCGCTGTTCCGGGTTTAATTGTTCGAGCAGGTTTTCCATGAATTCCAATATTTCAAAAAAGTTTTCGCACACCCATGGTAGCCGACGCCGCCGAAGCGGGCAAATCACGTTCCCACAAACGAATTGTTAATTGTTGGATTCCTGGCTGAATCCGATATCGAAATACAAAATCGCCTGCTTGGTCGTCATGCGTTCCAGATCCGGAATATACAAGCGCGCATTCTCCAGTAAATCCCATTCGCTGCGTACATCGAAATACACCAGCCCCTCCATCGTGCTGTGCGGCGCAATCACCGGCGATGGCAGCGCCGCGTTCTGGCAATCGTCGCGCAATTCTTCCCACTTTTTGTCTCGCGTCGGTTTCGCATGGGATGTCGGCAAAGGAATCGGGCTCCTGCGGATTGTAGGATCTTTCTGGTGATTCTCCAGCAACACCGCGTCTGCAACGTCGTCCGCATTCAGCGGTTCCAGTTCCTGCTTATTGTCTTCGTCCAGTTGCACCACCAGCCGGATCCGCCCGCGATTCAATCGGATCGGCTCGTCATTGTCGTTTCGAATTGTCAGATGGATTGCCAGGACTCCGCCCGTGTACGGATTTTTCTTCGGGAATTTGCCATGGTACCTGCCCGCGGATGTCCACGGGTCCACGCCTATGGTCACGCCTTCATGCGAATCCACGATCGACGTTCGCATCGGCGCGCTCTGTTGCTGGCCGCTCGCCTCTCGGGCGCCGCACAACCCCGCCACCACCATGGACCAAGCCAGGATTTTTCTCATCGGGCTATAATAAACTGTTTGCATCCTGAGGCCTTCGATTCTTTCAGCGGGGGCGGGGTTGCTCCCCGGCTGTGGCACAGGCACTCTTGCCTGTGCAGCCTGGCTGCCTGCAACCAACTGAAATTCTCTCAGCTCGCTGTTGCAGCAGGGGAAGTCAGATAAGAGCTTTATCAGGGCCAAGGTGCGAAGTCCTTGCTGCCCACAATACAGCAATCCGGTTAGTATCGGAGTCACATCGAGTGTACTTTCTCTACAGCTTTCTGATGGGCCTCGCCGCCCTGCTGACGTCGCCCTATTGGCTCGTCCAGGGCCTTCGTCACGGCAAATATCTCTCGAATCTCACCCAACGTCTCGGCTTTTCCATTCCCGCCCTCGAGAAACTCCCCGCCAATCGCCCCGGCGCCATCTGGATTCACGCCGTCTCCGTTGGTGAAGCCCTTTCCGCCGTCACCCTCGCCAAACGCCTCAAAGACACCTATCCCCAGCTTCCACTGGTCATCTCCACCACCACCCTCACCGGATTTGCTTTGGCCAAGGAACACATGCCCTTCGCCGATGCCGTCATCTATTTCCCCCTCGACTGGGTCTTCTGCGTTCGCCGCGTCCTCGACGCCGTCAAGCCTGCCCTCGTCGTCATCCTCGAAACCGAAATCTGGCCCAACTTCCTGCGCGAAGCCGCCAGCCGCAATATTCCCGTTCTCTTCGTCAGCGGCCGCATCTCCGATCGTTCCTTTGCTCGCTGGCAAAGCTACCTCGGCGCTTTCGGCTTCTATCTAAAACCCTTGCTTTCGTCCGCGCTCTCCAGCGTCACCGCGTTTCTCATGCAGACGCAACAAGACGCTGACCGCGTCAAGGCCCTCGGCGCTCCTGCCGATCGCGTGCTCGTCAGCGGGAACCTGAAATATGACCAGCAGCTCCCCGCTCCCACGCCGCTCGCCCAGTGGCTTGAGGCAGAGTGCCAGCGCCGCAATCGTCGTCCACTGATCGTGGCGGGCAGTGTCGTCGCCACCGAAGAACCCCTCGCACTCATCGCTTTCGGCGTCGTCCAGGGCGATTTTCCCAAGGCTCTCCTCGTGCTTGCCCCGCGCAAACCCGAACGTTTCTCCGCCGCCGCTGATTTCATCGAAGAATCTCATCGCAAATTCGTTCGCCGTTCCGAGCTTGCTCTCCCCGGCCCCGGCGCCAGCCCAAACGGCAACCAGAATTCCATTCCTGATGATGCCTCTGTCCTTCTCCTTGATTCCATCGGCGAGCTTGCTTCTCTCTATCGCCTCGCCGACGGTGTCTTTGTCGGCGGCTCGCTCGTCAATTCCGGCGGCCACAACATTCTCGAACCCGCCGCTTTCGGCAAAGTCCCGGTTTTCGGGCCTTCGATGGAAAATTTCGCCTCCGTGGCTGCGCGCTTTGTGGAATCGCAAGCCGCTATTCAGGTCGAAAGCCCGGAGGACGCCGGTGTCGAAATGATCCACCTGCTCAAGGACTCCGAAAAAATGCAGCGCATGGGCGACGCCGCGAAACAACTCGTCGAGACCAGCCGCGGTGCCCTCGATCGCGCCGTGGCAGAAATCTCCAGACACCTTGGTGGTCTCGCGAAATGAATCTTCCGCCGTGGCTGCGCCTGCTCCTCTGGCCGCTTTCGGTGCTCTATGGCGATCTCACCCGCCTCCGCGTCTGGCTCTACGAAAAGGGTTACCTTCAACCGAAGCGCCTCACTCGCCCGGTCGTCAGCGTCGGCAATCTCACCGTTGGCGGTACCGGCAAGACTCCCATGGTCATCTGGCTCGCCGAAAAATTTCTCGCCGAAGGAAAGCGCCTCGCCATTCTCTCCCGCGGCTACAAAGGTTCCTCCGGCACCAGCGACGAAATCGAACTCATGAAATTCCGCCTCCAGAATCGCGCTCTCTTCGGTGTGGGCCCGGATCGCTACGCCCAAGGCAAGCAACTCGAATCCGCCGTGGACCTCTTCCTTCTCGACGACGGCTTCCAGCACCTTCCGCTTGCCCGCGACGTCAACATCCTCCTTCTCGACGCCTCGCAGCCCCTCAACCGCCAGCTCCTTCTCCCGGCCGGACCGCTGCGCGAGCCCCTCTCTGCCATGCAGCGCGCCGATATTCTCGTCCTCACGCGCGCCGAAACCTCCCCGCAGACCCAGGCGGCCGTCGCCATACTTCAAAACTTTCCTGTCTTTTCCGCTTCCACCCGCCTGCTTGGCTTTCGCCGCCTCGGCGCTGGCATTCAGACCCTGGCGGCCGCCGAAATCGGCGCCGGTCCCTTCTATGCCTTCTGCGGCATCGGCAACCCTCGCGCCTTTTTTCAGGACCTGAAAAACTGGAATCTTCCCCTCGCCCTTGCCAGCGAATTTCCCGACCACCACCGTTACGATCAGCGCGATGCCGACGAACTTCAGGCCGCCGCCCGTGCCGCCGGCGTCAAAGCCTTCCTCACCACCGAAAAAGACGCGCAAAATTTGGCTGGACTCGCCTTCAACGAGTTTCCGGTTTTCCTCGTCATCATCGATCTCGAAATCTCCCAGCAAGATGCTTTCCTCGCCGCCATCCATTCCGCACTTGATGCCAGGAGCGCCGCGGCATGAACATCCTGATTCGCGCCACAAACTGGGTCGGCGACGCCATACTCGCTTTGCCCGCCATTCGCGCCGTTCGTCAGCGCCATCCCGAAGCGCGCATCAGCATTGTCGCCCGCCCTTACGTCGCGGACATTTATCGCGATCAGCAAGTCTCCGACGAGCTTATCCCCTACGATTCCAATCGCGAACATCACGGCTGGCCCGGCCGCGAAAAGCTCATTTGGGAACTCCGCGCCCGCAAATTTGACGTAGCTCTTCTTCTCCAGAACGCCTTCGACGCCGCCTGGCTTGCCTGGCGCGCGCAAATCCCCGAACGCATCGGCTACGCCCGCGACGCACGCGGCCTGCTCCTCACCAAAGCCATTCGCGTTCCCAAGCCCGGCGAAATTCCCGCCCACGAAAAGTTCTACTATCTCGAACTCCTCCGCCGCGCCGGCTGGCTCGACCAGCTACCGGACGTTCCACACATCTCTCTCGAAGTTTCCGGCGCTGCCCGCTGGCGCGCGCTGGAAATCCTCCTCGAAGCGGGCGCGCGCCCCCATGCGCTCCGCATTGCCGTCGCTGCCGGCGCCTCCTACGGCTCCGCCAAATGCTGGCCTCCCGAACGTTTTGCCGCGGCGCTCGGTGCCTTCCTCGTGCAGCGCGACGCCGACGTCATCCTTTTCGGCACTCCAGCCGAACACCCCGTCTCCGCCGCCATCGCTGCCAATCTCCCCAAGCCTCCCATCGACCTCACCGGCAAAACCTCCATCGCCGATCTTCCCGCGCTTCTCTCCCAATGCCATCTCTTTCTCGGCAACGATTCCGGAGCCATGCACGTTGCCGCCGCCGTGGGTCTTCCCGTTGTTGCCATCTTCGGCCCCACCGATCCTCGCGGCACCTCGCCCGTCACCCCGCGCGCCTCCCTCGTCCAGCAAAAGCCCTATTGCAGCCCCTGTTTCCTCCGCCGCTGCCCCACCGATCATCGCTGCATGACCGCCGTCACTCCTCCCATGGTCGAATCCGTCCTCTCCTCCCTCGCTCAGGAGGTGCACCCTGCCTAACAGCGACTGGACGAGGTTTACCGGATGGAACAAGTGGCGAGTGACAAGTGTCGAATGGCGAGGAGTAAGCAGAGACCTGCTTGAGACCGGGCCGAAATTTGAGGTTTCCAACTCAGATATTTCTGACCGTTCGCGAATGGTCGCCCCCATTCTTGCCTGCCCCGGCCGCGGTCGTCGTCGATTGCAGCCTTTGTTTGGTTCTTCGCCTCTGGACGCTCGCCCCCTTTCATCTGCCTGTGTAACCTCCAGAGGTATTCCGCGCGTTGCGCCCTGCAATTTTCCATTTCCTATTTTCTATTTTCGCCCCCTCTTCCTTGCCGCTCCTCACTCGCCACTCGCCACTGCCTTTTTGCTCCCCGCCTTGAATACTCCCCGCTGTTCCCGTATGTTTCCCCTTAACCCATTCAAGGACCCTTCATGAAGCGATTGCCATCCAAGCCCGCCATCACCCCGTCCGTGGATCTCCTCGCCCTCGCCGAATACGTCGAACGCTTCTCCTCCAAAACCATCGTGGTCCTCGGCGATTTCGTCGCCGACACCTTCCAGATTGGCGACATCACGCGTGTCTCTCGCGAAGCTCCTGTCCTGATCCTCAAGCACCGCGAAACGCAAATTGCACCGGGCGGCGGCGCCAATGCCGCCAACAACTTCGCTGCTCTCGGCGCCAAAGTCATTCCCATCACTGCAGTCGGCGAAGATGAACCCGGCTACCGCCTTCGCGAATACTTCCGCGCGCTAAAAGTCGATGTCTCCGGCGTCTTCCGTGTCAAAAACTGGGCTACGCCCACCAAAACCCGTTTCCTCGCCGGCTGGGCTCACAAGGTCGCCCAGCAAGTCCTTCGCGTGGACTATGAGCCGGGCTATCCACTCCCCGCCGAAATTCAAAAGAAAATCCACGCCCAGCTCGCGGGTTCCCTCAAAGGAGCCGACGCCCTGGCCATCTCCGACTACGGCTTCGGTGCAGCCAATCCTTTCGCGCTTGGCAAACTTCTTTCCCGTCACAAGCGCCTCATCTCCACGCTCGATTCCCGCTACCACCTCACCGATTTCTCCCGCGCCGGCATTCACTCCGCCACTCCGAACGAGAGCGAAGTGGAAGCGCTGCACCATGCCTCCATCGGGAAAAATTCCGCCGAACTCGAACGCTGCGGCCGAGCCACGCTCTCGGCTATGGATCTCCAGTCTCTTCTCGTCACTCGCGGGCGCGACGGCATCGCCCTGTTCGAGCCTGGCAAGCCGACGGCGCACATTCCCATCCACGGCAGCGACCTAGCCGTGGACGTCACCGGCGCCGGCGACACCGTTCTCGCCGCCTACACCCTCGGGCTCGCCAGTGGTGCTTCGCCTTTCGAAGCCGCTCACCTCGCCAACATCGCCGGCGGCCTGGTCGTCATGAAGCGCGGCACCGCCACTGCCTCTCGCGCTGAGCTTCTCGAAGCCATACGCGCTTCCGCCTCCGGAGCACATTCCTGACCCATGCGCGCCGCCCTGTCCAAAATTGTCTCCCGCGATCAGTTGAAAGAACTCCTGGCCCACGAAAAGCGTCGCGGCCAATCCATTGTCTTCGCCAACGGCTGCTTCGACACGCTGCACGTCGGCCACGTCCGCTATCTCGCGGGCGCCAAAGAGCAAGGAGACATCCTCGTGGTCGGCGTGAACTCCGATTCCAGTGTCCGCCGGCTGAAAGGTCCCGGCCGCCCCGTCCTCGACGAAAACGCCCGCGCGCTGCTCGTTGCCGCGCTCCGCGTGGTCGATTACGTCGTCATCTTCTCCGAGCCGAACGTCGAAGGGCTCCTCGAGGAATTTCGTCCCGGCGTCCACGTCAAGGGCACCGACTACACTCCCGAATCCGTGCCCGAACGCGCCGTCGCTGATCGCCTCGGCATCCGCGTCGCCATCGTCGGCGATCCCAAAGACCACTCCACCCGCTCGCTCTTCGACGCGATCCGCAAGGTGCCGCATGCCTGAGCCGCGCTTCCTCGTTGTGCGCCTCGGCTCGCTCGGTGACATCGTTCACACCCTTCCCGCTGTCTCCGCACTTCGCTCCTCGTTCCCGCGTTCCGAAATCATCTGGCTCACGCATCCCCGCTGGGTCGGTCTTGTCGCCGCCAGCAATCTCGCCTCGGAAATCTGGCCGGTCGACTCCCGCGATCTCTCGAACGTCCGCGACGTTCTCTCTCAAATCCGTGCGCAATCCTTCGACGCGGCTATCGACTACCAGGGCCTGTGGAAATCCGCCCTGCTTCCGTTTCTTGGCCGCGTTCCCAAGCGCATTGGTTTCTCCTCCGCCACCGTCCGCGAGTTCGGCGTCCCCATCCTCTATTCCGACCGCGTCGGCGTCAAAAGCGTTCATATCGCGGACCAGAACGGCGAGCTTTCCCTCCGCGCCGGAGCAACGTGTCCTGTGGCTGGCGTTCAATTGCAAGTGAGCGAGGCCGACCGCCAGCGCGTCTGCCGCGATCGGAAAGCCGCGGGCATCGAAAGCTACATCGTCCTCAGCCCGGGCGGCGGCTGGCGCTCCAAATGCTGGCCGGCGGAACGCTTCGGCGCGCTCTGCCTGAAAATTCGCCAGCATCTCAATCTGCGCTGCGTAATTAACTACGGCCCGGGGGAAGAATCGCTCGCGAATGCCGTCAAATCCTTCAGCGGCGGCGCCGAGCCCATCGTCTACGATGGCGAACTCGGTCCGCTCATGGCCCTTCTGCAAGGCGCCCAGTGTATTGTCGGCGGAGACACAGGCCCGCTCCATCTCGCCGTCGCTTTGGGCGTCAAAGCCGTCGCAATTTTCGGTCCTACCAATCCCGCGCGGAACGGCCCCTATCCTCCACAGCCCATCGTCCTTCGCGTTCCCGATGCCGCCACCACTCACGAGCGCCAGTCGCAAACGTCTCCCTCGCTGCTAAAAATTTCCGTCGATCAGGTCTTCGACGCCGTCCGCCTCCGCCTCGGAGCCTGCGCATGATTCCGCGCCCTGTGATTGCACAGGCTTCCGCCTGCGCCCTCCCTTCAGCAGCACAGGCACTCCTCCCAGTGCACCCGATCCCTCGTTTGGCCTCCAGATCCATGCCCCCTGCTATTTTCGGTTTTCCATTTTCTATTTTGTCTTTTCGTGTCACTCGTCATTTCTTCATCCGGGCCGCCTCTGCATGACTCTCCTCGACTTCTTCGCTCGCTGGCGCGTCCGCATCGGCTACGTTCTCGCCATCCTCGCTCTCTGCCTCTCGCGTCCCATCCCGCGCTCCATCCTGATTGGCGCTTGCGTTGGCTTCGTCGGTCTCGTCATTCGCGCGTACGCCGCTGGCTACCTCCACAAGCAATCCGTCCTCACCACCACCGGCCCCTATGCCCACACGCGCAATCCCCTCTATTTCGGCAGCAGCATTCTCGCCCTCGGCGCCGCCATCGCCATGAGTTCGTGGGCCTCCGCGATTCTCCTTCTCGCGTATTTCGCGCTCGTCTACACGTTTGTCATGCGCCGCGAAGAACTCGAACTCCGCGGGCATCATGGCCCCGCCTTCGACGCCTACGCCCAATCCGTCCCGCTTTTCTTTCCCCGCCTCACCCCCGCCAGACAATCCACCGTCTCTTCCATCGAACCCTCCGCCACCGAACCCGGCGCCTTCTCCTGGTCCCAATATCGCCGCAATCACGAACACCAGGCCGCCCTCGGCTTCGTCTTTCTGCTTTTGCTTTTATGGATTATCTGGAGGGTCCAGATTGGAGATTTCCATTGGACTATCAGTTGGATGCTGCGCACACCGTCTTTGTGCGCGGGGCTTTGGCTCCATAAGTCTGCCCAGTCTCTCCGCTAACTCTCTTGCCTTTTGCTGCCTCGGTGGTGAAATTTGTTCATTCCTCTGCGTCACCTCTGCGTCCCCTGCGCCTCGGCGGTATCTGCTTCTTCGCAGCCCCTAAACCACTGCACCCGGATGCCATGTCCGTCCGTCACCACCGAGATTTCTCCATCCTCATCGGTCCGCAAAATCCTTACGCCCCTCTGCTTCAACCTCTCCAGCAGCTCCGCCGCTGGATGCCCATACGGATTTCCTTGCCCCGCCGATATGATTGCCAGCTTCGGCGCCACCCGATCGAGGAATTCCGGCATCGAAGAATTTTTGCTGCCATGGTGTCCCACCTTCAAAACGTCCGACTGCAACTCTTCCGGGTCGTCCTCGCCCAACATCGCATGCTCCGCTTGTTTCTCCGCATCTCCCGGCAGCAACACACTGCGTTCTTTGTACTGCAACCGCATCACCAGCGAGTCGTTATTCTTCGCGGCGGCCGCCACTTCCGTCGGCGCAATCTTCGGCCACAAAAAGTCCACTCGCACGCCGTCCCAATCAAAGCTCTGCCTGCGCAACTCGTGTTCCACTAGAATGTGCTTTTCCGCCGCCTCCTCCTTCAGGCGCGCTAGTGCTGGCGTCTGCGTCTCACGTCCCAGCCATAACTGTCCCACGCGAAAATTCTCCAACACCGCCGCTAATCCCCCAATATGGTCCTGGTGCGCGTGCGTCAGCGCCACTGCGTCCAGCCTCTGAATCCCGCGCGACCACAAATACGCCGACACCGCCTCCTCTCCCGGATCCGGTCCCGGTGCCTCCTCGTGGCCGCGAATTCCCGCGAACCGCCCTCCTCCGTCGATCAGCAGCGTGCTCCCCTTCGGCGAAATCACCAGGATCGAATCGCCTTGCCCCACGTCCAACACGTCCACTTCCAGCTTTCCGCGCCCCACTCGCGCTGGGAAGGGAAACGTCGCAATCACCACCGTTGCCGTCACGCCCGCCGCAATCGCCGCCCTCTTTATCCACCTCCATCTGTCGCTTTCGATTCGCAAAAACGCCGCCACAATCACTCCGCACGTAAAAAACAATGCCATCACCCAGACCGGCGGACCAGGTATCCGGTAGCTTCCGTGCGCCATCCCCGCGAACCATCCCACCACGTAGCTTTGCAGCGCCACGAGCCATCCCAGCGGCCGCGCCAACACGTGCCCCAGCCACGGCCAAGCCATCCCGCTTCCCACCGTCAAAAATCCCAGCGGCACAATCACGCCCGTCAGCGGCACCGCCAGTAAATTCACCACCGGCCCCTGCAACGTCACCCGATGAAAATCCTTCGCCATCATCGGCAGCATCCCTATCTGTAACACCACCGACACCACCGCCAACTCCACCCCCCGCAACCCCCACCGCATCCCAATGGGTACGGCCTCCTCCACCCAGGCTCGCCATGCGTGCTCCTCTCCTCTTGTCCGTGTTCTCTGTGCTCCTTCTCTGTGTCCTCTTTGTTTAAGACGCGATACCACGCCACTCGTAAAGTCCCGCAAATCCAGCCGAAACTGCGCCTGCTCCGCCGAAAACGCTCCATCTCGCGTCACATCCCTCCACCCGTTCAGTGCGCTCACGTACGGCTGCACATGCCGCTCCAGCAACGGCAGCGCAATTGCCGCGATACACCCAATGCCCAGTAACGAAAATTGAAAACTCGTGTCAAACAGCTCCGCCGGCCTCGCCGCCAGCAGGATCACCGCCGCCACTGCTGCCGAATTCAAGATATCCAGTCTCCGGTATAACAGATTCGCCAGCACCACAATTCCCGCCATCAAACCCGCCCGCAACACCGGTGCCCGCTGCTCTGCCACGGCCACATACGCCAGCAACGCCGCAAGCAAAATCACAGTCGTCAACATGCGCGGCAATTTCAACTTTCTCCCCAGCCAGTACACAAAAAAAGCCAGCGCGCCCACATGCAATCCGGACACCACCAGCACGTGGAATACTCCCGTTTTCTGGAAATCCGTGGACTCCTCCCGATCCACGAAGCTCCGGTCGCCCAGCAGCATCGCCCGCAAAATCCCCGCCGTTCTCGGAGCGTTGGGATACAGCACATTCAATTCTTCGCGCAGCCTTGCCCTCAGCCGCGCCGTTCGTGCCCGCATCGTTGGCTCCGCCGCTGCAATTCGCTCCAGCAACGAACTTGCCCTCAGCGTTGCCAGCAAATGTATGTTCTGCTGCGCCAGATACGCTCGCCGGTCAAATGCTCCGTCGTCCCGAAACACTTGTGGCAGACGCCCCTGCGCCAGCACGCTCACTTCGTCGCCTGTATGTACCTCCGGCAGCGTCGCCTCGTCGCCTCGCGGCGTAAAGCTCACGCGCATCCCGCCGGTCACCGGGATCCGCCCTTCTGCCGTGTCCACCCCGGAAAGCTCCAGATCCAACCCGTATCCCCACGGCAGCCGCTCCGGTTCGTCACGCAACGTTCCAAACCAGCGAAGCGGCGTCTTCAACTCGATCTGGCCCTTCCCCAGACGCGTCAAGACGTGCTCCGGCGGCAACGGCCGCGATGCGATCCCGATCGCCAGCACTCCGAGCACGCACCAACTTGTCAGGGAAAGCAGCGCCGCCCGCCACACACGCCCGCGCGCTGCCAAAAGGAGGGAAGCAACCAGCAGAGGAAAAACCGCCGCGAAGCAAGCCGCCAGCACGCTTCGCGTCTCCAAAAAAGAGGGAAGGGAACCTGCCCGGCCGAGCAATATGCCGCTTCCAAACGCAGCGGCAATTGCTACAGCCGGGAGTCTCATGTCACTCTTCGCAACCTCACCAGCGTTTCGATGTGATACGTCTGCTGAAACAGATCGAACAACTGCAAATCCGTGATCGCGTAGCGGTGCGCCGGCTCCACTTCCGTCTTCTGCCGCCGCTCCGAACCCACCAATACAGCCAGATCGCGCGCCAGCGTCGAGGGGTCGCAGGACAAATACGCGATCTCCGCCGCTCCCAGATTCGCCAGTCGCGCCGCCGTTTCCGCTCCCAAGCCCGCCCTCGGCGGATCCAGCACCACAAACTCCGGCTGCTCTGTGAACTTCTTCAAAAATTCTTCAGTATGCTCGTTTTCCGAAATCACTTCGACGCCGGCGGCCTTCGCGTTCTCCCGCAAATCCTGGGTCGCCGCAAGGTTCGCGTCTACGCTCATCACCCGTGTAAAACTCTTTGCCAGCGGCAGCGTGAAAAATCCCACTCCCGCGTACAAATCCAGTGCGAATCCCCCTTTCTTCCCGCCCACCACCGCTTGCAACATCTCATCAGTCAAGAACCGGTTCACCTGAAAAAACGACAGGTGGCTCACGCGGTACGAAAACCCTCCCGCTCGGTGTTGCAGAAATCCCGGCCCCGAAAGCTCAAACCGGTTTTTGCTCTGGTCCAGCAGCAATAAACTCTCCAGGGCCGGCAGCGCCTCCCGGAAATCCTTCACCAGGTCCTTCGCGGGCTTAACGAACCGCTCGAACGCCACGTTCAGCGCAATCTTCTCGTCCGCCGAATCCGCGAACGCCTCAATCTCCAGCAATCCCGGCGCCAGCGTGTTCCCCCGCGCCATCTCTTGCAATTTCCCGAATGCCGCCTGCAACGCCGGCGACATCACCGGGCACGTATCGATCGGCACAATCCGCGCGCTCTCGTTCTGAAAATATCCAAGTGCCCGCGGCAGCGCATCGCGATACGCCCACTGCCCCCGGTTCCTGTAACCGTATGGCTCTCCCGTGTGCGCCGCGATCTCGCCGCTCCAGTTCACCCCTCCCAGCCGCCCCAGCGTCTCGCGTAAAATCTCTCTCTTCTGCCTTACTTGCTCGGCGATCTCAATGTGCTGGTACTGGCAGCCGCCGCATACTTGGTAGTGCGGGCACGGAGCCGCAATCCTCGTCGCCGCCGCCTGTTCCACCTTCACCAGGCTGGTCTCGATCAGTTTTTTCTTTCGCGTCCGCACCGCGGCGCGCACCTGCTCTCCCGGAAGCACGTACGGCACAAACACGGTGTTCCCTTCCGCGTGCGCCAGGCCGTTTCCGCCGTAAATCAGTTTCTCCACCGTCAATAATAACTCATCCGCCATAGTATTCAATTGCTATCCTTGTCGGGCCCGCCATCTGAGGCGGGCCGCTCTTCGTTGAGCCAACCATTACTTGAACTCGAGGGTGTTCCATCCCTTGCGCGGTTTCGCGCAATGGGTGGGCTCTTACGATCGAATGCCACCCCTCGTCCGTCTTTTGCCTCTCCCTGCGTCCTCTGTGTCTCTGCGTTCAGCTCTTCTCTCTCTTCACATCAAATAAAACAAACTCAACCTCGGCATCCGATACTCCTCCAGCAGCCTCTTCTGCAAATATTGCTTTTCCACAAGCGCCAGTTGCTCCGCTTTCATCTTCTTCCGGTACGCCGCCAATTGCGAATCCATCTCGCGCCGCAACTTCAAAAGCAATTCCTCGCTCGCTGCGCTCAGCAACGTCGCGTGCACCTTGTCATCCATCACTGTCAGCCGACGCTCCAAATCCTCCAGGTCCACCCGTCCCGGCGCTTCCAGTAAAACCATCGCCCCGGAAAGGGAACTCGCCACTTCACTCAGCATCCCCTTCACCGCCGCTGGCGCGCCCGCGCAGCGTTCCTCCGCCTTCTTCACCATCTCCACGTTTCTTTGCAGAAACGCTTGCACTTCCTCCCGCGAAAATGCCTCTTTATTTTTCGTGCCTCTGCCGGCCCGCTGCGCTCCCGCCGCGGCCTCCTGACTCTCCTCCGCCGCCTCCAGCACCGCATCCGTACAATACGCCAGGCTCTTCAGCGGCCGCCCCGCCCCGCGCCGCGACCTCGCATAACTCTCAAACGCCCGGTCCATCCCCTTCAGGGCCGCTTCCAGCGGGACGCCCGCCTTTTGCCATGCCTCCATAATTGCCCAGTCCAGTGGAGACACCAGCAGGTGCGCCCCCCGCTTTTTCCAGAAATGCTCCTCAATTTCCGTGAAGTAATGAAAGTAGTTCCAATTGTCCATCTGGTTTTGCTTGCCACGTGGCACTGGCATCCTTGCCTGTGCTCTTCCTCCGAGGGGAACTCAGACGACGATTCGCAATCAGCGTTTCACCTTTTTGGTATTTCCGCCCGTGCCGTGCGCCGTCTCTAGATGTTGATTCTTCTCCCAAATCAACCGCAATCCCGCCAGCGTCAAAAACTCGTCCACATGCTGAATTTGTTTCGTTCCCTTCGCCACCAGCGCAGCCTGCCCACCCGTCGCCACCACCATTGCCTCGTTCTTCATTTCCGCCTTCATCCGCGCCACCATTCCGTCCACCATGTCCACCGCGCCGTAGTACAACCCCGCTTGCATGTGCGCCACGGTATTTGTTCCGATTACCCGGCCCGGATCCTTGATCTCCACGCGTGGCAACCGCGCTGCCCGGCTGAACAGTGCCTCTGATGCAATCCCGATGCCCGGTGCAATCACTCCGCCCAGGTATTCGCACTTCCCCGAAATCACATCAAACGTAATCGCCGTCCCGAAGTCGATCACGATGCACGGCCCCCCGTACGCATGAAACGCCGCCACTCCGTTCACAATCCGATCCGCTCCCACCTCGTTCGGATTGTCCACCAGCACTGCCATGCCGGTCTTCACGCCCGGCTCCACAAACAGCGCCCTCTTTCCCAGATACCTGTGCGACATCTCCGAGAGCGTCCAGTTGACCGGCGGCACCACCGAGCTGATCATCACTCCACTTATCGCCTTCTCATCCAGTTCCGCAAACGAAAACAGATTCCGCACCAGCACTCCGTACTCATCCACCGTTTGTGCCGGCGCCGTCGTCAATCGCCAGTGCGCGATCAACTCCTCCCCGCGAAACACTCCCAGCACCGTGTTCGAATTCCCCACATCAATCGTCAGCAGCATCCCATCCCCATCTGGCACAGGCACTCTTGCCTCTGCAGCGTCCACTTCAAGCAATCTTGACCCCTCAGTCTAGGAGTGCCGCACCCTGTGGTTTTCAAGGTGCGGGTTATCTTTCTGCCCTCTGTGCTAAATCCGCTCTTCCGCCACTCGCCACCCCTTTATTTCATCTCGCTCACATCTCCCGCAATCACGGTCGCACGCACGCCCGAATCCCTCTTCACCATCAACAACCCTTCCGGACTCAACCCCTCCGTCGTTCCCAGATACGTCTCCGTCCCTGTATCCACGCGCACTCTTCGCCCATGGGCAAAGCTCGACACCAGCTCGAACCGTTCCACCACATACGCAGCGCCTTCGCGCAAAAACCGATTGTAGTCGCTCTCGAATTGCCTCAGCAACTTTGCCAGAAATTCCAGCCTCGATTGCGATCTCCCCGTCTCCCGCCGCAGCGAAGTCGCGATTCCCCCCAGCTCCCCCGGGAACTTCTCCTGGTTCACGTTGATCCCCATCCCTACAATCACAAATCGCACCGCGCTCGGCTCCGCGTGCATTTCCGTCAGGATTCCGCCGAGCTTTTTCCCGTTGACCAGCAGATCATTCGGCCACTTCAATTCGGCCTTCACTCCGCTTTGTGCCGCCACCGCCGAGTGCGCCGAAAGTCCCGCAAGCATCGTCAGCAGCGGTGCCTGTACCGGCGAAAGCTTCGGCCGCAGCAGTAGCGTCACGTACAATCCCGCGCCGCGCTCCGAATGCCAGCTTCGCCCTGCCCGGCCACGCCCCGCCGTCTGCTCTTCGGCCAGCACCACCGCTCCTTCCGGCTCCCCCGCGTATCCCAACTCCATCGCCACTCGGTTCGTCGAATCCGTCTTGAAGAAGTGGTAGACGCGCTTCCCGAACAAACTTCCCTTCAGCCGTCTCCGTACCAGGTCCGGCGTCAGTATGTCCGGCACTTTTTCCAGGAAATAACCAGTGTGCGGCTGTCCCTTCGCGCGCACCCCGAGTTCGCGCAATCGTTCCACCCAGCGCCACACCGTCGAGCGCGAAACTCCAATCTCCCGCGCAATCCGCGCCCCGCTGATGACAATCGTTGCGTTCTCCGATAGCAGCGTCAGCAGCGCTGCCAGTCTCCGATCGGTTGTCCCTGGAAGGGAAGTAGTTTGCGGCATCAGGTCCTGGTCCTGTGCTCTTTGCCTTTGCAGCGGCCGCCGTCCGCGGTGAGCACCGCTCGTTTCAACCTACAATTTGCCCGGTTCTCCACGCCCCAAGCTTACTCACCCCTTTGCCTTCCCACAAGTATCCGGCCGTCTGCATACCGCCTTGCCGGGGCGGCTTTACGCCGCCTTCTTCTCCGCTAGCACAGGCTTCAGCCTGTGTACCCCTTCGTTAGACCGCGATCCGGTGAACTTGAGGGTGCCTCAACCTTGCTTTGTGAGGGCGGGCGTTTCCGCTTCACGCCACCATACCTCCCTCTCTTTATCCGGCGCTCGCCTCTGCCCGCAGCATCTTCGCCAGACTGCACAACCGCCCTGCCTCCTCCTTATTTACTTTCACCAATGACACCGATCCGGCTCCCGCCGCAATCGCCTCGCGCAACTCCTCCTCATTTTCCACTTCCACCTTCACCAAAACGTCCGCGCGGTCTTCTTCCGTTTCCGCCATCCCCACCGCCTCATACGCCGTCATCGCCCGCGGCGTCATCCCCAGCGCCGCCAAACTCAGCGCCTCCTCCACCGCCCCGCGCACACCTCCGGCGCGCGCAATCTCATTTCGCGTCACCAGAATGAATTTGCCCATTGGCATAAACAGTAGGGCCCGGCTTTTTATCCCAGGCGCAGCGAGGGACCGAGGCGGGCCGCTCTTCCTCTTCCTTCTTCCACCTAGCGCTGGCCTTCTATGCCAGTCTCCTCCTCTTCTCTGCGTCCTCAGCGTCTCTGCGTTAAGTTCTCTTCGTCTTTGAACTCTTGAACCGTGAACTTCTGAACTCCTCAGCCTTCCAACTTCCTCTTCCTCTCCCTCATCTTTTCCAGCTCAATCCTCTGCCCCGCCAGCGCCTCTTCCATCCCTTGAATGATGTTCTCCGGCGCGCGGCTCCGGAACGTCTCATTTCCCAACTGCTTCTCCTTGGAAGCGATTGCCTTTTCCAACCCCTCCAGCTCTTTCTTCAGCCGCGCCAGTTCCGCCGCTGCATCCACTGTCTCCGCCGCATACGGAATCCGCAAGTCGAATTCCGCCGTCGACCGCATGCCTCCGTCGCCCGCTGGCAATTTCCCCGAGAGCACCTTCAGTTCGCTCAAGTTTCCGAGCCTCTGAATGGCCTCCGCATTCGCCCCGATCGTGTTGCGCGTTCTCGCGCTCCCGCTCGCGATTTCCGCCGCCACCTTCTTCTTCGGATCCAGCTTCATCTCCGCCCGCACCGTCCGCGTTCCCTGGATCACTTCCTGGATCAATCCGAAATCCGCCAGCGCTGCAGCATCTTTCCATTCCGTCCGTGCTTCGGGATAGGTATCCAGCGCAATCGACTTTGCCCCCGCCCGCTGCGGCAGTTGGTGCCACAACTCTTCCGTCAAAAACGGCATGAAGGGGTGCAGCAGCCGCAGCGCCGCGTCGAATCCCGCAAACAGATTCTTCCAGGCCGCGTCCGCGCGCTCGCGGTTCGCATTTTGCAACTCCGGCTTCACCCACTCGATGTACCAGTCGCAGAAATCTCCCCAGAAAAACTGGTAAACACTCTGCGCCGCCTCATGAAACCGGTAATTCGCCAGCGCATCGTTCACCGTCTCTGCCGTCTCCGCCACACGCGCAAACAGCCACCGGTCAATCAGCGGCACGCCCCCATTCCCTGCGTAGGGCGCCTTACCCCGCGTCTCCGGCCCCGCCAGCGCCTCAATCGGCGCCCCGCCCTCCTCATACTTGTCCAAATTCACAAACAAAAACCGCGCCGCATTCCATATCTTGTTTGCAAACGACCGCGCCCCCAGCAGCCGGTCGTCCGAAAGCACAATGTCCGTTCCCGGCGCCGCCATTGACGCCAGACAAAACCGCATCGCGTCCGTCCCGTACTGCTCGTTCAGCGCCACCGGATCCAGCCCCGTCCCCTTCGACTTCGACATCTTCTCCCCGCTCGCCGTCCTCACCAGCGAATGCAGGTACACCGCGCGAAAGGGAACTTGTCCCGTAAAATGAATCCCCAGCATGGCCATCCGCGCCACCCAGAAAAACAAAATGTCATAACCCGTAATCAGCAAGCTTGTCGGGTAATATCGTTCGAAATCCGCCGTCTTCTCCGGCCAGCCCAGCGTCGAAAACGGCCACAATCCCGAGCTGAACCACGTATCCAGCACGTCCGGATCCTGCTTCAATTCCCCCGCCCCGCACTTCGCGCACTTCTTCGGCGCTTCCCTCGCAACCGTCACTTCCTGGCAATCTCCGCAGTACCACGCTGGAATCCGGTGCCCCCACCAGAGCTGCCGCGAAATGGTCCAGTCGCGGATATTCCGCATCCAGTGAAAAAACTCCTGCCGCCTGTTTTCCGGAATAATCTGGATGTCGCCGCGTTCCACCGCTTCAATCGCCGGCTCCGCCAGCGGCTTCATCTTGCAAAACCACTGCGTCGAAGCCCGCGGTTCCACAATCGTCTTGCTCCGCTCGCACAATCCGATCGCGCTCACATGTTCCGTAATCTTTTCCAAGAAGCCCTGCTCCTTCAGGTCTTCCACAATCTTCTTCCGCGCCGCAAACCGTTCCAGCCCTTTATACGCGCCGCCATTCGCATTGATGTGACCGTCCTCGGTCATCACGTCAATCTGTTCCAGTCCGTGTCGCTTGCCCGCTTCCCAGTCGTTCGGATCGTGCGCCGGCGTAATCTTCACCGCGCCCGTGCCAAACTCCCGGTCCACCATCTCGTCGCCGATAATCGGAATCTCCCGGTTCATCAGCGGCAAAATCACTTTCTTCCCAAGCAAGTGTTGGTAGCGCTCATCCTCCGGATGCACCGCCACCGCCGTGTCCCCCAGCATCGTCTCCGGCCTCGTCGTCGCCACCGTCAAATATTCCTTTGACCCCGCCACCGGATAGCGGATGTGCCACAAATGCCCCGGCCGCTCCTCATGAATCACTTCCAGATCGCTCAGCACCGTCAAGCACACCGGGCACCAGTTCATCAGCCGGAAATCGCGGTAGATCAATCCCTCTTCGTATAGCCGCACGAAAACTTCATTCACCACCCGCGAAAGTTCCGGCGACAGCGTGAACTTCTCCCGCGACCAGTCGCACGATTCCCCAATCTGCTTCATCTGCCGCTGAATCGTCCCGCCGCTCTCTTCCTTCCACTTCCACACCCGCTGGAGGAATTCTTCCCGCCCCAGGTCCCGGTAATTGATCTTCTGCTCCGCCAGTTGCCGCACTACCACGCGCTGTGTCGAAATCCCCGCGTGATCCGTTCCCGGTAAATAAAGCGTGTTGTACCCGCGCATGCGGTGCCAGCGCGTCAGGATATCGATCTCCGTGTGGTCCAGCATGTGCCCGATGTGCAGCGATCCGGTCACGTTCGGCGGCGGAATCACAATCGAAAAAACAGGCCCGGGCTTCGCGGGGTCGGCCCGAAACAGCTTTTCCTTCACCCAGTAGTCCGCCCACCTCGGCTCAATCTGCTTCGGTTCATACGCCTTGGCTATTTCCCGCCCCATCCCGACTCCCTCTCTTCAAGTGGCGCAAGCGCTCCTGCCTGTGCAGCCGATCCATGTGCCCCAACTCTTCCACAGCGCACTGCAAATTTCCTCCCGCAAAGGTTAATCTTCGAATATACGGTCCCCTCGCTAACCCGTCAATGAAACTGAGATGCTCACGTAATTTGGCCGTCCGTGCCGTGGCACATGCGCTCCTGCCTGTGCGGCCGCTCCGTTATCATCCATGCACCGCGCACGCCTCCCAAATACAAAACGGCCCGCCATTTCGGCGGGCCGCATAATTCCAATTTGCCTCGATTGAATCCTACTTCTTTGCGTCCAGCTCGTCCTTGATAATCGCCTCAATCACCGGCTTCAAAATCTCCTGTGTCACCTTCTGCAAAACCTCCGGATTCATCTTCGCCAGCACCCGCGCCACCAGCGCATCCATGTCCGTTTGCTGCGCCGCCGCTGCCGGAGCCCTCTGCGTCTCAATCGGCGGCGCGCTTTCCGCAATTGCTTCCGCCTTTGCTTCTTCGTCTCTTTCCTCGTGCCCCGACTCTTCCTGGGTCAAGGGCGCTGCGGAATACCTCGATTCGCTTTCCGCGTAGACTGGCACCTCTTGCGTCGCATTCACATCCAAAGGCGATTCCGCCGCATAGACCGATTCCACGGGAGCTTCTTCGGCTCCGCGTTCCTCCGGCACAAACTGCGCCGGCCCTTCCGCGTGAGCCGGCTCCGCAAATTCTGGTGCCGCGGACTCGGCCACCGCGGGCGCTTCCGTGAACGTCTCCATGGGCGCCGAAGCCCTTCCGGCAGCCTGCACTCCGCCCTGTTCCGCCAATTCCGCTACGCCCGCACTCACCGTCTCTACAACCGCCGCGGGTTCCGGTTCGTCTGCCAGGAACTTCTCCGCTTCAGCTACGCTCGATCCCGGCGCAACCAGCTCTGGCGCATCCCAGGTCGCGGCCAGCATCGAAGCCTTTTTCGCTTCCACATCCCACGCGGACTCCGCGGAAACACCCCAACTTGGCGCTTCGGCCGCCGGCGCTGCTGGCGCCTCCGCCGTTTTCGGGGTACCGGCCTCTTGCACCGGTGCCGCAGTCGCAACCCCCGCAGGTGCTTCGTGCGCCTCCGAAGTTTCTTTCACGGTCGCAATCTTTTCCTCAACGGTGTTCGCCAACGCCGCTGCCCAAGCGTCGCCCGCGAACGGAAACGCCGTTTCCGCCGGCTTACCCTCTATGGTCGAAACTCCCACCGACGGTGCTCCGGCAACTTCCGCCAGTTGGGTCGATCGCACCGGGCTCCAGCCGCGTCCCGACGCGATATTTGCCGGCGAATTTCCGTGGAATGCCTCTTCGCGCCAATCCTTCGCCTTGTTGCCGCCCAATGGCGCTCCAGTCTCTTCCAGCATCTCGTCGAGTCCGCCGGGTCTCCAGCCGCCGCGCGCCGGAGCCTCCTCTTCCTCTTCTTCCTCCACTTCGTCGGTCTCTTCGCCGCTGCCCCAGTTCCGCGCCTGCTCCAGTTCCTCGATCGGCTTGGACACAAACGCCATGTCGTCTTCCGCTTCAGGCGTTTCCAGCAAGCTCCCAAACGCCACCGGCTCCGAACCGGCCGCAATCTTCACCCCCGACGCCGGGGCAGGGAACTCTTCCATTGGTTCCGCTTCAGCCTCGGGAATCGGTGTTCCGCTCAGCGCCGCCAACTTCGAACTCACTCCTGCATTCAGCAACTCCTTGGCTGCGGGCGCTGCCGCAACTTCCGGAGCCTTTTCCGGCGCTGGCTCATTTCCAATTGCAACTCCCGCGCGCGTCAACGCCGATTTCACCATGGAAATCAGCGGATCGGGCGGCACAAACGGTTTCTTCAATACGCCGTCCGCGCCCACGCGCTGCGCTTCTTGTTCATCCAGGGGATCGAACGCGCCCACTAGCAGAATCACGGGAATGTGCGAAAGCGCGGAATCTTCTTTTACGTACCGGCAAACTTCATATCCATTCCGCACCGGCATGAACACATCGGCCAAAACCAAATCCGGCTTGACGTCTGAAATTTTCCGCACTGCGGCCTCACCGTTGCCCACGGCGACGACGTCGATGCCCTGATCCTTCAGGGCCAGCCCCACCATCTTCTGAATGTTACTGTTGTCGTCCGCAACCAGGATCTTGGCCACCGGAACGTCCTCCAAACACCCGAACTTCCTCGGACACGATGATACAAAATGTATTGGAGCATCCAGCGGCGACCCCGTCAATCAAGTCCATGCGCCGTGTGTCGGAAGCGCCTACGCTTCGTTCCAAAAAAACAACCTGTCCCAACGGACAAGGGGTGCGGCCCTCGCCGCACCCCTTGTTCTCTCTTAAAACTTTTGAACCTTCAACTCTTGAACTTATAACTTGAGGCTCGGTTCTCTCTTACCAGGGGATGATCTTCTTGATCCCCTTCTTCTTGCTGCTGGACTCTTTCGGATTCCCGTTGTCGCTCGATGTCGTCGCCGTCGTTCCTGCCTTGGAAGCATCGCCATTTGCGTTGCCTTCCGTCGTGGTGGATGCATCCCCAGACTGGCCTGTCGGCGGGTCGCCTGCGTTCGGGTTGTTCGCATCCGTCGACGCGCTCGATGCGCTGTTGTCCTCGGTCGTCCCGGAATTCGCGTCATCCGCCGCCTTCGCCGACGCCGCTTCTCCGGGCTGTACCGTTTCCACCACCGCCCGCGAACTGCTCGCTCCTCCGTTCGAGGTACCGCCCCCTCCCGGCCCGGCGCTGCTCACCAGAGCGGTATTTCCGCCTCCCGTCAGCGTGTCCGTTCCCGGCGTTTCCGAGTCCGGCATCATCTGCGGCGTTCCATGGGCTGCCGCCATGTGCACGTCCGGCGCGGAGTGCATGATCCCCATCGTTCGATGGATAATCGATTCCTTTGGTCTCGGCGTGTTTTGCTCCGCTGTCATCCATTCCATGGCTTTCGGGTCCGGCTGCGGAATCGGCTGTCCAAATGCCTTTAGCTTGTCCTTGGCCATTGCCGCATAATTCGACAGCGGGTAATACTTCACCAATCTCGCGTAGTACCACCCCGCCACGTCTTTCCGTTCGTTCTTTTCGAACTCATCGCCCAGCATCCACAGCGCCTGGTCCGTCTTGCTGTAAAGCGGATACCGCAGCACCAGCGGCGCAAGCCTCCCCGCCGTGGCTCTGGGATCCCCTTTCACGTAATAGTAGTATGCAATCCGGAACTGCCCCTCCGCGATTACTTCCTGCACCTCGCGCAATTTCTGCTCCGCCTTCGGTGCCAGCGGGTCCTTCGGATACTTCTGCAGGAACGTCTGAAACTCTTCTTCCGCCATCTTCGTGTGCGTATTGTCCCGGTCCGGCTTGTCCATCTCGTTGTAGTTGGCCATCGCCACTTGCATCTGCGCGTACGCGGCTTCCGGAAGGAAAGGGAAGAACACGATGAAATCTTTGTAGCCTGCGATCGCCTGCGTGATATTCGCCGTACCCCCTTCTTTGTAATAGGAATCCGCGATCGCCAGCTTTGCCTTGGCCAGGTATTCGCTGTCCGGATACGTGTTAATCAGCGTCTGCATCCCCAGCCGGCCCACTTCATGCCGCCCGTGCTTGATATCCTCCAGCGACTTCTCATAGAGCTGCTTGTCCGGCTCGGCCGAATTGCTGGCATCCGTCGACTTATTGATCTTTTTCTTCTTATGGAAGGGAAACTGGGCGGAACTGGGACTGGCCGCAACCAGCACCAGCGCACCCAGGAGAAGAAGCGATATGCGCCTCAATCCTCACCTCACTTTTGGCGTTCGGACTCCGCGCCGCAGCCGCCGGGTCGCTCGATGGCCCCCCGCCGCTGGCTTGGACTTATCCAGTATAACCTGAACGAACGGACAGCCAACCCCAAAAACCCGTCCCTTCGACCAGCACACGGACGCCTTCTCCTACGATGCCCACACCCCTCCCCCCGGTTTTCCGCATCTCCGCCCTCTTCCTCTCCCCGGTGCGCTTTCCTTCCTTTCTTTCCTTGCTTCAACTCTTGAACTCTCCAACTTCGCGCTCTTCTACCTCTGCCAATTTTAAACATCCTGTAACATTCCCGCCCGAGTCCCTATCTACAATCGAATCTGAGCCTTTCCTCTTTAGGGGGACGCGCCTCTCCACATGGAAAAAAAGAAATTTCTCTTTGCCTCCATCTCCAGCCTCATCGGTGACATCGCCTGGCAAGTGGTCAAGGAAGGCCACGAAGTCCGTTATTACGTCGAAAACGAAAAAGAACGCGACATCGCCGACGGTTTTGTTCCCAAATCCACCGACTACGAAAAAGACTGCAAATGGGCCGACATCGTCGTCTTCGACGACACTCTCGGCCAGGGCGCCAAGGCCCAGGCCCTTCGCGCCTCCGGCAAGCCCGTCATCGGCGGCACTCCCTATACCGACAATCTCGAAGACGACCGCTCCTTCGGCCAGGAAGAGTTAAAAAAAGCCGGCGTCACTATCATCCCCTATCAGGACTTCGATTCTTTCGATCCCGCCATCGAATTCGTTAAGAAGAATCCAGACCGCTACGTCATCAAGCCTAGCGGCGAAGCCCAGAACGTCAAGCGCCGCCTCTTTGTCGGCGAGGAGGAAGACGGCGAGGATGTGATCGGCATGCTGGAGGCCTACAAGAAAGCCTTTTCCGAGGAGATCAAGGTCTTCCAGCTCCAACGTCGCGTTACCGGAGTCGAAGTCGCCGTCGGTGCCTTTTTTAACGGCAAGAAATTCATCACCCCCATCAACATCAATTTCGAGCACAAAAAGCTTTTTCCCGGCGAAGTCGGCCCGCCCACCGGCGAAATGGGCACCACTATGTTCTGGAGTGAGCCCAATGTGCTCTTCACTCGCACGCTCCTCAAAATGGAATCCAAGCTCGCCGAGGAAGGCTACGTCGGCTATATCGATCTCAACTGTATCGTCAACAACAACGGCATCTACCCGCTCGAATTCACCTCCCGCTTCGGCTATCCCACCATCAGCATTCAGCAGGAAGGTATCCTTACGCCCATCAGCGATTTCTTCTGGGAACTCGCCAACGGTCAGGAACCCAAATGGCGCACCCGCAGCGGTTTTCAGATCGGCATCCGCATCGTCGTTCCGCCATTCCCCTTCGACGACGAAGCCACCTTCGAATCCTTCTCCAAAAACGCCGCCATTGTTTTCAAGCGCCCCATGAACGAAGGCATCCACATCGAAGATGTGAAAATCGTCAACAAACAGTGGCTCGTTGCCGGCACCTCAGGTGTCGTCCTGATCGTCTGCGGCCTTGGCCAGACCATGAAGCAAGCCCAGGCTCAGGCATACTCCCGCATCAAAAACATCCTCATCCCCAACATGTATTACCGCACCGACATCGGTGACCGCTGGGTCGAAGACTCCGACAAGCTTCACAACTGGGGCTATCTCCGCTAGCCTCACCCGCGTGTGTCGGATTTTTTGCCCTCCTGTTGTGGCCGAACTTTAGATCGGCCGCCTCATCTATAAATCGGCCACCTCGTCCGCACATACCTGGCCGACCTCGGCGGTGTGTTGCACAGGCTTGCCCCGAGCCTCCAAGGGCGCTCTTGTCTGTGCCGCGTCCACTTCAATCGCGGCGTCTCCGTTGACTCTCCGCTCCTCCGCTGGCTCGTTGGTGAACTCTTCTCTGTGTCCTCCGCGCTTCTGCGTTTAGCTCCTTAATCTTGTTCGACTTCTCCCTAACCTCTTGTACCTTTCATCTTTGAACTGGCGTCGCCTTCCGTTATCATCTTCACCGCGCGAAATTCTCCCAAGGAGTCCCCATGAAACGCTTGCTCGCTTCAGCGTTAGTGCTCGCTTCCGTTGGCGCGGTGCTTCCGCTCTCCGCTGGCCCACAAAAAAAGGACGAGGTCGCCAAAATGTCCCTCAAAGTTGGCGATCCCGCTCCCGATTTCACCCTCCTCAGCGACGCGTGGAAAACCGTCAAACTCAGCGATTTTCACGGCAAGAAAAATGTCTTCCTGGCTGTCTATGTCCTCGCTTTCACCGGTGGTTGAACCAAACAACTCCAGGCGGTCCAGTCTGGAATCGACTCCGGCAAGATTGATACGAGCGACACCGCAGTCTTCGGCGTCAGCATGGACTCTCCCGCAGCCAATGCAGCCTTCGCCAAGCAGATTAACGTCAAATTCCCCCTCCTCAGCGACATGAACCACAAAATGCTCACTTCCTACGGCATTCTGAAAACCTATGACGTGGAAGGCGAGGGCTACCAGTGGGCCTTGCGCGCCAACATCGTCATCGACAAGGACGGCATCATCCGCCACATCGAAGGCGGCGACTCCGCCGTTGACCCCAACACCGCCGAATCCGTCTGCATCGACCTCCATCGCAAACAATCCGCCAAATAACTTTGTCGGCGCCTGTTTACCACCGTAGGGGCGGCTTCACGCCGCCTCTTCCCTCCGCCTGTAGTGGCCGAACTTCAGATCGGCCACCGCCGGCCCACCGATCCTCCCTGCTCTTCGCCATGACTGTACGGGCCGCGTCGCCCAACGGAATGTAGCGATCGAGGCACGACACAACTCTCTATCCACGCGCATTGCCTAAATTGCCGTTCCCAATCCCAAAAACAAAAATCCCCCGGCAACTTCCCGGAGGATTTTCCGCTTCTACCGTTGAACCCTTAAATTTTTGAACCCTTGCTCCCCGTCACTCCGCCACCGTCAACTCCACTTCCACGCTCTCCGCCACCTTCGTTCCCGCCAGCGGCGTCTGATCGATCACTGCCCCCTTCGGCCATTGCGGCGCCGCCAGGAAATTCACCTTCCGTTTCGGCAATCCCGGATCCAGCCGCTTCATCGCTTCCAGTTCGCTCAATCCGATCAAATACGGCATCACGTAACTCGCTTCTTTCGGTCCCGCGGAAACCAGCACATCCACCTTCGGTGTCGCCGCCATCTTCCCTTGCTTCGGATTCTGCAGCAGCACTTTGTCCGCCGGCTCATTCGGCAAGCTCACTGCGGACACTTCGCCCACCTGCAAACCCTCGCGGAGCAGTTCGATCCGCGAGACGCGCAGCGAACTCCCCTCCAGCGACGGAATCTCCAGTTGCTTTTGCCCCAGGCTCAGCACCACGTGCGCTTGTTGTGACACTTTCATCAACATTCCCGGGGGAGGCGTCTGCCGCACCACCTGGTTGATCGGCAAATCGCTATACACGCGGTCCGCCACCCGCAAAATCAATCCCTTCGACCGCAGCGCCTGGCTTGCCTCCGCCACGTTTCTGCCCACCAGATTCGGCATCGTCGTTTCGCGCCCGTGGATCGCGATGCGCATCGCCGTAATTGCGCTCAGAAACGCCGCCGAAGCCAGGATGAACACCAAAAACGTCATCCGCCCCAGCCATTCCAATCGTTCCCGTATCGTCATCTCTTCAACTTTCTTCCGCTCACACCCCTTCCGTCAAACCCTTTTTGTCCAGCTTGTTCTCTCGAGTGTTTTTCGATGCGAGTCAATGTGGCACAGGCACTCTTGCCTGGGCGGTTTCCAACCCAGGCACTGTCCTCCGCCAACTTTGCAGGTTAAGCCTTTGAACCCTTGATCCTCTTCTCAGCTCTCCCGCTGGTCAAACTCATTCATCCACTCCCGCCCCTTCAACACTTCTCTTGGCCGTGTCCCATCCGGCGGGCCCACAATTCCGTCCTTCTCCATCAAATCAATTAAATGCGCCGCGCGCCCATACCCGATCCGCAGCCGCCGCTGCAACGTCGAAGTCGACGCCCTTCCCATTTCGCAGCAAATCCTCACTGCATCCTGGTACAAATCGTCATCCACATCCTCGCCGCCCG
The DNA here is from genome assembly GCA_021324935.1 of Acidobacteriota bacterium. Classification (GTDB taxonomy): domain Bacteria; phylum Acidobacteriota; class Terriglobia; order Acidiferrales; family UBA7541; genus Acidiferrum. The sequence continues at coordinate 75,664 of JAJPIE010000067.1, forward strand.
CGCTGACCTCATCCTCCTCCCGCTCCCGCTGGCTCGCGCCCTTGCCGTTCCCGCCTCCGCTCTTTCCGTCATCTTCCTTCGGCGCTTCCAGCAGCGCTTCGTTGTACTTCGCCTGCGCCTGCTGTCGCCAGAAATCACAGACGCCCGTAATCTCATCCTCCGTCACCAGCGGCCCGTGAATGCGGTGCAATCGTGCCGAGCCCGCGGGCAAATACAGCATGTCGCCTTTGCCCAGCAGCGATTCTGATCCGTTCGAGTCCAGAATCGTCCGCGAGTCCACTTTGCTCGCCACCCGAAACGAAATCCGGGCAGGGAAGTTGGCCTTGATTAACCCCGTAATCACGTCCACCGACGGCCTCTGCGTCGCCAGAATCAGGTGTATGCCCACCGCGCGCGCCATCTGCGCCAGCCGCGTAATCGACTCCTCCACATTGTTCGTGTCCACCATCATCAGGTCCGCCAACTCGTCGATGATGATGATCAAATAGGGAAGCGGCTTGTGTTCGCCCTCCTCCACGTTTTCAAACAGCGAAAGCGATTGCTGCTTCTGGAATGTCCGGTTATATTGGTCGATGTTCCGCACCCCGCGCTGCGCCAGCAACTTCAGCCGGTTTTCCATCTCCCGCGTTGCGTTCCGCAAAACATTGGAAGCCACCTTCGGGTCCGTCACCACTGGCGCGATCAAGTGCGGAATCCCCTCGTACAGATTCAATTCCAGCCGCTTCGGATCCACCAGCACCATCTTCACTTCTTCCGGTGTCGCCTTGTACAAAATCGACATCATCAGCGAATTGATGAACACGCTCTTGCCCGTTCCCGTCGAGCCCGCAATCAGCAGGTGCGGCATGGAGGCCAGGTCCGTCACGCGAATCCGCCCGTGCAGATCGCGTCCCATCGCCAGCGTCAGCTTGCTCGGCGAGTTCGCAAACTCCTGCGCCTCGATGATCTCCCGCAGCGCAATCGTCTGCCGGCGGTCGTTTGGCACCTCGATGCCCACCGTCGATTTTCCCGGAATGCGCTCGATCAAAATCGATTCCGCTTGCAGCGCCAGGCATAAATCTTCCGTCAACCCAATGATCCGGCTGTACTTGATCCCCGCCTCGGGCTTGAACTCGAACGTCGTCACCACCGGCCCGGGATTGATCTGCGTCACGCGGCCTTCCACACCGAATTCGTGGCACTTCTCCTCGATCGCCCGCGCGCGATATTTCAGTTCATCTTCATCCAGCTTCTGCCCGCCCTCGCCCTCGCGCAGCAAACTGATTGGCGGCAGCTTGTAATTCGCATTCCCCTTGGCAATTTTCGGCTCTGCCTTCTTCGCTTTCTCGGTCTTGTCGGGTCCCAGCATCACCACCGGGGCTTTGTGCGGAGCCTCTCGCTCCTCTTCTTCCTTCTCCGCCACCCCCGCGGACGTCTTCTTTCTGAAGATGTCGCTCAAATCCTCCAGCTTGATCGTCTTCCCCTCGTCTTTCTCCTTCTCCGCCTCTGCCTTGCCCACCACCTGCGGGGCCACCGGCTTCCTGCCCGCCAATCGCCGCTCCTCCACCTCGCGCCGCATCCGCGCTTCTTCGCGTTCTTCTCGCCACTCCTGCCAGCGCGCCTGGGCTCGTTGCAAAATCCCGAACTTTTCCACTCTCCCCAGCGGCCCCTTATGGCTGCTCGCCCACGCGTGAGCCCCGCTGAACGAAAAGCTGGTTGTCATGTACAGCGCCACCACAAACAGCGCCACCGCCACCAGCAGCGCCCCCCAGAAATTGAATCCGCTCTGCAATCCGTGCGACACCAGCGTCCCCAGCGCCCCGCCTGCCGGCACCGCTCCGCGCACCCCGGGAAAATGCGAAAGCGAAAGCAGGGAAGGGAGCGACAACATCAGCAGCACGTATCCGGAAAGCGTCGCCGCCTGCGAATCGATCGCCTGGCTCTTGCACCACCGCCAGCCCAGAATCCCCAGCGCCACCGGCAGCAGAAACGCCGCAAATCCGAATATCTGGAACAACAGGTCCGATGTGTACGCTCCCACCGGCCCCATCCAGTTCCGCGTCAGGTGGTCCTCGCCGCCCGTCGCGCTCACGTTGAACGCCGCATCGCGCGGCGAATACGAAATCAGTGCCAGCCCAATCAAAATTGCCGTCACGATGCACAAAAATCCAGTCAGCTCATTCAGACGCTTGTTTTCCGTCGGTGTCAAAAATCGCACGATCCTCTCCTCAACTGTGGCACACGCACTCCTGTTTATCCTGGACGGGCCTGTGTACCCGGGCCAATCCCGGCCCGCCCATCTATCCAAGGCCGAAAATGCCCGCTACTCCTCGCCTCGGGTGTAAATACACCTCACTTACTCTTGTTTTGCTTGGGTAGAGACTGCCTTCGCTGGTGCGCCCATACCCCGCTCTCCGCGGGGCAATCTTCTACTCGAGCCGGGGAAGGCTGAGCATTCGCGAGCACAACTCAACCGTTGTGTCGCCGGACGGGACGCGGCGCTGGTGCGCCCCTCCTGAGGAACATCTGCATCATAACAAACCGCAACCCCGTTACAAGCCCCTCTTCCATCCAGTTTCCAATCCCATATCCCCGCCCGCTAGCGCCGGCATCCTGTCGGCCAGCATTCCTCCTCTTTTCTGCGCTTCCTCCGTGCACTCTGTGCCAAATCGTCCGCTCGATTCTCCGCTACCTCTGCGGGCCTCTGTTAACTCTCTGGTGAAATCCTTCCCCTACTCCTTCTTCTTCTCAACCACCTTCAACGATGGCTCCAAAATTCCCGCCACTCCATTCGCAATCTTTGCCGGATCCGAAGATCCTTCCTCCAGATTTGTCATCACGATTACTGTCAAACGGTCGTCCACATACCGCTGAATACTCATCGTGAACCCCTGCCAGGCCCCGTCGTGTTCCAGCAGCCGGTGGCCATTCACCTTCACGATGCCCCAGCCGAATCCATAGCCGTACGTCGTCCCGTCCTTCAGCACCACCGGCGTCCACATCTGCTCCAAACTCGACCGTTTGATCAGCTTCTCCGTATAAAGCGCAGAATCCCATTTCCCAAGGTCCAGCACATTTGTATATAGCGCGCCATCTGCCGTCGTATTCAAAGTAGGCGATACCCACTCCTGATTTTTGATCTCCCCCTGGACAATCCGGTAGCCGCTCGCGCGATTCGGCACGATGTCCTCCTCGCTGATGATGCGCGTCGCCGCCATCCCCAGTGGCCGGAAAATCCGCTGCTGCAGAAAGTCCCCGTAAAACTCCCCGGTCACTTTGTGAATCAGGATCCCCAGCAGCAGATACCCCGAATTGCTGTACTGCCACTTCGTCCCCGGCTCGAAATCCAGCGGCATTTGGATCAGACGCCGATACAAATCCTCTTCCGTGTAATCCGCCCGGAAATTGAAAAGGTCCTTCACCTTTGCGCTCTTCGTGTCTGTGTATTCTGGAATCCCGGACGTGTGCGTCAGCAGATTCCGCACGGTAATGTCCTTCCAAGCCTCCGGCGTCCCCGCAAAATATTTGCTCAGTTTGTCGTCCAGCCCTACCTTCCCCTCTTCCACCAGCATCATCACCGCCGTGGCCGTGAACTGTTTCCCCACCGACCCCGTCTGCATTATCGTCTCCGGCGTCACCGGCACGTTCAATTCGATATTCGACAGCCCATACCCCTTTGCCTTCACCAGTTTTCCGTCCCGCAGCACCGCCAAACTCACTCCCGGAATCCGCTGCAATCCCAACTGCTCCCCTACGAGCGCATCCACCCGTGCATCCTCACTCGGCGCCGCCTTCTCCTGTGCCGCCGCTCTTTCCGCACCGATCACTCCCGGCACGCTTGCCAATCCACTCAACACGACCACACCAACCCGCAATCGCCGACATTTCATCGCGCTCCCTGCCTCCGTTTAAGAGTTCTCCCTTAACTCTGCGGCCCCTCTGCTATCTCTGTGGGGAACTCTGCTTCTCTGCGTCCTCAGCCCCTTGCGCTAAGTTTTCTTTTTCTCTCTCTCCACTCGCCACTGCTCCTACATCATCCGGCCTGCAAAATACAACACTGCGATCCCCAAAATAATCCGGTAAATCGCAAACGGCGCAAATCCCCGCTTCCTCACGTACGCCATGAACCATGCCACCGACCCATACGCCACGATAAACGACACCACGAACCCGATCGCCAGCACGATCCACTCATGCCCCGTGAGGCTCGTAACCCCAATCGGATTCTCCGTCTTGCTCCCATGCACAGACTTGAACAGCGTGTACAGCGTCGCCACTGCCATCGTCGGCATCGATAAAAAGAACGAAAACTCCAGCGCCGACGCCCGCGACATGCCCGCCACCTGCCCGCCCGCGATCGTCGACATCGATCGCGACGTCCCAGGAAACACCGCCGACAATATCTGGCACGCTCCGATCCACACCGCCTGCCCAATGCTCATTTCTTCCATGTGCCACGTGCGGATCAGCCCGCCCTTCGCCGTCTCTCCGGCCGCTTCCGCCTTGCCGTTCCGCGCGTCCACAAACCACATCACGATTCCGCCGATCAGCAGCGCCCCGCCGATCACATAGGGATTCTCCAGATTTTTCCCAATCACCTTCGTCAATAAAAACGCCGGAATCGCCGTCACCACAAACGCGATCAGCGTCAAGCTCAGCGGATGCGTCCACATCGTCCGATCGCCGCGCTCCCCCTGCGGAAACGTCCCCAAAAAGTTCGCGATCCGGTGACGAAAATAGATCGGCAATGTCAGAATCGCTCCCAGCTGGATTACGATCGTGTACATCTTCCAGTACCCGCTTCCCAGGTCCAGGTGCATCAGCACTTCGGTCAGCCGCAAATGTGCCGTCGAACTCACCGGAATGAACTCCGTTAATCCTTCCACAATCCCCAATAGCACGCTCAAAACGTAATCGTTCACTATTCCTCCCGCGTTTGTAGGTGCGCGGCTCTCGCCCCGCCCAAGTAGTACAGGCTTTGGCCTGTGTTTTTGCCTTTGCTGATCCGAAGCTGCCATTCCTGGAACGGTCATCCCGACCGCAGGCTCGCGCAGTTTGCGGGCCGCAGGGGAGGGATCGTGGCAATCGACGTTTCCTGCGCTCTAGTCACCCTAAGCGTCTGGTGTTACGCTGTCTTCCTCCTCTTCTTTCTCGCCGCTAGCCACTCGTTACTCGCCACTGCCTTTCATTTTCTTCCTCATCTCATACGCATCGATCTTTCCCAGATAATATTTCTTCACCACCGCCTTCGTACGATATCCATGCCGCTCCCAGAAGGCAATCCCGCTTTTGTTCTCCACCGACGTTTCCAGCAGCACCGATTCCACTCCGCGAAACGCAAAATGCTCTTCCATCTCCCGCAGCAGCATCGACCCGACTCCCCGCCGTCGGAACTTCTCCGCTACGTCCAAAGTAATAATGTGTCCGAGTGGCGGATTCTCTTCCGCCAGAATGAATCCCGCCAGCTCTTTACCCTCTTCCGCCACCAGGCAATCCGCACCCGGCAAATTCAGGTAATACCGCAACGACCACTTGCTGTACGCAATCCCCGGCGGAAAACACTCCTGGTCCAGCTTGTGCAACTTCGCGAAATCCTTCGCCTCATATTGTCGCGTTATGACCGTCATACTTGCCCGTCATCTTCACAGACCCCTTCCAAAAAACCAAGGGGCCCAGCCTTGGCTGGACCCCTCGCTGTAGTGGCGCCTTCTTGTCCCGAGCCATGCCCAGGAATACGCCGCATTCTTTTCTCTTGCTTACCACTTATGGCTGGAGGCTAATCACTCCCTACAACTTCACCGTCACCGTCTTCACTTCCGTGTAATTCGCCAATCCATACTCTCCGAGTTCGCGTCCCAGCCCCGACTGCTTGAACCCGCCAAACGGCGCCGCCGCGTCGAACACGTCGTAGCAGTTCACCCATACCGTTCCGGCCCGCACGCCATCCGCAATCGCGTGCGCCTTCGTGATGTCTTTCGTCCAGACTGCCGCCGCCAGCCCGTAGTTGGACTTGTTCGAGCGCTCTACCACTTCGGCAATGTCCTTGAACTTCAAAATCGCCATCACCGGACCGAAGATTTCCTCCTGTGCGATCTTCATATTGTCCTGCACGTCCGCGAACACTGTCGGTTCGATAAAATATCCTTTGTCGCCCACGCGGTTTCCGCCCGCCAGCAGTTTGGCGTGCTCCTTCTTCCCGGATTCGATGTAGCTCATTACCTTATTGAACTGGTCCTGATCCACTTGCGGCCCCTGCTCCGTCGCCTTGTCGAACGGATTGCCCACCGTCCGTTTCTTCGCGCGTGCCACGCTCTTTTCCACAAACTCGTCGTAGCACTTCTCCTCCACAAACAGCCGCGATCCCGCGCAGCAGCACTGCCCCTGGTTGAAGAAAAGCGCAAAGTGCGCTCCCTCGATCGCCTGGTCCATGTCCGCGTCCGCAAATACGATGTTTGGGCTCTTCCCGCCTAGCTCCAGCGTCACGCGCTTCAGATTCGAATCCGCCGCCGCCCGCATGATCAAGTGGCCCACCTCGGTCGACCCCGTGAACGCCACCTTATCTACATCCATGTGCCGCGCGATCGCGCCTCCCGCCGTCGGTCCGTACCCCGGCAGTATATTCACCACGCCATCCGGAACTCCGGCTTCCTGAATCAGTTCCCCCACCCGCAGCGCCGTCAGCGGCGTTTGCTCCGCCGGCTTCAGCACCACCGTGCACCCCGCCGCCAGCGCCGGCCCCAGCTTCCACGCCTGCATCAACAGCGGAAAATTCCACGGAATGATCTGTCCCACCACGCCCACCGGCTCGTGCTTGGTGTACGTGAAATACCTTCCATTCACCGGGATCGTCTTTCCCTGAATCTTGTCCGCCCATCCCGCGTAATATCGGTAACACGCAATCGTCAGCGGCAAATCCGCCGCCAGCGCCACGTGATACGGCTTCCCGTTGTCCAGCGATTCCAGCTGCGCCAGCTCCTCAATGTTCTTCTCCAGCAGATCCGCCAGCCGGTTCATCAGCACGCCGCGCTGTGAAGCCGACATCTTCTTCCACGCCCCCTTCTCAAACGCCCCACGCGCCGACGCCACCGCCTTGTCCACGTCGGCCGCGTCCGCCTCGGCCACTTGCGTAATCACTTCTCCCGTCGACGGGTTGATCGTCGGAAATGTCTTCCCCGAAGCCGCATCCACCCACTTCCCGCCAATCATCAATTTCGTCGCCGAAATCTTTACCTTCGGTTCAATCGCAGTCGATGCCGTAGCCATAGTCGCCTCCTCCAATCCCTAGTAGCGGCCTCTTGCAAGCGCCCAAGCCGTTCCGTGTACTGGCCGAACTTCAAATCGGCCAGTGGGCCGGCGGTTTTTTAGCCTATACCCCCGCGCCGCACGAATCAATATTACCGATTCCGTCTATCGCCGATTCAGATGCTGTGTGTCGCTTTCGCTCCATCTTTTCTCCATTTTGCCAATACCACACGGATCTTTTCCCCCTACTCTTTCCCTCCAAAAAACAGATGCGCAATGCTCACCAGCACCACTGCCCCCACCGTTGCCGCCGCCAGCGAAAATAAGAACGTATTCGCGTGCACAATCCCCAGCTTCGTAAAAATCCACCCGCCCAGCACCGACCCGATCAATCCAATCAAAATATCTCCAATGCACCCGAATCCTCTCCCGCGTGCAATCTTCCCCGCCAGCCACCCCGCCAGCAACCCGATCAGTAGCCACCCAATCAATCCGCGCCTCCACTCCACCACCACAACCCGCTCTTGCATCTCCAACGCCAATACCGCCATTTGTCCCATCATCATTCCTCCGATCACGGAGATTCTCCCTTACCTCTGTTCTCCTCGGCTATCTCTGTGGTGAACTCTTATCTTTTCTCCTGTTCTTAGGCCCAGCGCCAGCGGCGCGCTATGACTCTAGCCCAGGGTATCGGCCCTGGCTCCGAGCCCTGGAAATTGCCTGCCGCCATAGGTGCGACACAATCTCCCGTTTCTCCCGAAGGTTTCTCCTGCGGCCATCTGCCAGCTGTTCATGCAATCTTCTACTTTCCAACTTCTATTTTCCCCTTTCTGCTCTCGCCACTCGCTTGCCCTGAGCGCAGCCGAAGGGTCACTCGCCACTTCTTCCCCTCGGCTCCTGCTGCGTCATGCAATGCAACGTCCCCAGCCCCAGCACCAAATCCCTGCAATGTACGCCCACCACCTCGCGCCCCGGAAATAACTTCGCCAATGCATTCAGCGCCACCCGATCATTCACATCATTAAACGTCGGCACAATCACAATCTTGTTCGCGATATAAAAATTCGCATAACTCGCCGGTAATCTCTGCCCATCAAACGTCACCGCATGCGGCATCGGCAGCGTCTCCACCGTTAACGCCTTCCCATCCTGATCCTTCATCCCCTTCAGTCGCGTCAAATTGTCCTGCAACGCCGCGTAATTCGCATCCGCGCGATCCTCTTCCACAATCGTTACCACCGTTGACTCGCTCACAAACCTCGTCAAATCGTCCACGTGCCCGTGCGTGTCGTCGCCCGCGATCCCATTCCCCAGCCACAGCACGTTCGTCACTCCCAAATACTTCCGGAACACTTCCGCGTAATCCTCTTTCGTGAATCCCGCGTTCCGCTCCTGCACCTTGCTCTGCAAACATTCTTCCGTCGTCAGCAGCGTCCCGCGTCCGTTCACGTCAATCGACCCGCCCTCCAGCACCACGCGCCGTCCTTTATGTTCGGGAAAGAAAATCTTCCGCTTCAGCCGCGCATTCGCCTTTCGCACCACCTGCGCGTCTTTCTTGTGGTTTTCGTACTTCGCCCACCCGTTAAAAACAAAATTGTTGTACGCCACTTCGCCCGCCGCGCTCTTCACGCAGATCGGCCCGGAATCCCGCATCCATCCGCGGTCGGTCGGCGCAACGAAAAATTCCACCGATTCCAGCTTCGCACCCGCTCTCCGCACTATCCCCCGCACCTTCTTTTCTGCCGCGCGGCTCTCCACCATCAGGAATACGCGTTCCACCTGCGAAAGCAGCCGCACGATCTCCGCAAACGCCCACGGAATCGGCGCGAACTTCCCCGGCCAGTCCGTCAATTCATGCGGCCACCCCAGCCACGTCGCCTCGTGCTCTTCCCATTCCGCCGGCATCCGATACCCCATCTCCTGCGGTGTCTTCTCTTCCGTATTCGTCATGAATAGTAGTTGTCCCGTTCAGCGCGATTCGTGCCCGTTGTCGTTCTAAGCGAAGCGGAGGATCTCAATCACCGCGTCTTGTCGGCCAACTCTCCGTTACCTCTGCTCGCCTCTGGTAACTCGGTGGTGAAAACTTTCTTTTCTCTTCAAGCCTCCGCGCCCTCTGCGCCTCTGCGTTATCCTTAAACCTCTTCCGTCTTTACCTCGTCGCTTCGTTACATCTCTTCATTTTTCCCCCAGCCACCGCTGCGTCAACCCTCCAAACGCATCGATCCTCCGGTCCCGGAAAAACGGCCAATTTCGCCGCTGCTCCTCGCTCTTCTTCGGATCGCATTCCACCACCAGAATCTCTTCCTTATCGTTCGACGCTTCCGCCAGCACTTGCCCCGCCGGGTCGGCCACAAACGAATTTCCCCAAAACTCAATCCCTGGATCGCCCTTCTCCGGCCGTCCCTCGTAACCCACGCGGTTCACCACTGCCACGTAACACCCGTTCGCAATCGCATGCGCCCGCTGAATCGTCTTCCAAGAATCCAGTTGCGACTTTCCCGCCGCAGCCTTCTCATGCGGATGCCACTCGATGCTCGTCGGATAAAAAATCACCTGCGCGCCCTGCAGCGCCGTCAGCCGCGAACCCTCCGGATACCACTGATCCCAGCAGATCTGCACTCCCACCCGCGCATACTTTGTATCGAAATTCAAAAATCCCAAATCCCCCGGCGTGAAATAAAACTTTTCGTAATAGAGCGGATCGTCCGGAATATGCATCTTCCGGTATTTCCCCAAATAGGTCCCGTCCGCATCGATCATCGCGCACGCGTTGTGATAAACGCCCGCCGCCCGCCGCTCAAATACGGAGACCGCCAGCGCCACTTTCTTCTCTTTCGCCACTTTCGCCAGGCGTTCCGTCGTCGGCCCCGGCACCGCTTCCGCAAGCTCAAACAACTCCGCATCCTCTGTCCGGCAGAAATATTCCCCCGCAAACAGTTCGTGCAGGCAGATCACCTGCGCCCCGCGCTTTGCCGCCTCGCGAATCCGCGCCTCGGCCTTCCCCAGATTCGCTTCCTTGTCCGTCGTGCAGCTCATCTGCACAAGTCCCACCGTAAACTTATTCGCCATTCCTCTCCTACTCTCTGCGACCTCTGTGCTCTTCCTCTGGGGTCTCTGTGTTAAATCTCTTTTTTTGCTGCTCCCTCGCGGTAAACGGCGCCCGACGTTCCGCGAAGAATTCTACTTTCCTTCTCGTTTTGTTTGTACTATCAATTCCACAGGCCTTACAATTCTTTCCGATCGCATTTGATGTTCAGTGTCTTGCCTTGTAACACTGCATTCATTCTTCTTGCGTTCAGGAGAGCTGATGCCCAAACAGACCAAAAAAACCGTCACCGGCCGCGTCCTCCACGATCCCGTCAAAGACAAGCTCCGTCCCATCTATCCCCTCGATCTCTCCAAAATCAAAACCATCGACGATCTCGTCCGCGCCATGGGCAACACCGCTTACACCGCCCGCCAGGTCGGCGATGCCGCCGACGTCCTCGAAGCCATGGCCCGCGACAAAGACTGCTTCGTCGTCATGACCCTCGCCGGCGCCCTCACCGTCGGCAAAATGGGACTCGTCTTCTGCGACCTCATCGAATCCGGCATCGTCAAAGCCATCGTCTCCACCGGCGCCCTCATGGCCCACGGCCTCGTCGAAGCCACTGGCCTCTCTCACTTCCGCTACGATCCTTCCAAAATGAACGACGAGGAACTCTTTCTCGCCGGCTACAACCGCGTTTATGACTCTCTCGAGCCCGAAACCAATCTCGATCACGTCGAACAAGTCGTCGACGGCATCCTCGAACAATGGGATCCTGCGGAGGCTGTTTGCAGTTACAAACTCCATCACCGCATCGGCGAATTTCTCTATAAGACCACCAAGGGTCGCGGCATCCTTCGTTCGGCTTACGAACATAAGGTCCCCGTTTTCGTCCCCGCCTTCTCCGATTCCGAGCTGGGTCTCGATTTCGCCTTGAACAACTACGCGCGCAAGAAAGACAAGCGTCCCGCCCTTCGATTCGATCCTTTTGAGGACTTTGAAACCTTCGCTCACACCATGATGGCCACCAAGAAAATGGGTATCTTCACCATCGGCGGCGGCGTCCCGCGCAATTGGTCGCAGCAATTCGGCGTCTACGCCGAACTCATGGCCCGTCGTGGCTACGAAAAGCTTCCTCTCAAACGCTACAACTATGGTGTCCGCATCTGTCCCGAACCCGTTCACTGGGGCGGCCTCAGCGGCAGCACTTACACCGAGGCCGTCTCCTGGGGCAAATTCGTTCCCCCTGAAGAAGGCGGCCGCTTCGCCGAAGTCCTCGAAGACGCCACCGTCGCCCTTCCGCTCGTCGTCGGCGCCGTCCTCGAACGCCTCAAATACTTCAAGTAGCACAGCCATTCTTGGCTGTGCTCTTCGTCTAGCCACGGCCTTACGCCACCTGCTTCCTATCTTCCGTATTCACTGTAGCGCTGGCCTTTATGCCACCCTCTCTCTCTGCGTTCCCTCTGTTCATCTCTACTCGCTCTGTGGTGAATTCTTCCTCTTCTCTGCGCCCTCCGCGCCTCCGCGTTCAGATTTCTTCTCTGTGACTTGCCCTTGTTCGTGCTATTCTCTCTTGCCCAATCCTCACCACGAGAAAACCATGAACTCCAAATTCTTCGCGGCCGCGCTCTTCCTCTGCCTCGCTCTCCCTGTCGCCGGCCAAAAGGATTCCGACATGACCCAGCACGCCACTGGCGCCTTCGATGTCAAAATCTCCCCGATCGATCCCGCCTTCAAATTCGACGAAAATCCCATCGGCCGCTTCTCCTTCGACAAACACTTCCACGGCGATCTCGAAGCCGCCAGTCAGGGCGAGATGCTCTCCGGCGGCACCCCCGCCAAAGGCTACGGCGGCTACGTCGCCATCGAACGCGTTTCCGGCACGCTCCACGGCCGCACCGGCACCTTCCTCCTCATGCAAAATGGCACCATGGAAAACGGTTCCTACCACCTCAACGTCATCGTCGTCCCCGGCTCCGGCACCACCCAACTCACCGGCCTCTCCGGCTCCATGCAAATCATCATCAAAGACGGCAAACACTCCTACGACTTCGCTTACACCCTCCCCGCCCAAAAATAAAAGTGGCGCAGCTATTCCTGGCTGTGCCCTTCGCGTAGTGACGGAGCTTGCTCCGCCCTCTTCGGTTTGTGTAGGGCGGCGTCAGGTTGCGTTGTTCGTTTTTCTTCTTCATCGGATCGTGTCTCGAACTGCTTGAGGCTGCCTCATCCTTCTCGTTTTTTGCGAAGGGTGAACTCTGACGATCTAATGGCGCGACTCTCTGCTCCCTTCTCGACTTTGCCCTCGCCAAATAAAAAGGCGCCTCGCAACCCGCGAAGCGCCCCAATCTCCTCTTCTGTTGCTTCTGCCTAACGGCCGATAGCGGACGGCTACTATCTAACGGCCGCCTTCCTCAATCATCGTCCCCGTGCAACACCGCCGCCGTCAGCACCGTCGTCCACAATCCCCGCTTATCGCCCACCGCCGACTGCGTGATATTCATCGTCCGCACGATCTTGTTCGAAATGCGGTAGACCTCTTTCTTCTCGTCCCAGGACAAATCCGGATCGAACTCCACGTTTAGCGTCGTCGCCAGCATTTCCGCCGCAAGTTCTTCCGCGTACTCGCCGGCCACTTCTTCCGTCTCTCCAAACGAGTGGTGCTCGCTTAAATAGCCGTACATCGGCCGTTCGCTCGGCAGCGCAAGTCCGATGCTCGCCGCAATCAAACGGTGCGGCTCCTTCGTCGAATTCTCGCTGATCACCGTGAACGCCACCTGTCCCGGCTTGATCAGCTTCAATCCTTCGCTCCGTGAAATCAGTTTGCAGTTCGGCGGAAAAATCGACGATACGCGCACGATGTTGCACGCCGCGATTCCGGCGTTTCGCAGCGCAAGCTCGAAACTCGACAGCCGCTCGCGGTGTTTTCCCACGCCTTTGGTCAGGAAAATCTTCTTTGCGACAAACGCCATAGTGCTCCGTCACCGTCCCTAAATGATTTTGTCTGAAATATTTACGTCCTGTGGAAAAGTAACAAGCATCGCACCCACTGTCAATCCATTCCTCTTCACTCTTCCGCAAATTATTTGCTCGGAAATCGCCGGGGAAGGGAACTCGGATTTTCTTGGACTGTCCGGTCGGGAAAAGTAACGCCGCGCCTCTTTTCTGTTGCCGCTCTTTTCATCCTTGCTTCGTTACTTCATCACTTCTTTGCTCCGTGCTTCATTCTCCCGCCAAATGTCTCACCAATTTTCCCAGCGGTCTGCACACCGCCAGCACCTTCCCCACGTCTTCCGCCGCAAAATCGGGTCCCGCCTCCGCCGGCGTGAGCCCTTTTCGGCTCACTTGCATCACGCCCACCACTTTCCCCTCGCACAATATCGGCGCGCTGATGATCTTCTGGATCGATTCCCCCGTGGTCGTCGCCGCCTTCACCCCTTCAAATACCGTTGCGTGCCGCACCGCCGAAAAATTGTTGTTGATCTCCGGCCGGTTATCGCGCACCGTCCGCGCCGCCAGCGCCGAAGTGCTCGTCAGGGGAATGAACCCCACGTTCTTCAACGCCTGCGGCACCAGAAAGTGCAGGTGCCTCCATCGCGTCGAAACCCCCAGGATCGCCACCTCGTCCGGCTTCACTCCCAGGCTCTTCGCGATCTTTTCCGCCATCGCCGCCAGTGGGATTTCCGTGCCCGCCAAATGCTCGCCTTCCAGCGCCTCGGCCAGTCGCTCCAGTTCGCTCACAAGACTCGTGCTCATAGAAAAATATCCTGTCCCTCCGCAGGTGGGTTTGAGGGGACCTGCCTTGCGTTCTCCGTCAACTTTCCTTCATCTTCAACGCTTTCCTCGGTCTCCGCAACCCCCGTTTCGTCTCCCCGTGTCCAGTTTGTCTCGCGCTTCTCTGCGATCTTCCGCGCCTTCTGCGTCTCTGTTTCTGGTCATCCTCCTCGCCCCCACGAATCGCCGCTCTTTCCATCTTCGAATTTCCAATTTCTGGTTTCGCCTTTCTCTTTTCGCAGCTTTCAGCGAGCCACTTGCCACCCTTTCGCCAACTCCCTATACTGGAGGGGCTGCGATCCCATCGCCTGCCTGCGTTTGTGCTCCACCAAAATGTTTTGGGACTCTCGCGGCGGAGAGGGCATGTCTTTGACGGCAACCCGGCCTGACGAATCACCTCTGCTCGGCAAGCATCTCCCCATCAGGATTTACCTCAAATATTACGGAAGGATTGGCAAACCATGAGCGCCACCGCGGTTCATTTCCCCGCCGGCAGTTTGCGGTTCTGGCAAACCACCGTCGGCAAGAAGGCCATCATGGCCCTCACCGGAGTCGTTCTCGTGGGCTTCGTCATCGCCCACCTGCTCGGCAATTTGCAGATCTACGAATCGCCCGAAAAACTCAATCGCTACTCCGAAATGCTCCACTCCATGCCCGCGCTTCTCTGGGGCGCTCGCATCACTCTTCTCGTCTCCGCCCTTCTGCACATCTGGTCTTCCTGGCAACTTTGGCTCCTCCAGCGCGCTGCGCGCCCCATCGGCTACGTGAAAAAGGTCAACGCTCACTCTACGTATGCCTCCCGTACCATGGTCTGGAGCGGCCCCATCATCCTCGCCTTCGTCATCTTCCATCTGCTCCACTTCACTTTTGGCACTGTCCATCCCGGCGGCGCCTTCATCGAGCACGACGTCTACCACAACGTTGTCACCGGCTTTCAGTTCTGGCCCGTCTCACTCTTCTACATTATCGCTATGATCATGCTTTGCTATCACCTCTATCATGGCCTCTGGAGCATGTGCCAGACCCTCGGCATCAGCCATCCGGTCTATACCCCGATTCTCCGCACTCTCGCGAAGCTCGTCGCCATCCTCATCGCCGCCGGCAATATCTCCATCCCGGTCGCCGTCATGGCCGGTTTCATCAAGCCCGTTTAACCCAATGCCCGCTTGCTCCCAATTCGCTTCCTCGGCCCTAGGCATTCTTGTCTGCCCTGGAAGGCCCTGTGCTCTTCGTCCCTGTAGGGGCGGCTATACGCCGCCTTCTTGGGTTTGTATCCGCTCTTTGCCGGCCTCCTCGGTTCGTCGCTCCCGCTCTCTAGCCCGTGCTTGTAACCTCTGTAATGGCCGGCCTTCAGGTCGGCTCTTCGCCTCGCACCTAACCTATCTCTCGCTTTCTCGGAGCCATTCCTCATGGAACTGAAATCCAACGCCCCCACCGGGCCCATTCAATCCGCTTGGGACGACCACAAGTTTCATCTCAAGCTCGTCAATCCTGCCAATAAGCGCAAATTCAACATCATCGTCGTCGGCACCGGCCTCGCCGGCGCTTCTGCCGCCGCGACCCTCGGTGAGCTCGGCTACAACGTTCACTCCTTCTGCTTCCAGGATTCGCCACGCCGCGCCCACTCCATCGCCGCGCAAGGCGGCATCAACGCCGCGAAGAACTACCACAATGACGGCGACTCCGTCTTCCGCCTCTTCTACGACACTGTCAAAGGAGGCGACTTCCGCTCTCGCGAGGC
>JAJPIE010000094.1 GCA_021324935.1 Acidobacteriota bacterium
AAGTCACGCTGATCACTCCGGTGGCTCTGGAAAAGGGCTTGCGCTTCGCCATCCGCGAAGGCGGCCACACCGTCGGCGCCGGCGCCGTCACGGAGATCATCGAGTAACGCCATGAGACAAGGAGACAAAATTCGCATCCGCCTCAAGGCTTACGATCACCGCATCCTCGACCAGTCCACGCGCGAAATCGTGGAGACTGCGAAGCGCACCGGCGCGGATGTTGCCGGTCCGATTCCTTTGCCGACCACCATCAACCGCTGGACCGTGCTGCGCTCCCCGCACGTGGACAAAAAGTCCCGCGAGCAGTTTGAGATGCGCACGCACAAGCGCCTGATCGATATCCTTGAACCCACGCCGGATACGGTGGACGCGCTGATGAAGCTCGACCTCCCGCCCGGTGTGGACGTCGAAATCAAGGCTTTCGGTCACGCGGCCAAGTGACCACCCGGCGAGGGCGTCATCCGGAGGAGCGTTGTTCGCGACGAAGGATCCGTTGTAGCGAGCGCAGCTGGTAGAGGGTTTTTGTAGTGGCCGGCTTTCAGGTCGGCGGGTTTGAAAAACGAATTCAGCAATACGCAGCCAATACCGTAAAGGCAAGCTGCTTAGAGAGAGAAAAAGAAAATGCCAGTCGACGGAATCATCGGAATCAAGCTCGGCATGACGCAAGTCTTCGCCGAAGACGGCAGCCTCGTGGGTTGCACCGTCCTTCAGGCGGGTCCCTGTGTTGTGGTCCAGCGCCGCACCAAGGATAAAGACGGTTACGACGCCGCGCAGCTCGGCCTGGTCGAATTCGTCAAGCCGCAGCGCGTCAATAAAGCCCTCACCGGCCACTTCAAAAAAGCCAATGTGGCCCCCGTGAAAGTCCTCAAGGAAGTGCGCATCGAGGAATCGAAGGACGAAACCAAGGTCGGCGACCGCGTCCTGGTCGAAAACTTCAAGGCCGGCGAACTGGTCGACGTCACCGGCGTCAGCAAGGGCCGCGGCTTTGCCGGCGGCGTCAAGCGCTGGCACTATGCCGGCGGCGACGCCACCCATGGCTCGATGTTTCATCGCGCGCCAGGCGGCATCGGCGGCAGTTCCTTCCCGTCGCGCGTGTGGAAGAACCAGCATTTCCCCGGACACATGGGTAACGCGCAGGTGACCGCCAAGAATTTGAAAGTGATCAAGGTGGATTCCGACGAGAACCTGCTCCTGGTTCGCGGCTCGGTTCCCGGCCCCAGCGGACTCTACATCTTCATCCGCAAGGCCAAAAAAGCCGCGAAGAAGGCCAAGTAGGTTTTGTAGGGGCTGCTTTACGCCGCCTGATTTTTGCAGGCGCCGGGCTTTGGACCGGCCGGTTCAAGCAAGGTTTTTGTAGTGGCCGAACTTTAGATCGGCCAGGGTTCTTCGACGAATTTTGTGGTGGCCGGCCTTCAGGCCGGCTGGTTTTCTGACTGCGGATTGCTTTTGGTAACGAGATTAGCCGTAAGACGAGAGAGAAGAACAATGCCAGTCGTGGACGTTGTCAATCTAGAAGGCAAGAAAGTCGGCCAGGTCGATCTGGCGGATTCGGTCTTTGGCGCCGAGGTCAACAAGAACCTCCTGCACGAAGCCTCCCGGTGGTATCTCGCCGGGCTGCGTCGCGGCACGCACAAGACCAAGGAAAAGAGCGAAGTCAGCGGCGCCGGCCGCAAGCTCTGGCGGCAGAAGGGCACCGGCCGCGCTCGCATCGGCTCGATCCGCTCGCCTTTGTGGCGCCATGGCGGCACCGTGCATGGTCCGCGTCCGCGCTCATATTCCTATGATTTGCCCAAGAAGATGCTGCTCGGCGCGCTGCGTTCGGCGCTCTCCGCGAAACTCGCGGAGCAGAAGCTGACCGTCGTCGACGCCTGGGCGCTCGAGACGCATAAGACCAAGGCGCTGCGCACCGCGCTCGACAAGCTCAACGCGGAAAGGACCGCTTTGCTGGTGGCCACCGGCGACAACCGCAACCTGGAACTCGCCAGCCGCAACCTGGATGGCGTGAAAATTTCGGCGACCAACGCCCTGCAGCCCTACGACGTGCTCCGCCACGATCGCCTGGTGCTCTCCAAGGACGCCATCGCCCGCCTGGTGCGCGCTCTCGATCCGCAGCATCCCTCCGTTGCCGCGCCCCACGTCGAATCGATTGCTCCGGCCGCTGCTCCCAAAAAGGAAGCGGCGCCGAAAGCCGCCGCGAAGCCCGCGGGCAAAAAAAACGCTGCGGCGAAAAAACCCGCGGCCGGGAAGGGCAAGGAGTAAGCCATGGCAGCCCCTCACTATCAGATTATTCGGCGTCCGATCATCACCGAAAAAGGACTCGGCGTGAAGGAACTCCAGCACACCGTGGTCTTCGAAGTTTCCGCTGCGGCCACCAAGACGGAAATCAAGGAAGCCGTGCAGCAGATCTTCAAGGTGAAAGTCGACACCGTGCGCACCGCCAATTTCCACGGCAAAATGCGCCGCCGCGGCCAGAACGAAGGCTACCGGCGCGACTGGAAAAAGGCCTACGTGAAACTCGCCGAGGGCGAAAAAATGATTGAGTACGCGGAGAATTTGTAACCGGGTTTGTAGTGCCGGCCATACGGTCGGCGGGTTTTGTGGTGGCCGGATTTTAGACCGGCCGCGGCCGGAATCGGCGGATTCAATCGGCCAATTGATGCGGTAGATTTTGGCAGATTTAGAAGGTAGAGGCAGAGATGGGACTCAAGAGCTTTAATCCATATACGGCGTCGCGGCGGTTCATGACCGTGCTCGACAAGAGCCACATCACCAAAGATACGCCGGAGAAGAATTTGCTCGAACCGAAAAAGCGCTCGGGCGGACGCAACAACCAGGGCGAAGTCGTCGTCTGGCATCGTGGCGGCGGCCACAAGAAGCAGTACCGCGTGGTCGACTTCCGCCGCGACAAAGACGGCATCTCCGCCAAGGTCGCTTCCATCGAATACGACCCCAACCGCAGCGCCAACATCGCCCTCCTGCACTACGCCGATGGCGAAAAGCGCTACATTCTCCATCCCGTGGGCCTCGAAGTCGGCGCCACGGTTTCCACCGGCGAAAATGCGGACATCCTTCCGGGCAACTCCCTGAAGATCCGCAACATTCCTCCCGGCACCATGGTGCACAACCTGGAACTCTATCCCGGCCCCGGCGGCCAGGCCGTGCGCACCGCCGGCGCCTCCGCCCAGCTTCTCAGCAAGGAAGGCGATCTCGCTCTGGTCAAAATGCCTTCGGGTGAAGTTCGCAAGTTTTCCGTCGATTGCCGCGCCACCGTCGGCCAAGTCGGCAATGTCGACCACGAGAATCAGACTTTCGGCAAGGCCGGGCGCTCCCGTTGGAAGGGCATTCGTCCCACGGTTCGTGGCGTGGCCATGAACCCCGTGGATCACCCGCACGGCGGCGGTGAAGGCCGCGTCAAGGGCAATCACCCGCAGACGCCTTGGGCTTTCCCCACGCTCGGCAAGAAGACGCGCCGCAACAAGCGCACCGACAAAATGATCGTCGAGCGCCGCAAGTAGGCGGAGTTTTGTGGCACAGGCTTTAGCCTGTGCGGGTTTTGTTGTGGCCGGCCTTTCGGTCGGCAATGCTCTAGTGGCCGAACTTTAGTTCGGCCCGTGTACTGGGAGTGGATAAGGAGTTTTCAGTTCTAAGTTATGAGTCGGAAGCTTCACCAAAAGCTTGCAACGATTAACTGAAAACTGATTCGGACGGGGCGCAATCCCGAACGAGAGCGCCCAAGGTAAGCAGGGCGGTTACCAGGGATTCGTGATAAGTCCTAAGTAAAGAGAATCTTACTTAGAACTTAAAACGAAACTCTTACGACGGAAGCGCGGCGGACGCAGTTCCCGGCGGGTGACGTCAAATCCGGCCGGGGAGAGCGAAAACATGCGAGCGACACGTACAACACGGAATGCAGGACGCCGGGCGCGCCCCGTGAAGCGCCCGGCAAAACGATTGGCGGCGAAAGTTGCCGCCAAGCCCGCTGTGAAAGTAGTCCTACCTCTCGAGCCGGTGCTTTACAAGCTTTGCAAGCCCGGCTGGGCGGTCATCGTGGATCGGACCCCGAACGCCCTGGGCACGCGGTTTGTCTGCCCGTTCTGTCCGAAGTCGCACCGTGTGCCTGGTCCGGTGCGTGGGTTTAAAAAGATGCGGCACGCCCAGTGGGGCC
The DNA here is from genome assembly GCA_021324935.1 of Acidobacteriota bacterium. Taxonomy (GTDB): domain Bacteria; phylum Acidobacteriota; class Terriglobia; order Acidiferrales; family UBA7541; genus Acidiferrum. Next base: position 4,166 of record JAJPIE010000094.1, read on the forward strand.
GTTTGCGCCGCGTGGAGGAATAAGTGGCACGTTCACTGAAAAAAGGGCCGTTTGTCGACGCCCATTTGCGCGAAAAGGTCGAAGCACTGAATTCGCGCAATGAAAAGAAAGTGGTGAAGACCTGGTCGCGGCGCTCCACCATCGTGCCCGACATGATTGGTCACACCATCGCCGTGCACAACGGCAAGAAATTCATTCCTGTCTATGTGACCGAACAGATGATCGGCCACAAGCTCGGTGAATTTGCTCCGACGCGCCAGTTCAAGGGTCACGCCGTCAAGGCCGCCCTCGAAAAGGCCGCCGGTGCGGCACCTGCAGGAGGCGGCGCGCCCGCAGCACCCGCGGCGCCGAAGGCATAACCCATGGCAGACTTGCAAACCACCGCTCCCGGTTCCATTGAAGCTCACGCGCTCGCGCGCCATGTGCGCATGTCGCCGCAGAAGGCGCGCCTGGTCATCGACCTCATCCGCGGCCAGAAAGCGCAGGACGCGCTGCAGTCGCTTCGCTATACCCCGAAGCGCGCCGCCAAGCACATCGAAAAAGTTCTGCGCAGCGCCATCGCCAACGCCGAACGCAAGGCCGATGACGCTGGCGCGCCCCTCGATGTCGACCAGCTCTACGTCAGCAAGGCCTTCGTCAACGAGGGCTCGCGCTGGAAGCGCCTGCGTCCCGCGCCGATGGGCCGCGCGTTCCGCTATCAAAAGCGCACCGCGCACATCTACGTCGGCGTCGCCGAGCACCACGTAGCCGCCGCGGAACGCGTCGCCGCCAACGTTGCCGAAGCCGAAGCGCAAAAGGGCGTTCGTGGCACAGCGCGCCGCGTCCGCAAAGCTCTTACGGGCAAGCAGGCTCCGCCCAAAAAGGGCAAGAAGTAGCACAGGCTTTAGCCTGTCAGGTTTTTGTAGCTGCTGGGCTTTAGCCCGGCTGGTTTCCGAAACGTAGTGGCAGAACTTTAGATCGGTCCGCTTCTGCAGCTCGGAGCTTTTTAGTGGTTAGTTCTAAGTTTTAAGTGAAAAGGTTTCCAAACTTAAAACTTACAACTTGGAACTTAGAACTTGAACAAGGAAGAATTATGGGACAAAAAACGCATCCTTACGGTTTCCGCCTCGGCTACAACAAGCCTTGGAAGTCGCGCTGGTATGCCGATCGCGATTACGCCGACCTGCTCCATGAAGACGTCAAGCTCCGCAGGGAGCTTAAGGATCGCCTCAAAAGTGCCGGCGTCAGCTCGATTGACATCGAGCGCGCCGCCAACAAGCTCGTCGTGCGCATCGCCACCGCCCGCCCCGGCATCATCATCGGCCGCAAGGGCGCGGAAATCGACAAGCTCAAGCAGGAAGTTTCCAAGCGCACCAAGCGCGAAGTGCATATCGACATCGTCGAAGTGCACCGCCCGGAACTCGACGCCACCCTCGTCGCAGAATCCATCGCGCTGCAGCTCGAAAAGCGCGTGGCCTTCCGCCGCGCCATGCGCAAGGCGGTCGACTCCGCTCTCCGCTTCGGCTGCAAGGGCATCAAGGTTCGCGTGGCTGGCCGCCTGAACGGCGCCGAAATCGCCCGCAAAGAGTGGTACCTGCAGGGGCGTCTCCCGCTGCAGACCCTCCGCGCCGACATCGACTTCGGCACCGCCGAGGCCAACACCACCTACGGCGTCATCGGCGTCAAGTGCTGGATCTATCAGGGCGAAAACATCCCCCGCCGCAAGTCGCAGCAGGATGACAAGCCCGTAGCCGCCGCCGTCGCCTAGGGATTTGTAACCGCCGCCTTCGGAGGCGGGCGCAGTGGGTGGAAAAGGTTTTGTACTAGCCGGACTTTTGGCCGGCGGGTTTTCTGATGACGGATATCGGATAACGGATATCTGTGGTCGGCAAACGGAATCACGGAAGCGAGAACAACACGATGTTGATGCCCAAGAAGGTCAAGTACAGAAAGCAGCAGCGCGGCCGCCGAAAAGGCAAGGCCTGGCGCGGCTCCAGTTTGTCGTTTGGCGAATTCGGTTTGAAGGCCCTGGAAGTCGCCTGGATCACCGACCGCCAGATTGAAGCCTCCCGTGTGGCCATCACCCGTTTCATCAAGCGCGGCGGCAAGCTCTGGATCCGCATCTTCCCGGATAAGCCGTTCACCAAGAAGCCCGCGGAAACCCGTATGGGTAAGGGCAAGGGAGCTCCGGAGCGCTGGGTCGCGGTCGTCAAGCCGGGGCGCATCCTGTTTGAAATGGCGGGCATCGACGAAGCGACGGCGCGACAAGCGCTCGGGCTCGCCGCGCACAAGCTGCCGATCCCCACCAAATTCGTCTCTCGCACGGGAGGGCTCTAAACCATGGCGCGGCGTATTGAAAAGTTCCGCGAAGACGGTTCGGTTGAGCTGCGCGCTCGCGAAAAGGATCTCGCCGAGCAGATCTTCCGGCTCCGCTTCCAGCTCACCACCGGCCAGGCCGAGGCGCTCAAGCGTCTCCGCGAAGCCAAAAAAGATTTAGCGCGCGTGAAAACGCTTCTCCGCGCCCAGGAATTGACCGGCAAGGCAGCGCCGGCGAAGGCAGGTAAGGCGTAATGACAACGGAAACGCAAGCGGCCCCGGCGACCGACCGCGGCGAGCGCACCGAGCTCGTCGGCAAGGTCACCAGCGCCAAGATGGAAAAAACCATTGTGGTCGAAGTGCAGCGGCTCGTGCAGCATCCCAAATACCGCCGCGTCGTCCGCATCTCCAAGAAATTCTTCGCGCACGACGAAAAGCGCGAAGCCCGGCAGGGCGACACCGTCCGCATCGTGTCCACTCGCCCGCTCTCGCGCCTCAAGCGCTGGCGCTTGAAAGAAGTGCTGGCGCCCACCGCGTCGGCCAAGCCGGCGGCTGCTGCGCCGGCCAGGAAGTAAGGACTGGGGAGCACAATCATGATTCAGATGCGAACCTGGCTGACGGTTGCCGATAATTCCGGAGCGCGCAAGCTCATGTGCATCCTGCCCGTGGGCGGCGACGCCGGCCTCAAGGCCGGCTTGGGTGACATTGTCACCGCTTCGGTCAAGGAAGCCACGCCCGAAAGCCAGATCAAGGAAGGCAAAGTCGTGAAGTGCGTGATCGTCCGCATGCGCAAGGAACAGCGCCGCAAGGACGGCACCTACATCCGTTTCGACGATAACGCCGCCGTGCTCATCAACGACGCCGGCGAGCCCGTGGGCACCCGCGTCTTCGGGCCCGTCGCCCGCGAATTGCGCGACAAAAAATTCACCAAGATCGTTTCCCTCGCACCGGAGGTTTGGTAAGTCATGGCTCTGCACCAGCGCGCCAAGCGCTTCACCATCAGTATCCGCAAGGGCGACAACGTCCACATTCTTTCCGGCCGTGATGCCGGCAAGAGCGGCCGCGTCCTCTCGATCAATCCGCGCAAGAATACCGTTGTCGTCGAGCACGCCAACATCATCAAGCGCCACACCCGTCCCAACCCGAACAAGAACATCAAGGGCGGCATCGTCGAAAAAGAAGGCCCCATTCACGTTTCCAATGTCCAGGTGGTCTGCGGCAATTGCGGCAAGCACACCCGCGTCGGCCACCAGACCCTGTCCGATGGTTCCCGCACCCGCGTCTGCAAGCGCTGCGGCACCACCCTGGACAAGTAAGGTTTTGTGTAGTGGCCGGTCTTTGGACCGGCACGTTTTGTAGTGGCGGGACTTTCGTCCCCCCGGAAAGGGATAGCAGCGAACAGCTGGCGGATACCAGGAACCCGCTCTCGCAAGGTATAAAGGTATAAAGGTTCCTGCTCGCTGCTCACTGTTATCTGTTATCCAAAAACGACTTTGTAGGGGCGGCTTTAAGCCGCCCGATCAGAAGGAACGAAACTCAGATGCTGACTCGATTGCACGATAAATACCGGAAGGAAACGGTGCCGGCGCTGATGAAGCGCTTCGGCTGGAAGAACACTATGGCCGTGCCCAAGCTCCAGAAAATCACCGTCAATATCGGCCTCGGCGAAGCCAGCCAGAACGCCAAGTTGCTCGATACCGCCGCCGTCGAACTCGGACAGATTACCGGGCAGAAGCCGGTGATTACCCGCGCGAAAAAGTCCATCGCGAATTTCAAGATCCGCAAGGGCATGGCCATCGGCTGCGCCGTCACCCTGCGCGGCGAGAAAATGTACGAATTCCTCGACCGCCTCTGCAACGTCGTCCTGCCCCGCGTCCGCGACTTCCGCGGCCTGCCCGGCAACGCCTTCGACGGCCGCGGCAATTACACCCTCGGCCTCAAGGACCAGTTGGTGTTCCCGGAAATCGATTACACCCGCGTGGACAAGATCAAGGGCATGAACATCACCCTCACCACTTCCGCCCGCAACGACGAGGAAGGCCGCGAGCTGCTCAAGGGCCTCGGCTTCCCGTTGCGCGAAAAAGGAGCCGCACAATAAATGGCACGCACCGCGAAAATCGCCAAGACCCGCAAGAAGCCGAAATTCAAGGTTCGCGTCCGCAATCGCTGCCGCTGCTGCGGCCGCGCCCGCGGCTATATCCGCAAGTTCCAGATGTGCCGCATCTGTTTTCGCGGCATGGCGCTTAAGGGAGAAATTCCCGGCGTCGTGAAATCAAGCTGGTAGGAGCAAATAGGAAAATCATGCAGACGGATCCAATCGCCGACTTTCTCACCCGCATCCGCAACGCGGCCGCCGCCAAGCACCAGCGTGTCGATGTCCCGGTCTCGAAGCTGAAGACCGAAATCGCCCGCATCCTCAAGGAAGAGGGCTACATCTCCACCTATAAAATGGTCGAGGAGAGCAAGTCCCGCAAGACCCTGCGCGTCTTCCTGAAGTACACCCCCGACCGCCGCAGTGTCATCACCGGCATGAAGCGCATTTCGCGGCCCGGCCAGCGCAATTATCTCGGCTCCGGCGACATTCGTCCCGTCGTCGGCGGCCTGGGCATCAGCATCCTCACCACGCCGAAAGGCGTGATGACCGGGCGCGCCGCCCGCAAGTCCAACATCGGCGGCGAAATTTTGTGCGAGGTCTGGTAGCGCCGGCTTTAGCGGTTCAAGGGTTTTTGTTGTGGCCGAACTTTAGATCGGCCAGGTTTTCTAGGCGCCGGGCTTTTGCCTGGCAAGGTTTCCGGCTCTTAGCCTGCCGTCTTCGGCTAATGGCCAACTGAAAAAGGAAGTAACGCGAAAATGTCACGTATTGGCAAAAAACCGATTCCCGTGCCCTCCGGCGTGAAGATCAACAAGCTCGCCGACGGCCGCGTCGAAGTCCAGGGTCCCAAGGGCAAGCTGAACGTCCTGGTGCCCGCGCAGATCAAACTCGAGCAGAAAGATGGCGTGCTCACCGCTCTGCGGCAAAACGAAGAGCACCGCGCGCTCCATGGCCTCGCTCGCGCTTTGCTCGCCAATGCCGTCCACGGCGTCACCCAGGGCTTCAAAAAGGAGCTTGATATCGTCGGCGTCGGCTACCGCGCGGAGCTCAAAGGCAAAGTCGTTTCCTTCGCGCTCGGCAAATCGCATCCCGTGGAATTTCCCATTCCCGAGGGGATTCAGATCGCCGTCGATAAGCAGACGCATCTCGTCGTCAGCGGCGCGGACAAGGCCCAGGTCGGCCAGGTGGCCGCGAACATCCGTTCGCTCCGACCGCCCGATCCGTACAAGCAAAAGGGCATCCGCATCACCGGCGAGCGCCTGAAGAAGAAGGCCGGCAAGGCTGGCGCCAAGGCCGGCGCCGCCTAAGGCAGGGGCGGCTTTGCGCCGCTCGCAGTTAAAAATGGTTTTGTGCTCTGAAGGAGAAACATCGTGGCTTCCGTACCAGTTCGCAAGCTATCCAAAGACGCGCACCGCCGCCGCGTGCACGACCGCGTGCGCGCCCGGCTCGCCGGCACGCCGGAGCGTCCGCGCCTCAACGTCTATCGTTCCGTGGCCCACATCTACGCCCAGGTCATCGACGATCGCGGCGGCCGCACTATCGCTTCGGCCAGCAGCGTCGACAAGGAAACCCGGAAAGGTTTGAAGGGTGGCGGCAACATTGCCTCCGCCAAGGCCGTCGGCAAGATCATTGCCGACCGCGCCAAGGCGGCCGGCGTCACCCAGGTCGTGTTCGATCGCGGCGGATACAAGTATCACGGCCGCGTCAAGGCGCTCGCGGATGCGGCGCGGGAAGCGGGGTTAAAGTTCTAAATGTCGAAGCAAATTTTGCGTGAATCTCTGGCGGTCCGTCGGCTCCTCGAAGTCAATCCTTCCGATTTGAAGGACGACGTCATCGCCATCAACCGCGTCACCAAGGTCGTCAAGGGCGGCAAGAATCTCAGCTTCTCCGCGCTCGTCGTCGTTGGCGACAATCATGGCCACGCCGGGTTCGGTATGGGCAAGGCTCGCGAAGTCCCCATGGCCATCAAAAAGGGCATTGAACAGGCCAAGAAAAACCTGATTAAGCTCAATATGAAGGGTTCCACCATCCCCCACCAGGTCACCGGCCGCTATGGCTCGGCTCAGGTTCTGCTCAAGCCGGCCTCCGAAGGCACCGGCGTCATCGCCGGAGGCCCCGTGCGCAAGGTTATGCAGGTTGCCGGCATCACCAACGTCCTCACCAAATCGCTGGGCACCTCGAACCCGCACAACGTCATCAAGGCCACCTTCGCCGCGTTGCTTAGCCTCAAAGACGCCGGCCAGGTTGCCGAGACCCGCTCGAAGACCGTCGAAGAAATCAGCGGCAAGGCCGCCAAAACCGAGAAGGCCGAAAAGGCCGCGGGGGAATAAGTCATGGCAAGCGAGAACAAGGGCGCCGGCAGCGCCGGCAAAATTAAAGTCAAGTGGGTGGTGAGTTTCATCAGTTGCACCGACGACATGCGCCAGACCATTCGCGGTCTCGGCCTGCGCCGCCTGCATCAAGTTGTCGAGCGGGAAGACACGCCCGCGGTGCGCGGCATGATTCACAAAGTCCGGCACCTTGTCGAGGTGGTGGAGTAAGCAATGGCGGATAAACAGAAAAAAGAACGCAACACGGTTTCACTCTCGACCCTCGGCCCGGCCAAGGGCTCGCGCAAGCGCAAGGTCCGCGTCGGCCGCGGCATCGGCTCGAAGCTCGGCAAGACTTCCGGCTCCGGCAACAAGGGGCAGAAGTCCCGCCGCGGCTATTCGCGCCGCCGCGGCTTTGAAGGCGGCCAGATGCCCCTGCATCGCCGCATTCCCAAGCGCGGCTTTCACAATCCGTTCGGTGTCAGCTATTCGGTCGTGAATCTCGAGGAACTCAATGCCTTCCCCGCGGGCGAAACCGTGACTCCCGAACTCCTCCGCGCGCACGGCTTCGTTCGCCGCGCCACGGATCCCATCAAGGTTTTGGGCGATGGCGAGCTCAAGAACAAGCTCTCCGTTCATGCCCATGCGTTCAGCGCCTCCGCCAAGGAAAAGATCACCAAGGCCGGCGGCTCGTTCGAGGTCCTGGCCTAAAAGGACTAACGGGGAAGCGGCATGAATCGTTTTTTCCAGGCATTCGCGAATCTCTTCCGGATCGAAGATCTCCGCAACCGGCTTTTCTTCACGCTCGGTCTGCTCGCGGTCTATCGCATCGGTGCGCACATTCCCACGCCGGGCATCAACACCACCGTGCTCGAGCAGCTTTTCGCGCAATCGGCCGGCTCCGTGCTCGGTATCTTCGACCTGTTCAGCGGCGGCAACTTCCGCCGCCTCACGATTTTCGCCCTCGGCATCATGCCGTATATCACCGCTTCCATCATTCTGCAGCTCATGCAGGTGGTCTTCCCTTACCTCGAGCGCTTGCAGAAGGAAGGCGAACTCGGCCGCCGCAAGATCACCCAGTACACGCGCTATCTCACCATCGTGCTCAGCATCATTCAGTCCACCACCATTGCCACCACCATTCAGTCGCAAAACCTCGCTGGCCAGTCGCTGGTCTATCACCCGGGCCTTGGCTTCGTGCTTCTGACGGTGCTGACTCTCACCACCGGTTCGGCCTTCATCATGTGGCTGGGCGAACAGATCAGCGAGCGCGGCATCGGCAACGGCATGTCCCTGATCATCTTTGTCGGCATCGTTGTCGGCCTCCCGCGCGCGATCTTCGATCTCTACGAAAAGGCCAAGACCCAGGCGTGGGGCGCCTTCACTCCCCTGGCGATTCTCCTGCTCCTCGCGCTGATGGTCGGCGTCGTCGCTTTCATTGTCTACGTCGAGGGCGCCCAGCGCCGCATCCCGGTGCAGTACGCCAAGCGCGTCATCGGCCGCCGCATGATGGGCGGCCAGTCCACCTACTTGCCTTTGCGCGTCAATTCCGGCGGCGTCATTCCGCCGATCTTCGCGAGTTCCTTGCTGGCTTTTCCCGCCACTGCGGCCCTCGTTCTCGGCACCCGCTGGCCATTTGTCAAGAAAATTGCCGATACCCTCAAGTGGGGCGAGCCGCTCTATACCCTCGTCTACATCTCCATGATTATCCTCTTCGCCTTCTTCTACGTCGGCATCGTTTTCAATCCGACCGAACTTGCGGACAACATGCGCAAAAACGGCGGCTTCATCCCCGGCATCCGCCCCGGCCGCAGCACTTCGGAATACGTCAGCACCATCCTCAACCGGCTCACGTTCATCGGCGCTATCTATCTCGCGCTCGTCTGCCTGCTGCCGGAATGGATGATCGCGGGCATTCACCTCAATCACTTGCCCTACTGGATGGGCGGCGACTGGTTTGATCGGCATTTGCCGCAGTGGATTTTGAATGGTCTTGGAGTAGCTTTTTATTTTGGCGGTACCTCGCTCCTCATCGTTGTGGGCGTGGCGATGGACACGGTGCAGCAGCTCGAGGCACAACTCGTCATGCGCAATTACGAGGGTTTTGCGCGCAAGGGCCGTCTGCGCGGCCGTCGTTTCAGCAGTTAAGGGGGATTCAGCGTGGCGCTGGAAGAGCGTCCCGTCGGAAAACTCGACCGCGCGGTGATTTTTCTCGGGCCTCCGGGCTCCGGGAAAGGCACGCAGGCGAAAGAGCTGGCCCGGTACTATGCGGTCCCGCACCTTTCCACCGGCGACATGCTTCGCGAGCACGTCGCCAGCGCCACGCCTCTCGGCTGCAAGGCCAAGCCGATTATGGAGCGGGGCGAGCTCGTGCCGGACTCGCTGGTCCTGAAAATGGTCGCGGAACGCATCGATCGCCCCGACTGTTTTCACGGCTTCGTGTTCGACGGCTTTCCCCGCACGGTGGCCCAGGCGAAATACCTTGCCGAGCTGCTCAAGCGGCAAGGGTTCCGGCAGCCGTTCGTGATTCACATGGTGATCCCGACTTCGGTCCTGATGAAGCGGCTCACCGGGCGGCGTAGCTGCAAGATTGGCGGCGAGATTTATAATATCTATGAGCGCCCGCCAAAGCTGGATGGCGTCTGCGACAACGACGGCGGCGAGCTGATTCAGCGGCCCGACGATCGCGAGGAAGTCGTGGCGCCGCGGTTGAACGCGTACGAAAAGCAGACCGCGCCCCTGGTGCAGTTTTACCGGAGGTTCGGCGCGCTCCACGACGTGAATGCCAACCGCAAGGTCGAGGACGTGCAACGGGAGATTTTTGAGCTGGTCTCGGGAATGCGCGGCCGCTAGCCGCACGCCTGAATTTGTAGTGGCCGAACTTTAGATCGGCCATCCGGATCCGGTAACGCCCGGCCTGGGTTTTGCGGAGGCTGCTGCAGGAAAAAATGGCCATTCAATTACGCAGCCCCGCTGAGCTGGAAAAGATGTACCGGGCGGGCCAGGTGGTCTACGAAGTCTTGAACAAGCTCCGGGCCGAAGTAAAACCCGGAGTCACGACGATGGACCTCGAGAAGATTGCCGAGGGCCTCATCGCCGGCCGGCCCGGGAAGGCCGCGTTCAAGGGGTATCGCGGGTATCCCTGCGTGCTCTGCACGTCGGTGAACAGCGAGATCGTTCACGGGATTCCCTCGCCCAAGCGCAAGTTGCGCGAAGGCGACGTCGTTTCGATCGACTTCGGCATGGAGGTCGACGGCTATTACGCCGATTCGGCCGTCACCGTGCCCGTGGGCCTGATCGCTCCGGAGTTGCGCAAGCTTCTGGAGGTCACCCGCGAAGCGCTGGATCGCGCGATCGACAAAATGCGTCCCGGCAATCGCCTGGGCGATGTTGGTCACGCGGTCCAGAGCTGGGTCGAGCAGCACGGTTTCTCGGTGGTGCGTGAGTTTGTCGGCCACGGCATCGGCACCAAGATGCACGATGAGCCCAATCTTCCGAACTACGGGGAGCCGGGGCGGGGCGCGCGTCTCCAGGATGGCATGGTCATCGCCGTCGAACCGATGGTGAATGCCGGCCGCCCGGAAGTGCGCATGCGCGGCGAATGGGTGGCGGAAACCGCCGATGGCAGTCCCTCGGCGCATTTCGAGCACACCGTCGCGGTCACCCCCAATGGCCCGTGGATTCTCACGCGGCCCAGGGAATTGACCGGCCCGAGCTGGTGAAGAGAGTTGGTTAAGCCATCCGTTGTCGTCCTGAGGCTGGGGTTTGGCCGAAGGATCTCAGCGAGTGGAGCAAAGGAGTTTTAGGTCGTCAGTGCGCAGCTCTTTTACTCAGAACTGATCACTGATCACTGATCACTGGAAATGGCCAAACAGCCGTTCGAGAAAAAAGAGAAAGGCGACTCCGGCAATCCCAAGGAGGACGCCATTGAAGTGATGGCCACGGTGATCGAGCCGTTGCCGAACGCCATGTTCCGCGTCGAGCTGGAAAATAAGCACCAGGTCCTCGCGCATGTTTCCGGTAAGATGCGCAAGAATTTTATCCGTATCCTCGCCGGAGACAAGGTCGCCGTCGAGCTTTCGCCGTACGACCTGACGCGCGGTCGCATCGTCTACCGATACAAATAGCCGGTGGCGGGCAATCCAGCGTTTCTAGTGGCCGAACTTTAGATCGGCCGGTTTGGAAGGGAGCAAAGCAGCATGAAAGTTCGCGCAAGCGTCAAAAAGATTTGCGACAAATGCAAGGTGATCCACCGCCGCGGCGTGGTTCGGGTGATCTGCACCAACCCGAAGCACAAGCAGCGCCAGGGATAGCTTGGTAGCTCAGGCCTTTAGGTCTGAGGGTGTTCGGCAGAGTTGCAAGGACTGGAGAACTGAAACATGGCACGTATCGCAGGTGTTGATCTTCCGCCGCAAAAGCGTCTCTGGATCGGGTTGACCTCGATCTACGGGATCGGCCAGGTGCGCGCGAAGGAAATCGCCGAAAAGGCCAACGTGGATTTCAGCAAAAAGATCCGCGACCTTACCGAAGATGAAGTCAACCGCATCCGCACGGTCATCGAGCAGGAAGGCCGCGTCGAAGGCGATCTCCGCAAGGAGATCCAGATGAACATCCGCCGCCTGATCGAAATCCAGGCGTACCGCGGCATTCGTCACCGGCGCAACCTCCCCGTTCGCGGTCAGCGCACCCACACCAACGCGCGCACCCGCAAGGGCCCGCGCCGCGGTGCCGTAGCCGGCAAGAAGCAGATCAAGGGCAAGAAGGGCTAAAGGTTCGTGGCCCGCCTCACGTGTAGTGGCCGAACTTTTGATCGGCCACTATCCGAAACTGATGATTGGTTACCAATTACTGATTACTGATTACGGGAGTTCATCGTGGCAAAAGAGCAGCAAAACGCAGCACCGGAAGCTGGCGCGTCGGCGAAACCCGCCGCCAAGGGCAAGAAGAAGGAATTCAAGAAGAAGAAGGAGCGCCGCACCGTGCCTCACGGCATCGTGCACATCTCCGCTTCCTTCAACAACACGCAGATCACCATCGCCGATCCCGATGGGCGCGTGCTGACCATCTCTTCGGCGGGTTCCATTGGTTTCAAGGGCTCCCGCAAGGGAACTCCCTACGCCGCGCAACAGGCTTCTCTGAATGCCGCCACCGGTGCCCGCGACCAGTTCGGCATGAAGAGCGTGGAAGTGAAAGTGAAGGGCCCGGGCTCCGGCCGCGAATCCGCGGTGCGCGCCCTGGCGGCCGCCGGATTGCACATCGTCGCCATCCGCGACGTTACGCCGATTCCCCACAACGGCTGCCGTCCGCCCAAGCGCCGCCGCGTCTGACGTACCACAGGCTTTCGCCTGTCTCTGCCAGTTCTTGTAGTGGCCGAACTTTAGATCGGCCAGACCGAGGTTGTTAGTGTTAAGTTCCAAGCGATAAGCCCGACGCCTCGAGCTTATAACTTGGAACAGTTTGGACCGGGAAGAAGGGTTGCCAACCTGTAAACCGGTCGTCACCTGAAGTGGAAGGGAGAATCGAAGTTGGCTAGACATCGAGATGCAGTTTGCCGCCTGTGCCGTCGGGAAGGGCAGAAACTCTTTTTAAAAGGACTGCGGTGCTTCACCGACAAGTGCGCCATTGAAAAGCGCAACTTTGTCCCGGGGCAGCACGGGCAGTCACGGCGTGCGAAGGTGGCGGGCTACGGCCTCCAACTGCGCGAAAAACAAAAAGTGAAACGCACCTACGGCCTCCTCGAGCGCCAGTTCCGCAATTACTTTGAAAAAGCGGTCCGCCTCAAGGGTCCTTCGGGCGAAAACCTTATCATCATGCTGGAGCGCCGCCTCGACAACGTCGTGTGGCGCGCCGGCCTCGCCTCCTCGCGCGCGCAGGCCCGGCAGCTTGTCCTCCATGGACACGTCCGCATCAACGGCAAGAAGGTCAACATTCCTTCTTACCAGGTCAACGTGGGCGAGGAAGTCGCCATCAAGGACAAAATGCACGAAAACGCCATGATCCTCGAAGCGCGCAACGTCGCCCAGAGCCAGAGCGCGGTGCCCTGGCTCGAGCAGGACCGCGAGCACTTCAAGGCTAGGGTTGTCGCTCTGCCCAAGCGCGAAGATGTCCAGACGCCGCCGATCAACGAGCAACTGATCGTCGAGCTCTATTCGAAGTAAGGCACCCATCAGCCGTTAGCTATGAGCCGATAGCTCGCGGTGGTTCATCGGGATTTTTTGCTGTTGGCTGACGGCTATAGGCTAACAGCTCGTATGGTTTGCCGGGCGGCCACAACCCGCCCAGAAGGAAGGAACACGATGTGGAAGGGATTTCAGAAACCGAAGCGTCTCGCCCCGGAGCTCGAATCGCTCACCGAACGGTACGGCCGTTTCTCGGCCCAGCCGTTTGAGCGCGGTTGGGGCACCACGGTTGGCAACGCTCTCCGCCGCGCGCTCCTCAGCTCCATCGAGGGCGCGGCCATCACCGCGGTGAAGATCGAAGGCGTGTTGCACGAGTTCTCTTCGATCCCCGGCGTGGTCGAGGATGCCACCGACATCATCCTCAACCTCAAGCAGGTCCCGATCAAGCTCAACAACGACCTGCCCAAGACCATCTATCTCAACGTCGAGCAGCCCGGCGTCGTCACCAGCGCCAACATCGAGGAAGACGCCGATTTCGCCGTGCTCGATAAGAGCGTATACATCGCCACCGTCAGCGAAGGCGGCAAGCTCCAGATCGAGATGCGCGTCAAGAACGGCCGCGGCTACGTCGCCGCCGACCGCAACTACGACGAGGATCTGCCCATCGGCTACATCCCGGTCGACTCCGTTCACTCGCCCGTGCGCAAGGTCAACTACTCCGTCGAAGCCGCGCGCCTCGGCCAGATGACCGACTACGAAAAGCTGATGATCGAAGTCTGGACCAACGGCGCCATCACCCCGCAGGACGCCATTGGCCTGGCCGCCAAGCTGGTGAAGGATCACATGATCATCTTCATCAACATCGACGAGCCGCCCGAAAACGTCGAACTGCCGCAGGACATCGTGCACGATCCCCGCCTCGAGCACCTGGACCGCTCCGTCGAGGAACTTGAACTTTCCGTGCGCAGTTACAACTGCCTGAAGAATGCCAACATCCAGACCATTCGTGAGCTCGTCCAGAAAAGCGAAAACGAAATGCTGAAGACCAAAAACTTCGGCAGGAAATCGCTCAACGAGATCAAGGATATTCTGGTGAAGATGGGCCTCAGCCTGGGCATGAAGTTCGATGAGCATGGCCGCATCATTTGGCCGCCGCTCCCCAGCCAGACCGCTCCGCCGAGCACCGACGAATCCATCGGCCTGTGACAAGTTGCAAGTCTTGCGTTGTGCGTCGCAAGTAAGAATCGCTCGCACTGATTATTGACTACCGATTACACGATGTTATGGCTAGGGACCGTCCAAAGCGGCGGTCCCGCTAGTAGCAGAAATTTGAGGAACAAGAAATATGCGACATCTGAAGTCTGGCTCCAAACTCGGACGCAATCCGTGGCACCGCCGCGCCACCCTGCGCAACCTGGTCACCAATCTCTTTGAGCATGGCCGCATCACCACCACGCTCACGCGCGCCAAGGCCACCAAGCCCGTCGCCGAAAAAATCATCACCCTCGGCAAGAAAGACACCCTTGCTGCGCGGCGACAGGCGGCGGCTTATCTCATGACCCCGGCCACCACGCAGAAGCTCTTCAGCGAGATCGCCCCGAAGTTTGCCGATCGCGCCGGCGGCTACACCCGCATCATCCCCGCGGGCATCCGCGTGGGCGATGGTGCCAAGGTCGCCATTCTCGAACTCGTCGGCTACGAGTTCAAGAAAAAGGAAAAGAAAGAAAAGTCCAAGCTCGAAGAAGCCGCTGAATCCAAGAGCTAACGCTTCTTCCCGGCCCTTTTTGACCTGTAGCTCACCCCTTCGGGCGGAGCCCTTTCCCGGCGCTGGCGCATCGCTTTGCTACTTTGCAAAACCCTCGGGCCTGAAATCCCGCGCTACCATGCCCGTCTCGCTTCCGAGCCGTCAATGTTTCGATTCCGAACACTCCGCCCCTGCTCGCCATTCGTTTTCTCGTTCCGCGAAAAAATCCTTCGGTTCATTGACTCCGGCGAATTTTCCGGTGTACTTCGGCAAGACGAAACACCCTCCCTCGGGCGTCTTGGGACTTCTCGTCGTCCTGCCAGGAGAGTCTCTGTGGAGGAGCACAAAATCCTCGTTGTCGTCGATTCTTCCGCAAAATCTTCCGTCATTCCTGGGAGCGCACGGAATTGGAGATCGGTTATATTCCCGAAGCCAGCAACGGCCGCGAAGCCCTTGCCACGGTGCGCCGCCACTGTTTCGATCTCATCCTCACGGACATCGACATGCCCATCATGGACGGCCTCCAGCCCTTCGAAGCGCTTACCTACCTCCGCGGCGCCGAAAACACGCCGGTAGTCGCCATCACCAAGCCCACTTCGAAGGCCGTCCTCCTCCGCTCCATGGATGCGAGGGCCCGCGCTTACCTCTTCTAGCCGGTCACCATCGAGCAGCTTTAGGATAAGATTCAGCCCATCCTGGGCGCGAATCAGGAGGCGCTCCGCCCCTGGCGTTCCGGTTGCCTCTGGTAGCACGGAGCGGCACATTTCTCCTCGAGTACCATTGACGCCCGGTCTGCACCGGTCTAGCTTAAGGAAGGCCCTTCCCCGAACGTCTACTCTCCGTGAGGTCTTCCATGTCCACTTTTACTCCGGATACATTGGCGGAACACAACAAGCAGCTTGCCGAGCGCTGGGCCAGCATGCGCTCCCACAAGCGCGCGACGGCCAGCCTGCGGTTGCGCCTGGAGTGGGATGAAGGCGAAGCGCGCCGCACCGCCAACGGTCTCACCGTGGATGTCAGCCACTCCGGCTGCATGGCCGTGATTGGCGCCGACGTGCCCCTGCGCCGTCAGGTCAAGCTTGTCCTTCCCGAAACCGGCCGCAGCACCAGCGGCGAGGTCGTGTGGCGCGGTCACGAAGCTTGGGAGGTGGGCATCGCTCTCGATCAGCCTGACGCCGGCTTCTGGGGCGTCAAAATCTAACCCGTATTTTAAAGGTGGATGTCCGGTCGGCGTGTTGCCCTGAGGTTTGCGAAGGGCACGACGCCTTCGTGCACCTATTTCCGTCTTTTTGTGGTTGCCGAACTTTAGATCCGCCACCTCTCCGATCTTCTCATCCCCTGGATTTGCACGGTATACGTATGCGTAATATACTTTCTCGATTATCATGCCAGCGAACCGCAAATCCACCCGCCTTTCTCCGCCACCTATCTAGGCCATAACATCTATTTCGCCACCGTCTGCTGCAATAACCGCTGCCCCCACCTTGCCAACGCTGACGTCGCCCAAACGGTCCTGGCCATTTTGCTGGAGGAAACTGTCAAGCTGGGATTTCTGCTCCACGCCTACTGCGTGATGCCGGACCACATTCACTTTCTGGTTCACGGGCGCGAGGTGAATTCCAATTTCCTGCGCCGGATGAAAGAGTCCAAGAGCCGCACAGCTTTCCTCTTTCATGTGAATTACGGCCGGTACCTTTGGGAAATGAGCTTCTACGAACATATTTTGCGCAAGGCCGAAGATGTTGAGCCTGTGGCCTATTACATTTGGAACAATCCGGTACGTATGAGGCTTTCTGCGCAGCCCCAGGAATATGCGTTCTCCGGCTCGCAAACCATCGACTGGATGATTTCTGCCCAGCGCGGCCGGGGCTTTGTTCCGCCGTGGAAAGCGATGTGGTCAATCTAATGTCTGGCCACTACAAACTCCTTGCGTTGCTCGGACTTGCGTGAACATTCCGATGGCGCGTATATTCCGGGTTGAATATGTGGTCGCGGCACAAGGCCAAGATCGTTACTGTGGCTATCTCGGCGGTCCTTGCTGCCGTCTGTCTTCTGACCGGGTTTGAGTTGATCGTCCCGCTTTGAAGGTTCCTTCCCGCCCGTCCGCAACTGCCCATCCTGCCTAGGAGTGTGGAACGCCGGTCGCCGGCGTTTTTGCTTTTCGCGCTTCCAGGGCGGCAACGGTTCGTTCGCAGATTTCTTCCGGTGTGCCCGTGGCGGAGACCGGCAATAGCACTCGCATCCCGCGATAAAACTCGGTCAGCGGCGCCGTTTTTTCCTCATACGCTTCCAGCCGCACCTTCACCGATTCCGGCCGGTCATCTTCGCGTTGAAACAGCGCGCCGCCGCACCGGTCGCAAGCGTCCGCGATTTTCGGCGGGCGTTCCGTCACGTGATACACCGCCTTGCACTCCTTGCAGGTGCGCCGCCCGCTCAATCTTTGCACGATGTCGCCCTGCGGCAGTTCGTAATTCACCACCGCGTGCAGCGGGATGTTCTGATTCTCCATCAGGCGTTTCAGCGATTCTGCCTGGTGAATCGTCCGCGGAAATCCGTCCAGCAGAAAACCGCCACCGCAGCGCAGGCAGCCGCTGCGCTCCAGCACCATTTCCCAGACGATCGAATCAGGCACCAGGTCGCCGCGCCGCATGTATTCCAGCGCTGCTTTCATCGCCGGGCTCAGGTCGCATTCCTTGCGTGCACCCGCCGCGCGAAACACGTCCCCGGTGGACAAATGGCAGGCATGCAGCCGCAGATGCAGCATCTCCGCTTGCGTGCCTTTGCCCACTCCCGGCGGACCCAGCAAGATCAGCCGCCACGGATTCTCCGTTTTTCCCGGTTGAGGATTGCAGTGCGCCGCCGGCCCCTGCAGCCACGCCGCGCGGTCAGGTTGGTCCGCTCCGCCCATGCGGCAGAATCTACGAGCGGGTGCGTATCCCCGCCGTGACCCACGTCACGCAAGCAAAGTCTCATTGCCGGGCCTGACCCTTCTTTTTGTACTGCCCGAACTTCAGATTGGCCACCTATAGCGATTCAGAGGTTTTTCTAGTGGCCGAACTTTAGATCGGCCACTCCTTTGCTCTTCCGACCAACCACCGCTGTCGCACGCCCCGCGCGTAGCACCTCGGCGCGCTCACGCCGCCGTCTTGTAGTGGCCGACCTTTAGATCGGCGGGTTTTCCCTGAGCCCGGCTTGAGTGTCCGGAGCCTGTAGCAGGGCTCAGGCCGGCGCGCCCGATTTGCCTCCCCACTCCACCTGCTCGATCCGGCCGACCACAAAGAACCAACTCGCCGCGCCGCCCAGGGCCACGCCTGCTGCGATCGCAAAGCCCCAATAAAAATGGCCGGTGCGGTCCAGCACAAAGCCGGTCAAGGCCGGGGCGACAATTCCCGAAAAATTGCCGAAGAAGTTCTGGAAGCCCACCCAGCGCCCCGCGGCTGAAGGCCCCGCCAGCGTCTGGCTGACCGCCCAATGATTGGACGCCGTCACCGAAAAAGCCATGACGCTCAGAATCAGGGCAATCACCGCGTGGCGGGAGTCGACGCTCCCCGCCAGCGAGAGAAACACCGCGCAGGCCGCCATTCCTCCCCCGCAGAAAGCTTTGCGCACCACCGTCGGCGGGCCTCCCGCGGCGATCCAGCGGTCCGCCAGCCACCCGCAGAGCGGAGAAGTCAAGCCTCCGAGGAGATACGCCAGCCCACCGATTTTCGCCATGTCATTCATCGAAAAGTGCCGTTCTCGCACCAGGAAAAACGGCAGCCAGGTGATGAGGAAATAGTTCACGTAGTTTCCGAAGAAAAGCCCCAGGCAGGTTCCCCACGCCGAGCGCTTTGCCAGAAATTCCAGCAGCTTCACGGTCCCCTTCGCTTCATCTGCCGCGGCGTGGTGTTTTTCCGGCATCCACCTGGCCCACGGCAATACCCACAGCATGCTCGCCAGCCCCAGGACCAGAAAGAACGGCCGCCATCCGTAACGCCCCATCAGGTACCCGCCAGCCAGAATGCCAAAGCCGGGGCCAACCAGCAGCCCGATCATCAGGATCGAATTCGCCAGGCCGCGGTGCTCTTCGGTGAAATTTAGCGCCAGGATCTTGTTGTAGGCCGGAAATGCCACCGCCTCGCCAATCCCCAGCAGCAGCCGCAAGGCAAACAGCGCCGCGAAGGTGTGCACCAGCGCGGTGGCGGCCGTCGCGGCGGACCACAGCAGGAACGCGCCTGCGAAGAGCCAGTTCACATTCACGCGGTCCACCAGCCATCCATAGAAAAGATTCAGGCCGGCGTACGTCCAGAAAAATGCCGAAAGCAGCAGGCCAAGCTGCGAAGCGGAAATCTTCAGCTCATCTCTCAGCATGGGTGCGGCGATGGAGAGATTCCCGCGGTCGATGTAATTGATGAACAGCGAAAGCGCCAGTAGCACAACCACAATGAACAAACGGGGAGGAATGCCCTCGCGCGGCGCGGACCTGGAAGTTGCCATATCGGTTCGCGCTATCTTCTCTGGGGAACCCGCGATTTGCAAGCCGCTGCCGCTGCCTTCCCCTGGCCAATCCTCCATCAAAAAGAGGCTTGACAACCGGGTTGGCAAGATCGTACCTTACTCCTGTAGAAAACTGTGCCCGCGGCGTTCCCACGTCGCGGGCTTTTTCTTTTTCCCCCAAATCTTTCGCTAAGGAGCTATCTCATGCCTAAACTCAGTCCCGATGCCCGCGCTTCCCAGTGCGCCTTCACCTTCTCTGACGGCCGCCGCTGTCGTTTGCCCGGTGCGCCCGATGGCGCGGGCCTTTGCTCCGCCCACGCTCGCAAACTCCTCCAGGCCAAGCTGCACGAGCAGTCCGTCGAGTCCATTCTCGAGCCCCTCTGTCATCCCAAAATCGCCAGCACCAACCTCACTTTCGTCCTCGTTCGCCTTCTCGTCGAAGTCTCTTGCGGCCGCATCTCCCCTAAACTCTCGAATTCTCTCCTTCGCATCATTGAATCCCTGCGCAAAACCATGCCGGACACTTCCTCTGAATTTTCCCGAACCTTCGAACTCACCAGCCTTCGCAACACCATCCGTTCCCTATATCAGGAACACGAAGACTATATCGACCCCCGAATGGACCCCTCCCCCTCTGCTCCTCCCGCTCGAAAAACCCCCGCCGAATCTCCCGCTCCTTCTCCGCAAACCACTCACCCGCCTAGCGCTCCCGCTCCCCCAAATGCAAGCGCAGACGCAAGCCCCTGCAATCCTTCGTCAAACTCTCCCGAGCTCTTCGATTTCCTCCTCAAGGGACGCCCGCTCTCCGCTCGCGTCACTCCTCGAGATGTGGACACGCTCTACCACATCCTCGAACGCAACTTCCCCGCGCACGAATCCCCGCCGTTAAACCCCGCCGCAAAATAACCTCTTTGTTTGCCACACATACGAGGAGCTCGCTGATAAGTCCTGCATTTGCCACACATACAAAAATTGCGTGTTTTTCGCCACTTCGCGTTCTCCCTTACTCGAAGTGAATCAGCACGATTTCCGGCGCCGTACAAACGCGCAGCGGAGGTCCCCACGTGCCGGCGCCGCTCGAGGTATAAACCAGCAGGTCCCCAAACCGGCTGAGCCCGTAGGTATAGGCGCCAAAGATCCGGGAGGTGAACCACGTGAAAGGGAAGATCTGTCCGCCGTGGGTGTGCCCGGATAGCTGCAGCGAAATTCCATGCT
This sequence comes from Acidobacteriota bacterium, assembly GCA_021324935.1. GTDB lineage: Bacteria > Acidobacteriota > Terriglobia > Acidiferrales > UBA7541 > Acidiferrum. Next base: position 24,416 of record JAJPIE010000094.1, read on the forward strand.
TTTCCGGAATGGGCAGGCGATGCGGCACGTGCGAAAGCAGCACGCTCGCGCGCTTCGGATCGAGCTCTGCGTTCGAAAGCGCCGAGTGGAACCTCTCCGGATTCGCCGTGTCGTGATAAGGTACGCCCACCACTTGCAGGCCGTCGAGGTCCACGGTTTCGTTGTGCAGCACGCGGATGCCGGAGCTGCGAATCGCCTCCAGATAGCGCCCATGATCGGCAAATTCGTCGTGATTCCCGCTCACGAAGTACGAGCCGAACTTCGGGGAGAGGTGCTTCCACGGCGCCACCAGGCCATGCGCGTCCACCTGCGTCCCGTCGAAAAGATCGCCGCTGATGAAAACCACGTCGGCGCGCAGTTGCCGCAGGGCGGTGACGATGCGGGATAGAAAGCGGCGCCCCTTGATGTGGCCAAGGTGCGTATCGGTGACCAGCGCGGCCACGCGGCCACGCCAGGATTCCGGCAGCCCCGGCAATTTCACGGACACGCGTTTGATGCGCAACCTTGCGGCGTTCGCCAGCCCATAGACCGTTGCGAGCAGCGCCAGTCCCAGGAAGAACTCGCCGATCCGCGTTTGGCCGAACGGCAGATTGAAGACGATCGTCGCCGCCACCGCAATCCACGCCAGGCACGCCGCGGGCACCGCGAAATTCACAAATCCCAGCCAGATGCTCGCAAGCCGGTAAAATACGCGCACGGGCCCGTTGAAATATCGGTGTGCCACCAGCGTCGCCGCGACAAAACTCACCGAAAGCAGCACAAACGTAATTTTCATCACATTCAGCCAAGGCTGCCGCGGCGCGCCGTGTAGCGCCACCCAGGTCCCAAACAAGAACAGGTGTACCAACAGCAGGAACGACTGAATGATGGTAGCGGCAATGGCGATTTTGAAACGCATGCTGATTCCTTCGAGTCCAAACGAACCCCCTGCGCATATTCGATGAGGGAAAATGCCGTGTGGTTATGCCCGGAAGTGTGTCGGCGAAAAAAGGAAACGGAAGACAGAAATTATTCAGAAACAGGTCGCATGGCGGAATTCACGCGCTTCTCGTTTCACAGAACTCCCGGCCGTTTACAGCCGTGAAGCGATTTTCCCGGCCGCCACCGGCCACGGCCGCTTCGACTCGTTGCGAGTCACCTTTCACCGCTTATCCGCCACCACCTCGCCGCCCTTCATTACCCATTTCACGTGATAAATCGCAGCGTCAATATCCGCCAACGGATCCCCCTCCACTGCCACCAAATCCGCCTCATATCCCGCGCCAACCGCACCCAATTCATTCGATTTGCCTAAAAGTTCCGCCGCGTTCGTCGTCGCCGTGCGCAGCGCCTCCTCCGGCGTCATTCCCGCCTTCACGAACCACCCGAGTTCCCGCGTGTTCTCGCCAAACATGGTGTAAATCGCGTCCGACCCCATCGCGAATCTCACGCCCGCTCTGTGCGCCTTCCGCGCGGTTTCTAAATTTCGTTCGATGAACGCCCTGGTTTTCGCCTGAAAGCCATCCGCGTAGCCAATCTTCTGCCAGTTGTCCAGGTAATAGCGGTTGTGATCGATCGTCGGCACGTAGAACGTTCCGCGCTTCGCCATTTCCTGGATCGTCGCGTCGTCCATGTCCGTCGCGTGCTCCAGCGAATCGGTTCCCGCGCGCACCGCGTCGCGCGCCCCATCCGGCCCATACGAATGAATCGCGATTTTCTTGCCGAACCGGTGCGCCGCGTCCACCGCGGCTTTGATTTCGTCGTAGGAGTAGGTCTCGAATTGCGTGGTGTCGTCGTCGGTTCCCGTCGACGCGTACATCTTGATCACGTCCGCTCCCGCCGCCACCTGCTGCCGCACCGCTTTTAAGACCTCCGGCACGCCGTCCGCGATCCCGCCCTGCGGCGGCTGAAAGCCCGGCTTGAACGCGGTGCTCGTCACCGTCAATCCGTAGCCGCTCACGAACATCCGCGGCCCGATCATCTCCCCGCGGTTGATCAGGTCGCGCATCGCGATGTCTTCGTATTGATCCGCACCCAGATCGCGCACCGTGGTCACCCCGGCCTCCAGCGTCCGCATCGCCCCTTTCCGTGCCAGAAACACTTCCACCGCCGGCGGATTGTCCACCAGTTGTTTCAGCATCGGCTTCCCGGGAGTTTCGTCCGTGTATTGCGTCAGGTGCGTGTGCACGTCAATCAATCCGGGCAGTCCCGTGAATTTCGAAAGGTCGATGATCTCCGCGCCGGAGGGAATTTCCGCCCCGTCGGTGGTGACGCTTTTGATGCGATCGCCCTCGACGATCACGATGGCGTTGGACCACAACTTCCCGTGCGCGTCCCACAATTTGCCGAATTTCACCGCCTTCACCGGTTTTGGCGCGGAGGTCGTTTGCGCGCACAAGATTCCCGCGAAGAGTAGCAGGGGAGTTAGCAAGGCAACGCGAAGTGTTTTCATGGGTGGCACCGAACCGCTTGAAGTCGATGGCGACGCAATGTTTTTAGTTCACTCGGACGGGGAAAGCAATCCCGAAGTCCTGCGCATTTACAGGGCCGGAGCCTGTTCCGCGCTCTTTGCCGCGCGCGCCATCCTCGCCTAATCATGCGGCGAAGTGATCGCGCCGGAAAAAGCGGTAAATCGCGAAAAGGACGAACAAGGCCACGAACGCTCCGGTCGAATCGAGCAGCGAGTCCCACGGCGACGCGGTGCGCGAGGCCACAAATGACTGGTGAATCTCATCGAGGCAGGAATACACGGCGGCAATAAACCACGCCCCCAGGCCCCATGACCAGCGCCATCCCTCGCGTCCCGCGCGAATCCCTCGATACACCAGCGAAAAGAAAATGAAGTATTCCGTAAAGTGCGCGCACTTGCGGATGAGGTAATGGACTTGATCGATCCTCTCGTCGGAGAACGCGGGATAGCACCAGCGCAGGATCGGCTCGATCACCGTGTCCGTGTGGTACGCGGAAAATGTGTCCGTGGAAAGAAGGAAGATCACTCCGGACCAGATAATGGCGGGCAGCCAAGCCATCAGCCACGGAGGCAGCAGGGATTTCGGCCGCACGTGATAGCGTACCTCATCGAACTTGGGAGCTGGGGACGGATTTCGCCAGGGTTCGGAAGCAGCCATTCGGGAGTAGGATCCTCGATTTAGTGTAACGCAGGAGTTGACGCAGTGTTGGGATACACTAAGCCGGCACCTTCATCAGCGAACTTTCCGCGTTCCAGACACCTCAGCACTCGGCTTTTCGCCAGTCACTCTTCTCACTCCATCCGGTAGTTCGGCGCTTCCTTGGTGATCACCACGTCGTGCACGTGCGACTCGCGGAGGCCCGCAGCGGTGATGCGCAGGAACTTGCTGATATCCGCAAGTTCCTCGAGATTGCGGGCGCCGACGTAGCCCATGCCGCTCTTCAGGCCGCCGACGAGTTGGTCGGTGAGACCGCTGAGCGGGCCCTTATAGGCGACGCGCCCTTCGACGCCTTCCGGAACCGACTTCCCGCGTTCCGCGCCTTCTTGTCCGTAGCGGTCCGCGGAACCCGCTTCCATCGCTCCTGTCGAACCCATGCCGCGATACGACTTGAACGTGCGGCCTTGGTAAAGAATCGTTTCCCCGGGCGATTCCTCGGTGCCCGCAAACAGGCTCCCGATCATCACGCACGACGCCCCCGCGGCGATCGCCTTCGTGATGTCGCCCGAATACTTGATGCCGCCATCGGCGATGACTGGAACCCCCGTGCCTTTCGCGGCTTTAGATGCTTCCAGGATGGCGGTGATTTGCGGTACCCCCGCGCCGGTGACGATGCGCGTCGTGCAGATCGAGCCCGGTCCTATCCCCACCTTGAGCCCGTCAATGCCAAGCGAGATGAGATCCCGCGCTCCCTCGAAGGTGGCCACGTTCCCGGCCACCAGTTGCATTTCCGGCAGGCGATGGCGAATCGCCTTGATCGCTTCCATCACGCGCTCGGTGTGCCCGTGGGCGGTGTCGATCGCCAGCACGTCGGCCTTCGCTTTGGCCATTTCCACGGCCCGCTCCAGGTAATCCCCGGTGGCCCCGACGGCCGCGCCAACGGTGAGCCGCCCGTGATCGTCCTTGGCGGCGCGCGGATATTCGAGCTTCTTTTGGATGTCCTTAACGGTGATCAGGCCCTTGAGATTGAAGTCTTGGTCGACCACCAGCAGTTTTTCAATTCGGTGCTTCTGGAGTATTTTCTCCGCTTCCTCCAGGGTGGTGCCGACGGGAACGGTGACCAGGTTATCCTTGGTCATTACATGGCCGACGAGCTGCGTGTGATTTTTTTCGAAGCGCAGGTCGCGATTCGTCAGGATGCCGGTGAGGCGGGTGCCGCGGGTCACCGGCAGTCCGGAAATGCGGTACTTGGTCATGATGTCAAGCGCCTGGCGGATGGTGATGTCCGGCGAAATGGTCACCGGGTCCACGATCATCCCCGATTCCGAGCGCTTCACGCGGTCGACTTCTTCGAACTGCCGGTCGATCGGAAGATTGCGGTGAATGATGCCGATGCCGCCCTGGCGCGCGATGCCGATGGCCAGGCGAGATTCCGTCACCGTGTCCATGGCCGCCGAGGCCAGCGGAACATTCAGCGTCAGCTTCCGGGTGAAGTGCGTGGTGGTGTCGACCTCGGTGGGCAGCACGGAGGATTTGCCCGGCAGCAGCAGCACGTCGTCAAACGTAAGACCTTCTGAGATCGGACCGTCAATCATGAGAGCCTCGCTGTGAATGTTTTGTCTACTGGCCGGTCTTTAGACCGGCCCTTCCAACACGGCCAGTCCTGGCTGCGCTTTAGACAATCGCGTATTTCCCAGTCACCGTTGCTTGCGCCCGGAAACAGCGCAGCCCAGCGGGTGGCCACTGGGCTGGAGGATAATTTCAACAAATCGAAAATTTGCGTCACGGTGAAACTTCTATTCTAGGGGCCGGGGCGCGGGCCGGTCAAGTTGCGCCGGAAGCTGATAAAGTGGAACGAATGTACGCCGGGAGACCATTTGAGCCGCACGGGTGGCTGCGCAACGCGCATTTGCAGACCATTGCGGGGGCGTTTGTCCCGCGCAAGTTTGCGCTGCCCGCGGGCGAAGAACGATTCTTTCGCGCCGATGCCGAAACCCACTTGAAGGGTGTTTGCCACTGGCAACCCGATAAGCCTAAACATCTGCCGGTCATCGTGATCCTCCACGGGCTGGAAGGCTCCAGCGAGTCCAATTACATGCTCGGCATTGCGGAGAAGGCTTGGGCGCGCGGATACCACGCCGTGCGCATGAACCAGCGCAATTGCGGCGGCACGGAGCGGCTGACTCCGACGCTCTATAACAGCGGCATGAGCGGCGATTACCGGGCCGTGCTTCTCGAATTGATCAACGAGGGTTTCGAACAGATTTTTTTCGCGGGCTATTCCATGGGCGGAAACCTCGTCTCCAAGATGGCCGGCGAATGGGGCGCGGCGCCGCCAAAGGAGTTGCGCGGTGTCTGCGCCGTTTGCCCGGCGATCGATCTTTCGGCTTGCGCCGACGCCCTGGAAGAAGCGGAGAATTTTCTCTATCAGCGCCATTTTGTGCGTCGCTTGCTGTCCCGCTATCGCCGCAAAGCCGAGCTGTTTCCACAGCGCTACTCGCGGAATGGTTTCGGCCCGATCCGCACGGTGCGCCAATTCGACGATGAAATCACTGCCCCGCAGTTCGGCTATCGCGACGCGGAGGATTATTACCAGCACGCCGGCGCGAAGCGCGTCATCGCCGACGTGAGCCTGCCGATGATGGTGATCACCGCGAAAGATGATCCGTTCGTGCCGTTCGAGGCCCTCGTGCGCGCCGGACTCGACAAAAACCCCAATGTGCGCTTCGTGACGCCACAGCATGGTGGCCACTGCGGTTTCATTTCGAAGTGGCCGGGAACGGAAAGATTTTGGGCCGAGGAACGCATCGTTCAGTTCGTTGCCGAACTAAGCCAGGATGCAACGAAGTAACCAAGCAAACCTATCCCAAAGACGCGGAGGGCGCAGAAAAAGCCTCGCTGTTCTCTGCTTCGCTCCCCTTTCCCATTGCCAGTCTGCGATTGCACTCTTCAGCCAAGCGGCTTCTCCAGGGAATGCTGGAAGCCCGGTGTGAGCAGTTGTGCCGGGCCGTCCGGCTCAACGGCCATCAAATCTTCGCAGCGGATGCCGAATTCCCCCGGAACATAAATGCCAGGTTCGTTGGAGAAAGTCATGTCGGGCTGCAAGCGCGTGTCGCTGCCCTGCACCAGATACGGATTCTCGTGCATGTCCAGTCCGATCCCATGCCCCAGGCGGTGCGTGAAATATTTGTAGCCGGGGCCGAATCCGGCGGCGGTGATAACGGAGCGCGCGGCATCGTCGACCGAGCCGGAAAGGCGGCCGGCGCGGGCGGCGTCGAGCGCGGCGTCCTGCGCCTTGCGCACCGCTTCAAACGCCCGCTGCTGTTTTTCCGACGCCTTGCCGAACACCCCCGTGCGCGTCACGTCGGACCAGTAACCCTCCACCTCGCAGCCATCGTCGACCAGCACCACGTCGCCTTCCCTCAGTGTGCGCCGCTCTTTGCTGCCGTGGGGATACGCGGCGGAGGGACCGAAAAGCACCATCGCTTCGCCGCGCAGCTTCATTCTGGCGTAACCCGCGGAGACCCATTCGCTCACCTCCTCCTCGGTCATGCCCTCTTTTAAATTTTCAAACGCCAGTTTGTAGACGCTGCACGTCGCTTCGCACGCCAGGCGCATGAATTCCAGTTCATGCGGGGATTTCGGCGCGCGGCATAGCACCGTGACAGAATCCGCGGAGACGAACTCATAAGCCGGTGCGGCAGCCCGCAAATGATCGAAGAACGTGAAGGGCAGCCGCTGTTCGATCCCGATGCGGCCCGTGCGCAATCCGCGATCCGCGAGCGCCGCAGCGAGCAGCTTGCTGGGATTTTCGTTCTCCTCCCACACGCGAACCTCAGCCGGGTATACCAGCGATTCGCGCAGCCGAGCCTCTTCAAATGCGGGGCAAAGGAAAAGCGGCTGGCCGGATTTTGGGATGACCAGGGCTAGCAGGCGTTCGCTGAGCCACCAGTGGACGCGCGTGAAGTAGTAGAGCGAAGTGCCGGGGCCCACCAGGATGGCGTCGAACGCGGGACGCGACCCGGCCATCAGGGTTTGCGCGCGCAGCAAGCGGCCCTGGAATTCCCCGGGCGTTACCGCTTTGACGCGCTCGCCAAGTGGTTTCAGCGATGCAAATGCCGCGGGAAGCTGCGGCTCGTGACTTTGTAACAAGTGCGGCGAAAACGCCGCGGCCGATGCGCCGGCCGTGGACTGCAAAAAAGTCCTGCGGGTCATGGGAGTCATGACCTAAGAGAATGGAGCGGGAAACGTGTGAAGTAAATAAAAATCCGCGAACGGAAAAATGGCCCGCCGTGTTTCGCGGGCCATCCTTTCACGCCAATTTCTATTGTTGTGGCGGCTGGTCCGAAGACGCCGGCGGCGGTGTCGAATCCCCGGAGGAGTCCGGCGAATTCGCAGCCGGGCTCGGACGCGGAGTATGTTTCTTCGGAAAATAGGTGACCGTGACCGGATCGCGCAGCGTGAATTCCAAGCGCGTTTCCGATGGGATTTTCACCTGTTGGCCATGCGTGGCCGCCTGCACCGCGGTGCCGCCGCCCGCGCCGACGGCTGCGCCGATCGCCGCGCCCTTGCCGCCGCCGGCCAGCCCGCCAATCAGCGCGCCCAGCACGGTGCCTCCGCCAATCACGGCGGCGGAGCGCTTTCCGCGCGAGGCGCCCTTTTCCTGCACGTCGCTGGAAACCACCTGGTAAGTCTTGCCTTGATACGTGAAGCTGTCCAGCGCCACGGTCAGTTCGCTCGCGCCCTTGAATTTTCCGGCGGAACTGGCATCGGTCAGCTTCATATATACGTTCAAGCCCTTCGGCACTACCACCTGATCTCCAACGACGATCGGCGCGTCCAGGGAACCCTGGAAAAGCTGGCCGGCGTGATTCACGCTCGAGTCGATGCCGTCGATCGTGCGCACCGTAACGATCGTGCCGTCCGGAATCGTCACCGTCACCGGTTTCGGTGGCGGCGGAGGCGCCGGCGCCGCTGGTTTCTCGGCCGCTGCGGGCGGCGCGCTGTTGTTCAGCGGACCTGGACTTGTATCCGTCTGCGAAGCCTGTGCCACCGGCGCGGGGGCAGGAGCAGGAGGGGGCGCAGCCGACTTGCGACTCTGGCGCTCGCTCCGCTCCGGGTGCCGCGACGTTTCCCGCTCAGGCGCTGGGTTGGACGGAGCCATATTTTCCGCGAGCGCTGGGGGCGGCGGGACCATCGTCGTGCGGTCCACAACCGTTTTCACGCCCGGCGTTTTCGTAGCGATTTGCTCGGCGGCTAGTCGCGCCGCGTCGTCTGGCACCTGGCCGGTCAGCGTAACTACGCCATCCTTGGTCGATACGTCCACGCTCGCCGATTTCAGCGAAGCTTCCGAATACATCTTCGCTTTGATTTCCGTGCTAATGGAATCGTCGCTCGGCTTATTGCAGGCAAAGCAGAGGAGCGTCAGCGAAAGTACGGGGACAAGCAACTTCGGTTGGAACATGCGGCCTCCCAGATGATCCCGCGATCGGAAATGATCCCGGAAAATTTCCCAGCAGCGCTGCGCTGGGCGGCAACGTTGCCGAATAAGATGCTCTTCCGGTGCGTCCCGGTTTCTAGCTTCATCATGGGGCAGGAGAAAGAAGAACGCAACTTGGCGCGATTCTTCGGGGCAGAAAAGACCGAAGCAGGTTGGGAAGATAGGCCAAGCGCGGGCGCCATTGTGCTTGGTAGTCTAACTGTTTGGGGGGACAGGGAATAGAGAAATCGGTAGGTTTCTACAAAAAATGGGAGGAGCCGTTTCCCAACCCCATGGGATGCCGGAGAATACTCTGTAATCGTTAGATAAAAAACCAGTTAAGTTAGACACAGGGTAGTGGAATACTCTTCCCTTTGGAAGTGTAAGTGCTAAAATGCTTGGCAGTGTGGTTGGTTGCCGTCTGCACAAAAACTTAGAATCGCGCCAATTCTAAGCCAACAAGCGTACGAACTTAGCGCTATACCATTTGGGGGGATGTCCGCATGGCTTATCTTTCTAGGCGTTTTTTTGCAAGTCTTGCCTCAAATTTCAATTTCACGGAAAAAAGCAAAACAGTAAGCCACCCGAATTTGACTAGGGCTTTGTTGGTCCTGTTGCTGTGCGCAGTCTGCGCCGCCGGCACGTTTGCCCAGGCGCCGACGGCGTCCATCGTCGGCACGGTGCTGGACCCGCAGGGTCTGCCCGTCGAAGGCGCCAACGTGGCCTTGACCAATGTTGGCACGAACTACACCTATGAAACGACTACCAGCTCCACCGGCGCCTTCCGCTTTGAGCGCCTTGACGCCGCCGTTTACCGTGTGACAGTGACCACGGCGAATTTCCGCGCGTCGGTGGTGGACGGCATCAAGCTGGACGCCGCAACGAGCTATTCCGTCCCGCCCATCAAGCTGGAAGTCGGCGCCAAGACCGAAACGATCACCGTGGAAGCCGGCGCCGAAGTGGTGAACACCACGGACACGGAAATCTCCAGCACCGTGGAAAAGAAACAGATTGAAGACCTTCCGATTCTCGACCGGAATCCGCTGAACCTCCTCAACCTCGAAGCCGGAGTGAACAACAGCGGTCCCAATGGACCAACCACGACCGTGATCGCCGGCCAGCGCACCACCTACTCGAACATGACCCTGGACGGCATCAACATCCAGGACAATTTCATTCGCGAAAATGCTCTGGACTTCAGCCCCAACCAGCCCTTCAGCAGCCAGGCGCAGGAATTCACGGTGATCGACCAGAACGCCGGCGTGGAAAACGGCGGCGGCTCTTCGCAGGTCAGCATCGTCACGCCAAAGGGCACCAACACCTGGCACGGCCAAGGCTTCTGGAACTACCGTACCAACGGCTGGGCCGCGAATGACTGGTTCAACGATGCCAGCGGCGTGCCGCTTGGAAAGCTGGTCCGCAACCAGGGCGGCGGAAACCTCGGCGGCCCGGTCCTGAAGGACAAGCTGTTCATTTACGGCTGGTACGAACTGCTGCGCCTCAAAAGTACCTTCCAGAACAATACGACCGTCATCAGTCCGACGATTTACAATGCCCTGACGAGTGCCAACCCCACACTCCCTTTCACTTACACTCCGAGAGACGTGAACGGTAACCCCGACCCGGCTGGCGCCCAGACCATTAATCTGTTGAACTTCACCAGCAACCAGGGCCAGAACTTCCAATATGCCATTGACCCGACCATGCTGGCGCTCATCAAGGAAATCCCCGCGGCCAAGTTCAACAACACCCGCGTGGGCGACGGCGTGAACCTGCTGGGCTATCAGTTGAACGCGCGTAACAACGACACCCGCGACAATTATGGATGGCGCGTGGACTACAACCTGAACCAGCACAACACCATTACCGGAACTTGGTCGTGGAACAGGGATGTCACCGACCGGCCGGACATCGATACCTCCTACGACACAGTGCCGCTGGTAAGCAACAACAACTCCGAAAAATTCCTCTCCCTCGCCTGGCGCTGGAGTCCGACTGGGACGATCACCAATGAAGCGCGCTTCGGCTTCAACCTGGCCCCGGCGTTTTTCTTTACCGGACAGAAGTTCGGAAGCTTCGTCCTGGATGACTCGACTCTGCCCTTTACCGACCCCAACCCCAACTTCTTGCCACAGGGGCGGAATACGCGGACCTGGACCGGATTGGACAACGCCAGCTTCACCAAGGGAAATCACACCATCAAGTTCGGCGGATCGGTAAGCCGCATCACCATCTTCAACCAGAACGAGTTCGGTTTCTATCCAACCTACGCCTTGGGTTTCAGCTCTGCCAACGGAAGCGGTTTCCAGCAATCGGACATGCCAAGTTCCGGGTCGGCGTATCAGGCCGGAACCGCCGACTATAGTAACGCCGCCGCACTCCTGACCAGCGTTGCCGGTATTCTCAGCTCGGTGACGCAGACTTTTAATGCCACGAGCCAAACCTCCGGATATCAAGTCGCGGCGGAAAACCGCAATTACCGGGAGAACCAGTTCGCGATTTATGCCGGTGATAGCTGGAGAGTCAATCCACGGCTGACGGTCACCTACGGCTTGCGCTGGGACTACTACGCTCCGGTAGGCGAGCAGAACGGCTTGGTGCTGCTTCCGGAGGTGCCGTCGGGGTCGAACATCAACCAGCAACTCTTGGGGAATGCGACCATCAACTTCGCCAGCGGCAACAGCTACCGCGGAATGTACAACGGCTATTGGAAGGCGTTTTCGCCAAACATCGGCGTTGCCTGGGATCCGTTTGGCGACGGCAAAACGGCGGTTCGCGCTGGCTTCAGCATCAATTACGTAAACGACGAGTTTTTCACGGCCGCGAATAACGCGGCCGCAGGAAACACCGGGCTGAGCGCCACCAGCTCCAATTCGCAGTTGGCCGGGCCAACGGTTTCCAATCCGATGGGGGCCAACGTCGTAAAGGCTCCGCCGTTCCAGATTCCGATCGACTTCCAGACCAACGCCGTCAATGCCACGAACACCAGCGGCTCGATTGGGAGCCTAGCTGGCTACGGCATCGACCCGAATCTGAAGCCGCCGCAGGTCCAGCAATGGAACCTCAGCGTTCAGCGGGACATCGGCTGGAACACCTCCGTGCAAGTGAGCTACATCGGAAACCACGGTGTGGGTTTGTTCCGCGCCATCGACGTGAACCAGTTGAACATCAACGCAACTGCGGTCTGCAATGGGTTGGGCCCGGCTCCTTGCCCCACCGATACCTTTTTCCAGGATTTCCAGAATGCCCGGAGCAATGGTTTCTTGGCCCTGGCAAAGAACGGCGTATTCGATCCGACGTATAACCCCGGTATCCCCGGCAGTGTCCCGCTTCCATTCTTCAACTATATCTACGGCGGCGCGCTTGGGGTCCCGTTCATCAACAGCTACATTCAGCAGGGACAAATCGGCCAGTTGATTGCCACCTACCATGCGTTCGAGTTCGACACCGGACTCGGCCAGTATCCAGGCCAGGGCAACATCGTCAATTGGTTTCCCAACCCCTACATCATGGGCGGCGACTTGCTGAAGAACACCTCGTTCTCCAACTACAATGCGGGAGTCGTGGAAATTCGCCGGCGCTTCAGCCGCGGGTTGTATTTCCAGGCCAACTACACCTTCAGCAAGGTGATGACCGACTTCAGCGGTTCACAGACCCAATTCCAGCCTTACTTGGATAACGCGCGGCCTTTCCTCGAGAGATCACGCGCGCCATTCGACCTGACGCATGCGTTCAAGGCCAACTTTACTTATGAGTTGCCGATGGGCAAGGGCCACAAGTTCCTTGGCTCGCCGAATCGTGCACTGGGCTTGCTGGTCAACGGATGGCAAACCGGCTCGATCTTCACCTGGCAAAGCGGCGCGCCGTTCTCGATCGTGTCGCAGTACGCGACCTTTAACCGGGGCGGCTTCCGTTCCGTTGCCAACACTGCGGTTGCAACCCTTACCCACGGCCAGATCAGCGGAGACGTGGGCACCTTCGTGCAGACCACTGGGCAGGTCTTCATCATCAACCCCAAACTCGTCAGCCCGGATGGCACGGGCGCTCCTTCCTCGCCGCAGCTTGGCGGATGCACCCCGGCCGTTTCCGGCGGTTTCTGCAACCCGCAACCCGGCGACGTCGGCAACCTGCAACAGTTCGCGTTCAATGCCCCTGCGTATTTCGATTGGAATATGACGGCGTCAAAGGAGTTTGACATCACCGCGAAAGTAAAGCTCACTTTCCGTACCGATGCCTTCAACATCTTGAATCACCCCGTATTCGCGGTTCCACTGGATGGAACATCGGGTGTGGCGGACTTCAACATCAACAGCACGACGTTCGGTCAGGCAACGCGCACCGTTTCCGCGCCGCGCGTCTTGCAGATGCAGTTGATGCTGACGTTCTAGCGGCACTTTCACCAAATCAGGATTACAATCGGGCGTGCCTTTTTCCAGGGCACGCCCGATTTTCTTTGCGGAGGAACGCGATGCCACAGCGAAGCTTTGCGGAGTTCTGGCCAGTCTATCTGCGGGCCCACAGCCACGCCAAAACGCGCCTGATGCATTGCGTGGGAACCCTGGCGGGCTGGGCGATTCTCGCCGCGGCGGTCCTCAAGCGCGAGTGGTGGTGGATTGCCCTGGCGCTGGTTGTCCCCTACGCGCTGGCCTGGATTTCGCATTTCTTCATCGAGCACAACAAGCCGGCGACCTTCGAGCATCCGCTGTGGTCCTGGTGGGCCGATCAGAAAATGGTCGCCATGATGCTCGCCGGAAAAATGGGCGAGGAAGTCGGAAGAACGGCGCCCGGCGGATAAACCAGTGATGTAGCTCACCCCTTTTAGGGGTGAGGCCTTTCCCGGTCAGCATCAATCCTGCATTCACATTGGAAACCCTCGGGCCCGAAGGCCCAAGCTACAAAATCGTCCCGTGACACGAGCGCCCCGGCCACTACACCGCAATGTCGTTTCTCGTCACTCGTTCACCCTGTGCAAAGGCGAACGGCCGCTCCCTACTGCCTCATTCCGACCGGATCGCCAATATCTGCTTTCCCTGAATCTTGATCTCCACGCCAAACGGCGGGCGAATGTCGCTGCCCTGTACGATGGCGCCGCGAATCCAGATGTTGTCCGGAGGAAGGCTGCTGGTTTTCAGCGGGTCGTAGAGCGTGCGGCTGCACGGGTTGCCGACCAGCGGATGGTTGGCGTGCTTGAAATCGTAATCGTTGCGCAGCTTGTCGAGATCGCTGACGTACTCCAACAAGCAGTTGCCATAAGGGGCTTTGCGGGAGAACGCCCAATAGCCCGTAGGCGAAGTAGCCGAGCCCCCCGGTAGCCGCACGATGGTGGCTGGAATGTTCTCTCCGGTCAGCTTGTTGCGGATAAAGAAATTCGCCGAAGTCCACGGCTTGGCGAAGTCCGCAATGCTGCCAATCACCGGATCAGTTTCCGTGGCGTGTGGCAGCGCGGCATTGGG
>JAJPIE010000014.1 GCA_021324935.1 Acidobacteriota bacterium
AAGTATCGATTTTGGGCGTGCGCGGGCGCGGCGGCGAAATCGGATTTTATCCTTTGATCGAGAATCATCATCGAGGCGGAATCCTTCGATTGTCGCTGGCGCCAGCGCCAAATCTTACCGCGCTTTTGCAAAACGAAGCGGAGCGAGCGGCCCGGGCGGTGCTGGAAACACTTCGCTATGTGGGCGTGCTGTGTATTGAATTTTTTGAAATGGACGGCCGGTTGCTGGCCAATGAAATGGAGCCGCGCGTGCACAACTCCGGCCACTGGAGCATTGAAGGCGCGGTCACCAGCCAGTTTGAAAACCATTTGCGCGGTATTTTGGGCTTTCCGCTGGGATCGACGGCCGCAGTCGGCGTGTCCGCCATGATTAACCTCATTGGAGAGCTTCCGGACAGCGCCGAGGTGCTGCAAGTTCCCAACGCGCATTTGCATTTATACGGCAAGGAGCCGCGTGCCGGTCGTAAGCTCGGCCACGTGACGCTGCGCGCAGAGAAGACTGAGAAATTACAAGAGCACCTCGCCGCACTTCCCGCATTTTTCCGCCGACCAGAGTTTTGCCTCGAGCGAGCTCTGCCGGAAACTCGCGCGAACCGCGCTTGAATTCGTTTCAGTCAAACAATCGTCCTGCGATGCCCGCGTCCTCCCAAAGAAGTTATTGATTCAAAAGTGAAATCGATTTTAATGGGGGCGGTGGTGGAATCGATTTCAGGAAATTATAAATTTCCGAAGCGTCTTCGTCGGAAACCGCTTTGGAAGTATAGGGCGGCATCGCTCCGGTGGGCTGGCGGATGTAGCTGACGAAGGCGGAAAGCGGAATGCGTGGTGGGCCCAGACGCGCGCCGCCGGTGGAGACCGACCCTTGCCCTTGCAATCCATGGCACTCGTAACACCCGTAGTCCTTGTAAAGGCGCTCTCCCCTCGTGGTGTTCGTCGCGCTTGCCGATGGCTCTGCCATCGGCTTCAGAATCTGCAAATAGGCGTAAACATCAGTTAAATCCGCGTCGGAAGCCTTTTCGTTGCTGAACGGCGGCATCTGTCCCTTGGGCTTGCGCACCCGGTGCAGAAATTCGTCGAGCGACAGAGGTGTGGAAGCGATACGCGGCACGCCAGCGCTTTGACTGGAGCCGGAAACGCCCTCGCCCTGCGCGCCATGGCACTGGTTGCAGCCTAGCTTCTCAAAGATACTTTTTCCGTGCTTTGAGTTGCCCTGTGATGCCGCGGCGCCGAATTGTTGTCCCATGGCGAAGGGGGCGGCAAATGTCAAAAGCAGAAGCGTGGTGGAGGCCTTCCTACTCCGGGTGGATCGGGTTCCAGTCATTTTCGTTCGCCTACCTTGGTTGCGTGTGAACATCCACCAGCGCGGGCTCACCCTTTTTCACAACCGCAAGCGCCCGCTGTATCGCGGGGCCGAGATCGTTGGGATCGGTAACAGGGCCTTCCGCATGGACGCCCAGGCCCTGAGCGAGAAGGGCGAAGTTGATCACCGGATCCGTCATGGTGGTGCCGATCCGGGCACGATCGATGCCGCGGCTGTGGCGGTCAGCCATAATTTGCACCTGCATCACTTCCTGATGATAAGCGTGATTGTTGTGCACGATGCTGAGCAGCGGAATGTGGTGATGCGCGGCAGTCCACAGCACACCGGGCCCGTACATCAAATCACCGTCGCACTGAATGCATACCGAAAGGCGGCCATATTTCTTGTTGGCCAGCGCCGCGCCGACCGAAGCCGGGGCGTTGTATCCGATTCCATAGCCTCCGGAGCCGCCGATGTGGCGGTGATATTTGTCGAAATTCCAGAGGCGCGTTGGCCACCGGCTTACCCAAAAGGATTCCGAGAGCAACGACCAATCCTCGTTCCTGATCTGGGCCCAAAGTTCCGCGCATAGACGCGATGTGCTGATGGGGCTGGAGTCCCAGGCGTAGGTGGCCGCTTCGCGATCCGCTTGGAGGGTGCGTTGCCGCGCCTCCGCGAGCTTTGCGCCGCGCGCCAGCAACGCGCCCTTGCGGCCCGTGTCGAGCTGCTTTTTCACCGCTTCAAGCAGCGAAGGCAGCGTAGCCTGAGCGTCGCCGGCGATGTCCAGATCGAGTTCCGGGTAGCGCTGAAAATCCTGGTAATTGCTTTTGAAAAGCTGGCTGCCCGCGCCGATGCTGATACGTTTCGCGCCAGGTTTTGTGATTGTTTCGGAGGTGCGCTCGATCTGGTCGCGGTAGGAATGCATCGTTCCCCAGAAATCGTTTAGCTCCAGGCCGAGAATTACGTCGGCGTTGGAGATTTCCGCGCCCGCGCGGGCGGTCTGATTCAACGGGTGAAGATTCGGAAAATTCATGCGGCCTGCGCGATCAACGACAGCGGCCTGCAAAGTTTCGGCGAGTTCAATGAGTTGCGCCATGCCTTCGGCCGAGCGGATGGTGCGGTCCACAACGATCACAGGAGCTTCGGCGGCGACGAGGAGCCTGGCGGCTTCGGCAACGGCGCCGGCTTCTCCTTGCGGCGGCGCGGGCAGGACCATGGTGGGGATGTGCAATTTCGCGTCCGCCGCAATGGGGTTTTCCTGGAGCTCGCCATCCGCCACCAGCACCACGGGCATCATCGGCGGGGTCATCGCAGTTTTGTAAGCGCGCACGGTCGATTCCGCGAACTGCTGCAACGAAACCGGTGAATCATCCCATTTGGTGAAGTCGCGGAGAATTGCCGCGGCGTCCTGGACACTATGCGACCACTCCACCGGCGGCATACGTTTCGTGCCGTCCAGAATATTTCCGCCGATCACGATCACCGGCACGCGGTCGCAATACGCGTTATAAACGGCCATCGCGGCGTGTTGGAGGCCGACGGTGCCGTGCGCAAAAACCGCGAGCGGCTTGCCTTCCACTTTTGCGTAGCCATGAGCCATGCCGACCGACGATTCTTCGTGGGTGCAGGTGATAAACTCCGGATTTTTGTTCCCGCCATAGTTGATCAGTGATTCGTGCAAACCGCGGAAACTGGAGCCAGGATTCGAGCAGACGTATTCGATCCCAAGCGATTTGATGACCTCTACCATGAAGTCCGAGCCGCTACGTTCTTCGGTGAGCACTTCGACGGGGGCGGGAATTTCAATCTCGGCTTTGCGTGACATCGGCGGAGGAGGGTTCTTCGAGGGCTTCGTCGGCTGGGTGATGGGCGGGGTGGCGGGAGGAGTCACCAGCATGGCGGCTCCGGCAGCAGCGTTTTTCAGGAATTCGCGGCGATTGAGCGAAGAATCCTTGGGTTTCGGCATGACGTCTGCACTCCTTGGTGTTGGACTGCTTCTATCACACGGGCAGTGCGGAGGCCAGCAGGAACCTTGCATTGAAGATCGGTTTGAAGGGCGGCGCCGAAGCGCGCAGTACGTTTGATCCTAGACCTGAAGCACGTCGCCTTCGCGCGCAACCAGTTCGTAGAGCACGGGATTCACAAAGAAGCCAAGGAAGAGCCGCGACAACAGCCCGGCGACGACCACGATCGCAAACGGTTTCTGCGTGTCGCTGCCCACCCCGGTGGACATGGCGGCCGGCAACAAGCCGAGGCAGGCGACCAGTGCGGTCATCATGATGGGGCGCAGGCGCAGCAAGGAAGCCTCGCGCGTGGCTTCGCGCACATTTCTTCCCTCCAATCGCAGCTTATTGATGTAACTTACCAAAATGACCGCGGTTTCCACCGAGACGCCGAGCAGCGCTAGCAAGCCGAGCATGCTGGAGACGCTGAACGGTGTGTGCGTCAGCTTCAGAGCAATAAGCGCGCCCACGGGCTCGGTGGCCACCACGCCGATGGCGATGGTGACGGGGAATTTGAAGTTCCCATAGAGTGCGAACAGAATCAGGAAAATTAGGAAAATCGCCAGCGGACCAATGACGTAAAGCTGCGCTTTGGCATCGAGCAATTCGCTGTATTCGCCGCCCCAATCGAGGTGATAGCCCTCGGGCAGGCGCACGGCTTTGGCGATATTTTGCTGTCCAGCCTTGACGATGCCTTCCAGGTCACGGCCCTCGATCGAATATTGAATGCCGATGTAGCGGGAATCGTTTTCGCGATAGATAAAGGACGCGCCGGTGGATTCCTTGATGGCCGCCAGTTCGGCTAACGGAATCTGCTGTCCGGCGGGAGCGGGCACGAGGAGATTTCCGATTTCTCGCGCGTCGGAGCGATACTTCGGCTCCATGCGCACCACGAGATCGAAAAGCTTTTCCCCCTGAATTACCTGCGTGGCCGCCTGGCCGCCGACGGCTGCCTGGACCACGGCTTCGACGTCGGCGACATTGATGCCGTAACGTGCGATCTTCGCGCGGTCGGCTTCGACGAGGAGACTTGGCTGCCCTAACTCTTTCACGACGGTGAGTTCGGTGAAGCCCGGTGTTTTTTCGAGTACCCGTTTGATTTCGACTGCCTTGTTCTCCAACACATGGAGATCCGGCCCGAAGACTTTCACGGCGAGTGCGGACTTCAACCCGGTGAGTGCCTCGTCCACGGCGTCCTCGGCGGGCTGCGTGAAATTGAAAATGACGCCGGGATACGCGTCCAGCTTCTTTTGCAGATCCTTGATGAGCTCTTCCTTGGTATGCACGGAAGTCTGTGCCCACGATTTGTCGCTGTAAGGTTTAAGTCCCACATAAAATTCACAATTGAAGAAGCCCGTGGGGTCGGTACCGTCATCGGGGCGTCCGAGTTCCGAGCCAGTGACCGTGACCATTGGATATTGGATCAGCAAATTGCGCACCTGCGGCGCAAACTTCGCCGCTTCCTCGAAGGAAACTGTGTAAGGCATCGTGGCGCGAACCCAGATTGCGCCCTCGTCGAGATGCGGCAGAAACTCGCCCCCGATCAAGGGAATCAGAAGCAAGGTGGCGCCGAAAATGGCGCCGGCCAGAAGCAGCGTGAGAAAAGGATGATTCAGGCACCACTCGAGCCGCCCGGCATACTGGTCGCGTATCCAGTTGTAGACGCGGTTTTCCTTTTCCTTCACTCCTCCCGTGAACCAGTAGGATGCGAGCACCGGAACTGCCGTGAGCGTGAGAATCAGCGCGCCGAGCAGCGCGAACCCCATGGTGTCCGCCATCGGATGGAAAAGCTTTCCGGCCGGGCCGCGCAGGGCATAGATCGGCAGGTAGCCTGCGATGATGACAGCGACGGAATAGAAGATCGGGCGGTCAACGTCGCGAGCCGCGGCCAAGATAACGTCGGAGAGCCTGTATTCTGTCCCGTGGCGCAGGCCAAGTTCACGATAGATGTTTTCGACCATCACGATCGTGCCGTCGATGATGATGCCGAAGTCTATGGCGCCGATGGAGAGCAGGTTGGCGGCCTCGCCCGTCCAGTTCAGGAAGATGAAGGCAAACAGGAGGGCGAGCGGGATGGTGAGCGCCGTGATCACCGCGGCGCGGAAACTGACCAGAAAGAAAATCAGCACCAGCAGCACGAGAATCATGCCGCGCAACAAGTTGCCTTCAACGGTATCCGTGGTCACGCGGACCAGGTCGCTGCGGTCGTAATAGGGCCGCACCTTGACGTCTTGGGGCAACAGGTTCTTGTTGATGTATTGGGTTCTGTTTTCAACGCCTTCCAGGACGTTCTGGGTCTGCTCGCCCCGGCGCATCAGGATGACGCCTTCGACGGCGTCATCATTATTTTTATCTTTAGTTTGGAAACCAAAGATACCGAGACGCGGCGCGTGGCCGATTTCGACGCGGCCAATGTCTTTGATGCGCACCGGCACGCCGTTCAGGCTGGCGACGACGACTTCACCGATGTCTTCCGTGCTTTTCACCAGGCCGAGACCGCGGACGTAATAAAACTGTCCGCCTTGCGTGTAGAAGCCGCCGCCGGTATTGGCGTTATTTGCATTCAAGGCATTGAGCACCTGCACGACAGGCAGGTGATAGTTGTAGAGCTTCGCGGGATCGAGGAGCACGTGATACTCCATCGTCGGCCCGCCAAATCCCGAATCGTCCGCCACGCCCGGCACGCTTTTGTAAGCGCGCTCCACGATCCATGCCTCCATCGTGTGCAATTCCATGGGAGAGCGGTCGGGACTTTCGATCACGTAGCGGTAAACCAGTCCGCTGGGACTGAACAGTGGCGCCATGCTGGGAGTCACGCCCTGCGGAAGCGTCGCATCGCTGATACGTTCGAAGACAATCTGCCGCGCAAAATAGGGATCTACGCCTTCGTCAAACGTCAGGCGCAGATCGGAGAGCCCATAGAGTGAGATAGAGCGCATCACCTGCAAATGCGGCGTGCCGTTCATCGCCAGTTCCAGCGGCAGAGTGGTCAGGCGTTCCACTTCCTCCGCGGCGTGCCCCGGCCATTGCGTAATCAACTCCACCATCGGCGGCGAGAGATCCGGATACGCGTCCACAGGCATCTGGCGGAAAGACCAGGCCCCGCCGATGGCCATCAACACCGTTAGCATCAGCACGAGGAAGCGCTGCTGGAGGGCGAATTGGACGATGCGATGGATCATCGAAAAGTCTCCCGGGTGCGCATCCTAGTGCTGAATGGAATTTTTGAATTGAAGGAACAACGCGCCATCGCCGACCACTTGTTCCCCTTCCTTCAGCCCGCTGGTGATCTGCGTACGTCCCGCGTTGCTGAGGGCAACCGTCACCCCGCGGCGGGCGAACTGGCTGCCGTTGGTCAGCACGTAAACGAACGGCTGATTCTCGGTATCGTGCAGTACGGCCGCGTCGGGCACAGTGATCGCATCGGGAATCACGCCGGCGTTGACCAGCGCGGTGACGTACATGTCTCGTTTGAGTTTCCGATCCGGATTTTGCGTTACGATGCGGGCTTGCAGAGTGCGCGTGGTGGGATCCAGCGCCGGTGCAATATAGGAAATCTTGCCATGAAAAAGCTCGGGAAAAGTGTCGGTATTGATTTCAACCGAATCGCCAACGTGCACGTGGGGAAGGTCACTCTGGAAAATATTGACCAGGACCCAAACGGTGCTGGTATTGGAAATCGTGAAACATTGCGTTGCCCCACCCTGCAGCAACTGGCCCGGGCCCACGAGGCGCTCCACAATTTCTCCGGCGACCGGCGCGGGCACCGGAATCTCCGCTGTGGACTGCAATGGGTGTTTCACAACGGCATCGGGGTCCTTAAGCCCCAGCGCGCGCAGCGCGTCGGCAGTGGATTCCACGTCGGCGCGGGCTTGCGTGCGGTTGGACTCCGCCTGCTGCAGGTCGGCTTCCGCAATCGCGCCGTGTGAATAGAGGTCCTTGGCGCGAAGGAATTGTCTATCGGCCAGAGCGAAGGCATCCAACGCCTTGACGTAGGCGGACCGGGCGGCGGAATAGTCGGGGCTTGTCACTGTCAGGAGGGCCTGGCCTGCCTGCACGATCTGTCCAGGCACCACAAGAATTTCATGAACAGGCCCGCCAATCGCAGAGAAAACTGGCGTGGTTTCGAAGGCGTTGAAGGCCACGGCGCCCGAAAGCCGGAGAGTTCGCGACAGCGGCCCCTTCTGCACGTCGATAATCTGCACGTGCTCCAACTGTTCTTTTGGCACGGTAAATAGTTCCGCGGTGTCGGCTTTCGTTTCTTTTGCGGTAAACGAAGTCATCTTCGACTCGGACTCGCCGGGGCCCGAACCGCAGCCGGAAAGCAGCAGCGCGAAGAAAACTCCGCAGGCAAACACGAAGGAAGCGCATTTCGCCTGATTTGCTGAAGTCGTCATGGCAGAGTCCTTGTGCCGACCGCCTGGCGCAGTTGCTCCAACGCAAGCATGTAGCTTGCGAGGGCCTGGCGGTAGGCAAGCTGGTTGGCGCGATAAGTGCGTTCGGCGTCGAGATAGTCGAGCAAGCTTGTCGCTCCCTTCTGGTAGGCGTACTCGCTGATGTCGCGGGATTGCTTGGCCTGGTCGACGTAGCCTCCCTGATAAAGCTGGATGATCTGGTCGTTGGTCTGGAGGTTGGCGTAGGCGGAAATCACATCGGTGGATACCTGCTGTGCGGTTTCGCTGGCGAATTCCTGCGCTTGCGCAACCGCATACTGGGCGCGCTGAATCTCGCCCTGGTTGCGGTTGAAAATCGGCAGCGGCATGTTGTAGTAAAAGGCGCCGGTGTTGACGCCGGCGGTGTGTGTGTAGTTGAAGGTTCCCGTGATATCCATTTTTCCGTTGGCTTTTTGCAATGCCAGTTGGCTTTCCGCCGCGGTCACTCCCTGTTGCGCTGCGCGCAAGTCCGGCCGGTTCAGTGCCGCCAGCCCTTTCAGGCTGGTGAGATCTCCGTGAACCGGCTGGTAAGCGAGCGTGCCCTGCACGTCATAGTCATCGGGCACCGATTCGAAGCCAAGCAGTTGGCGAAGGGCGGCCAGGCTTTGGATTTTAGCCAGTTTTGCCGCCGCAACGTCGCTCTGAAACTGAAGGAGTTGCAGCTTGATTTTCAGGAAGTCGCCTTCGCTCAGGTCGCCCGCGCGCAGGCGCTCGTTGCTGATGTCCACCGTTTTCTGAAAGCTGTCGAGGTCCTGCTGGGCAAAATCCAGCGTCGAATTGGCAAGCAGCACATCCACAAACTGCTGGCCGACGTTGAAAATGAGCTGGCGCTCGCTGTCTGTGACTTGAGAGCGCACCACCGCGGTTTGGTCGCGCGCCGCTTGCAGCCGATGTTGCCGCTTTTTGCCGCGTTCAAAGAGATAGCTCACGCCCGCATCGAATTGCGCCTGTTGGTCGATGTAGTCGCCGCTGAATTGATCGGGCTGAAAGATGGGCAGGAATTGCGCGTCGAGCCCGAGCGCGGGATTCGGCCGCAAGTTCGCCGTGATCTCTTCCGCCATGCTTTGCTGGATGGTAGAGCGGATGGCCTGCAAGGCGTGGTTGTGCAGCAAAGCCAGGCGGACGGCGTCATCGAGGGATATACGGGTTTGCCCGGCCGAAGCCGCGGCCTGCGGCGAAGGGTCCACCGGCGTGGAAGTCTGCTGACCGGAAGCCATCGCGGGCAGCAGCGTGAGGACGAATAAACTTCGCAACTTCAAGAGCAAGCTCCTCGTCCGTCCGCCATTGGCACAAACGGACTTGACTTCCTGATTGGAGATTTGGACCGGAAAAAGGGTTTACCGGAAGAAGGGAGGCGCACGCGGGGCCATGCTTCGGGGAGCGACAAAGGAAACGACTAGCGTTTCACCGGACTCCTCCAGCCAATTCACGGCTGGCGCCATTTCCACGGCCGGAGGATTCGTGACGATCGCCGTTCCAGCCGCTGAGCACACCGGGCAGAAATGTGAATCGATGGATTGGGAAGTGAGATCCAGGCAGCAGTGCAATTGAGCGCCGATCAGCAAGCTCGCGAGGAGCGCCCCCAGCAGGAACGCGGATTTGGAGCGGATCTGCATTTCCTGATTTCTACCAGTTTTATACTACACCGGAGTGCCCCGAATCGAATATCCTTCTGTTTCCTTGCGTCACCTGACGAAAACCTGCGTTAACTGAAATGCTACTCACATCTACTCACTACTGTTTTTCGGCCGGCCCCGGGCAGAAATGTCGCGCATCTCCCAGTAGTACTTCTGAAAGTATTTGTTCGCCAAGACCGCGGGGTTGACACGGGTTGCCATGGTGTTGAATAGTGCCTCGCTGGGAGCCATCCATGACTTTAAAGGAAAGGTTTTTTTCGAGGCGCACTTGGCTGAGGACGATAAGTTTGGCAGGTGGCGGACTCGCCGCTTCTCGCTGGCTCGCCGGAGAACACGCCCTTGCGCAGGATCCGCGGCGAGCGGCTGCGCTCGAGACTTTCACGGGGCCCGGCGCCAATCCACATTGGAATTCCGTCGGCACATTTGTCACCGAGCCTCAAAAAGCGCCCCTGATCCTCCTTACTGACCGGCCCGTGCAGTTGGAGACCCCGCGGCACTATTTCACCTCTGCGTTCACGCCGAATGATGCTTTCTATGTTCGGTGGCACCTCGAAGGCATTCCGAACCGCGTTGACCTGGACGAATGGCGGCTCAGGGTGGAGGGAAACGTCAGTAAGCCGCTGGCGCTGAGCCTGGCGGACCTGATGGACAAGTTCAAGCCGGTTTCGGTCGCGGCGGTCAACCAATGTTCGGGCAACAGCCGCAGCCGGCTGCAACCGCGTGTGCCTGGCGGGCAGTGGGGCAATGGCGCGATGGGCAACGCACTTTGGACCGGCGTGGCGCTGCGCGAGATTCTGGACATGGCAGGATTGAAAACCGGATCGCTGCAAATCCAAATGCAAGGATTGGAGACTGGCCAGGGACCGGAAGGTTATGGGTCCAATCGGTTCCTGAAATCCTTGGATCTTTCGAATCCGGTTCTGGATGATTGCATTGTCGCTTACCGCATGAATGGCGAGCCGCTGCCGATGCTCAATGGCTTTCCAGTGAGACTCGTGGTGCCGGGATATTTCGCAACGTACTGGATGAAATGCCTGTCGTGGATTCGCGTGCTCGACACTGCGGACGAGAATTTCTGGATGAAAACAGCTTACCGCGTGCCAGATACTCCTCGTGGAGACACCACGCCGGAAGACACCAAAGCCGGCAAGGTGAAAACCGTGCCGATTGCGCGAATGCCGGTGCGGTCGTTCATTGTTTCTCCCGATGGAGCTACAAAAATTCCCGCTGGGATGACCGTGACTCTGCGCGGCATCGCCTTCAGCGGGCAGGGACGAGTGACGCGCGTGGAGATTTCCGACGACGGCGGGAAAGCATGGAACGTCGCAAAACTCGGGGAAGACCACGGGCCATACTCCTTCCGCACTTGGGAGGCGTCCTGGAAACCGGCGTCTCCCGGGCGCTATATGGTTGCGGTGCGCGCCACCGATGAAAAGAACAACGTGCAGCCGGATGAGCCGGTATGGAATCCGGGCGGATACTTGTGGAATCGCATCGAGCGGCAGGAATTCGTGGTGGGCCATGCGAGCTGAGAGGAGATTCGCGATGCGCAACCGATTTTTCGCATTGTGGTTGATTGCGATCGGGCTGGGAATTTCCGCAGGCGTAGTTTACGCGGATTTCAAAAAGGGCTACTACTCGCCGGCCCAGCTTGGGGCTATTCAGCAAGCTGCGCCGGCACCGCTTGTTCCGGATGCAAGTTACGAGGTGCCATCGTATCCGGTGCCGAATCTCGATCTCGCACCGGGAGCTGGCCAGGCGGAAGTCCGGATTTACTGCAACACGTGCCACGGTCCGCGCTACATCACCATGCAGCCGCCGTTGCCCGCTGCCGCCTGGGAAGCCGAAGTCAACAAAATGAAAAAGGCTTACGGCGCGGGCATTCCCGAAGACGCTACGCGCAAAATCATTGCGTATTTGCAAGCCAACTACACTCCGGAGACGCGCAAGCCATAGGCCAGATTTGCGCGGCAAATTCGGTTGATAAGCGCCTTTTGGCAAGCCAGAGAAATGTGACACCCAAACATTCCCGCCGTGCGTTGCGCGATTTCTTGCACAGGCATGCACATATTTCCACAGTGTTTTTGCGAGAGACCTCTTGTCAACATTTCGCAATATTTCTAAGATGCATCCAGATTGATCGGGAAGAGAAACTTCACGAGTCAATTCCGGAGCGGGAGCAAGGGTAAAACCAAGCTACTCGTTTTGAGTTGAAGTCAGAAGCGGAAACTTCGTAGTTCAAGCCGCCGGAGGTGCACGGGTAAAACTGTGTGCGCTCAGCGGAATGGAGTGCGAGGTACAACTCCAGGGTTCACATCAGCATACTTGCGAGGGTAAGACCAAGCAGGCGTGTTGGAGGGAATCGGGGAGAGATTTCCGAGGGTCGGTTGTGAGGGCGGCGAGGGTAAAACCGAACTGCCTTCATCGAACGAGCCAGGAAGTCGAGCTTCACGCCTCAGTCCACAGGAGGCGGCTCGGGTAAAACCGGACCGCAGCCCGCGGAATGAGGACGGGGAAGCGAAAACTTAACGAATCAATCAAAAGAGGGCGACGCGGGTTAAACCGAGTCGCCCTTAAATATTTTTGGGCTGCCTTTCTGGACCAGGCGCGACTCACGAGCTCCGGTCATGGGCTGCGGTTGCCCGCGGCTCCAACGGGATGCTAGGATGCTGGGTTCCATGACTCCCGCCAATCCCAACCGACCCCGCATCGGGATCCCCTGGCGCACTACCAAAGAGGGTGCTTCCGGCGAGCAACCTTGGCAGGGTAAGAATCGGTATTACGCGGAGGCGGTCCGGCAGGCCGGGGGCGAGCCGGTAGAGCTGTCTCTGCTGGATCCCCAAGGCTTGCAGGAAGTCCTACCCGTCTTGGACGGCTTCGTGCTGCCCGGAAGCCCCGCAGACATTGATCCACGTGAATACGGCCGCCAGAACACCGGAAAATCGGAGCCTGCGGACCTGGGCCGCGAGCAGACGGACCGAGCCATCCTGGACCACGCTTTCGCGCAAAAGAAGCCCGTTTTGGCCATTTGCTTCGGCTGCCAACTTCTAAACGTCTACCTGGGTGGCACCCTGGTTCAGGATCTGCAAAGTGAACTTGCGACCCCTATCGCCCACCGCCGCAAGGACTTAACTCCCGAGCCGCCCAACGATCCGTGTCACCCGGCACGGTTTGAGGCAGACAGCCGGCTTGCGACCTTGGCTGGCGGGGTAGAGGCAACGGTGAATAGTTCGCACCACCAAGCGATTGACAAACCCGGCCGCGACCTCAGGGTCACGGGCCGAGCCCCCGATGGTGTCGTTGAAAGTGTGGAATGGACCGGAGATGCCAACTGGGTGATTGGCGTTCAATGGCATCCCGAGCGAATGGCTGGCGACCCATTGGCGGAGAAGCTCTTCACCGCGCTCACCGCAGCGGCACGCGAGGTGCGAAAAGTACCGGTCGACAAGCTGTAAGAAGCTGAACCATAAAGGGATCCAGGACTTAGGCAGCATGACCGGGGCTGGGCCTCTGCATCCGGCATGCAGCACAGGCGCGAATTTTCGAATCATACTGGGGGAATCATGATCTCACTGGCAGGCAAAGCGGCACTCATCACCGGGGGTTCGCGCGGGATAGGAGCGGCGGCAGTGAAACTGTTCGCCCAGGCCGGCGCGGACGTCATTTTCAGCTACAACTCCGCGAAAGATGCGGCGAAGCAAGTGGAGCAGGAAGCAGGCAAGCACGGCACGCGCGTGGAAGCGTTTAAGGCCGACGCGGGCAAGCACGAAGAGAATCGCAAGCTCGTGGAGCACGCCATCAAGCGGCTGGGCCGGCTGGACATCCTTGTTCCCAATGCCGGCGTCTGGAATCTAGAAGACCTGCCTATCGAAAAAATGACGGAAAAGCAGTGGGACGACATGATTCGCGTGAATCTGAAAAGCGTGTATTCGGTGATTCACTTCTCCGTGCCGCAAATGATCAAGCAGAAGAGCGGCAAGATCATTCCGATCAGTTCAACGGCGGGGCAGCGCGGCGAATCGCTCCACACGCACTATGGCGCGTCCAAGGGAGGCATTATCAGCCTGACGAAAGGACTTTCGACGGAGCTCGCGCGGCACGGAATCCTGGTGAACAGCGTGGCGCCTGGCTGGGTAGCGACGGATATGTCGAATCCCGTGCTCAATACCAAGTCCGGGAAGAAAATGGCCGCCAGCGTGATTCCTTTGGGGCGCCCTGCGACCGCCGAGGAAGTTGCGGGGCCAATTTTGTTCCTCGCTTCGGACCTGGCTAATTTCATGACTGGCGAGATTTTGAATGTGAATGGAGGGTCGGTGTTGTGCGGCTAGTTGGCATGAAATTCGGGCTGTGCGTTTTGCTATTGCTGGCGATTGTTCCGCTGGCAACACATGCCCAGAACCCGGAGACCATCGCGCCTGAGGAAAGCGAAGCGCGGGCGAAGAAAATCCTGAATCAGTTGATTCAAGGCCTTGGTGGCCGGGCGTACCTGGATATGCACCAGAGGCAGTGCGACGGCCGCCGCGCCCTAATCGGGCATGATGGGGCGCTCTCTGGCTACGTTCAATTCCGCGACTCCTGGGAATTTCCCGACAAAAATCGCACCGATTATTTCGCCAAGAGCCGCAACACCATGCTCGGCTACATCATCGGCGTGCAGGACCTGGACATTACCCATGGCGGCTTGATTATCACCACGTTCAACGGCAACAAAGGCTGGACAATGGATAAGGGCGGAGTTTCGGACATGCCGGAGGACACGGTTGCGGAATTTCAAGCCGCTGTCCAGCGTAACCCGGACAATTTGCTCCGCTTCGGCTTGAAAAATCCGGACTACTCCTTTCGCTGGGGAGGGCTGGATACGGTGGACCTTCACGAGGTCGATTGGGTGGAAATTGCCGAAGGCGAGGATCGCGTCTACCGGCTCGCCGTGGACCGCGTGACGCATCTTCTGGTTCGCAGCGTGGTGGAGATCAAAGATTTGAATTCCGGCCAGAGCCACGAGGACGTATCGATTTACACCAACTACCAGCCAAAAAGCGGCGTGCAACTGCCCATGCAGATTACCCGGGAACGCGACGGGCGGCGCATTTCCCAACTCTTTTACGAAAGCTGTGAAATCAACCCCCCGCTAACCGCCGATTATTTCACCCGGGAGGCTTTGCTGCAGCGCTACAAGGAAACCGGTGGCAAAAAGGGTAAGTAATCCAGCATTTTCTTCGCCAAAAAGCGTTTCTTGTCTCATAATTTTCTAAAGAACTTCGCCGAGCGGCGCCTCCTAAGGGACTGGATATTAGCCGGAACGATATCCCCTACCTGGCCGTCCGGAACCTTGCTAACGTATCGAGTCCCAGCCACCAGGAGGCGCGCGACGGAGGCCGTCTTCGGCGCGTCGGACGGGTGTGATGAGAAGCCGTGAGATCGGATCATTCGGGAGACCCCGGCGGGATTCCGGATTCAGCTTGACGGAACTCGTCGTCGCCCTGGCGGTGGGCTTGATATTGATGGGCGTAGCCCTGCCTTCCTTCTTGCACGCCTACCGTTCCTACCAGTTGTCGAATGCGGCCACGCAGGTCTCTGACATTCTGCGGCTGTGCCGGTATGAAGCGATTCGCCTGAACAAGCCTATTAACTGCGTGTTTCAACCGTTTTCAGGCGATCCCACCATGACCCAAGCTTTCCTTACGGACAGCAGCGGCAATCCGCTGACCGGTTTGAGCGCGAAGATGGTTCTTCTCGGAACGTCGGGAAATTTGATTGACTCGGGCTCCGTGCCAGGGGCGGCGGGTCTTCCTTCCGCGGCTGTGCTCGGCGCTACCATTCCCGTCAGCGTGCCTCCGGCGGGGGCCACGCTTACGTTTGATGGGCGCGGGGCGTTGAGTTCAGGTAATGTGGATGTCTTTTATCTGAACTCGCCCAGCGCTCCGGACGCAGGCTATCGCGCTGTGCTCTTGATGCCCGCGGGTTCGCTACAGATCTGGACCGGAGATAATTCCAGTTCGGGGAATTGGCAGCAGTTACGATGAATGGGCAGCGACCTTCCTTCGAGACGTCCATCGGGCAGCGGCGACGCCGCGAAGGCGGCTTCACGCTCGTGGAGATGCTCTTGGCCTCCTTGGTTGTTATCGTCGGCCTGGTAGCGGTTGCGCAATTGGTGCCATCCTCGCTGCTGATGAACGCCAATAACCGCAGCGACGGCACGGCGCTGGTTCTGGCGCAAAAACAGATGGAAGCGTTACGGGCGCTTCCGCTTACACAACTCACCTTCAAAGATCCCAACGGAGTCACCTGTCCGCTGGGAAATATCTGTGACGTCGGGGATCCGACGCAGCCGGGTGTGGTTGTCGGAAGTCCCGTTCAGATTTCGGATAACACCCCCATCATCGATTTCACGCAGCCAATCGTGGCGGGGTACGGATTCACTTACACGGATCCAAACGATCCCAGTGGCGCCGTCAACGACGTGCGCTGGGCGGTCATCACCAGCACCAACGGCACCCCCATCGGGCGCCGCATCATCGTGGGCGCATTTCGCCGGGGAATGAAGTCGCTCAGCTTTCCCATCTCGCTCGACACGATGGTGACGAAATGAAATGTTGCCCACTGCCAAGTCGCGGCTTCAGCATCCTCGAATTGATGGTGGCCACCGCCATATTCCTGATTCTTTGTGCGGCGATGTTCGGACTCCTGCAGGTATCCCAGCAGAAGTACACCAGCGAGTCGCAAATGACTGGGGCATTTCAGGAGACGCGGCTGGCGATCGATCAGATCGTGCGTGATTTCAATGTCTCGGGCTATCCAGCGTTGAGCCTTTTCTCCAGCGTGCCGGCGGATTCCTCGAAGTACGCTCTGAGCCCCGTGGCCTGGAGTCCGAACTATGGAGTTTCGCAGTGCGCCATCAGCGTGGGGACTTGCGTTACCCCGAACAATTACGACCTGATCGTCGAAACGGATTTGGGAAGCGGCGTCAGCTGGATCCGGTATCAACTCACCGGAACCACGTTGTTTCGCGCCGTCGTTCCGAAAACGCCGGGTGGAGATCCCGTTGCGGCCACGACGGCCGCGGGAGCGATGGTTCCCTTTTTGACCAACGTGATGAACAACGCGGAAGTGGTGCAACCCGCGTTGTTTGCTGAGATCGTGGCCGCCTACCCATCGATGTTCCCCGGTGGAAAGCCGCTGCCTATTTTTTCGTATAGTTGCGACACGCCGGCGGGACCCGTGTCCTGCGCGCTTGCGGGTAACAACGGGATTCCCTCGAATATCCGCGATGTCGACATCACCTTGATCGTTATGACGCGCCAACTCGATTTGCAAACGCAGCTGCCTAAAGTGGTGGAGCTCACGGGCCGGGGACACCGGGTGAACCCGTCGAATTGACAGATCTTTGAAAGCGAACGCATGAATCGTCAATGCCAATTCAAAAAGGCCGGCGGGGAAACCGGAGCCGCTTTGCTCATTGCGATTTTTGCGCTGATGCTGATCAGCGTAGTCGCCATCGCGCTGATCATCTCCTCGGGCACGGACACCGCGTTGGCGCGAAACTACCGCACCTCTACGAACTCTTATTATGCGGCCCTCGCGGGCATCGAAGAGGCCCGCGGCCGGCTGCTCCCCACGAATCCGAACTACATTGCCCTGCCAGGTTCGCCGATGCCGATGACCCAAGTGATCTACATTGTTAATCCCGTCGGCGGGGAAACGGTCGCGCCGCAAAATACCGGGAATCCCTCCACGTATCCGGACACGGAATACAAGCAGGAGTTTGGCGTGGATGTTTCCTCCCGCGTGGTCACTACTTATGCTTCCGTTGCCACGAGTGCGAGCGTGGCGAATCCCGCCTACAAATGGGTGCGCATCAATCCGGTCACGGAACAATCGCTTGGCGACCCCAGCAGTCCCGGCTTGGGCGTGGATGTCAATGCCGACGGTACCATCGATAATTTCACGCCGCTCTTCTTCGATCCCATGAACAAGAACGGATTTGGGGTTATTTCGCCGGGTTTGATCGAGAACGCCACTCCGCCGCAGACTGCCGGGCAAGCGCTGGAAATCACTTCCTTTGCGGTGCTCCCCAGCGGGGGCTACAAAATGCTGCAATACGTTGTGCGGCCGCTGGTGATGTTTCCGGGCATGATTTTCAACGGACAAACCCTTCCGCAATTTCCCGCCGCGCTGACGCTGGCGGGAAACAATGTTTCCTACACCGGGCCGAACACGACCAGTTTTTTTATCGAAGGGCAGGATCAATGTTCAGGTTCCTCGCTGGCCGTGCCGGCCATTGGTTACACCAACCCGGCGGACTCGTCCTTCTCGAACATCATGACCGGCGTCCCGGTGCCCGCGAATTATCAGGGATTTCCCGTCGCCCCTGGGCCGCCGCCGGCTCCAGCCACGGCGCCAACCAGCATTGCCAATGTCAGTAGCCAGATGAATCCCAATTGGCTAAAGCCTAGCGGCCTCGATGCCGTCGTGCAGGACATTTCGAGTCACGCCGACTCCGTCATTCAGGGACCCGCCACGCCCGGGAGTTTCCCCTCGGGCATGTCCGCGGCGCATCCGATGACAATTGTCGTGAATGGGAATCTCGATCTCACTTCCTGGCACAACACCGGCTACGGATTGCTGCTCGTCACCGGTACGTTGACCTACGATCCGGACGCTACCTGGGAAGGCGTAGTGCTTGTGATCGGGCAGGGGAAATTCGTTTCCACCAAAGGCGGCCTGGGTGGCATCGACGGCGCCGTTTTCATCGCCAAAACGCGCGATGCCTCCAACAATTTGCTTCCGGATTCGCCCGGGCTTGGAGCGGCAAATTTCAGTCAAACGGGTTCCGGCACCAGTCTGGGACGCGGCATTTATTACAACAGTTGCGTCGCGCAGGGAGCCGAGGGACCCATCGCCTACAAAATCATTTCGTTCCGTGAAATTCCACTTCCGGACTGAGCTTGCTTTTCCCTTGTGTCTCCGAAAAATGACCGGACCGCGGCGGCGCGGTATACTACGGAAATGGCTTACAGCTCTCGAGACTTACAGATGCACGGCACCACGGTTTTGTGCGTCCGCAAGGAAAGCAAAGTCGTCCTCATCGCCGATGGCCAGATCACCATGGGTGATCACGTGCTGAAGCACACTGCGCGAAAGACCCGCCGCCTCTACAGCGACAAGGTTGTAGCCGGATTTGCGGGTTCGACCGCCGATGCGATTTCGCTGTTTGAACGATTTGAAGGCAAGCTGCAGGAACATTCCGGGAATCTGCAGAAAGCCGCCGTGGAGCTCGCCAAGGAATGGCGAAAAGACCGTGCGCTGCGCCACCTGGAAGCTTTGCTGATCGTAGCCGACGCCAAGGGCACTTTCGTGCTCTCCGGTAATGGTGATGTGATCGAGCCGGATGATGGCCTTTGCGCAATCGGATCCGGAGGCATTTATGCGCTCGCAGCTGCCCGCGCCTTGCTCAAACACGCGAAGCTGCCGATCAAGGAACTTGCGCTGGAGGCCATGCGCATCGCCAGCGAAATTTGCATTTACAGCAACGCAAACTTTACCGTAGAAGAGATCTAGGGGAGCCGCCGGCGCATCCTCCTCCGGCGAACGCAAGGACTCGAAACTCTATGGCTATCAAGACTGAAAAAGAGATTACGCTTTTTCCCGGGGGCAATGGCGCCGTCATTCCGGAAGAGGGCGAACTGCTCCCCGCGCTCGACGACATGACGCCGCGGGAAATCGTGCAGGAGCTCGATAAATATATTGTCGGGCAAGCGGCGGCCAAACGCGCTGTTGCGGTCGCTCTGCGGAATCGCGTGCGCCGCCAGAAACTTCCGCCGGAAATCGCGGAAGATGTCCTGCCCAAGAATATTCTGATGATTGGTCCGACAGGCGTTGGCAAGACCGAAATCGCCCGGCGATTGGCGCGGCTGGCCGGCTGCCCGTTCGTGAAGGTCGAGGCCTCGAAATACACGGAAGTCGGCTACGTTGGCCGAGACGTGGAATCCATGGTCCGCGACCTCGTCGAAACCTCCATCGATATGGTGCGCGAGGAAAAGCTCGATGAAGTCGCCGATCGCGCCGAACAGGCGGCCGAGGAGCGTGTGCTGGATCTGCTCCTTCCACCGCAAGTGGAGGCTCCCGGCATGCCGGAAGCCGAACGCAACGCGCAACGCGAACAGTCGCAACGCACGCGCGAAAAACTTCGCGTGCAGCTCCGCGAAGGGAAGCTCGACCAGCGCATGGTGGACCTGGAGGTCCGCGAGCGCTCCATGCCTTCGTTCGAGATCATCTCCAATCAGGGCGTTGAGGAGATGGACGTCAACATCAAGGACATGCTGAGCGGCATGTTCGGCCAGCAGAAAAAAAGGCGGAAGATGAGTGTCGCCGACGCCTTCGAGTATCTGATTCAGGAAGAAGAAAACAAGCTGATCGACATGGATCAAGTGACGCGCATTGCCGTCGAACGCGCCGAGCAGATGGGCATCATCTTCGTTGATGAAATCGACAAGGTTGCCGGACGGGAATCCGGCCATGGCCCGGACGTATCCCGCGAAGGCGTGCAGCGCGATATTCTGCCCATCATCGAAGGCACTACCGTCAACACCCGCTATGGCATGATCCGCACGGACCACATCCTGTTCATCGCCGCCGGCGCTTTTCACGTCACCAAGCCGTCCGACCTGATCCCGGAACTTCAGGGCCGTCTGCCGATTCGCGTGGAAATGCAATCCCTTAAGGAAGAGGATTTCGTGCGCATTCTCACGGAACCCAAAAACGCTCTGATCAAGCAATACATCGCGCTGCTGGAAACCGAGGGCGTGAAGTTGCAGATCACCGAAGACGCCGTGCAGGCCATCGCCCGCTTTGCCACGAACGTCAACGAACAGACGGAGAACATCGGCGCGCGCCGTCTGCACACAATCCTGGAAAAAGTCCTCGATGAGCTTTCGTTTGAAGCGCCGGACCTGAAAAAGAAAACCGTCAAGGTGGATTCGGCGTACGTCAACAAGCAGCTTGCCGACATCGTGAAAAACCAGGATTTGAGCCGTTACATCCTCTGAAGTGCGAAACTCGAAACTGGAAAATGGAACATCGAAAAGGGACGCCACTTAACCCTCAACAACTCCCCGCCCGTCTGATTCCGATTTTCTGTTTGCTAATTTCCATTTTTGCGTTTTCGAGTGTGTCGGGTTGCGGCGCTCCCGGCGAACCCGTTCCGCCCATTCCCCCGGTTCCCGAGGCAATCACGGATTTGACCGCGCAACAATCTGGCGATGGCGTCCTCCTGACTTTCACGATGCCGGGCAAGAGCACGCTCGGGGACAAGCTGACGCAAATCCCCACCTTTGAGGTCCTGCGTGGCGCTTTGCGAGTCGACGGTATCCCCGATCCCAAATCGTTTCGGGTGGTGGATACGGTTCCCGGTGCACTGGTTTCCCGTTATGTGCAGCACGGTCAGGTCATCTTCGTCGATCCGATCGCGGCGGTTGATCCGCAGGTTCGCTCGGGCGCAACCCTTGTCTATCGAGTGCGCACGCTCATATCCGAGAAGCACCCTTCTGCATTTTCCAAGGATATTTCTCTGAAGATGTATCCCGTTCCGGAAGCAATCCATTCGCTCGAAGCTACGCTGACGGAACCTGGCATTCAGTTGAAATGGGCAGCGCCCACGCGCACTTCCGCCGGCGATCCGCTGGCCGGTGTGAAGGAATATCACGTTTATCGCGGAGAATTGAACCCTGTCTCGACCGAGCAATCAGCCGCTGAACGTCCGCAAAGCGCCTGGAAATCGCCACTGATGCGATTAGGCGTCACCACGTCTACGGACTACCGCGATTCGGGCTTCGACTACGGCAAAACTTACGCTTATGTCGTACGCAGTGTGGTGGATTCACCTGCTGGCGCCTTGGAATCCAGCGATTCCAACCAGATTGTCCTAGTTCCCAAGGATATCTTCCCGCCCACAGCTCCGCAGGGCGTGGTAGCTGCAATCGAACCGGGTGCGGTGCAGGGTGCTTCTATTGTGGAGCTTTCCTGGTCCATCAACGTGGAACCCGACCTGGCCGGATACCGCGTCTATCGCAGCGGCCAGGAAGGCAGCCGGGGGACTTCGCTTACACCCGAACTCTTGCCCTCCCCTGCGTATCGTGATACTTCTGTGCGGTCTGGACAGCGCTACTGGTACACCGTCACAGCCGTGGATCGCGCCGGAAACGAGAGCGCGCCGAGCTCCGCGGTGGCCGTAGATCTAACGCAACCTCCCCGCTGAATCTGTGTTCCTACTCAAGAGAGGCTGTCCAGTAGGCAGCCCAGCGCCATGTCAGCAGGTTTTACCCCACCGGGATACCGGTGGTTTCAGTTTCTTCGGAACACTCCAGCCCGCGTCGGCATTTACACCGGCGTCTGCCTCTCGCTGGTTTTTGTTGCCTGGATTCTGATCGCCAACCGGATTCCTTTCTTGGAGCCGCTTGCGCGGCAGCGCAATATCGCCGCCACGCTCCTGCTTATTCTGATTGCGGCCATGCCTGTGGTCCGCTTCCTGCGTTCGCCGGCCGATCTTTTGCTCTCTGGTCTTCTCGCCTGGAGCCTGTTCACGCTCACTTACCGAGTGCTTACCTTCTTCTTCGAGCTGTTGGAGGAGTATTACAGTGCCTTCCAC
Organism: Acidobacteriota bacterium; assembly: GCA_021324935.1. Taxonomy (GTDB): domain Bacteria; phylum Acidobacteriota; class Terriglobia; order Acidiferrales; family UBA7541; genus Acidiferrum. Next base: position 22,016 of record JAJPIE010000014.1, read on the forward strand.
GTTTTCGTGATGGGCGCGATCGCCTATTTGCTTTGTGCAACGCTTTCCTGGGTTGGTATGATTGTGTGGCGGGCGCGAGCAGCAAACGACACTCATTCTTCCCGCTGAATAGGGCCTCATACCATGAAATTTTGCCGGTTCGTTCCGAAGTCTGCAGGTGCGGCTTCTCGGGTTCTTCCCGCCTACGGTTTGATTGAGGGCGAAACCATCCACGGAATTTCCGCTCCGCCCTGGCAGCAGTGGTCGCGCCAGTCTGGCATGCTCCCTCTGCGCGAAGCGCGCCTCCTCGCTCCCGTGGAGCCTTCGAAGATCGTCTGCGTCGGCCGCAATTACGCAGCGCACGCCGCCGAGATGGGCAACGAGGTTCCCAAGGAGCCGCTGATCTTCCTCAAACCGCCTTCGTCCATCGTCGGCCCGGACGAGCCCATCGTCCTTACGCGCTATTCGAAGCATGTGGAGCACGAAGGAGAGCTCGCCGTGGTGATGAGCAAGACCTGCGCTCATCTGAGCGACTCCGACGACCCGTTCGCGTATGTCCTCGGATACAGCTGCCTGAACGACGTTTCCGCGCGCGATTTGCAGAAAAGCGACGTGCAGTTTGCGCGTGCTAAGGGCTTCGATAGCTTTTGTCCCACCGGCCCGCACATTGAAACGGAGCTCGATCCGCGCGACGTGCTTGTGGAAACGCGCGTCAATGGGCAGGTCCGTCAGTCCGGCCGCACCTCGCTGATGATCTATCCCGTGGCCTATCTGATTCGCTGGATTTCACGGATGATGACGCTGGTTCCCGGCGATGTGATTGCCACCGGCACCCCCGCGGGTGTTGGACCCATCGTCGCCGGTGATTCCGTCGACGTCTCGGTCTCCGGGATTGGCGTGTTGCACAATCCGGTGCATCCGCCGCTCTCCTGACTTCGCTTCGTGGACCCGCATTCGGTAAGATAAGCCCCGTGGGGGTAGAAGAGCTCCGCGCTCAAGGTTGCGCTCAACCGAGGGCGGGTGCAGCTCTTTTTTTGAACATTCCCAGAATTGAATGGTGAGGGGTTGAGCGTTGAAAGAATTGCTCGCCGACTGGAAATTACTGCTGACAATTGGTGCTGGAGCGCTTGCCGCGCTTGCTTTGATCGCCTACGCGTTCGTGCGTCCCGCCGCGGATCCCGAAGCGGAAGAGCGCAAGCGTCGCCTGCATCTGAATTTGATTGGCCGCATCGCGGAAGGCCAGGTGGTGGAGCTGACGCAGCATCCGGCGCCTCCCCCGGAGCCGCACCGCGGGCTGTTTGGATCGCGAGCCCATGCATTGCCGGACAATCGGCCTCGCAGCCTGGTCTCCTACAGCTACTCGATCTCCGGCGTAACCTATCACACCGCCCAGGACATCACTGGTCTCGAGAGCCAGGTGCGCGCCGAACGCCTGGTTACCGGATATCCCACCAGCGTCAAGTACGACCCCGCGAATCCCAGCGATTCCATCGTCGTCGCCGACGACTGGTCCGGGCTCCGCTGATCCTTGCAAAAGCAAGCCCCCGGCGCGCACCGCAACCTGATCCACACTGGCTTTCGATGCCGGTTTAGCCTGCCGGAGCGCATTCTGCTTTCCCCGCGAATGCGTTATGCTTTGGCTGGCCGGGATCCCTGGGAGTTCCACCCCCATGAAACAGGTGCTCCTTTCCATCCTGACGGTTGTGATGATCGTGGCCACAACGCTCAGTGCCATGGTGATCCTGGTGCGCGCGACGTTGTATGTGACGTCGATTGCATCGACGTTGCCGCGCGCCGGCGCCATCGCCGCTGAAATTTTGCTGGGAGTGGTGCTTTTGCTCGGCACCGTCTGGCTGGCAACGCACATGGCGGTTCTGATTTTCGCCCCAAAGAACGAAGCGCCTAAGGGAGGGCCTCTTGGCTGATAAACCTCAACTGACTCCGGAGTCCATCACGACCGCAGATCGCATGGAACACCTCCGGCGCATCTCCGCGGAAGCCGAAGCGGGGGGCGGGCCGGAGCGCCGCGAACGCGAGCACAAAGCCGGAAAGCTTTCGGCGCGCGAACGCATCGAACTCCTCCTCGATGAAGGCACCTTCGAAGAACTCGATAAATTTGTGCGCCATCGCTGCATCGATTTTGGCGCCGAAGAGCATCGACCAGCCGGCGATGGTTTCGTCACGGGTTTCGGCCGCATCGAAGGCCGGCTCGTCTACGTGTTTGCCCAGGATTTCACCGTCTTTGGTGGCTCGCTTTCTGAAGCCAACGCGCAAAAAATCGTCAAAATCATGGACCTGGCAATGCGCAACGGCGCGCCCGTCATCGGTCTGAACGATTCGGGCGGCGCGCGCATCCAGGAAGGCGTCGCTTCGCTTGCCGGTTATGCGGACATTTTTCTCCGCAACACGCTCGCCAGCGGCGTTATTCCGCAAATCAGCGCGATCATGGGCCCTTGCGCCGGCGGCGCCGTCTATTCCCCGGCGATTACGGATTTTGTGCTCATGACCCGCGAAACTTCCTACATGTTCGTCACGGGTCCGGATGTGATCAAAACCGTCACCCACGAGGAAGTCACCAAGCAGGAACTCGGCGGCGCGATGACCCATAATTCCACCAGCGGCGTGGCGCATTTTGTTTCCCGCGACGACGCCGATTGCCTGGCCATGATCCGCGAACTGATCGGTTTTCTTCCTTCCAATAATCTTGACGATCCGCCCCGCCGCCATTGTGCCGATCCGGCCGACCGGCGCGAAGAATCGCTGAATACCATCGTTCCAGAGGACCCCCTCAAGCCCTACGACATCAAAGACGTTATCCACGCGCTGGTCGACGAAGGCTATTTTTTCGAGGTTCACGAGCACTACGCAAAAAATATTGTCGTCGGATTTGCCCGCTTTGATGGGCGTCCCGTCGGCATCGTCGCCAATCAACCTGCCTTTCTTGCCGGCACGCTGGATATCAACGCTTCCGTGAAGGGAGCGCGCTTTGTGCGCTTCTGCGACGCCTTCAACATTCCTCTGATTACCTTTGAAGATGTACCCGGCTTCCTTCCCGGCACGCAGCAGGAATATGGCGGGATTATCCGCCACGGCGCCAAACTACTCTTCGCCTTCGCCGAAGCCACGGTGCCGAAAATCACGGTCATCACCCGCAAGGCCCACGGTGGCGCGTATTGCGTTATGGCCTCGAAGCACATTCGCACCGACGCGAATTTTGCCTGGCCCACCGCGGAAATTGCCGTGATGGGACCCGAAGGCGCGGTGGATATTGTCTACAAGCGTGAACTGAGCAATGCGTCCGAGGCCGAACGCGCCAATCTGCGGCAGGACAAGATTGTCGAATTCCGCAATCGTTTCGCCAATCCGTTCGTCGCGGCCGAGCGCGGCTACATTGATGCCGTGATTGAGCCGGCCACCACGCGCGCGCACGTCATCACGTCGCTGCGCGCCTTGGAAAACAAGCGCGACTTCAACCCCAAAAAGAAACACGCCAACATCCCGTTGTAGCTATGTTCGCCGGCGTCGACGCATGCAAAGGCGGCTGGATCGTCGCCAAAAGCGCTTCCTGGCCCTGCCGCGAAATCCCTGCGCTGGCCATATGCCCCGATTTCCGCACGATGCTCGCCCTCACCGCGGATTGCCGCCGGGTCGCCGTCGACATCCCCATCGGCCTGCCTTCCGGCCCTAATCTCCGAGACTGTGACATTGAGGCGAAAAAGCTTCTTTCCGGCCACAACACGTCCGCGCTTTTCTACGCTCCGCCTCGCGAAGCGCTATCCGCTGATTCCCCGCGCGAATTTCAGCGGCTCCATCGTAAATTGCGTGGCACCGGGGCGGGCCTCCCGGTTTGGGGTTTCCTGCCGAAAGTGAAAGAAGCCAACGCGGCTATGACCCCGGCTCTGCAAAAGCGCGTCATCGAATATCACCCGGAGCTCACCTGGTTCCGTACGGCCGGGGAAAATCTGGAATCGAAGCACACGGCGGAGGGCATCGCTGAACGTAAGAAACTCTTACGGAAGCTCGTCCCGGATCTCGAACGCGTTTTGCTCTGGAAAGATTTTCTTGGGCGCGCCGCGGCGCACGACGATCTTCTCGACGCCCTCATTGGCATCGGTGTGGCCAAAAACTCCCTGCGGCATTCCCCATATCGCCTGCCCGAAGGCAAGGCGGAAACTGACCGAACTGGCCTACGCATGGAAATCTGGTATTAAGCATTCTCGCCTCGTCCAAACCTTCCTCTCGCCCGTTACGACACGCGACCCGCGCCGGGTCTTCGATGCCACAATTCCGCATGGTAGAATCCCGCGAGTCACCAAATCTCCATGTTTAAGAAAATCCTGATCGCCAATCGCGGCGAAATCGCTGTTCGCATCCTCCGTGCTTGCCGTGAATTGGGCATCCAGACCGTCGCCGTGCACAGCGAAGTCGACCGCACCTCCCTTCACGTGCGCCTCGCTGACGAATCCTATCCCATCGGCGCGGCTGCCTCCCGCGAAAGCTACCTGCGCATCGACAAGCTCATGGATGTCGCCAATCAATCCGGTTGCGACGCCCTGCATCCGGGCTATGGCTTTCTCGCCGAAAATCCCGCGCTGCCCCGTGCCTGCGCGGATGCCGGTATCACCTTCATTGGTCCTTCCGCCGAGGCCATGGAAGCGATGGGCTCGAAAACAGCCGGCAAACAGCTAGCGCGCCGCGCCGAAGTCCCCACCGTGCCTGGCACCAGCGAGCCCATCGAAAATCCCGAGGAAGCGCAGGCTCTGGCGCGCGGCATGGGCTATCCGATCTTGCTCAAAGCCATCGCTGGGGGCGGCGGAAAGGGCATGCGCGTCGTTCCGAGTGACGCCGCGTTTGCCTCCGCCTGGCGCGATGCTGCCTCCGAAGCCTTCAACGCTTTTGGCGATTCGCGGGTTTTCATCGAAAAATATCTTGTCGGCCCGCGGCACATCGAAATCCAGATATTGGCCGATGCTCACGGGCGCTGCGTTTCCCTGGGGGAGCGCGAGTGTTCCATCCAGCGCCGCCACCAGAAAGTGGTGGAAGAGGCTCCTTCGCCTGTTATCACACCCGACCTTCGCCGCAAAATGGGCGAAGCGGCGGTGCGCCTTGGCCGCTCCGGCGGCTACGTGAACGCCGGCACGGTGGAATTTCTCGTCGATGCCGATCTCAATTTCTATTTTCTCGAAGTGAATACGCGCCTGCAGGTGGAACATCCGGTCACGGAGCAAGTGACCGGTCTCGACCTGGTGAAGCTCCAGATTGCCATCGCCGCCGGCCATCGTTTGCCATTTGCCTGGGAATCCATCACACCGCGGGGTCACGCCATGGAAGTCCGCCTTTATGCCGAGGATCCCGACAACAATTTCTTTCCATCACCTGGCAAAATCATCTCGCGCCATGCGCCCACAGGCCCCGGCATTCGCCTCGATGAGGGCATCTACGAAGGCTGGACCGTGCCCATGGACTACGATCCGCTGCTCAGCAAGCTGATTGCCTGGGGCAACAGCCGCGAAGAGACCATCGCCCGTCTACGCCGCGCACTCGACGAATACTCCATCACGGGCATTCGCACCAACGTCAGCCTTTTCCGCCGCATCCTCACCGAACCGGAATTTCTTCGCGGTGAAATTCATACCAAATGGCTCGATGAACTCCTCGCGCGCCCGCGGCCGCCTGCGGTTCCTCCGCGTCCCGGCACCGAAGAAGCGGCATTGATCGCCGCTGCCCTTTGGCACAGCTCGAATTCCGAAGGCTCCTCGCCGGGCGGCGGCGAATCGCAATCCGCGCCTTCGCGCTGGAGGCTGGAAGGCAGGCGCCGGCAGGTGGATCGCGTTCCATGAGATTCGAAATCCAACTCGCTGGCGTAAGCGGCAAAAAGAAACATACCGTTGAGCTCACACGGAACAGCAGCGCCTACGACGTCACCATCGATGGCCATCCGCTCCCAGCCGACGCCGTGCAGGTCTCTCCAAACACCGTATCCGTCCTCCTCGGAGGGCAATCCTTTGAAATCCATATATCGCGTTCCGCGGACGGCAAGATGAAACTGCAGTGCGGCCAGCACGAATTCTCCGCCGAAGTCATGGATCCCCGGTCCTGGCGCGGGCGCAAGCAAGGCGCATTGGAAGTCGAAGGCCGTGCGGAAATTGTAGCCCCCATGCCCGGCAAAGTCGTGCGCGTCCTGGTGGCCGCCGGTGATGCTGTCGAAGCCGGTCAGGAAATTCTCGTGGTCGAAGCCATGAAAATGCAGAACGAAATACGCTCCCCAAAGAGTGGCAAGGTGGAGCGTCTGCTTGCCAAGGAAGGCCAGGCCGTCAATGCCGGGGAAGTGCTGGCTTGGGTCGACTAGTTCGGGCTGTCTGCTCTCTAAACCAATAGCAATTGAACGATCTGCGCTCGTTCTTCCCAGCCAAGAAGTGCGTCAGGAGGTTACTGCACTCATCGGCAAGCGAACGTGGAGACGGAGCTTCCGGTCCGTGAAACACGCCTCGGCAAAGCGTGAACGCCAACTCTGAGTTTATGGAGAAGAGCGCTACTGCGTGTTGGTTGGCGTGGTATTCGCCGGGGTCGGCGGCTGCACCGGCGGCAGCGTGGATTTTGCCGCTTCGGGAAGTTTCCCGGCGGTTTCGATCACTTGCTGCGCCAGGTAGTTCGTGACTTTGGCTTCATCGCGCGCCACGGCCAGATAGGCCGAGCGCAGCAATTGTTCTTTCCGGTTGCGCAGCGTGTCGCGAATCGTCTGCTGCACCTGAGGATCGTTTACGCCCCGCTGCCCCGCCGCTTCACGTGCTACCAGCTTCAGGATGCGAATGCTGTCTTTCAATTGAATCGGCGGGCTCACCTGCCCGGGCTTTAACGAGAGGACCGTCTTCTTCAGCAGGGGGTCGGACTGGTTCAGCGCCGACTCCGGAATGTATCCCAGGTCGCCGCCGTTTCCTGCGGTATTGACGTCCTCGGAATAGTCCATCGCGAGCTGCGCAAAATCTGCGCCGCTGTTCAGCTTGTCCATCAGCATCTTCGCTTTGCGCTCGGCTTCGGCCGGATTGGTGGCATCGTCGTTTTTCCGGTTGCGCACCTGCAATTCCTTGTGCGGGGTGATCACGATCTGCGAGATGCGGTATTGCGGCTCCGCCACGTTGAACTGGTTGTGGTTGGCGTTGTAGAAATCGGCGACGTCCTGATCGGTGATGGTGATTTTCGCCGCCACCTCGCGATTCAGGAGCTTCTGGATGGAAAGTTGCCGGCGCAGGTCGCGCTTCAGGTCGTCCACGGTCATTCCGCGTGATTTCAACTGCCGCTGGAATTCTTCTTCGGTGAATGGGCTCTTCAGTTCGGTGAACTTGTCTTCCACCTCGCCGTCGCTGGCTTCCAGGTTCAGCTTTTTGGCTCGCTCCAGCAGGATCTCATTGTTGATGAGTTGGTCCAGCACGTTCAGCTTCAGCGAAAGCGCCTCTTCCTGCGAAGGCTCCTGCCCCTCCGGATTCACCTGCGAGCGGTAATACTTCTCCACATCGTCCCGCTTGATTTCGGTGCCGTTCACCACCGCCCACACGTCCGGCGCGTGATGTTCCGATGGTTTGCAGCCGGCCAGCAGCGAAAACGCAAGCCCCGCCAGGGGCAATAGTGCTCCTGCGCTGCGCAATCTTGCCGCGGGACTTGTCATGCTGGGGGAGAAACGCAAAGGATTGCTCAGGCCGCTTTTTTCACACGGCCCAGGCGGATGCAGGCCGTGCAGACGCGAATCTGTTTGCTCATGCCATCCACGATGGCGCGTACCTTCTTCAAATTCGGGTTCCAACGGCGCCGCCGCGTGTTGTTCGCGTGGCTGACCACGTTTCCATAGTGCGGCCCTTTGCCGCAGATGTCACACTTCAAAGCCATAACGTTACCTGCACACTCCAAAAGTATTGAAACACAAAGTCTTAATTCTAGCAGAAGTGTGCGGATTCGCAAAACCCAACTCCGGCACGGGAACTCCTGCCTTTTCAGTGGAATTGAACGATTCGAACGCTTTGTCGGCCGGTCTGGCCACGCAAAGTCGGAGGCGCCTTTGCTATACTGGAATGGCAATTCGGTCGACAATTCCTGTGGCTTCGCTTCGCATCTCCATCGTTGAGTACCTCAACACCGCGCCCCTCGTGCGCGGCTTCACGCACGGCCCGCTTCGCGGCAAATACGAACTCTCGTTCACTGTGCCGTCGCAATGCGCAGAAGCGCTGCGCTCCGGCGCCGTCGATGTGGCCATCATCCCGGCCATCGAATACCAGCGCATCCCGGACCTGGTGATCCTTCCGGATCTCTCCATCGCTTCCAAGAAATCCGTACGCAGCCTGCTGCTCGTTTCCAAAAGGCCGATTCAAGAAGTCAACCGCATTGCGCTCGACCGCAGCTCTCGCAGCACCCAGGCCCTGACGCGCATCCTTTGCGCAAAACGCTGGCGCATCGCCCCGGAATATTTCGAAGCCGCACCTGACTTGCCGCAGATGCTCCAGCATGCCGACGCGGCTTTGCTCATCGGTGATCCCGCCCTGCGCCTTTCCATCGACACCGCGCCTCATGCGCGCCGCGACGCGTCCGGCGAAACCGTCACCACCGCCGTGGCCGCCGGCCTTTCCCAATCCGGACCGCTCTTTATATACGACATTTTAGAGAAATGGCGCGCCATGACCAGCCTGCCCGCCGTTCTGGCCATCTGGGCTGCGCGCCGCGAGGTCGTCACTCCTGAGCTCGTGCGCGACTTCCAGGATTCGCTTGCCTTCGGCCTCCGGCATCTCGACGCCATTGCCGCCGAGGCGTCCGCCCGGATGAATTTGCCGGCCGCCGAGTTGCGCCGTTATCTCAGTGAAAACATCGACTACCATCTGGACGAGGAGAATTTGCGGGGTCTGCAGCGCTATTATTCCCTGGCTGCCGAACTCCATCTGCTCTCGGCAAAGCCGCAGGCAATCGAGTTGGCCAAGGAGTCCGTCGCGCGCAAGCAAGCGCGTGTAGTGGCCGAACTTTAGATCGGCCCGCATTCCAAATTCCGGTAATTGCAAAAGGGCAAGGACAAAAACAGTGGCAATCACCAAACAGCAAGCCCTCGAAATGCTCCAGTCCGACGACCTCGTCGGCATCGGCATGGCCGCCCATCAAATGCGCCTCCAGAAAAACGATCCCCGCATCGTCACTTACCAGATCGACCGCAACATTAACTACACGAATTTCTGCACAGAATACTGCTCCTTCTGCGCCTTCTATCGCCCGCTCGGCGCCAAGGACGGTTACATCCTGCCATTCGAAACCATCTACCAGAAAATCGACGAAATGCTCGAGCTTGGCGGCACCGGCGTGCTTCTTCAGGGCGGCTTGCATCCCGATTTGCAGATCGGCTATTACGAAAATCTTCTCCGCTCGTTGAAAGCGCGTTACCCGCAGGTCCACTTGCACTGTTTCTCCGCCCCGGAGATTCTCTGCATTGCTGAAGTCAGTGAACTCTCCATTCGCGAAACGATTCAGCGGCTGATGGACGCCGGCCTGCAATCCATTCCCGGCGGCGGGGCGGAAATTCTCGACGACGAAATTCGCGGCAAGATCGCGCGGCTCAAGTGCACCAGCGACGACTGGGTCGAAGTCCATCGCACCGCTCATTCGCTCGGCCTGCGCACCACCGCCACGATGATGTTCGGCTGCGGCGAAACCCTACAGCATCGCGTCAATCATCTCGAGCGCATTCGCCGGCTACAGGAAGAGACCGGCGGCTTCACGGCCTTCATTCCGTGGATTTTCGCGGCCGAAAATACCGCTCTTGGCAAAAAGGTGCAGGAAACCACCGCCGTGGATTATCTCAAGACGCTCGCCGTCAGCCGCCTTTATCTCGACAATATCGATCACATCCAGTCCAGTTGGCTTACGCCGGGCATTAAGGTCTGCCAGGTGGGTTTGCAGTTTGGCGCCGACGACGTCGGCAGCATTCTCATCGAGGAAAACGTGGTCTACGCCGCGGGCGTCCGCAATCGCACCAATGTGGAGGAGCTTCGCCGCATCATCACCGAAGCCGGCTTC
>JAJPIE010000058.1 GCA_021324935.1 Acidobacteriota bacterium
AAAACTAAAAACTAAAAACTAAAAACTTCCAAACATCGCAAGGAGCACCAAAAATGTTTCACGGCACCGGCACTGCCCTCATAACTCCGTTCCGTACCGACGGCTCGCTCGACGAACCGGCTCTCCGCTCTCTCGTCCAGCGCCAGCTCGACGCAGGCATCAATTTCCTCGTCCCCTGCGGCACCACCGGCGAAAGCCCCACACTCTCTCACTCCGAGCATCTCCGCATCGTCGAAATCACCCTTGAAATCGCCAAGGGCAAGATCCCCGTCCTCGCTGGCGCCGGCGGCTACAACACTTCCGAAGTCATCTTGCTCGCTCGTGAACTGAAATCCCTCGGTGCCGATGGCATACTTTCCGTCACTCCTTATTACAACAAGCCCACTCAGGAGGGTCTCTACCAGCACTACAAAGCCATTGCCTCGGCCGTCGATTTGCCCATCATTCTCTACAGTGTCCAGGGCCGCACCGGCGTGAACATCGAGCCCGCCACGGTCCTTCGCCTCTCGCAAATCGAAAATATCGTTGGCATCAAGGAAGCCTCCGGCAATATCAACCAGATGGGCGCAATCCTTCGCCAGGCCCCAGGCAATTTCCTCGTCCTCTCCGGTGACGACTCGCTTACTCTTCCGCTCCTCGCTCTCGGCGGCCACGGCCTCATCTCCGTCGTCTCCAACGAAATTCCCGCGGAGATGACCCGCCTCGTCCAGGCCGCGCGCTCCGGCGATTTCGTCGAAGCCCGCCGCCTCCATTACCTCTTCCTCCCGCTCATGGACATCAACTTCGTCGAATCCAATCCCATCCCCGTCAAAGCGGCCATGGCCGAAATGGGCTTGCTTCAACCCTCTTGGCGTTTGCCGCTTGTACCTCCCAAGCCGGAAAATCTGCAAAAGATTCGCACCATTCTTGAATCTCTCAACCTCATCGAGCGTGCTCATGCTGCAAGCAAAAATTGAGAGCCTCTTCGACGCTCCGCCGTCCGCCTACTCGGCGGAGCATCACACCCTCTTCGCTTCTTTCAAGCAAGGCTTGAACGACGGCACCATCCGCGCCGCAGAGCCCGATCCTTCTTCTCCCACTGGCTGGCGTGTCAACGCCTGGGTCAAGAAGGGAATTCTCCTCGGCTTCCGCATGGGCTCCATCGTGGATATGTCCCTCGACGCCGCGAAGCTCCCCTTCTTCGACAAATCCACTTATCCCGTCCACACTTTCTCTTCGGCCGACGGCGTTCGCATCGTCCCTGGTGGCTCCAGCATCCGAGACGCCTCGCACATCGCTCGCGGTGTCATCTGCATGCCTCCGATGTTCGTCAACGTCGGCGCTTATGTCGGCGAAAACTCCATGATCGATTCGCATGCCCTCGTCGGTTCTTGCGCGCAAGTCGGCCGCAACGTCCATCTCTCGGCTGCTTCTCAAATTGGTGGTGTCTTGGAACCCGTCGGCGCGCTTCCCGTCATCGTCGAAGACGACGTCCTCGTCGGCGGCAACTCTGGCATTTATGAAGGCACCATCGTCAAGCGCGGCGCCGTCCTCGGCACCGGCGCCATCCTCAACCGTTCCATTCCCGTTTACGATTTAGTTCGCGATCGGGTTTATTCGGCTTCCGATGACCTTCCGCTCGTCATCCCCGAAGACGCCGTCGTCATCCCCGGCTCCCGCGCCGTGTCTCATCCCGCTGGCAAGAAGTGGGGACTCTCCCTCTCCTGCGCCCTCATCGTCAAGTACCGCGACTCCAAAACCTCCACCCGCATTCAGCTCGAAGACTTCCTCCGCTAGCGGCGATCTTTTCTTCGGTTGCTCACTTTTTGCCCTGACAAGGGAAAAGTCCCGGCGCTGGTCGGTTCCTGGCCGGCTTCTTCCCCGTGAACTATGGCTTTTTTCGCCCTGCCCTCTCGCCGCTCCCCGCCGGATTTGTAACCCTCGCCAATATCGAATATCCGACTCCCCAATCTCTTTCTTCCGCGCATAAATTTTTTCAACGTCTCTTTCTCTTGACTTTGTCCCAATTCGCGCCAAAATCGTCCCAACGGGTGCTGTTCGGTTCGAAGAGAGCTCGGCTGTAACTTGGCCGTTCGTATCGGAAGTGGCTGTTTTTTATTTGCTTTGCCGGCTTTCGCTGCCTTCATTCTTTCTTCTGCATCCGCGCAGCTTTCCCCTTTCATAAGGAGCTCTTGATGAGGTCCCTGTACTTTCTGGTGAAAGTTTCTATCTTCTTTCTTCTCACTCTGGCTTTTGTTTTCTTTGCCTCTGCACAGACTGGTACCACTTCGCTCCGTGGTACCGTCACCGACAAATCGCGCGCGGTCGTTGTCGGTGCCAAGGTCACTCTCCTGAACGCCGCCCAGAACTTCTCCCGCGATATGCTCACTTCCACCACCGGCGAATTCGAGTTTCTTGCCCTTCCTCCGGGCACCTACGTTCTCACCGTCGAAAAAGATGGTTTCAACAAGTTCGAGAATCCCAATTTGCAGCTCCTCGTCAACGTGCCCGCTACCCTCAACGTCACCCTTCAGATCGGCTCCATGGCCACGCAAGTCGAAGTCTCCGCCGAAACCCAGACCATCAACACCACCGACGCCTCGCTCGGCATCGCCTTCGGTGAAAATCAGGTCAAGCAACTTCCGCTCGAAAGCCGCAATGTCCCCGATCTCCTCAGCCTCCAGACCGGCGTGGTCTACACCGGAGATCGCCCCGACATTAATCAGAATGAGGACACCCGCAGCGGCGCCGTTAATGGTTCCCACAGCGATCAAAGCAACGTCACCGTCGATGGCGTCCCTGCCAACGCAAAAGGCGGCTACGCCTTCACTTCCGTTCTGCCCGTTACTCTCGACTCGGTTCAGGAATTTCGCGTCACCACCAGCAACTACGGCGCCGACGAAGGCGTCTCCTCCGGCGCGCAAGTTGCTCTCGTCACCAAGAGCGGCACCAACGACATCCACGGCTCCGTCTACGAATACAATCGCAACTCCTATTTCAGCGCCAACGACTACTTCATCAAGGCGGCGCAACTCGGCAGCGACGCGCCCAACAAGCCCCAGCAGCTCAATCGCAATATCTTTGGCGCCTCTCTCGGCGGCCCCATCAAGAAAGATCGCCTCTTCCTCTTTATGAATTTCGAGGGTTATCGCGACGCCGAAGCTATCAGCGTCGTTCGTACTGTCCCCACCGCTGCTCTCCGCGACGGTGTCGTGCAGTATCTGTGTCCGCTGCTCCCCAGTGGCCAGTTGGATACCAACACTTGCCCAGGCAACACGGTTTCCGGCCTCACCCCCGGCTCTTCCTATACTGCTCCCGCGGGCTATTTCGCACTCTCGCCCCAACAACTCACGAAGATGGACCAGACCATCGGTCCCCCGGGCACACCCCTCGGCCCCAATCCGGTTGTCATTTCCTACATGCAGAAAAAATACGGCGTCTACCTCCCCAACGACTCCACCACCGGCGATCTCGTCAATACCGCCGGTTACCGTTTTGCCGCTCCCACCACCACAAAGAAAAACTGGTATATAGCCAAGCTCGATTACAACATCACCCCCGACGCCAAGCACCGCCTTTCCGTCAGCGGCGCTCTCGCCAACGAAAATTCCGACGCTTCCACATTGGAAGCCCCCTTCTTGCCAGGTGCTCCCGCCGAAAAGACTCTCGTGGACTTCAACAAGGGCATCATCGCCGGTTATTCCGCCGTCCTTACCTCGACGTTGATCAACAACCTCCGTTATGGCTTTATCCGCCAGAGTCTCGGCACCATCGGCGATTCCAATCAGCCCTGGAACTTCCTATCTGCCTTTTCTCAGGGCATCACCTATTCCTCCGCTTTCCAGCGGCCTACCCACAACATCACCGATGATGTTTCCTGGATTCATGGCCGGCACACCTGGCAGTTTGGTATCCAGTTTTCTTTCATGCGCAATCCGGAATCCAACTACAACAACTCTTTCGACAGCGGCTATGCCAATCAGAACTGGTTCCTGAATTCCGGCCTTTCCACCACCAATTCGCCGCTCAACCCCGGACTGAACAGCTACCCGGCCGTGGACTCTTCTTTCCAGGGAAATTACGATGCCGTCGTCACCTCGCTCCTCGGAATGATCACTCTCGGTAACGCCGTCTACAATTACCAGCGCAATGGCTCCGCACTTCCCCCCAATGCTCCTGTGGTTCGCCACTTTGCCGAAGATTCCTACGAGATGTATGCGCAGGATGTCTGGAAGGTGAAGCCTACTTTCACCCTCACTCTTGGCCTTCGCTACTCCCTCTTTTCCCCCCCGTGGGAAACCAACGGCCTTCAAGTCACTCCCACCACCAGCCTGGGCGACTGGTTTAACCAGCGGGGCGCGGGCATGCTCCAGGGTCTCCCCACCAATCGTCTTGCTCCGATAACCTACAACTGGTCCGGCCCCGCCAACGGCAAGCCCGGCTTTTACAATTGGGATTATCACAACTTCGGTCCTCGCGTGGCCTTCGCCTGGTCTCCCGCCTCCACCTCTGGCCTTCTCGGCTCCCTCTTTGGCGGCCCGGGCAAGACCAGCATCCGCGCTGGTTTTGGCATCGTCTACGACCGCGTCGGCGAAAGCCTCGTCGACACCTTTGACCAGAACGGCGCCTTCGGTCTTTCCAGCATCCTCACCAACCCTTCCAACGTCGAGCAATCCACCTTTGCCCCCCGTCTTACCAACATGAACGTGATTCCTTCCACAGACTACGCGGGCAATCCCATTCTCTTGCCAGACACCGGCTCCAGCTTTCCGAAGACCTACCCGCTCGGCGTTGGTGCCATCACTTGGGGCATCGACGACAAGCTGAAAACCCCCTACTCCTACACCATCGATCTGGCCGTTTCCCGCGAGCTTCCTTCCGGCTTCTCCCTGGACGTCGCCTACGTCGGCCGTCTCTCCCACCGCCTCCTCGCGCAAAGCGACTTGGCCATGCCTCTCGACATCTTCGACAAAAAGGCGGGCATCGATTACTTCACCGCTGAACAAGCCTTGGCCAAGGTCTTCCGTCCGTATCTAAAGGCGGGCCAGAACGACGCCACCACCGTCTTCAATCCCAGCCAATTGCCCCAAAATGTCCAGCAGTTCTGGATCGATCAAATCCAGGCTCTCGCTCCCGGCGGGGCCTACACGATCAGCAGTTGCACCGCTCCAGCAAACAATCCCACCGGCGCACCTGTCGCCCAGGGAACCACGAATCCTGTCATTTTTGCCTTCGACGTTTTCTGCGGCACTCACTTCAACGACTCGTTGGGCCTCTACAAACTCGACTTCAACGGTTTTCCCGACTTTAACAACCCAAATCAGACCTACTTCACCTCCGGCGGCCAATATTCCTACTACTCCTCCCAATTCAGCTCTCTCTATGCCTGGCGTTCCATCGCTCCGTCCAATTACAACGCCATGGAGGTCAGCCTCCACCATCGCATGAGTCACGGCTTGCAGCTCGACTTCAACTACACCTTCTCCAAGTCCATCGACCTTTCCTCCAACGCCGAACGCGTCGGCGCGGCCAGCAACTCCAGCCTGCTCGAGCCCAACAGCAACATCATCAATTCCTGGACCCCGCAAAACCAGCGCGGCGTTTCCTCCTTCGACCTGACCCACCAGTTCAACGCCAACTGGATCTACGAACTGCCCTTCGGCCGCGGAAAGTGGCTCGGCAAAGACGTCAATCGCTTGGCTGACGCCTTCATCGGTGGCTGGCAGCTCACCGGCCTCTTCCGTCTGACCAGCGGCTTCCCCATCAGCGTCGATAACGGCACCAGCAACTACCCGACGAACTTCGAACTCGAGGGCAACGCCAACCAGGTTTCTCCGGTGCAGACCGGCGTTTATTTCAACACCGGTCGGCCCAATCTCTTCTCCAACGGTCCCGCGGCCATCGCTGCTTTTGACTATGCCTACGCGGGCCAGGCCGGCCAACGTGACATCATCCGCGGCGACGGCTTCTTCACCATTGATATGGGTCTTGCCAAGCGCTGGACTATGCCCTGGAGCGAGAGGCAGACCCTCCAGTTCCGTTGGGAGGTCTTCAACCTTACTAACAGTGTTCGCTATGACGTCCAGGCCGGCCTGCTCAATGGCAGCCTCGGTCTTGGCAGCGGCGGCAGCTTCGGCAACTATGGCGGCTTGCTCACCAACCCGCGCATCATGCAATTCGCCCTGCGCTACGAATTCTGACGCACTGGTGGCACGGGCTCCAGCCTGTGCGCGCTTCCTGTATGGGCGGCTTTATGCCGCCCTCTGTCGATTTTGGGTGGCACAGGGTTTAGCCTGTGTCCGCGACGCCTGACGGTTGTGCGCTAATCCACTTTAGGCAACCCGCAGGATCACTCCTCCCCGTGTCCCCCGCCATTCTCCCCTCCAATCAAATGCCGTATCATTGCTTTGTTCTTCCAGGAGATACCCTCGTGATTCCACGCTACACTCGCAAGGATATGGGCCACGTCTGGAGCGACGCCAACAAATACCAGCGCTGGCTCGACGTCGAACTCGCCGCCGCCGAAACTCTCGCCGAAGCCGGCCTTGTCCCCAAGGAAGCCGCCGCCACCCTCCGCGCCAAAGCCAAGGTCGATGCCCATCGCATCAACGAACTCGAATCCCGCGTCAAGCACGACGTCATCGCCTTCACCATGGCCGTCGGCGAATCCATCGGCGATCCCGCGGCAGCCCGCTGGCTCCATTACGGCATGACCTCCAACGACGTCGTCGACACCGCCCAGGCCCTCCTCGTCCGCGACGCCTCGCATCTCATCGAACGTGGTCTCGTCCTGTTCGGCGAAATCCTCGACCTCCGCGCCCACGAGTTTCGCCACACTCCCCAGATTGGCCGCACCCACGGCATCCACGCCGAACCCATCACCTTCGGACTGAAAATCGCCAATTGGTTCGCCGAAAATCAGCGCAATATCGCTCGCTTCCGCGAAGCCGCCCGCAACATGGAATTTGGCAAAATCTCCGGCGCCGTCGGCAACGCCTCCCACCTCGGCCCCGATATCGAAGAAAAAATCTGCCGCCGCCTCGGCCTTCAGGTCACTTCCGTCGCTTCCCAGGTCATTCAGCGCGATCGCCACGCGCAGTACGTCAGTGTTCTCGCACTCATTGCCGCTTCGCTCGAAAAAATCGCTCTCGAAATCCGCCATCTCCAGCGCACTGAAGTCCGCGAAGCCGAGGAGCACTTCGCCTCCGAGCAGCGCGGCAGCTCCGCCATGCCCCACAAGCGCAATCCTGTCACTTCTGAGCAGGTCTGCGGCCTCGCTCGTCTCGTCCGCGGCAATATGCTCGCCGCCTATGAAAACGTCGCCCTCTGGCACGAGCGCGACATCTCTCACTCCAGTGTCGAGCGCGTCATCCTCCCAGACTCCACCATCCTCGTCGACTACATGCTCGCCAAAATGACCCAGATCGTCGGCGAACTCCGCGTTTTTCCCGAACGCATGCTCCGCAATCTCGAATCCACTCACGGTCTCGTTTTCTCCGGCCAGCTCCTTCAGGACCTCGTCGAAAAAGGCATGCCCCGCGACGACGCTTACAAAGCCGTCCAGGAGAACGCCATGGCCGCTTGGGAATCGGACACCAGCTTCCGCGATCGCGTCGCCAAAGATGCTCGCATCGCCAAATTCCTTTCCCCGCAGGATCTCGACCACACCTTCGATCTTCAGCGCCAGCTCCGCTACGTCGACAACATCTTCGACCGCGTCTTCGGCGCCCACCCCGCCGGCGAACTCGGTGCCGCCACCCGCGCCTGACCCTTGCTGGCTCCTGCCCGCAAGTGCTCCGCTGTAGTGGCCGAACTTCAGATCGGCCACCAGTAGCACGGGCTTCAGCCTGGGTTCTTCGCCCGTCGTGGCCGGGCTTGCTCGGCCTTCCTTGTTTTTTCTCTCATCCCGTTCCCCGGCCGGAGCGGCCCGATTTTCTCTTCCTGCCGTTTTAGCGCCCGTCGGGCCCCGAAGCGGAGTGACTCGGGTATCCAACCCAACGTTTTCCCCTCTCGCCCAAAAACAAAAAGGCCTCCGGTCACCCGGAGGCCTCTTCTTCACCTCTTTCCGAACCGAAAACCTCTCGGCCCGTCTGCGGAGGCGGAATCTATTCCACGCGCTGTACGTATCGCGCTTCCGAAGTGTCCACGCGGATCCGGTCTCCCTCGTTCACGAACGGCGGCACGTTCACCACCAGCCCCGTCTCCAGCGTCGCCGGCTTCATCACCGCGCTCGCCGTCGCTTTCTGCAGCGTCGGCTCCGTCTGCACTACCTTCAGATCCATCGTGTCCGGCAAATCCACCCCGATGGCCTTCTCGTTGTGAAACTCGATCTTCACCACCGTGTTCGGCACCAGGTAGTACACCGTCTCCCCGAGCTCTTCCTTGTTCATGTGCATCTGCTCGTAGGTTTCCGTGTTCATGAAGTAGTATTCGTCGCCCTCGTTGTACAAATATTCGAACTCGATCTCATCCAATATCGCCCGGTCCACGAACTCTTCCGCCCGGAACCGGTAATCGATGATCGACCCCGTCCGCAGGTTCTTCATCCGCGTCTGCATCGACCCGCGCTTGTTCCCAGGCGTCCGGTGCTCCGTGCTAAAGACCGAATACAAATCCCCCTCGTGTTGGATCACCATCCCGGGGCGCAGTAATGTCGCTTTAATGCTGCTCATAAGTTCCCTCTGCCGCACATCGCGGCCTCTATTCTGGTGTAGGGGCGGCTTCTTGCCCTGATCTCCGAGAAGGGTTACGCCGCCTTTCTTTCGTCGCGCCGGCTTCTAACCTGCAAGCCCTCACGTAGCGGCCGATCTTTAGATCGGCCAAAAGTCTTAGGAGTCCTGACTCTCAATCCGAGCCGCAACTCGCCCCCCGAGGAATTGTCTTTCTTCCTCTGCTTCCACAGTGAAAATATCCCTTGCTATATCGCAAATTCCAGACCGCAACCCGAAGGAGCGACGCGTGGAATAACCGGGGCACGCCGGCAAAACCCGGCTCCCGGCGTGAATTCTCAGTATAAACGCCGCCTCGCCGTACGGTCAATCCAATGCTGGGTATGCTCATACGGACGCCAAAAAGCGACCAACCCTGCCCTTGGCACGGATCGCGGGGCGTGCCGGGTGCCGCACCCCGCGGTTTTCCAGGGTGCGGGTTTTCTCTTAACTCCACCGTTCGAGCGATAACCATTAGAATGGGTACTGATTAATTTCAATATCCGTGTCGTCAGACTGTCGGCTGTTAGCTGTCAACTGTCAGCCCCCTCTTCAGGCCACAGGACACGATCCACGAGCCGCGCCTCATTTCCCCGCCATCGTCTTCTCCACCTCTTCCGCCGTCCGCGGCAGCTTCGCGCTCAACATCTCATATCCGCTCTCCGTTATCAGCACGTCATCCTCAATCCGCACGCCCAGATTCTCCTCCGGAATATAAATCCCCGGCTCCACTGTCACCACCTGCCCCACCAGCAGCCGCTTGCACGAATCCCCTGGATCGTGCACGTTCAGCCCGATGTTGTGCCCCAGTCCGTGAATGAAATACTGCCCTAGCGGCTTCCCGTACCGATCCTTTCCATGCGAATTGATGTAGTCGTAGGCAATCTTATAAACGCTGTTCTTCCCCTTGCGGCACATATCCGCGCCCGGCCGCACCGCCGCTAGCGCCGCGTTTTGCGCTCCCAGTACAATGTCGTAAATCTCCCTCTGCCTCGCCGTGAACTTCCCATTTGCCGGCAGCGTCCGCGTCACATCTGCTGCATACCCGGAATACTGCGCGCCAACGTCCAGCACCACGATATCCCCATCCTCAATCTTCCGGCTCAACTTGTCGTAATGCAGCGCCGTCGAATTCGGCCCCGCTCCCACAATCGGCGCGTACGCCTCCGCTTCCGACCCGCCCATCGCGTGAACTTCCACCATCTTCGCCGCCACCTGGTACTCCCACAATCCCGGCCGCATCATCTTCATCGCCGCCAGGTGCGCGTCCACCGAGAGGTCCACCGCCTCCCTCAAAAAGGCAATCTCCGTTGGCGATTTGATCAAACGCAATTCCGCGATGTTCTGCCGGATATCTTTCAGATTCGCTTGCGGCACTGCCAGTTTGATCCAGTCCACCGTCTCCTTTTCGTGCGGGAATCCTCCCAACTCCTTCTCATACGGCAAAATCGTGTAGATGGTCGGATAAAGCTTCGCCAGTCTCTCCAACGCCGCGCGCATCTCCCCAAACCCTCGCACGTCCGCAAATCCGGTCCGTGCCTGGATTCCCGGATCGCTCGGCGACATTCGCACACCATCCCATTTTTCCTTTGCGGGATTTTTCTCCGGCAAAAAGAAAATCTCCCGCGCTCCTTCAAAATCGTCCCGCTTCGCCTGGCTCTCCGCCGCCGGCAGCAGGATCAGCCCCGCCCCTTCCTCGTTATGTCCCGTCAGGTAATAAAAATTTTCTTCCTGCCCGAATATGTAGCTCTGCGACTCTTCTTCCCGTCCTTGGAACCCCATCAGCACAATCGGCCCGTCCACCGAGCCCGCCAGCTTCGCCCGCCTTTGTGCATATACCGAATTGGGCTCGCGTTCCCGGCGTTGCTGTGCCTCCGCCCTGGACACCAGCCCCAACACCGCGACACCCGCCAGGCAGAACGCCACCCAGTCGCAACCGCGCCGTCCACGCCGTGCTCGCACACTTCCACTCAGTCGACCACTCATCTGCTCACCTCAGAGCCCCTGGGCAATAGGGCAAGGCGCAGATTGTATCGAATTTTCACAGCCTTGAGAAACGCATCGCCGCCAGCCTTTTTATGTGCGGGCCATTCAAACTTTCCGGATGACTCGGCCTTCGCCGGTACATACCAAATTGCCCCACTTGTGATTTGGCTCACTGATTCTCCTCGGCAGCAGGTCCTTAATCAGGGAGGGCATATCCTTGGCCCTCTAGGCTCACTCCGTTCTCCACAATTGCCCAATCCCCAGTGGAGGTGATTCATGAAACGCATCACTCTTTTTGCCTCGCTCCTGGCGCTCTCCTTCGGATGCGCCGCATGGTCCCAAGAGCAACCGGCCGGCTCCACGCCGCAGAAGAATGTTGTAAGAAATGAGGCGGTCAAGAGCGCCATGCCAACCGACGGCAAAGAGCTCTATCGGCATCTTTGTGCCGCCTGCCACGGCAAGGCCGCGAAAGGCGATGGCCCCGCTGCGCCCACTTTCAAAACGCCGCCTGCCGATTTGACTCTCTTGGCCAAAGATAATGGCGGCAAATATCCAGCGGATCATGTGGCCGCAATTCTGCGTTTTGGCTCGCCAGCGCCCGCCCATGGCTCCAGTGAAATGCCGGTTTGGGGAAACGTCCTCGGGACATCTCCCATTCATGGCACGGACGGCGTGAAAATCCAGCAACGGATTCTTGCACTGTCTCAGTATCTGGAATCCTTGCAGGTCAAGTAGTCCCGTCGCTGTCCTTTACGCCCGCGCGTGCTCTGGTTCTTTTGCTGGAGAAATCTTTGCGTAAGCAAACATAACCAGCTGCCCTACCCCCGCATTTCCCCAGTCGCTTAGTCTTGGGCAAAGTCGCTCCGCCGTCCTTGGCAGCATCCACGCAATTGCCATCCCCTCTGCCAGCGCCGGCGGCGTCAAAAACGCCGCCGTTAGCAGACACGCCCAGGATTTCCAGTTCAGCCGCCGCCATTGCCCAATCAATTCGTTGACGCGAAGGCCCATGCCCACGGACACCATCAAGAAAAACGACGCAATTTGCAGCAGGATTCGCATGCGAGGTGAATTGAAAATCCGGTTTGGGCCGGACCGCACTTGGCGGAGCGCCCTCGCCGGCAATCTATCATGCTAGCCCCCTTGCGGGCTGTGCCTGGCGAACTTGTCGCAGGTTCGCTCAGTGCTTGGGTTAAGGTTGCTGGAGTTCCGCCGCCAATTACTTCATTACGGGCAGTTCGATATACGAGGCCATCTCCGCCGAGCAATACACCCGCTGCGTCGCCTTCACGTAGTCCGAGGCCACCGCCTGATAGATGCTCGGCACGAACTTCTGCGGATTCCGGTCGATGATGGGAAACCACGTTGATTGGATCTGCACCATAATTCGGTGCCCTTTCAAAAACACGTGATCGTGATCCCGCAGCGGCACATTCCATTCCACAGCCTTGTTCGCCGGCAATGCCGAGGCGTGCTCAAAGCTCTGCAAATACCTCCCGCGCCGCACTTCCATCGCAATCGGCAACTCGTATCCGTTCAGCGACTCCGCGTACTGCCCTGGCTTCGGACCTTCTTCCGGTTCCCAAGCGTTCTTCTGCGCGTCCTGTGGGTACACGTCGATCAGTTTCACCACAAAATCGCTGTCCGTTCCCGTAGTCGAAGCAAACAGCTTCGCCGCCAATTGCCCCGTGACCGTCAAGTCGTGGTCCAGCGGTTCACTCACAAACGTCAGCACATCCGGCCGGTTATCCACAAATCGCTGGTCTGCCACTTCCCACGTTCTCCAGTCGCCTGCCGGATACGTCGGCGAGATCGGCCGCATGCGGTACGGAACTGGATTCGCTGGATCGGATACATACTCCCGGTAGTCCCCGCCTTTTCCTCCATCCTTCGGTGCCGTGAACGAAAGCGTCCCGTCCGCATGCAGGTAAAGTTTTGTTGCCACTGCTTCTTTAGGCGGCCACTCCGCGTAGGTGCGCCACCTATTCGATCCGCTCTGAAACGTTGTTGCCTGCCACGTGGGCTTTTTCCCCTTCCCGTGCAGGTAATAGCGGAAAAAAGGCGCCTCCAGATCTCCGCGAAACTCCTTCGCCGTGTCGTGCCCGCCGTAGGGAATCAATCCGATGCTCTTCGCTTCCGGTCTCTGCCACTGCCCGTGGAACCACGGCCCCGCTACCATGAAATTCGTGTGCTCCGGATCGTGCTCTTCCGCGTGGCGGAATATCTGCCACGGCCCCCATGGATCTTCCTGGTCCCAAAACCCCGCCACGTTCAAGTTCGGCACCGTCGATGCGTGCAACTGCCTCACCCACGCTTCCTTCTTCCAGAAATCGTCGTAATCCGGATGCTCCACCGTCAGATTCCAGTAGGGGATCGAGCCATGCAGGTATTTGTCGTTGATATTGGAAAGCGGCCCCAGCTTCAGATACCACTCATAGGTGTCGTAAATTTCAAACGCAAAGTTCGTGTTCTTGTTCTTGTCTGCCTGTTCCATCACCGCGTATTCGAAATCGTAGCTCTCCCGCAGCGCTCCATACCGGTGATCGTCGTCGTTCATCCACTGGTCCACCGGCGATGCCTGCTCGCTGATCGCCTTTAGCGCCGGATGCGGGTGCAGCAGAGTCAACGCCGCCGTCAACCCGTCGTACGACACGCCGAAAATTCCCACCTTGCTGTTGTTTCCCTTGACGTTTTTCACCAGCCAGTCGATCGTGTCGTAAGCGTCCGTTGTCTCGCTTGTCGCTTTTGGATCGGTTAGGTCCACTTGTGACGAAATGTTGAACACGCCTTCCGACTTGAATCGTCCGCGAAGATTCTGAATCACAAAGATGTATCCGTCTTGCATCAATTCTTTCCATCGCGCCGGCATCTCCGCCGGCGCCTTCTCCGGTACGCCATACGGCGTCCGCTCCAGCAATATCGGCAGCGGCTCGGTTGCGTTCACCGGCGTCAGGATGACGGTCTGCAAATGCACGCCATCCCGCACCGGTATCATCACTTCTTCAAAATGGAAAAGGGGAGTTGCGGCCGGCTGTTGCGCGGCCACGCACATCGAAAAAACGAAGGAAAAAACCAATAAAATCGCGCTTTTGCGCAAGGAGCCCTCCGGTGACAACCAATTCGCCGCCATCTTAGTTGCTGCGGCGCGTGCGCGTCAACCAATCACGTTCCTGCTTTGTCACGCGTAACGTGGTGTGGCGTGCTCTCTGGAAAGTCTTGCAAACTCACTAAGTCTTCCTGCGCAATCCATCCCTCAGTTCAACCATCGCGCCCCTTGCTTTTTTCCATTCCTTCCATGCGTACCCGTCCGCATAAGGAAAGCCGGCCCCCGCAAGCGCCTGCCGCGCCCTCTCCGCAAATCTCACCTCCATGCCGAGTTGCAGTCCATCCATTCGCTCTCCGCTTTGGTTGTGTGCAATCGCTTCCTCTCGGCGGATACCTTCGGGCAAATGCAGCTGAAACTTTCCGCGATTCACCAAAAACGGATATCCTCCCGGTAGCCCAGGAACTCCCGGAACGCTCATTCGCAGCGTATTCCCCGTGAACAGCGCCAGAATCACGGCCGTCGCGGTCCCCGCGGTCACTTGGTTCAAGTCTTCCGAAATCGCCTTCAAATGTGGGCTAAGCTTCGCCGATTTTACTTCCCTCCGTTTCACCCACACGCGCGGCTCTGTGACGCCGGCCTTCCCGAGCAACCATCCTCTAAGATGTCCATGGTGTCCCACCACGCTTACTTCAGCCCTCTTCACCGCCGCATGCGAACTGCAGAACGCCTCCACGATTCCCGCATTTCCGATCCCGCATGTCACCCGCAACCCCGTCCGCTCCAGTGCCACGTTCACGCAATCCGGATAGCACGCATTTACGATCGCCGCTTCCGAATCTCCGGCCGCTTCGCTCACCTCCGCCGTCAGCGCCATCTGCAGTGGCAGCGTGATCCCGAATCCCGCCTCGGCTACTAGCTTCGTCCAGCCATTCCCGCCCCCGGCGGCTTCCCAGGGTGACTGCAGCGAGGCCGTCTGAAATATCACCTTCGGCTTCAGCGACCTCAGCGCCCGCCCGAAAGCCGCGGCCCGGAATTCCGCAATTTCCATTGCCGCAAATTGCACGGGAGTTTGAAAAATCGCCGATCTCGCATTTGCCATCCTCGCCAGTTGCGCCGCCTTCTCTAGCGACCGGCCAATGACGACAACGCGCAAAGACAGCTTCGGTGCTTGTGAAAGCCCTCCCGCCACGCCTGCCGCCAGCGAACCCGACCCTACCACCACAATGTCCGCACTCTTCACGCGACTCTCCTTGCCAAACCCCCGCCGCCTTGCACTTTACGCAAAATAGGCACGCGTCCTCCTGGGACTCGCGCTCTCTGCCAGCCTCAGGATCTCAATGCCCTCTTTATGCAGGATCTATCGCCGGACTTCGTCGTCTCCGGCGCGGATGCCAGTCCAATTGCTCACCGGCTCTTACGCCCACGAATAGCCGTGCTTCGCCAGCGGCAGCGACCGGATTCGCTTTCCCGTCGCCGCAAACAACGCATTGCAAACCGCCGGCAGCAACGGCGGCACCGCCGGCTCTCCCAATCCCGTCGGCGGGTTGTCCGTCTTCAAAAAGTGCACTTCAATCTCCGGCGGCGCCTGATTGATCCTCACCGGCGTGTACTCGTCGAAATTGCTCTGCTCCGCGCGGCCGTTCTTCATCGCGATTTCATAGCTCATCACGGAACTCAGCCCTTCGATCACCGCTCCCTGGCACTCGTTGATCGCCGCGCCCGGATTGACGATCTGGCTCCCGATGTCCCCCACCACCCACACCTTGTTCACCTTCACCCGGTTCTTTTCATCCACACGCAGGTCCACTACCTCCGCAAAATAACCGCGGTGCGCAAATTGAAACGCAATCCCCATCCCTGTTCCCTTGGGCAACTTAGATTTTCCCCAGCCGGACTTTTCCGCCACCGCTTTCACAACGCCTGCCGCTCGCGACGCCACAAATTCCGGCCCGTCGTTCTTCGATTCCGGATTCATCACCGTCGGCCGGGTCAAAATGTCCAGCCGGAATTGCACCGGATCCTTTCCCCCCGCATGCGCCAGTTCGTCGATGAACGACTGAAACACCCAGCAAAACGCATTGCTTCCCGGCGCCCGCAAGGCGTACGTCGGAATTCCCGTCGGCATCAGCGATGCTCCGAAGTAATAATCCGCCAGCAACGTTCCCGGAAATTCGCTTCCGCGGATGCTTGCCGCAGGTGCAAACTTGTCTCCTTCGCCGAAACTCACAAAATGATTCCGCCACGCGATCAGCTTCCCCGATCCGTCCACGCCGCCCTTCAAAAAGTGATAGCCCGCCGGCCGATAGTGGTCGTGATGAAAATCGTCTTCGCGCGTCCAGAGCAGCTTCACCGGCACCCCCAACTGCTTCGCAATGGCTCCTGCTTCCACCATGTAATCGTTCGTCAGCCGCCGCCCGAATCCTCCGCCGGCGCGCTTCATGTGCACGATGATGTCGTCGTGCGCTACATGCAGCGTTTTCGCCACCAGCATTCGCCCGCTCTCTGGCGTTTGCGACGGCGACCAGAACTCCAGTTTCCCGTCGTGATAGTGCGCCAGGCAGTTCTGTGGTTCCATCGGCGCATGCGCGATGAACGGATAGTCGTACACTGCTTCCACCACCTTCGCCGCCGTTTTCAACGCTGCTTCCGCGTCCCCGTCTTTCCGCAAAATCATCGCAGGATTCTGCTTCGACAAATCCTTGGCCTGTTTCAAATACCCTTCGCTGCTCTGTTGCGCCGTCGCGCCTTCCTCCCATTTGAACCTCAGCTTTTCCCGCGCGGACTTTGCCTGCCACCAGCTATCCGCCACCACCGCCACTCCGGGCATCAGCCCCAGAATGTCCGAAGTCCCTTCCAGCGCGAATACATGTCTCACGCCCGGTTCTTTCTTCACCTCATCCAGATTCCCGCTTACGAATTTTCCGCCGAACACCGGACATTTCTCATACACCGCCCAAAGCATCCCGGGCACTCGGAAATCGATGCTGTAGAGCGATTTCCCGCTCACGATCGCCGCACTGTCCACCCCCAGCGTCGTGTGCCCGATGATTTTATAGTCCCTCGGATCCTTTAGCTTTACGGATGTCAGATCCGGTGGCGTCATCGTCGCCACCTTCGTCGCCAGCGAACCGTACGTTACGCTCCGCTTCGTTGCCTGGTGATACACTCTTCCCGATGCCGTCTTGCACTCCGCTTCGCCAACGCCCCAGCTCTGCGCCGCCGCCGTCACAAACATCTGCCGGCACGCCGCGCCCACTTGCCGCAACGGATCCCAGTTGATCGGCGTCGCCGTGCTTCCGCCCGCCCGCTGCACCCCATAGAGCGTTTCGTCCAGGTCCGCCTGCTCAATCCGCACGTCTCTCCAGTCCACGTCCAGCTCATCGGCGATAATCATCGGAAGGGAAGTCTTCACGCCCTGCCCGATTTCCGGATTCTTCGCCGTAATCGTGAAAATATTTTCCCGGCTGACGTGTACAAATGCGGTCGGAACCCACTTCGGCGCCGGCGGTGTTTGCGCAAATACGCGCCCCAGCGGCTTGGCATAGACGCTTATCAGCAATCCGCCTCCTGCGGCGGTGCTCACTTTCAGGAAGTTGCGTCGGTCCAGGCGGGTTGCAATCATTCCTTGCCTTCCTTTTGCGCGTCGGGCTGCGCCTGAGGTTATTGGAGCCTGTAGTCTAACTCCGTTGCTCCGGGGCGGGAAGATGCGCCTCCCAATTCGCGTTTCGCCCCTTCCCTGAGTGACATCTCCCGTCTCGCGCGTTAAACTGTTAACTCCAGCCTAAACAACTTTTCGTATGGAGGAGAAATGCAGAGGTCGCTCTTTAGCGCCATTGCGGTCGCATGTCTGTGTGCTTTCGTCGGAACGTGGGCTTCCCCCGCCAAAGCTCAGGATCACGTGGTTTCCCCGGCGCAATTTCAAAGCGATGCCGCCGGGGCTTCCGCCGCCCGGCAACAGCACGTGCAGCAGATTGACGGCTTTCTGTCCACCAAAGACGCCCAGCAAGCCATGAAATCTGCGCACATGGATCCGCAGCAAGTGAAATCCGCGGTTCAGCAGCTCGACGATGAAGATCTCGCTCAGCTCTCCGCGCGCGCCGAAAAGGCCCAGCGCGATTTCGCCGCCGGCACTCTCTCGGATCGCGATTTGCTCATCATTCTTGTCGCGATCGCCGCTCTCATTCTGATCATCGTGGCGGTTCGCTGACGTGATTCCGCGTCGCATCCTAGGGCTGGTGCTGCTTGCTGCGTCCGTCGGCGTTGCCGTTGCCGCGGAGCCGCCCAGCCTTTGGATCGACCTCCCCTTCATCGCCCAAACCAAAAATGGCTGCGGCTCGGCCGTCATCGCCATGGTCATGCAGTATTGGAATGCCAAACTCGGCAAAGCGGCGCCCGCGGACGCCGACGCCGGTAAGATTCAGCAGGCTCTCTACTCGCCGAAGCTCCAGGGAATCTCGGCCGGCGCCATGCAGCGGCATTTCGAGCAGGCCGGCTATTGGGCATTTGCCTTCGCCGGCGATTGGAGCCAACTCGAACGCCATATCGCCCGTGGCCGCCCGCTGATCGTTGCCTTGCAAGCCAGCGGCCCGCTCGAACCTCTTCATTACGCGGTTGTAGTCGGCATCGATTCGTCCCAGGGCTACGTCTATCTGAACGATCCCGCGCAGCAAAAAATGTTGCGAATCTCTCGCCAAGGATTCGAATCCCAATGGAGTCCCACGCATTTCTGGACCCTGCTCGCCGTTCCGCGAACCGCTCCTTGATCCTGCTCCTGCTGCTTCTCGTTCTCCCGTCGTTCGCCGCGGCGCAATCGCACGATGCCTCCGCATCCTCCGTTTCTATCACCGAAGTCAAAAAGCTCTACGAACAACAAAACTGGGACGCCGTCCTCCGCGCGGTCCCCGCACAGTCCCAGGGGCCCGCCGAACTCCTGCTCTATCGCGGCCTTGCGCTTGCACGCCTGGAACGTTGGCGGGAAGCCCGCGCGGCTTTCAGCGAAGGTCGGGCTCTTGCGCCCAACGATCCGCGTTTCCCCGAGGAGCTTGCCGGCATCGCCTACCGCCAAAAGGATTTTTCCAATGCCAAGGGAGAATTGCGCCGCGCGCTGGCCCTCCATCCCGCCGACGCCTACGCGAACGATTTCCTCGCTTCCATTTACTTTCAGGAAGGCAATCTCGAAGCGGCCCTCAAATACTGGAATCGCGCGGGCAAGCCCATACTCAGTCGCCTGACGATGGATCCCACCCCCGCGATCCATCCGCTCATCCTGGATCGCGCGTTCACCTTTTCCCCCGGCGAAATTTGGACCCGCGAATCCTTTCTCGCCACGCAGGCTCGGCTCCAGGCCCTCGATCTCTATCCCGGCATGTATTTCGCTCTCCAGCCCCACGACGACAACTCGTTCGACCTGGCCGTCCACGCTTCCGAGCGCCAAACTCTTCCGACGAATCGCTGGGAAGTCCTTCTCTCCTTCTTCCGTGAGCTGCCCTATCAGGCCATTCATCCCGAGTTTTACGATCTGGACCACGCCGGCCTGAACTGGACTTCCACGTATCGCTGGGACGATCAAAAACGTCTCGTCTCTTCCGAACTCACTGCACCTCTCTTTGCAAACCCCGCCATCCGCTATCGCCTCTACTTCGATGGCCGCAACGAAAACTGGAATCTCACCAACTCCTTTCTCCCCTCTTCGCCCGCTTTTTCCCGGCTCAATCTCCAGAAAGCCGCCGCGGGCGCCGAACTTCGCTTCCTGCAAGGCGGCTTCTGGCAATGGACTGCCGGCGTCGAGTACTCTTATCGCGATTTCCGCAATCTCTACGGCCTCGCTCCACAAGCTGCTCCGTTTTTCTCCAGCGGCTCCTCCATCGCTCTGCGGTCCAGCCTTCAGCGCTGGCTGATTCGCTTTCCCGAGCGCCGGTTTACCTTGCAAGCCAGCGCGAACGGGGAGCTCGGGACTTTCTACAGGGATCCTCTGGGCCGGTACGCCCGCGCGGAAGGAACGCTCGCCGCCCGTTGGCTGCCCAAGGCGCGTGGCGACGACTACGACACCCAAATCTCGCTCCATAGCGGTGGCACTTCGGGATATGTCCCCTTCGATGAGCTCTTCACTCTCGGCTTCGATCGCGACACTCCGCTTTGGCTCCGCGGCCATCCCGGCCTGCAAGACGGACAAAAAGGCAACGCGCCGCTCGGCCGCGACTATGTTCTGGTCAACGCCGAAACCAGCAAAGTCCTCTATCGCAATGGATTTTTCACGGTGAAGGCGGGGCCGTTTCTCGACACCGGCGATGTCTACGATCCCAGCGGCTATTTCGGCTCAACCCATTGGCTTTGGGACACCGGCCTGCAAACCAAAATCAGCGTTCTCAACCGCTTCCAGATTGTTCTCGGTTATGGCAAGGATCTCCGCACCGGCAGAAACTCGTTCTTCACCACCGTTTTGCCGTGATCCCTGTTCCCGTCCGCCAAGGCTCGCATCGAATTTAAGAATATTTACTGTGGATGAACGAACACCCACACCGTGTCCGTAAAATCGCTGTAGAACAGCGTCACCACCACGTCCCGTGGATTCTGCTTGAACGCGAAATGATACCGGAAGCGCTCGTGAAGCTTTTTCCCGGCAACGCCTGCTTCGAATCTCCCGTGAAACTCCTTTACGTCCGTGCATGGCGCCACTTCCTTGAAGAAATTCTTCCCGATCACCTTTTTCTTATCCAGGTTCGCAAGCTGTTGCTCCATCAAGTTGAATTTTAGAATCGTCCCGTCCCGGTCCAGCTGAATTGCGCCATGGGGCAGGGCATCCAGCTCCTGCTCCGTCAGTTTGTCAACTTTTATAAACAGAGATTCGCGCACATCGGCAGTGATAGCCATGTTGGTCCCTTCAATTGGATTTTTGGGCGCCCTTCAGCGTGGCAGGAACTTCCTGGCTGGGGCAATGAGAAACCCCGTTAAAACTCCAGATCTTTTGCGTAAGAAGCAACAGAATTGCCCTAAAACCTGGCATCTTGCCCTGTTTTCTTCGATCCTCATGGGAGGGGCTATTTCTCTTTCCGCAACTTTGCCGCCAGCGCCTGCACCTGCTCGCGCGTCTCTTCCAGGCTTCCGGAACAATTGATTGTTTCCGTCGCTCGCCGCAACTTTTCTTCCAGCGGAAGCTGCGCTGCGATTCGCTTCCGCGCTTCCCCTTCGCTCATCCCTCGCGTTCGCAGGCGTTCGATTTGCTGTTCCGGCTCGCACCAGGCCACCACCAGCCCGTCCAGTTTATCCGCCACTCCTGCCTCGATCAGCAGCGCGGCCTCCACAAACGCCGCGTCACGAACCCCATTTTTTTCCCACTCTGCGAATTGTTTCAGAATTGCCTGTTCCACGCGCGGGTGCAGAATCTCATTCAATTGCTCCAGCTTCCCGCGATCGGCAAATACAATCGCTCCCAGCCTTGCCCGGTCGATCTTACCGGATGCATCCGCAAGCTCCGCCCCAAAGGCTTTCAAGATTTCATCGTGGGCCGGCTGGCCCGGTTCCATCAGCTTGTGCGCCACCGAGTCTGCATCCAGCACCGGAAAGCCCATCTCGCGCAGCAGCCCCGCCACGGCGCTCTTCCCGCTCGCAATCCCTCCCGTCAGTCCCAACCGCATCATGACTCGTGCCGTTCCTCCCGAAAAATCAGGCCCGCCTTCGGCCCGCCCTGACACGGGAAGGGAGGCAGGCCGCGTTCAACGATCAGCCGGACTCAGGATCGCGCCGCCGTGGCGCTTGCTCCGCGCCGCAACCTTGCCGCTTTCACCGTATTGCTCATCAGCATCGTGATCGTCATCGGTCCCACGCCGCCCGGCACGGGCGTTAGCGCGCCCGCCACTTGCGCGGCATCCGGGTGCACGTCGCCGATCAACACGTTCCCTTTCGCCCGGAATTTCTCCAGCCGCTCTGGAAAATTCCGCAGCAAGGCCGCCGCCTCCGCTGCATCCGTCACCTTGTTTGTTCCCACGTCAATCACCGCCGCGCCCGGCTTGATCCAATCGGCCTGTACGTAGCCCTCCTTGCCGATCGCCGCCACAACGATGTCCGCGCGGCGGATCACTTCCGGAAGATCTTTCGTCTTCGAATGGCAAATCGTCACGGTCGCATTTGCGTGAAGCAGCAGCAGCGCCATCGGCTTCCCCACAATGTCGCTCCGCCCCAGCACCACAGCATTCGCGCCCTCCACGGCAATCTGGTTGCGCCGCAGAATCTCCATGCAGCCCGCCGGCGTGCACGCCACCAGCCCCGGCCGGTTGCTCACCAGCATCCCCATGCTCACCGGGTGGAATCCGTCCACGTCTTTTGCCGGATCCACCGCTTCCAGCACGCGCTTCGCATCCACCTGCCCTGGCAGCGGCAACTGAATCAGGATCCCGTCCACGTTGTCATCCGCGTTCAGGTCGCGGACCAGTTGCAACATGTACTCCGTCGTGATGTTCGCCGGAGGCGTATGCAGCCAACTCGCCATTCCAAGCTGTTCGCAGGCCGCAATTTTGCTCTTCACGTAAAGCTGCGAAGCCGGATTTTCCCCCACCAGCACCGCTGCCAGCCCCGGCCGGATGCCGATGTTGTGCAACCTCCCGATTTCAGTTTTCAGCTCTGCGAAAATTTCGTCGCGGATTTTCAGGCCGTCCAGAATGCGTGCGGGCATCGAGGGTTCACTTTCAATGGATGAGATGCAGAAATCATAGCATGAGGAAAGAGGGGAATCGGTCCGCGCGCCGGCGATCTGGGAACTCGCGGAGATAAGCGAACTCCCTTACATCGAATTCACGGAAATCAGCGCGGTCATCGTGTGCGCCTGCACCTCTCCCAGCGTTACTCCGTGGTCGCCCACATTCGCCGTCTCCACACACACAAATTGCCGCCATTCGTCCGCGCCCAGGTCCGCCATCGCCGCCGCTTTTTGCGTCCACGGATTCCACACCACCGTGTCTCGAGAATCTTCCTTGGCCACCAGGATCCGTCGCCGCAGCACGGGGTCCTCGATCTCCACCGACGAACTCGTTCCCCGGTACACCCTGTCCGTCTCCCCCGTCAGCGTCACGTCGCCGCGCTGGTGCTTTTCTTTCCGCGCGTCGGTCTTATCCACGTAAGTGCAGCCACCCAGCCCGCGCACCTTCGTCTTTTCCACGTTTCCCACGCGATAGTAGGAATGCAGCGCTTCCTCGAATTTGAACGTCAGCGAGCCGCGATTGGTCACGATCAGTTCCAGCCGCAGTTGATCCCCGAATGTCGCGCAAAACAGCAGGTGATAATCGCCCTGCCACACCTTTTTCGTCGTTTCGTCGGCGGATGTCGAAAGCGCCACGGTCACATTGCTGTCGGCATGTGTTATCGCTTCCAGCCTCCACGGCTTGGTCCTCACCAATCCGTGAGCCGGCGATTTCGGCCCTTCCGTCCGGTCGGCGAACCAGGGAAAACAGATCGGCACGCCGCCTCGAATCGCCGTCCCTTCCTGCCAGCGCGTCTTCGAGCTTACGAAGAACACCTCTTCCGCTCCGGCCGGCTTCCACGAGCTCACCTGCCCTCCGTACAACTGCACCTCGCCGGTCACATCCGGCGTTTGCACTCGCACGGATGGGAATCCTTTTCGCTCTTCCACAATGGCCGCAATTCCCGGAATCTCAAATCGCTGGTTCAGCGCGGAAATACGCGAGGCAGAAGCCATCGGGCAGCTCCTTAGCGGGTGCTTCCTGGGCGGAAGTCGAAACCCAAAGTACCACAAGCATCCTCCAATGGAATAGACTCAGCGCTCCTGAAACCTTTGCCACCAGACGGACTCTAATCCCTGGAAGGAGCACCATGCCTATCTTTGGCGATGACGGCGGGCGCCGCGAAAAAGAGAAAAAAGCCCGGGCCGAAGGAAGACTGCCCCCGGGCCAGTCACTGACTATTAAGTGGCCGGTGCTCCACTACGGACGCGTGCCCGAATTCGATTCTGACAAATGGGATTTCAAAATCACTGGGCTCGTCGCATCTCCTCTGCGCTTTACATGGCAGGAATTCCGATCCCTGCCTCAGGTCGAATCCACTAGCGATTTCCACTGCGTCACGCGCTGGAGTCGCCTCGACAATCTCTGGAAAGGTGTTCGCTTTACCGACGTCCTCGAATGCGCCAAAGCCCGGCCCGAAGCCTCTCACGTCCTCGTGCTCGCCGAAGAGGGTTACACCTCCAATATCCCGCTTCCTGATCTGCTTCGCCCCGAGGTCCTTTTTGCTTTCGAACACGAGGGCGAGCCCCTCTCCGCCGACCATGGTGGCCCGCTTCGACTCGTCGTCCCTCACCTCTACGCCTGGAAAAGCGTCAAGTGGGTCCGCGGCTTCATGCTTCTTGACCACGACCGCCTTGGCTTCTGGGAACGCAACGGATATCACGCCTACGGCGATCCCTGGAAGGAGCAGCGCTATTCCGGCTCCTGACCGCCTGCCGCGCTTTGACCAACGAAAAGCCTAATTCATCACTTCAATTCGCGTGGTTCCCTTCCTGGCGCCAGCGGCGCGCAACAACATAACACGGCACGTCAGCGCTGGGTGTGCTCACCCAGCCCCTCAACGTGATCTGCTGCAAATTCCCGGTCCGTCGTTAATGGTCACTTCGCTTCCCGTACGATCTTCCCGTTCTTCATCACGAAATTCACCTTCCGCAGCGATTCAATCTCTTCCAGTGGGTTTCCGGGCATCGCGATGATGTCTCCGTACTGCCCCTCGGCAATCGCCCCGCGCTCTTTGCTGATCCGCAGCAGGTCCGCGCAATTCGTCGTCATCGCCTTCAGAATGTTCGCGTTCGAAACTCCCGCCGCCTTCCACACCGCCAGGTAATCGAACACCATGTCCGCGCGCGTCCTTCCAGGCATCGAGGTCACCGTGTCCGAACCGAACGCCATCTTCACTCCCACCTTATTCGCAACGTTCAGCCGCGCGATGATCTGGTCGCCCAGCTTTTTCGCATCCGCCAGCGTGTCATTCGAGGGATTCAGCCCGGCCAGGTGCGCCTCCGGGAAATCCGTGCCCACCAAATACGTCCCTTTCTCCTTCATCAGCTTCAACTGCTCTTCCGTCAACGTGAACCCGTGCTCCACGGAATCCGCTCCTCCGCGGATCACGTTGTCGGCCGCCTTCCCTCCGTAGACGTGCACCGCCAGTGCGCGTCCCGCGTTATGCGCCTCGTCCGCCGCCGCCCGAATCTCATCCTCGGTGTAAAAATAATCGCTGTTATCGGTCGCCAGTTTGATCAGGTCCGCTCCGTAGTAGATATTCTGGTGAATCGCCTTGCGAATCTCGTCCGCCGTGTCCGCGTCAATATATTCATGCAGCCAGAATCCTCCGACCTCTTCCGGCATGCCCTTCGACTGCCCGCCGAACGGCCCGATGATTTTCCCCGAGCACTGCAGCGTCGGCCCGTCCACCCATCCTTGGTGAATCGCCTTTCTTAAATCCTCGCACGCGTAGTCGGCCTCATTGCCCACGTCCCGCATCGTCGTGAATCCGGCGTTCAGTAGCACCTGCCCGATATGTACCCCCTGCAGCGCCCGGTACGCCGTGCTCTCCTTCAGATACATCGCCTCAAACGGCGCTTTACCAGGGATCTCCTCAAACGTCACGTGCGTATGCGCATCCATCAATCCCGGCATCACCCATTCTTTCGACAAGTCCACCACCTGTGCGTCCTTTGGTATCGCCACGCTCGCGCCCACGGCCGCGATCTTGCCGTCCTTCACCACAATCACCTGATCCTTGCTCACCGTTCCCTTTGCCGGGTCGATCAGGCTTCCCGCGCGAATCGCAACGGTCTGCGCCATTGCCGGCGCAGCGCACAGCAAAAATGCCACCATCAATTTTCGGTGCATGGAATCCCCTTTACGATGCGGCGCTCCACCTGGGCCGCCATCACCCTCTGCATCTGGCAGGACTCTAAAACCTTTTCCTCCGCTTGACAAGTTACCTTCCTGTTTACGTAATGGCCGCCTTCAGGTGGCCAACTATATAGATCGCGTCCGCTGTAGTGGCCGAACTTCAGATCGGCCATTCTCCTCTCCTCTTTGTGTACTGGCCGACCTTTAGATCGGCCCTTCGCCCTGATTCCCAATCTCAAAATCCCTTAACCTGCCCCGGCTCCAAACCTGTCTATAATCCCTCCATGACACTCAAACCCATGTTCGCTCTCGCCTTTGGAATCGGAATGCTCGCTGTCGGTCCTTCCTCAATTCGTGCCCAGGCGCCGGTCCAACTCTCCAACGCAAAACTTCTCGGCGAAGTGCCCGGCCAGCCTCGCACCACCAACAATTTCCCCACCGCCGCTGCCATTTCTCCTGATGGCCGCTTTGCCGTCTTGCTTCACAGCGGCTATGGCGCCTACACCTCTCGGGAAGAACAGTCCCTCACCGTCTTGAATCTCCAAACCGACGAACTCCGCGATTTCCCCGACGATCGCCTCGGCAGCGACGCCAAGCAATCTTATTTTCTCGGCCTCGCCTTCAGCACCGACGGCCGCCGCCTCTACGCATCCTTCGCCTCGCTCACCGACCCCCTTGGCAAAGAGCAGGGCAGTACGGGCAACGGCATCGCCGTCTACACCTTCGAAAATGGCGTCGTCTCTCCGGAACGCTTCATCCCTCTTGCTCCGCGGAGAACGCTTCCCTCCGGCAAACAGCGCCGCGCAATTTTCCAGGACGTTACTTATCCCGCCGGCCTCAGCGTCACAAGCTTCAATGGCAACGACCACATCCTCGTCGCCTGTAACGGTTCGGACGAGGCCATTCTCCTCAACGCATCCGACGGAAAAATCCTCCATCGCTTCGATCTTTCCACCTTTAAACGCATTCCGGGTTCGCTTCCGTACACTACCGTGATCGCCCACGACGGCCGCCGCGCTTTCGTCTCCCTCTGGAACGCCTCCTCCGTCGCCGAACTCGATCTCGTTGCCGGCAAAATCCGCCGCATCATCCCCCTCGAAAAGCCCAAATCCGCGTTGGAGGGCGGCTCACACCCCACCGCACTGCTCTTGACGCATGACGACTCCAGACTCTTCGTTGCCCTTACGAATCGCGACAAAGTCGATGTCCTCGACGCTGCCACGGGCACACTCCTTAACGAGCTCTCCACCAAGCTCCCCGGTCAGAAATACGGCGGCAGCGACCCCGAAACTCTAGCCCTCTCACCCGGCGAAAAAACACTCTTCTCCGCCGACGCTATCTCCGATTCCGTCGCCGTCTTCGATCTCACGCGCCTCGCTCCCGGCACTCAACTTCAGGCAACGGGCTTCATTCCCACCGAGTTCTATCCCACCGTGGTCGCTGTAACCTCCACGGATCTCCTCATCGGCACTGCGAAAGGCCGTGGCTCCGGCCCGAATCCCGCTCCGCTCAAGAAAAATTCCGCTGGCGTGCCGGAATATCCCTATAACCCGGCCATGACCCATGGCTCACTTGCCCGCATCCCGCTCGCCGCTATTTCCGCAAATCTTGTTGCCTGGTCTGTTCAGGCCGCTGCCGCCAACGCTGCCCATGGCAATACCGACAAAATCCCCTTCGCCTCCGGCGCGAATCCCATTAAGCACGTCATTTATATCCTCAAGGAAAACCGCACCTACGATCAGCTCTTCGGCGATCTCGGCGCCGGCGATGGCGATCCCTCCCTCACCATGTATGGCGAGGACATCACGCCCAATCAGCACAAGCTTGCCCGCCAATTCGGCGTCCTCGACAATTTTTACGACAGTGGCGACGTCTCCGGCGACGGCCACGTCTGGTCCACCTCCGCTTCCATCTCCGACTACATCGAAAAAACCTGGCCCATCGGCTATCGTGGCCACGAGCATACCTACGACTCCGAAGGCGAACTCCTCGGCGGCATCTCTCTCGAAGATGGATTACCCGACGCCGGGGAGCCCACCGGCGGCTACCTCTGGAAAAATTTCGCCGCCCACGGCATCACCTATCGCCACTACGGCGAATACATCGTGTCGCGCTGGTGCTCCGCCAAATCCGATCCGCAAAAACCGGACAGCGGGCCGCCCAAAGTCGCGGGCGCCGCCTGCAAGCGCGCGGTGATCAAAAAAGGAGAGCCTCTCGAACCCAACGTCGGCGAACCGCGCGGCGGCCGCAGTCCTTACCCATGGGACATCCCCCTCCTCTCAAAAAACATCGCTTCCCAACGGGAACTCCGCGGCCACTTCGATCCGCTCTACCCCGATTTCGAAGTCGCCTATCCCGATCAGCTCCGCGCCGACGAATTCCTCAACGAATTCAACTCCTTCGTTGCCTCTCGCAAATCTGGCCGCGACGCTATGCCGCAATTTATCCTGCTGCGTCTCCCCAACGACCACACCGCCGGCGGCACCAAGGATCAGCCCACGCCTTCGTCTTCTGTCGCCGACAACGATCTTGCCGTCGGTCGCGTTGTCGACGCAGTCTCTCACAGCCCTTATTGGGACGACACCGCTATCCTCATCCTCGAAGACGACGCCCAGGACGGCCCCGACCACGTCGATTCCCACCGCAGCATCGCCCTGGTCATCAGCAAATTTGCTCCCCTGCCGCAATCCGGGGAAGGGAAGTCCGCTCCTTTCGTCGAACATCACTTCTATACAACTATCAACCTGATTCGCACCATGGAATCCCTTCTTGGCGCTCCTCCCATGAACGCCAACGATTCCCGCGCCGCCGTCATGGCCCCGCTTTTCTCCGGCCCCGGCACGCAACCCGCCTTCGCCGCCGACTATCGCAACCGCGACAACGGCCTCCTCTACGAAATGAACTCCAAGGAATGGAAAGAAGGCGCCAACCTCGACTTCTCCCACGCTGATGCCGCCGACAACACCGTCCTCAACCGCTTCCTTTGGCAAGACCGCATGGGCTCCGCCCCCATGCCCTCGCCCCGGCACAATGTTTTTCCACTGTCGCTATCTGGGCAGGCCGTACGGAAAGACCCCGATTGATCGCTCGCTTTCCCAGTTATCCGCCGCAAATTCGAAAGCGTCTGGAATCTCCCGGGCGTCCGTTTTTCTTACATCGTACGTTCTGCTCGCCCCTGGCTTTTACCCTGATCTATCCTGCCTTTTGGCTGCCATGTGCTGATTACGCGCCGCTTTTCTCCTCTTCCATCCTCACCCGTTTCGGCCCAAACGCAATCATCCGCGGCGGCAGATCCCGAATCACTGGAATCTTCGCCAGCAATTTCAATTGCCAAGGGATGTTCCCCGCCTGCTTTGACATCAGCACGCTGGCGATCACTCTCCTCTGCATAAACGACTGAAACGCCTGAATCACACGCGTCGGCCACTCCCGTCGCCGCTGCACCTCCGCCAGCTCCGCATCCGTCACCTCTCCCGACTTCAGCGGCCCGCCCAGCACGTTCGCCGCAACCACCGCATCCTGAATCGCGTAGTTGATTCCCACTCCCCCCACCGGCGACATCACGTGCGCCGCATCCCCAATCAGCAGCAACCCCGGTTTGTGCCATACCGGGCAACGGCTCGACTCCACCGACAATAACGTAAATTGCTGCCAGTCCTTCAGCGCCTCCGCGTGTTTCGTAAATCGCGGCGCAATCTCGCTGATCTGTTGCCGCACTGCCTCCACGCCTTTCGCGCGCAGTTCCTGGTACAAGCCCTTCGGAAATACAAAACCGCCCTGCCAGTAGTCGTTCCGCTCCAGCAAAATGAAAATTCGTCCCCTGCCTATCCCTCCGAATGCTCCGCTGCTGATTTGCGGCTCTCCGGGCAGCTTCGGCAGCCGGAACCACAGCACATCCATCGGCGGCGACGTTTTCACTGGCTCGAGTCCCGCCAGCCGCCGGACCTGCGAAAACCTCCCGTCCGCTCCCACGGTCAACACCGCTCGGATCTCCTGTGTCCCATCGGGTGCCGCGTATCGTACTCCCCGCACCGCCCCGTCTTCCTCCATGAGTTGATTCACGTTCGCATGCATCGCCAGCCGGAACCCCGGATATTTCGCGGCCTCGCTGGTCAGAAACTCCAGAAACCTCGACTGGGCTACCATAAAAATGTAGGGAAACTTCGTTTTCAGCCGCCGCAGGTCAAACGGAGTAATCACCCCGTTCGCAAATTGCAGCGTCGGCCCGGAAACCTTCGTGTGCGGAATCTCGTGCAATTTTTCCGCCAGCCCGATCTGGTCCAGAATCTCCATCGTCGAGGGGTGAATCGTGTCCCCGCGAAATTCCCGGTCGAAATCCTTGTGCATCTCCAGCAGCGTAACCCGCACGCCCGCGCGCGCCAGCAGCAACGCCAGCATCACCCCGCCCGGCCCTCCACCCACAACACAGCATCCGGTCTCTGCTACTAAAACTCGCTCCGATTCTCGGGCTTCCGTGGGGACCGGAGGCGCGTCACTCATCGGGAGGCTCCTTAAAAAGTGAGGTATGCAGCGCGTCTCTGAGAGGATAGTCTGAAGCGGTGAACAAAACCACGTCACAAATCGGTGCGCCAAAAAAACAAAACGCCCGGGATTTCTCCCGGGCGTTTCTTGCTAAGAAATAACAGCTAATAGCTAACGACTAGTAAATATCATACTGCTCCCAGTGCAGCGTCGCGTCCGACTGAATAATGATGTGCTTGTGCGCGTTCTGCTCCAGCTCATCCACCAGGATCGATTCGCGCGTCTTCAGCGCCTTGGCGATTTCCGGGTGCACGCGCAGCGTCAGGTTCGGCCCTTCGTGATCGGCCACGGCCATCTTCCGCGCCTCCGCTTGGATCTCGTAGCACAGCGTCGGAATGGACTTCACCATCCCCGACCCCGTGCAATACGGGCACGGCTGGCACAGCACGCGTTCCAGCGCCTGCTTCGTGCGCTTCCGCGTGATGCACACCAGTCCGAATTCGTTGAACGAGAGCGCCTTCGACGGAGCTTTGTCCTGCTCCAGCGCCTGCTGCAGCGCCGAAAGCACCTTCTCCCTGTTGCGCCGCTCTTCCATGTCGATGAAGTCCACCACGATGATGCCGCCCAGGTCGCGCAGCCGGATTTGCCGCACGATCTCCTTCACTGCCTCCAGGTTCGTCTTCACAATCGTGTCTTCCAGGCGCGTCGAACCCTTGCCCACGAACTTCCCGGTGTTCACGTCGATCGCCACCAGCGCTTCCGTGTGGTTGATGACGATGTACCCGCCCGACTTCAGCCACACCTTCGCCCGCAGCGCCTTGTCCAGTTCGTGCTGAATCCCGAACTCTTCGAAGATCGGCTGCTCCTTGGTGTAGAGCTTCACCTTGCTGACCAGCTTCGGCTGGAACCGGCTCACAAACTCCACTACCTTGCCGTATTCCTCTTCGCTGTCGATCCAGATGCCGGTGAAGTCGTCGCTCACATAATCGCGAAGAATCCGCTCCACCAGGTTCAAGTCGCGGTGCAGCAGCGCCGGAGCCTTGCGTTCGTCATTTTTCTGCTTGATCTCGTTCCAGGTCTTCCCCAGGAACTCGATGTCCGTCCGGATTTCCTCATCCGTCGCTCCGCCCGCCGCCGTCCGCACGATGAATCCGCCCGGATAGCTGCCGCGCGCTTCGCCCACCAGCCGCCGAAGCCGCAAACGGTTCTCCGCGCTCGCAATCTTTCGCGATACGCCGATGTGATCGATCGTCGGCATGTACACCAGGAATCGCCCCGGCAACGCCACGTGACTCGTGATCCGCGCGCCCTTTTTACCCAGCGGTTCCTTCGCGATCTGCACCACCACGTCCTGTCCGGCCTTCAACATCTCGGAGATAAGCTGCGGACGTCGCTGCTGTCCATGTCCGCCGTGATGCCCGCGATGTGGCCCGTGCCCCTGGCCGTGGCCTCCGCGACGCTCAAATCGCCCGCGTCCACGGTCCCCTCCCCGGTCGCCCCCGCGATCCCGGCGATCCGGCCGGCCGCCGCGCCCGCGGAATCCTCCGCGATCGCGGCCGCCCCGTTGTGGCCTCTGGAATCGAGAGCGAGGATTCGTTCCGATGCGCGCAAAATCTTCGCGAGGCGCTCCGGAATCTCGCGGTCCGCGGGTTTCGCCCGGCAAGAGCGTGGTTTCTTCTTCCGGCACCATTCCACCGGTTGCGCCTTCTCCGGCCGTCGCAGCAATCGCTTCGGACCCCACGTGCTGCAATGCCTCCTCATGAGCCAGATCGGCCCGCTCGGCCGCGGTCAGCTCCGCGCGTTCTTCCTCGTGCCCCTCTTCCTCATGGGGTTCGGCAATTTCGGATTCCGCGGCGAACTCTTCTTCGTGCGCTTCCGCCTCTGCCGCCTCGTCTTCGTCGTGTTCTTCCTCGAGCTCTTTGCGTTCGTGCCCGTGCTCTTCGCGCTCGGCAAGCTTGTGCGCCTCGTGCAGCGCTTCCGCTTCGTCCTCGTCGAACTCGGCTCCGCCCACCAGCGCGTCCGCTTCGGCTCGTGCTTGCGTCTCTTCGTGCTTCGCTTCCACCAATCGAGAAGATAGCGAAACCGCCTCGTCCTCGCTCAAGCCCGCCGTTCCGTTCCGCTCAGGGCTCGCGGGTGTTGCCTCCGCATGCTGCGCAGCGGCTGCACTTCCCGCCGCCCCCGCTTCATGCTCTTCGGCCACCTCTCCTGCCACTGCTTCCGATTCCGCCAGCACCCAGTGCGGCAGGCTGCCGGTAAAGCGCCGCGGAGAGCCCGCTGTTGGTTGCGCTCCGACGCCCGGGCGCGAGGGAACCTGATCGAAGTCCGGTTGCCGCTCTTCCCTCTCGTGGTTGCCAAGGGGTTCCACCGGAGCCGCGGGTGTTGGCCGCGCCCGGTACTTCGCCAGCGACTCGCCCGGCAGGATGATCTCTTCTTCACGCGATTCCGTCGGGGTGCTTGGACCCCGGTCGCGTTCGCCGCGGCGGTTGTCGTAGCCACCGCGATTCTCGCGCTCACCCTGCGGCGATGCATACTTCGAAGGGGGCAGATTCCTTCCGCCGCCTTGTCCGTGATGTCGGCGATCCCGGTCTCCGCCGCGTCCGCGCCGTCCCCAGCGTCCGCGCCGCCCGCCGCGCCCGCGGTCCCGGTCGCCACCGCGCTCCCCGCCTCGATCCTGCCCTTGCCCGCGGTCATGCCCTATCCGCGGGGGATAATTTCGCGTCGGGTTGTAGCTCGGTGCAAAATTCTGCGGGGCGGAGTCGTTCGATTCCGGCTGCCGCTCGTCCATCTCGTTGAACTCCGCCGCGCCCTCCGCTGCCGGCGCAACGTTGCCGGGTTCTTCTTCATCCCCGCCGAGAGCCTCTCCCGCTTCTGCGTGTTCTTCGCCGTGCTCGTGCTCTTCGCGCGGCTCCACCAGGGAAATCGTTTCTTCGTGCACCCCGCGCGTCGAGAGCACTTCTCCCGGCAACGCCTCGATCAGGTGCCCGCCATTGTCGCCCGCAATCGTCGGCGCCGCGTGACCCTCTCCATGGGAATGACCGTGATCATAGTCTTCGAGGTTTTCGAAAACGTCGCTCACGTATAGAAACGCGTCCCCGTCCAGGCCGATGTCCACGAATGCGGACTGCATGCCCGGCAGGACTCGGGTCACTTTTCCTTTGTAGATGCTGCCGACCAGCGCGAACTCTTTCTCGCGCTCGATGTAGATTTCGACTAGCTGTCCTTCTTCCAGAATCGCGACCCGCCGTTCGTGGGAGGTCGCGCTGATAACCAATTCTTTCGACATGAAAACTCCTTGGGATGCACCGCCGCCCGACCCTCATGGACATAGGTCCTGGGCAAGGCGCCGTCCCGGTCTTTCCCGGGACACGCTGGCGACAACAATATTGTTGCGGCATTGCGTTCGTAGCCGGAGGGGGAAGCCGCGTTGCGGCTTTCGTATTTCTTGAACCTCATGCTATCGAGGCTGGGCCGTTGCCGGGATTCTCCCGGGGGAACGGCGGTCGATGCGATCCTCACTCGTTAATTCCTTTTTTGCTGCAAGCGTCCCGAACTTTGATCGGTCCGCGGGTCCGGCGCAAACTCCCTGAAGTAAGCCGCGCTCGGACGCTGGCGAGTGGCTAGTTAACGAATCGGCGCAGCCGGACATTCATTACCAGGCCTATCGCCAGGAATACAAATAACGTGGCCGAACCTCCGTAGGACATCAGCGGCAACGGAATGCCGGTTACCGGCATGGCCCCGATGACCATGGCCACATTTACCAACACGTGAAACCCCAGCGCTGCTGTCACGCCCATGACCAGAAACATTCCCGCGCGGTCCTTGGCGCGTTGGGCGTTCTGGACCAGTCGTAACAATAACGCCATGTACAGCCCAAGGGCAAGCAGCACGCCTTTGAATCCCTGTTCTTCCGCCCACGCCGACATGATAAAGTCGGAATACCGCACCGGAATATACCCCAGCTGATTCTGGCTGCCCTTGCCGAAGCCCTTCCCCCAGAAGCCGCCCGAGCCCACCGCTATCTTCGACTGCAAAACCTGGTAGCCGGAGCCCTTCGCGTCTTCCTCAGGATGCAAAAACGATGTAACCCTTTCCTTCTGATACGGCTTCAGGAAGTGCCATCCTACCGGCAACATCATGACGCCGATTAATACAATCACCGCCGCATGTTTCCACTGCAGCCCGGCTAAAAACGCCCCCACAATCAACATCGGCATCAGCACCAGCGCTGTGCCGAGATCCGGCTGCTTTAGAATCAATACCAGCGGGATGCCTACCAGTAACCCTGCCTTAATCAAATCCTGCAGGGAAAGCTCGTCGGTGCGCACTTCCGCAAAGAAGCGCGCCAACACAATGATTATAATCAATTTGACAAGTTCTGACACCTGCAGAAATTCCCCCAGCACGGGAATCCATCGCTTGGCACCAAAGCGCGTGTGCCCCACCAACAAAACCGCTGTAAGTGCAATAAGTCCTATAATATACAG
Organism: Acidobacteriota bacterium; assembly: GCA_021324935.1. GTDB lineage: Bacteria > Acidobacteriota > Terriglobia > Acidiferrales > UBA7541 > Acidiferrum. The sequence goes on from JAJPIE010000058.1 coordinate 34,559, forward strand.
AATCGGCGCCTGGTCCATGATCACGTGGTAGTCCAGCCGCGACAGCACAAACATCAGCACGATTCCGATCATCAGCCACCGGATTTGTTTCATGTGCATGCCCGCCAGCGCGCTTCCATGCGTTGCCGAATAGATCTCCACGACTCCCAGCGCGCAGATCGCCGCCACAATCGCCAGCATCCACCAGTCGTAATCGCGTGTTGTTGTTCCGTCGTTCATCTAGTTTCAGCCTGACACAATACCTTGCGACCTTTCCCTTCGCTTACGGTCGCGCCTTCTGGTTCGAAACCTTTTCCACCTTCGCTGTCTCTCGATCCTCGCCATTCCCTGGTTTCTGTTCTTCCGCGGCTTGCATTGCTGCGCTCCTCACGGAATCCACGTCGTAGTGCTTGTACTGCACCGTCGTCTGCCCCTGGCCCTTCTTTTCCTTTTTGTCGTAATAGGCTTTCACAATGTCTCGCACCACCGGGCCCGATGCTGTTCCGCCGTGCTCCGCCGTGTCTTCCACCACCGCTGCCACCACAATTTCCGGATTTCTGCGCGGCGCATAGCCCACGAACCATCCGTCGTTCTTTCCTTTGCCCAAACCCAGCCGGCTCGCCGCGTTATAGCTCATGGTCTGTGCCGTTCCCGATTTTCCGCAAAACTCAATCCCCTGCAACCGTATCGAGTTGCCCGTTCCTCCCGGTTCGTTCACCACACCGTACATCCCTTGTGTCACCTGCTCCACCGTGTTTTCGGCAAGATCCACCTGTTTCTCCGGCACTTCCTTCGAATCCTTGATCAGCAGGTGCGGCTGCTTGAATTCTCCTCCGGAAGCGATTCCTCCGATCATGTATGCCACCTGGATCGGCGTCACCATCACCGAGCCTTGCCCGATCGCCACCGAGATCGTCGAACCCGGATACCACTTGTGGTGATAAACCCGCTGCACCCACTCTTCCGAAGGCACCAGGCCCGGCTCTTCCGACGGCAGGTCGATTCCCGTTCGCTCGCCCAACCCCAGCATCTTGGCGTACTTGGCGATGGTGTCGATTCCCATCCGCATTCCCACGTTGTAGAAGAACACGTCGCAGGACTGCACGATCGCTTCATGCAGATTCACCACGCCATGCGATTTCTTTCCGTAGACCCAGCACTTGTGCATCTGCCCGTAGAAAACTCCATAGCCCGGGCAAAATGCCGTGAAATTTTCCGGCGGCGTTTTCGATTCCAGCATCGCCGTCGCCATCACGATCTTGAACACCGATCCCGGCGCAATCTGCGCTTGTGTCACGCGGTTCAGCAGTGGCTTGCCCGGATCGTCGTTCAGCCGCTGCCATTCTTCCTTCGAGATGCGCACCGCAAAATCGTTCGGATCCGGCGCCGGATGGCTGGCAAACGCCAGCACTTCGCCCGTCCGCGGGTCCAGCGCCACCACCGCGCCTTTTTTGTCCCCCAGCCCTTGTTCCGCGATTTGTTGCAGGTCGTAATCGATCGTCAACTGAATCTGCTTGCCGGGAATCGCCTCCTGCTGCGACAACCGCCCCATCTCTTTTCCGACGCTGTTCACAATCACGCGCCGCATTCCGTCCGTGCCCACCAGCAAATCGTTATATTCCCGCTCCAGCCCGCTCTTTCCGGCGAAGTCTCCCGGCCGTAGTTTTCCGTTGCTGTCTTCGATCTGCTTCTCGCTGACTTCCCCCACGTATCCGCTGGCGTGCGCCATGAATCCGCCCGGCAAATAACGCCGCCGGTGCACCATCAACATTTCCAGCAGGGGAATGTCTGCGCGATGCGATTCGATGAACGCCACGTCCGCCGGCGTCGCTTCCGGCTTGATCACGATCGGCTGGAATTTCGGCAGCGCCCCGGTGTTGGCCAGCTGCTCCTTCAAATCGTCCAGTTGCAGGCCCAGGCCGTCGGCAATCGCCGGAAGATTCTTCTCCACCGCTGCCATGTCGTCTCGCAGCAGCAGCACGCTGAACGACGGGTAGTTGTCCACCAGCACGCGCCCGTCGCGATCCAGCATTCGCCCGCGCGGCGCGATAATCGGAATCGAACGCACGCGGTTGCGTTCCGCCATCACCACATATTTGTCGGAATCGATGACTTGAAGTTTCCAGAAGCCCAGCAGCAGAAGCGTGATCATCCCCACGATCACGTAGGAGGCGGCGGCCAGCCGCTCTTGCGGCAATCGGCTATCGTTACGAAACCAGTACGACACGCGAGCTCTGCGCGCGAGCCGTTTTCCTTCTCAGGGCTGAGCGGCGCCCGCTCGCGCATTTTCTCTCACACTCAAGCGTTGAAGTGCGAACTCTCCGTCGGCGAGGCTCGAAAACTTGCCTCAATTCACGCGTGGAAGCTAGCGAAATCGCCGCCCGACTCCCGAATCCGTCTCATTCGTGAAGTCTTTCTCAAAGTAGCACCCGCTTGCTGCCCGTGCAACTCGTCCGATGGTACAGGTTGCCGTCTGATAACCTGGGTTGCTCCGTGATTCCGTTGTTTGTGCCAGTGACTCTTTCCGTCCGCAGCCTTCGTTCATTCGACAAACCTTCTCTCGCGCCTGTTCCCACACGGCCCTATAATGAAATGTGAGATTTTCTCGGTTGGAGGACCTGTGAGAGCCGTTGGGACTCGTTCGGTTTTTCTGCACGTTTCGTTGCCGGTACTCGCTTTAGGCCTTGGCGTCGCTGCCACCTTTGGTGTCCTTCGCCTCCGCTCCGCCGCGCCAGTCGTTGATCGCAGTGACCTCCAGCTTGTGAAAGTTCAGTCCGGCCCCATGGTCTGCCGGGTTGGCGGCCTCGGCACCCTCGTCCCCGAAGACGTTCGCTGGATGACCGCTGGCACCGACGGTCACGTGGATCAGATCTATCTTCGCCCCGGCGCCCATGTAAAACCCGATACCCTCATCATGCAGTTGAGTAATCCCATTCTCGAGCGCCAGGCCATTGACGCCGAACTTGCCATGAAAAAATCTGAAGCGGAACTCGCCAATCTTCGCGTCCAGTTGCAGGCGCAGCTTCTCAACGAAAAAGCGCTGGAGGCTCAGCTCGAAGCCGATGCCACGGAAGCAAAGCTCCAGGCCGATAAAGACGAGTCCCTCTACAAAATGCAGATCGGCACGGCCATGAACGCCAAAATCTCCCGCGCCCGCGCTGACTCCCTCGCCACCCGCCTCAAAATCGAGCACGAAAAACTCGGCATTGCCGAAGAAGCGCGCCAGGCGCAGTTAACCGCCAAACAGGCCGAAGTCGCCCAGATGCAGGCGCTCTTCGAACTTCGCAACCAGCAGAAGCAGGGCCTTCAGGTTCGCGCGGGTATGGACGGCGTTCTCGAACAGGTTGCGGTTGGTATCGGTCAGCAGGTCGGACCCGATACCATTCTCGCCAAGGTCACCAACTCCTCCCGCCTCATGGCGCGCATCCACGTCCCGGAAGCGCAGGCCAGCCAGATTGACCTCAGCCAGGCTGCCTCCATCTCCATGCAGGACCACTCGTTTCCCGCTCGCGTTGTTCACATCGATCCCAACGTCCAGGACGGCACCGTCAACATCGACCTGAAATTCAACGGACCTCAACCCCGCGAAGCGCGCAGCGATCTTTCCGTGGCAGGCTCCATCGAAACACAGAAAATTCCCCTGGCAACCTACCTCAAATGGCCCTTGAAAGCGCGCCCCGGTGAGCCGCTCCAGATCTTCCGCATTTCTGCGGACGGCAAGGAAGTCGAGCGTGTCCACGTCGTCCTCGGCAAGTCCTCCGATGACAGCGTGCAGATTGCCGCCGGCCTCGCGCCTGGCGATCAGATTATCGTCTCCGACACTTCCGCCTGGAAGCGCTTCGACCGCTTGCAACTCAAGTAGCGTCGATGTAGGGGCGACTTTCTGCCGCACGCTTCTCCAGGCCTGTCTAGTGGCCGGTCTGCTGTCCGGCGCTTTTCGCGTACCAGCGTATGGATTCTTCGCACGGATTGGTCTTCTCTGCGATCCGCGGAGCTCTTATAAGCTAATATGATGGAAAGAGCGCTGTAGTTTTCATTTTCTTTGAGCGCCAGGTTTCATTACACTTTCTGGTTCCTTATGTGGCCTTATTCCGATAAGCCGCTGCGCCTTGCCCTGGTGGGAATGTCCGGTTCCGGAAAATCCTTTTGGACTCGGCGCATCGCTTCGGCTGGTTACCCTTCGATTTCCTGCGATGCGCAAATCGAAGAGCGCCTGAACTCCCAGCTCCAATCGGGTGGCTTTGCCGGCATCAACGGTGTCGCTGCTTGGATGGGCTGGCCTGACCGCTCCAACTATGCCGAGCGCGAAGCCGCCTACTTAGCCGAGGAAATCTCCGCCCTCGACGAAGTGCTCACTTCGCTCGAAAAAAATCCTCAACAGGACCTCGTTCTCGATACCACCGGCAGCGTCATCTACGTCGGCAATCATCTCCTCCACCGCCTGCGCAAGCAAATGCTCGTCGTCTATCTCGCCGCTTCGCTGGATGAACAGCAACTTCTCATCCAGCGCTATCTTGAAGATCCCAAGCCCGTCCTTTGGCGCGGCGCTTTTTCCCCGCGTCCCGGCGAATCGCCCCGCGAAACCGTCGCCCGCTGCTATCCGGCTCTGATTGCCGCGCGCCGCCAGAGCTACGAAGCGCTCGCGCATTGCTCCATTCCCGTCGCCGAACTTCGCGAGCTTCCTTCCAACGACGCGGAGACCAGCCCGACCGCCGGCAAAGCGTTTCTGGAAAAAGTGAAACACCGCTTGGAAAGTCCAGGCAAGTCCGCAAAGGCGGAACCCCGCCGATGAGATACCGCAGCACCGCCGGCAAAGCTCCCCTCACCTCCTTGCGCGGCGCCGTGCTCCGCGGACTCGCGCCCGACGGCGGCCTCTACATGCCCGTCGAAATCGCCCGCCACACCCCCGATGAACTCGAAGAATTTCGCCGTTTGCCGTTTACCGAAGTCTGCTTCCGCGTCGTGCGCCCCTTCGCCACGCCCGATGTTCCCGAGGAAGTTCTCTGGCAGATTGTCGCCGAAGCCATCAATTTTCCTGTGAAGCTTGTCTCTCTTTCCCCCGCGCTCCATATTCTCGAGCTCTTCCACGGCCCCACGCTGGCTTTCAAGGATTTTGGCGCCCGCTTCATGGCCCGCCTCATGGGCTACTTCGTTCGCGGCGAGTCCCGCTTGCTCACCGTCCTCGTCGCCACATCCGGCGACACCGGCAGCGCCGTCGCACACGGCTTCCTGGGCGTTCCCGGCATTCGCGTCGTCATCCTCTATCCCTCCGCGCGCATCAGCGAAGCTCAGGAAAAACAGTTCACCACGCTCGGCGAAAATATCACCGCTCTGGAAGTCTCCGGCACCTTTGACGATTGCCAGCGCCTCGTCAAACACGCCTTCGCCGACGAATCTCTCAACCAGCGCGCCTTTCTCACTTCCGCCAACTCCATCAACGTCGGCCGCCTTCTGCCGCAAATGTTCTACCACGTCGCCGCGTACCGCCAGTTGCCCGTCGCTTCCGTTCCCTTGATTGTCTCCGTTCCCAGCGGCAATTTCGGCAATCTCACCGCCGGTATTTTTGCCAAGCGCATCGGCTTGCCGGTCGCCAAATTCATCGCCGCCACCAACGCCAACGACACTGTTCCTGAATACCTGCTCACCGGCAAATACAATCCGCGTCCGGCTATCGCCACCTATTCCAATGCCATGGACGTCGGCAATCCCAACAACTTCCCGCGCCTCCTCGATCTCTGCCGCAATCGCCTGGAAAACGTCCGCAAGGAAATCTGGGGACACCGTGCTAGCGACGAAGAAACCCTCGCCGAAATGCACGCCGTCTGGGATCGCTATCGCTACATCTCCGATCCCCACACCGCTGTTGGCCTGCTTGCCTGGGAAGCCTACCGGAAGAAACATCCTGAGCCCTCGCAAGGGCTCGTTCTCGCCACAGCTCATCCCGCCAAATTCGCTGAGGTCGTCCAGAAAGCCATCGGCGTAGCCCCGCCTCTGCCCTCCCGCCTCGCCGAATACCTCCACCGCCCCAAACTTTCCCTGCCCATGTCCGCCAACTACGACGACCTCAAGCAGTTCCTTCTCTCCAATTAGGATTCATGGCCGCATAGGGGCGGCTTTACGTCGCCTTCGGTGGCAGCGCCTGCTTCTAGCAGGCAAGCGTCACTCGCTGATCTCTGGTAGGATTTGGCTCGTTGTCGAACATCCTTTGAAATCCCACATGCACCTCAAGTTGACCGCAAACGCCTTTCGAATGTCTTCCGGACCTCCCTCCGGCGTGAACGTAACAAATAGGCGCGTAGTAGGCCGATTGGAGGGCACCCGCACACGGAAACTATTGATTTCTTCGTAGCTGGGATTGAAACCCTGCCCGCGCGAAAAACTCGATTGGTTCGTTCCTGACACATCGGCACCTACCAACTCACTGCCTGGATAATCCGCGTTTTCGATGATGATCGTGTAGCCGATCTTCGCCACACTTCCTCCACGGATCTGCGCAAATGCATCGAATCCGCAGAATCGATGTCCCATCCAGTAGATAAATTTATAGAGCCAATTGAAGTGTTGTGGTCCCAACCTGTACATGATATTCAGTAGCCATCCTTCAGGCATGTTCCCGGCGTGGATTAGATTACACGCATCAGCGAGACACCCATCACGGATTTGGTTTAGCGCGTACATCGGATGGCTGGGAGTGCCGCGCTTCATACTGGGCAAAGCATTGAGTACGGTCTCTTCCGAAGTCTGCTCTAACTGAAATTGTTCCATTTGCGCGAGGACTAAGCGCACCTGATGGGCGAAGAGACAGGCCTGAATATGAAACGCTACCGCAGTTCCCGCTAGCAATAGGAAAGCCGCGAGAACAAAAAACCTTGCACCACGATTAGCGGAGATAGGCTACCCCCAGCGCGAGCAACGAGGATTTCACCTGAATAGTGAGACACCAAGCCACTCAAATTTCTGCCGTGATTTGAGGTTTTGGAATCAGGAAAGGGAACTACGAATTCCGCCGCAGCCGGTCCATCGCCACAAACAGCGCCACGCCCAGCACTGCGTTCACCAGCGCCGCAACCGCCAGATGCAGGTTGAACCATGGCTCAGGCTCCGCCAGGAGCAATCGCCGCACCACCACCAGCACCGACTGGTGCACCACAAAAAAACTCATCACCAGCGCAAACCGCGCCAGCGGATGCTCCGTATCCAGCCGCGAACCGATCGACGACGCCAGATACCCGATGATCGTCTTCGCAATACCGTATTCGCCCAGCGGCACCGTCGGCCCGCTCAAGCTGTCCTGCATCAACCCCATGATCATCCCCAGCAGCAATCCCGTCGAGGGATTCCGCCGGCTCAACCCGAAATAAATCGTCACCAGCAGCGGTAAATCCAGAATTTCCAGCTTCGGCAGGTACACCGGCAGGATGCGTTGCAGCACCAGAGACAGAATAGCCACGATGGCAATGGCCCCGGGGTAAAACTTATGCACTTCGATGTGTGTCTCGCCGCCGCGGAGCTCGTATGTGTCGTTCATGGCTTCTCCGCCGCGGGTGCCGCCGTTGGCGTGGTTGTCCCCGCCGCGGGCGCCTCATTTCCGCTTGCTGCCGGATTGCCCTGCGCGTCCGTTTCCGCCGCAAACTCGATCGGCTCTTGCGTCAGCAGCACGATCACCTCTTCCAGTCGTTCCAGGTTCGCCGCCGGTTGCACGCGAATCTGCTTGAACGTCGTTCCCGGCTTCACCTCGAGCACCTTGCCGATGGGAATGTCGCGCGGAAATATCTTGTCCATTCCGCTCGTCACCACTTTGTCTCCGACGTTCACCGTATCGTCATTCGCCACATAACTCATCGAAAGCGTCGGATCTCCGTTGCCCTTCACCGGCGACTGGATGCGCGTCGGCAGCAGCATCGCTCCCGCGCCGCTGTCCTTGTCTGTCAGCAGCAGCACCTGCGCGTTATCCCGGTACACCTCGATAATCTTCCCCACCGCGCCGTCGGGCGTGATCACGCCCATGTTCCGCCGGACGCCGTCGCGCTCGCCGCGGTCGATTTCCACCGTCCGGCTCGCCGTGCCCGCGCTCGCTCCGATCACCCGCGCCATCAGCATCGGCACTTTGTCGTGCGCCTGCTTGAAGCTCAGCAGCGCCGCCAGCCGGTCGGCCTCGGAAGCCTTGCTTTCCAGCTGCGAAATTCGCAGCTTCAGCGCGTCGTTTTCCGCCCTCAGGGCTTCGTTCTGCCGCGTCGTCCCCTGCAGCGCAAAGTAGTGATCCCACACGCCGCGAATTTTCCCGAATCCCCACGCGCCGCCCTTTTCAAACGGCGTTACAGCCGTGATGGTCCACACGCGGATCAGCCGTCCGCGCGAGTCGCGCTTCACCTGCACCGCCAGCATTAGCACCTGCAGCAACAGCACTCCGGCCAGCAGCGCCAGCGATTTATGCCTGGAAGGAATCGCAACCATGAAGAAAGTTCTCAGTGATCAGTTCTAAGTCTCAAGAAAGCCGTTAACCATTAGCCTTTAGCCGGAAGCCCCAAGCCATGCCCTGGCGGCGTTGTGGAATCCGCTGGGTGGGGAAAACCGCGGAATCGGCAACCCTCGCTTCTTAACTAAAAACTAAAATCTAAAAACTAAAATCTAAAATCTAAAATCTAAAATCTCTCTTGCTAACCTCTAATGCCTAACAGCCAATAGCCAGCTCAATCGATGCACACTTGCCGCAGCAACTTGAAATCGCTCAGCATTTTTCCCGTGCCCAGCACCACCGAAGCCAGCGGATCGTCCGCAATCGACACCGGCAGCCCGGTCTCCTCGCGAATGCGCTTGTCCAGATTCTTCAGCAGCGCCCCGCCGCCGGTTAGCACGATGCCGCGGTCGCTGATGTCCGCGGAAAGTTCCGGCGGCGTGCGCTCCAGCGCCACGCGCACTGCATTCAAAATCGTCGCCACGCATTCGCTCAGCGCCTCGCGGATTTCGCTGTCGTCGATCGTCACTGTGCGCGGCACGCCTTCGATTAGGTTGCGTCCCTTCACTTCCATTGTCAGCGGCTTTTCCAGGGGATATGCCGAGCCGATCTCCATTTTGATCTGCTCCGCGGTGCGCTCGCCCACCAGCAGGTTGTACTTCCGCTTCAAATACTGCATCACCGCTTCGTCCATCTCGT
>JAJPIE010000063.1 GCA_021324935.1 Acidobacteriota bacterium
CGCAGCTCGATTTCCTTGGCCACGGTCACGCCGTCCTTGGTGATGATCGGCGCGCCGAACTTCTTTTCGATCACCGCATTGCGGCCCTTGGGGCCGAGGGTGATCTTCACCGCGTCCGCAAGAGTATTCACGCCGCGAAGAATCGCCTGGCGGGAATTCTCTCCGGTAACAATCTGCTTCGCCATTTCTTAATTCCTCCTGAATTCTGACTGTGGAACTGAAAAGCTTTCCCGATTTATCGGGGAAATTCCCAGGCTTGGTAGGCCTGAGCAACTGAATTTACAGACTGAAACCTGTGCTACTTCTTTGCTGCTTTTGCCGCGCCGCCGAGCTTCGCGAGGATTTCCTCTTCGCGGAGGATCAGCAGCTCTTCGCCGTCGATTTTGATTTCGCTGCCGCTGTACTTGCCGAACAGCACCCGGTCGCCTACGTTGACGTCCAGGGGGATGCGCTCACCCTTCTCCCGCTTGCCCGCGCCGACGGCAATCACTTCGCCCTCTTGCGGCTTTTCTTTCGCGGAGTCGGGGATGATGATCCCGCCCTTGACGGTTTCCTTCTCTTCAATGCGCTTCACGATGACACGGTCGTGGAGCGGCGTCAGATTGACTGCCATCTTGAAAAAACCTCCATAGGTGATCTTGCGGTTTGCCTGTAAAACCCGGCTGAGGAGCGCGGGAAAGATGAATTAGCACTCCTCGGAACCGACTGCTAATATAGCAAAACCTCCTATCGTGTCAAGCGAAAACCCGTCAATCTGAGTGCCTTTCACTCAGATTTCATGTTCCCCGCTGATCAATTAAGGCCACTATTTTCAATTAGTTGACCGTGCCAGATTTTCCTTGCACTTGGTCATTGCCCTGCATCCACCCTCGGCGCTAGACTCCGCCTCGGGGGCTCATGCGCTGGCTTCTCTATCTTCGCTTCTTCTTGCTCACAGCCGGAACGCTCCTGCCGTTCTTCTGGATGGTGGTGATTTTGGGCCATCGCCGCCAGCGCAATTTCGAGCGCATCTTCTTCTTTCTCTGTCTGGCTCTGACTTTGTTCTTCGGCTGCAGCTTGCTGGAGCTGAATGCCACGCTCTACTACGACGTCCCTCCGCGTGGGCTTTTGCGCTTCGCCTGGATTTTCCTGTGCCTCGGCCTGTGGTTCCTTCCTGCATTGATCATCCACTTGCATGATGAATACGCGAATCTGCGTGGGCTGCTCGATGCGAGGCGTTCCTATTTCCAGAGGGTGCTGGCGGCTTATTCACCGGTGATTCTGCTCTCGCCGAAGCTCATCGCGGTTTTGCAACCCGGTTCGGTGATGGATTTTGATCACCCCACGCGCATCCTCGGTCCGCTCTACCAGGTGTATCTCGTCGCGGCCATGCTCGTGGGCGCATTTTGGCAATCCCGGTTCACCAAGGCCGCCCCAGATGCGGAACAGAAGTCCTTTCATCTGGCCTTGATGCTGGTGCTGGCGTGCCTTGCCGTTGTGCTCCCGGCGATGTTTCTTCTTTCGGCGTATGGGAAACTGCCAGCCGCCGGGTGGTTGGCCCCCGGCTTGTTTCTCCTTGCGCTGCTCCCGTTTGGTCTCCTGATCAGCAACGTGCAACGCTTCAATTTCCTGCAGATTGGCCGGCAGCGAAACTTGATTTACGCGGTCTTCGGAATCTTCATTGCCCTGCTGTATTTGAGCTTTGTTCGCCGCGCCAGCCTTTGGCTTGAGCCCTACCTTCCCCCTGCCGCTTCCGGCGCGTTGCTGCTGTTCCTGCCGGTGGTTTTTTTGGAGCCCTTGCAGCGCATCGTTCGCCAGTCGCTGCGCAAGACGGCGCAAAACGAAGTCGACCGCGCGCAAAAACTCATGGGCCCCATCAATGAAAAAGCGCGATCCGGTAATCTCGGGCCCCTCCGTGTATTCGCGCAGGGATGGATCGCCGAGCAGTTGCAACTCGCCGAAGTCAGCATTGAGCTGGCTGGGCAGGGTCCTGGTTTGACGCACATCAGCGTCGGGAAAAGCAGTTCCGAGGAAGTTTTCGTGATGGCGCGTTCCGGAAACTACCTGGGCCGCCTGCGCGTGCGGGGATTTGGCTCCATGATTTCAGGGGAAACGTACGCGGCGCTGGAATTAATCGCCGAGCAGCTTCCTGCAGCGTTTGATTTGTGCCGGCTGATCGAAGAAAAGCTGCAACTTGAGAGGGAACTGGCGGAACGCGAACGCCTGGCGCTGGTCGGCCAGATGGCGGCCAGTATTTCGCACAATTTGAAAAATCCCCTGGGATCGATCAAAACGATTCTGCAAGTCCAGATGGAAAGCCCGGAATTGCCGGCCAGTCTGCGCCAGGAACTGCAAATGGTCCTGGAAGAAATCAACCGGCTCTCCGCGCGGTTGAATCAGCTGCTGCAGTTCAGCCGGCCGGGGGTTCGGGCGGGCAGCGGCGCGCAGAGCTGCGAGCTTGGCCAGGTGGTCGAGATCGTCGCGAATGTTTTGCGCCATGCCGCCGAAGAACGCCACATCGCGCTCCAATTCGCGCGCATCAACGGCGAGGCCGTCGCGACAATCGGGGAAGAAGCCGCCAACGACATTTTGTCGAACGTTCTGCTGAACGCCATCGAAGCCGCGCCCGCCGGCGGCCATGTTTGCATCTCCTTGCAACCAGGCGAGAGATTTTGCACCGTGTCAGTGAAAGACGACGGCCCGGGCATTTCCACCGCCGACCAGGCCAAAGTGTTGCAACCGTTTTTCACCACAAAAGCGCGGGGAACCGGCCTTGGACTGGCGATTGTTGACCGCCGTTTGCAGGAGGCCGGTGGAACGCTCGAAATTCACAGCCCCGTCGCCAATGGCCGCGGCACGGAAGTTCGTCTGCATTTCCGAGTCGCCGCGAAGGAGTGAGCCGGATGAAAACCATTCTGATCATCGACGACGAACCTGCCTCGCGTTATGCACTGCGCCGCGCTCTGGAGAGCCGCTACCACATCGTCGAAGCCGAATCCGCCGCTGCTGCGCGTACGGCCCTCCTCGCCGAAAAGCCCGACCTGCTGCTGCTCGACGTGGTGTTGCCCGGCGAAGACGGTCTTACGTTCCTCAAGCGCTTGCGCCAGGAAGGAAGCGATTTGCCGGTCTTGATGGTCTCCGCGCTGGACACAGCCAAAACCGCGGTCGAGGCCTTGCAGCTCGGCGCTTCGGATTACCTCGTGAAAGGTTTCGAGCTGGATGAACTGCGCCAGCGCGTCGCGAATCTCCTGAAACTCGTCGGGCTGGAGCAGGAAAATGAATTACTGCGCCACCGCATAGCGAGAGAAGGACAATTCGGCCATATGATTGGCCGTTCTCCGGCCATGCGCAAAGCGTTCGAAATGGCGGATCGCGTGGCGTCCACCGATTCCACGGTGCTGATCCTCGGGGAAAGCGGCACCGGAAAAGATCTGCTGGCCCAGGAAATCCATGCGCGCTCGGCGCGCAATGGGAAGCCTTATGTCGCGGTCAATTGCGCGGCGCTGCCGGAGACGCTGATCGAATCGGAACTTTTTGGTTACGAGCGCGGGGCGTTCACCGGCGCGGCGCAGCAGAAAAAGGGCCGTTTCGAGCAGGCCCATGGCGGAACGCTCTTCCTCGACGAAATCGGCGACATGAATCCAGTCACGCAATCGAAAGTGCTGCGCGCGCTGGAAAATCGCACGGTCGAGCGGCTCGGCGGCACTCAATCGATTCCCGTGGACGTGCGCGTCATCAGCGCCACCCACCGCAATCTGCCGCTGGCCATCCGCGACGGCCATTTCCGCGAAGACCTCTTTTATCGGCTTCGCGTCGTGGTCATCGAGCTTCCGGCGCTGCGCTCGCACAAGGAAGACATCGCCATTCTTGCGGAGTCTTTCGTGCGGCTCCATGGCGCGCGCCTTGGGCGAACTCCGCGGCTTGGGAAAGAAGCGTTAAAGGCGCTCGAACGCTACGACTGGCCGGGCAACATCCGCGAACTGAAAAACGCCATCGAGCGCGCGCTGGTCCTTTCGCACTGCGACGAACTCGCTCCAACGGATTTGCCCGACGAAATCCTGCACGGTTCCCCGATACTCCCAAAAGCCGCCGATGGCGAAAACTTCGGCTTGCGCGAAAAAGATTTTCGTGAAGCCAAGCGCAAATTTGAAGTTGCCTACCTGCTCCGACAGCTCGGCGCGCACCGCTGGAATATTTCCCGCACCGCGGCCACCATCGGCCTCCACCGCCAAAGCCTTCAGGAGCGGTTGCGCGAACTTGGAATCCGCCGCCCAGGCCAGGAAATCGCGGAGGACGACGAAGCATGAGCCTATTCGGCTACGTACAAGCCGGCGGCGGCAGCACGCGCTTTGGCACCGATAAAGCGGTGGCGAAGTTCGCCGGCAAGACAATGCTCGAACGCACCTGCGGACTGCTTGTGCCAATCTGCAAAACCGTGCGCGTGATTGCACCCACCGAAAAATACCCGTTCGCTCCGGCGCCCATCCTTGCCGACAAGTGGCCCGGCGAAGGTCCCCTCGGCGGAATCCTTACCGCGATGCTCCACGCCGAATCTATGTCCCGCACACTTTCCTCCGCGCCCGGCATGGCAGAGGAGGCCAAGACGCTCTGCCTCATCTTGAGTTGCGATATGCCGTTTATGACTCGGGAGTGGCTGGCGTTCCTTTGCGAACGCGCCGCGCGGGGCAAGGCGGAAGTGGTGGTGCCAAAATCCGCCAGCGGTCTTGAACCACTCTGCGCGTGCTGGCACACCGGCGCGATTCCGGCTATCCAGCGCGCGTTTGACGCCGGTGTTCGCAAAGTTACGGAAGCCATGAAACGCCTGCGGATGGAAGTGCTTGACGAGTCCGTCTGGAAACGATTTGATAACGATAGACGACTCTTCTGGAACATGAACACACCGGAAGATTATGAAGAGGCCCGTCGAATACTGGACCAGGGCGCTAAAAATTGACGACGGATGAGCGACCAATCAAAAACTGTCGGTCTGACCGATGAAGGCAAGCGGGGAGCCGCGGAATTCTATTTTGAATTTCGCGACGTCTGCAAAGCCTTTGATGAGCGCCCCGTCCTAAACAACGTCAGCTTCAAAGTGAAGCGCGGCGACACTTGCGTCATCATGGGGCGCAGCGGCGTCGGCAAATCGGTTTCACTGAAGCACATCATGGGCTTCCTCAAGGCCGACTCCGGCCAAATCCTCATCGATGGGGAAAACGTTACGCACTTCACCGAGCGGCAGTTTGAGGAAATTCGCCGCAAAATTACCATGGTGTTTCAGTCCGGCGCGCTTTTTGATTCGCTTACCGTCGCGGAAAACATCGCCTTTCCCCTCCAGGAGCAGCCCGGCATCACCGCCGAAGATCTGGAAGCCTACGTGGGCAAGCTCGCGCACATGCTGGAAGTCACCGACGTGCTCGAAAAACTGCCCAGCGAACTTTCCACCGGAACCAAGCGCGCGGTGGCAATCGCCCGCGCGCTGGCGCAGAATCCCGAAGCCATCCTCTACGATGAGCCCACCACCATGGTCGATCCGATCATGGCCGGGCACATGAGCGACCTGATCCTGCGCCTGAAAGAAGCGTTCCACAAAACTTCAATCGTCGTCACGCACGACACGCACCTCGCCAGGCGCCTCGCCGACAATGTCGTATTTCTTCAGGATGGCCGCGCCCAGGTGTTTTCCAACTGGGCTGAGTTTGAAAGTTCCAAGGATCCCTTTTTGCGCGATTTCCTCATGCAAGACGAACTGATTCCCGCGCTGGACGTGACCCTGTGACGAGTTCCGCTCCCTCTTCCTCCAGCCCCAAATCCGAACTTCCCAAGGCCATGGGTTTCTGGGATGTGCTGCTGTTCAATATCGCCACAGTGCTTGGGCCACGCTGGATTGCCGCCGCCGGGCACAACGGCACCTCTTCCATCAGCCTCTGGGTGATTGCGGCTGTTTTCTTTTTCATTCCTGGCGCCTTCGTCATCAATGAGCTTTCCTCGCGGTTTCCCGAGGAAGGTGGCCTCTACGTCTGGGCCAAGGAGGCTTTCGGAGACTTTCACGGCTTCGTTGCCGGCTGGACCTATTGGATTTACACGGTCTTCTATTTTCCCGGCTTGCTGCTCGCCAGCGCTTCGATGAGCGCCTATATCATCGGTGAAAAGGGCGCGCCGCTGTCGCAAGATCGCACTTTTCTGCTCGTCGTTTCCATTGTGCTGCTGCTGGTGGCCGTGCTGCTCAACATTATTGGATTGAATGTTGGAAAGTGGCTGCAGAATGCGGGCGGCGTAGGCACCTATGCGCCTCTGATGATTCTGGCCGGGGTGGCGCTGTGGGTCGATTTTCGCGGCGGGTCGGTCACGCACTTCACGCTGGCCAACATGATGCCCACGTGGAATTGGGACACGGTGAACTTCTGGTCCCAGATTGCCTTTGCGTTCACCGGCCTCGAGCTGGTCTCCGCGATGAGCGAAGAGGTGCGCGACCCGCGGCGCACGCTCCCCCGCGCGGTGTTTGGCGCCGGGGCGATGATCGCCTTCATGTACATCGCGGGCACATTCGCGATTCTTGCTCTTGTCCCAGCCGCGGACCTCGATCCGAAGAGCGGCGTATTTCATGCAATCACTATCGGCTCGGTGGCGCTGAAGCTCGGCTTCCTGGGCATTTTGGCGGCGATCCTGGTTACCGTTGGAAACGCTGGCGGCGTCGGCAGCACCGTCGCAGGCATTGCGCGCGTGCCGTTTGTGGTCGGCATCGACCGCTATTTGCCCGCAGCCTTCGGCAAAATCCATCCCAAGTGGAAGACACCCTATATTTCGATTCTGGTGCAGGCGGGACTTTCTGGCGCCATCCTGCTGGTCAGCCAGATCAAGAGCGAAACGGTGCAGGCCGCCTATCAAATGCTCATCGACGCGGCGATCATTCTTTACTTCATTCCGTTTCTTTATATGTTTGCCGGCGTGCTGAAGCTTGCGGGGCGCAAGGACCGCGCGGAAAATCCGCATGCCGTTCTGATTCCAGGCGGAACATTCGGGTTGTGGGCCAGCGGAATTCTTGGCTTTCTCGTAGTGTTGATCGGGATCTTCGTCTCCCTGGTGCCGCCGGGCGACACGGCGAACAAATGGAGCTTCGAGTTGCGCCTCGTCGGCGGCACGCTGGTCTCGATCTTTATCGGCCTTGCACTTTATTGGCGCGGCGCGCGCACGAAAAGTTCCTCTCGGGTCACTAGCAGGCGTCAGCTGTTAGGTGACTCTGCGCAGTGAGGGCCCTTCTCTCAAAACCCCTGGCTGATCAATTCGTCGATGCTCAAATTGGAGGCGGGCTTTGCGTTGGCGCGGGCTTCCAGATACCGCTCTACATATTTTCCAAGGACATCGCCTTCGAGATTTACGGCGTCTCCGATCTTTTTGTCGCGCACATTTGTGTGCTCATAGGTGAAGGGAATAATGGCGATTTCCGCCACCCGGCCGTTCCAGCGCGCCACGGTCAAGCTAATGCCGTCGATGCTGATCGATCCCTGCGGCACGATAGAGTGTGCAAACGATTCCGGAACCTCCACGCCGTACCACCAGTTCCCACCTTCGGGCTCCAGCCGCGCCACGCGGCCCACCGTGTCCACGTGCCCCAGCACAAAATGCCCGCCGAACTCTTTTCCTGCCGTCAATGGCTGCTCCAGGTTCACGCGCGTGCCCGAGGTCCATTCAGCGATGGAAGTCTTGCGCAGCGTCTCGCCGGAGAGGTCGGCCGAAAAATTCTCTTTATCGAGTTTCACCACGGTCAAGCAGCAGCCATTCACCGCGATGCTGTTGGAGACGGCAAGCTGCTTTGCCACGGTCGGCGCATGAATCGTCAGCCGCCCGCCCTCCGCACTGGCCTTCAGCGAATCCACCGTGCCCATGTGCTCGATGATTCCCGTGAACATTTCCGGTACTCCCCTGTTCGTACTACTCGCGGCAAAACTCGCAGACGCCCTAGGATACCGTTTCCGGGGACGGAAATCCTTGACGAAAGCCTGTTCTGGTGGGAACAATTGTCACTGGCCACGCTCCTGGCCTTCAGGAGCGGGCTTATGTTTGAACCTCACTTCAAAGATCCGGATCCGGATTTCAAGAAAACTTATCCGCAAAAAGTGTTTTGTACGCAGCACAATTGCGAAGCGGCGGTCGTCGTTGCCAACTGCCCCAACAGTGAAGAAGGCTGGAGCGACTGGCGGGTGATCGATTGCTCGCTCTTGCCGCCGGGCGCGGTCCACTGCGGAATGGATTGCCTGTCTCAGGCGAAGCTGCAAGTGGGATAGAAATTCGGCCGCGCCGTCGCGGCAGCGGTTGCAAGATTCGAAGTTGTCCCAGGTCAAGAACTCGGAAAACCAGGTGCAGTAAGGCCCAATACGATTCCCGCGCTTTTACGGAGGAAAAAGCATGTCGGATCCGGAAATCCTAGATCGAATCTTGCAAACGTGCAGCTACCGCTTCCGCAATCTGGTCTGCCCGAACAAGGAGAGGATCGCCAACATCACCGCCGCAAAATTCCAGTCGGAAGACGCGGACTGGACGGTGATCGAGTGCACGCTCCAGCCGAATGGGGAAGTGAAGTGCGGGATGACTTGCCTGCTGCAAGACTTTCAGGAGAAGGACCAATAGCATTTAGCGGCCATCGGCGCCGGTCGGGCTGCGGCCGTATTCAAACCAAGAAAAAACGCGGGTGTCTTTTCTTCTTCACCGGCCTGCGTTCCCGGTGCCTCTGCGTTAAACTCCCTCTCTAGACGATCCGCCGCTCGCTCCCGCCTCGTCCGCCGCAATTTCCCGCAGCTTCCGCAAATCCAGCTTTCCCGTCCCGAGATACGGCAACTGCTCCACGTGAAAGAACAGGTCGGGCCGCGGTTTCCACAGAGCCGGCAAATTGCTTTTCGAAAGTTTTTCCAGGCAATCTTTCAGCGCGTCTTCCTTCAAGGTGTGCAGCACCACCAGCCGCTCGCCCTTCTTTTCGTCGGGAATTGCGGTGACCGCCAGCACTTGCCCGTCGGCTTCCAGCAATTCGTGAAGCTTTTCCTCCACTTTGATATGCGGCACCATTTCGCCGCCGATCTTGCTGAAGCGGCTCAGCCGGTCGGTGATGCGCAGGAAGCCGTCTTCGTCCACCGTCGCGATGTCGCCAGTGTTGTACCAGCCGTCCTTCAGCACTTCCGCCGTTTTCTCCGGCCGGTTCAGGTAACCAACCATCACGTTGGGCCCGCGCACCAGCAGCAAGCCGGGCTTGTCCACGGGAAGCGAATCGCCGCTTTCCGGATCGATGATGCGGATGCCGATGCCGGGCAGCGGATGGCCGATCGTGCCGCGCTTCGCTCCCACCTGGCGGAAATACGCGGCGCGAAAATCGTAGGTGTTCACAGCCACCACCGGTGAGCATTCCGTGCAGCCGTAGCCTTCCAACGGCCGGATTCCGAAGTGATCCTCGAACGCCTGCGCGATGCGTTCCGGCAGTTTTTCCGCGCCCGCCATCACGATCCGCAAACTCCCGAACGATTCGGGCGGGCAGCGCCGCGTATAGTTGTTCAAGAACGTCGGCGTCGAAAGCAGCATGCTCACCGAATATTTGCTGACCAGCGCGGCGATTGCCTGCGCGTCCAGCGGGCTGGGATGGAAAACCGCGCCGGTCCCCGTCAGCGCGGGCAGGCAAAGCGTCCCCGTGAAGCCGAAGGAGTGAAAGAAGGGAAGTATGCCCAGTATGCGGTCGCCCTTGTGGAGATGAAATACCTGTTCGAGTTGCTCGACGTTGGAGGCCAGGTTGAAGTGGGAGAGCACCACTCCTTTGGGCTCGCCCGTGGAGCCGCTGGAAAAGATGATCGTCGCGGTATCGTCGAGCGAAATCCTCCGCGTGCAGCCCAGGGAACGCGCCAGCCAGCGCGCGGGAAGCAGCTTTGCCGAGAGCAGCGCCGCCAGCTTCTCCAAGAGGCGAGGGTTTTCCGCCAGGTCTTCCACATAAATGATCTGGCCGGGTGGCTCGATTTTTACCTTTTCCAGGAATCGCTTCGACGTGACAATGGTCTGCAATTCGCACTGCCGCGCGCAGGAAGCCAATGATTCGTTCGACGTGGTGTAGTTCAGATTGATCGGCACCTTGCCCTGCAGCAGCGCCGCCCAATTCACCAGCGCGCCGGGAATCGAGGGCGGCAGCAGCACTCCGACCATCCTCTGGTCTTTCCACAAGGGTCGCAGCCGGCGCGCCAGAAAAACGGTTTTCGTCAGCGCCTCGCCGAACGTCACCTTCGGCGTGTCTCCGTCGGCCATCGCGAATCGGCGGGCATGCCGCCGCGCCATCTTGATGAACGAGCGTGTCAGCGGCTTCATGTGGCGCCGCCGGCGCTGGAACGCGTCCACGGCGAGTTCCTGCACGGCCGTTCGCACTTCCGTGGTGCTCGCGGTGGAGGGCAGCGGCTTGCCGAAGGTGACCCGCACGGGATATGGAATATGGCGGGGGAGTTTCCAGAGAAATTTCCCGCCCGAAAAACTGAAGATGGAGCCCCACAGGCCATCGATGTTCACGGGGATGATCGGCACGTTGATGCCCTTCACGATGCGCTCGAATCCCCGGCGGAACGGGAGCATCTGCCCGATGCGCGTGATTTCGCCCTCGGGGAAAATGCAGACCACTTCGCCGTTGCGCAACGCTTCGGAAGCTTCGCGCAGCGAATGAATCATTTCGCGGGGGCCCTGATCCGAAGCGATAGGAATGATCTTCAAGATTTTCGCGAACGGCTTGATCAGCGGATGGTCGTAGACGCCCCTGAACATCAGGAAGCGAATGGGCCGGTCCGTCGCGGAAATCAGCAGGATCGCATCAATCCAGGACGAATGATTCGGCGTCAAAAGGGCGCCGCCGCGGGCCGGAATGTTCTCCTGACCTTTCAAATCCAGCCGGTAGAGCGTGTGGGCGGCGATCCAGAGCAAAAGCCGCAGCAGCGAGTCCGGCAGCAGCCAGAGCACGTAAATCAGCGCCGTGAGCGTGGCAAACGAAGTCCAGAAAAAAATCCCGGCGGCGCCCAGCTGCAGATAGTGCTTCAAAACGAAAAAAGCGCCGGAAGCCGCAAGGATGCCGATAAATGAATATAAATTCGCCGCGGCCAGCACCCCGCCTCGATGCTGCTCTTCAGGCCTGTGCTGGATCAGCGCGCTGATCGGCACGATGAAAAAGCCGCCGGAAAAACCCAGCGCGGCGAGCAATAAAAGCACAGTAGGGAAAGCCAGTCCGGGCGCGGCCAGCCCGAACCCGAACAGCGTGATACCCAGCGCGCCCAGCGGGATCAGGCCATATTCGATTTTTCCGCCGGAGAGATACCCGGCGGCAAGGCTGCCCAAGCCGATGCCGATGGCGATCGATGCCTGCAGGAGGCTTCCCCGCGTTGCGGCCACGTGCAACAGATCCCGCGCGTAAAACACAATGTCGAATTGCAGAAGCGCGCCGAGGAAGAAAAAGTAGGTGTTGCCGAGCACGGCCAGCCAGAGCACACGGTCGCGGCCAATGCGTTCCCCTTGTTCAAACAGATCGCCCAGGAAATTGGCGCGGAATTGCTTGGCCGGGTCGGCGGCGGCAACTTTGGAAATCCCAAGGCTCGTTCCCAGGCCGATCGCCGAGCAAACCAGGAAGAAAACTCCGGAATAATACTCGCGCCCGGCAAACAACTCGGACAGCTTTGCCCCCGCCACCGTGCCGGTAATCGCGGCAAGAAACGTGCCCAGCTCGATGACGCCGTTGCCCCAGGACAATCGCTTCTCCGGCAGAAGCTCCGGCAACAGTCCGTATTTCGACGGGCCGAAGAGCGCACCCTGGGTGCTCGCCAGAAACACCGCTGCCAGCGACATCGCCATGCTGTGCGCCGCGAAGCCCACAATCGCGAACAGCATCACGCCAATTTCTAAAAATTTCGTCCAGATCGTGACGGTGCGCTTGCTGAAGCGGTCCGCCAGATATCCCCCGGTCATCGAAAACAGGATGAACGGCAGGGAAAACAGAGAGCCCACCAGCAGGACCTTGGTTTCTTCCTCCTCCGGCGTGAGATTCGTTCCAATAATCAGGAAAATGACCAGGAACTTCAGGGCGTTGTCGTTGAAGGCGCCCTGAAACTGCGTGGCGATCAGGCTCCAGAAGCCCACGCGCCAGGAACGGGGAGCTTCGCTCAAAAGGGCTCGACCTCCGTCGTGTGATTCAAGTTGAGGCGGTTCGCTAAAAATCCTCGCAAACCCGGGCGAATTTGCACAGGAATTTATTCTGGGAAGGAGTCAAAACGCAATTACCGGAACTGTTCTAGCAGCCGCTCCACGCGACAAGTTGCCGCGCCCAGCTTCTCCGTGGCAATGGAGCTTCCTGGTAGCGTCTGCTTCCAGCAGGCCAGTATTCCCACTCCCTCATGATTGCCGGCAACCTGCCGGCGCTACCAAAGAACGCCCGCCGCCGCTACAAATCCACTTCCATGGCCACGTCCGGACCGATTTGCCGAATGCTTCGCACCCGCGCACGGGACGAATTGAACGGGCCGCCTTTTACAAACGGAACTTGCAAACTCCCCGCGATTTTCGGCGCATAAAAGAGCAGCAGCTTATTCACCGCTCCAGACGCAAGGGCTGTCCCGTTGAGCCCGGGCCCTGCTTCCAGGATCGCGCTCAGAATATCCCGCCGGCCCAACTCTTTCAGGACGGCATCGAAATCAAGCCCTCCGCGTTTGCGACTTATATGCACTACCTCCACGCCCGCGTTTTGTAATTTGCGCGCTTTCGGCGATTTCAGCGTCGCGGCTGTAAAAATCAGCACATCGTCATCGGCTGTCTTTACGATGCGCGCTTT
This sequence comes from Acidobacteriota bacterium, assembly GCA_021324935.1. Taxonomy (GTDB): domain Bacteria; phylum Acidobacteriota; class Terriglobia; order Acidiferrales; family UBA7541; genus Acidiferrum. The sequence goes on from JAJPIE010000063.1 coordinate 12,803, forward strand.
CGGGGAAAGCCGGAGTCTCGTATCCAATACCACCCGCAACAATCGGCGGCGTCGCTCCAGGCCGCTGCGATCGGTGAGCAGCGGATCGTCGGCAATGATCGTGCCGATGCCCGTTAGGACCGCGTCGGAAGCGTGACGCATGCGATGCACTTCCGCGCGCGATTCTTCGCTCGTGATCCATTCGCGGCTTTTCTTTTTGCGCGGCTTGGGCAAGGAAAGTTGCCCGTCCAGCGTCAGCGCCGATTTCAGCGTCACGAACGGCCGCCGCTTCGCAATCCAATGCGAAAACCCTTCGTTCAGCCGTTGTGCCTCGGCTTCCAAGAGCCCGTTTTCGACCGCAACACCCGCGGAACGCAATCGCTCGAATCCCCCCGCGCCATTTTTCGGATTTGGATCCGCCATTGCGCCAACCACGCGCGCAACCCCGGCCGCCAGCACCGCCTCGCTGCAAGGCCCCGTGCGCCCTGCGTGGTTACAGGGTTCCAGCGTCACATAAAGCGTTGCACCGCGCGCTTTTTCCCCGGCCTGCTTCAAGGCCACAATCTCCGCGTGGTCGCGCCCGTCGTACTGGTGAAAGCCTTCGCCGACGATCACGCCATCCTTCACGATGACGCAGCCCACCGTCGGATTCGGACTAGCCAGGCCGATGCCTTTGCGCGCCAGCTCCAGCGCGTGCTCCATGAAGCGTTTATCGTGTTCGGCGGAAGCTGAGGGCATAATTCGAAACTATCTCACAAATTATCGGAAGACATAGCGCTGGCCTCGAAGCTAAGGGGTTTCCAGGTGTCGGAGCTTTAGTTCCGACATTGCAAAAAGAACAAAGGCTGGGCTTCAGCCCCTGAAGATCTGGTTTGGCATGTCAATTGAATAGCGAATCCGCATAGGTTTGTGCGTCGAAGGGGACGAGGTCGTTGATCTGCTCGCCGGTGCCGACGAAGCGAATCGGCAGCCCGAGTTCGCGCGAAATCGCCACAACGATGCCGCCCTTGGCCGTGCCATCGAGCTTGGTAAGGATAATGCCGGTTACGCCGACGGCCGAAGTAAACTCGCGCGCTTGCGCCAGCCCGTTTTGCCCGGTCGTCGCGTCCATCACCAGCAGCACGTCATGCGGCGCGCCGGGAATCACCTTCGCCGCCGTCCGCTTCATCTTCTCGAGTTCCTGCATCAGGTTGGACTTGGTGTGCAGCCGCCCGGCGGTATCCACGATCACCGCATCCGCGCCGCGCGCCTTCGCCGCCGCCATCGCGTCATAAACCACCGCGGCGGGATCGGAACCCGATTTTTGCTTGATCACTTCCACGCCGTTGCGGTTGGCCCAAATCTCCAGTTGCTCGATCGCCGCGGCTCGAAACGTATCCGCCGCGCCAAGCACCACGCTGCGGCCTTCCTTGCGCAAGCGGTTCGCCAGTTTGCCGATGCTGTTGGTCTTTCCGGCTCCATTCACCCCCACAATGAAGATCACGCGCGGATCTTTGCCGTTGGCCGCGCCCGCCAGATTCGTTGTGTTGCCGTATACATTCAGCGCGCGATATACATGTGCCTTGATTTCCTTCTTCAATTGCTCGCCGTTATTCAGCGCGTTCCGCGACATTTGCTCCTTCACGGAGTCCAGAATCTCCCGCGTCGTTTTCACACCCAGATCCGCGGAGAGCAACGCCGTTTCCACTTCCTTCAAAATGGTAGGATCAATCTGCCGCCCGCCCTGGGTAATCGTATCGAGTGTATCGGCCAGAGCTTCCTTGGTCTTGCCGACGGACTCCTTCAGCCGCTCCAGCAGCGTAGGCTCGGGTTTTCCAAACAGGGTAATCATCGGAGTGGTCCGCAGCCATCAAAAGGCGCGAAAGAAAAGTGTAACAGATTCAATTTGGTGTGCGGGAGCGAAGCGCGGGCTTTTACGGGCAAAACCGGAGACAGACAAGGACAGTTGGAGTCAGCGTGTATTCCTCAAAAGTGGCAGCGGGGCCGCCGCACTGCGGATTTAGACATGGACTTCAACGGCGGTGAGGCGCAGTTTGCCGGCTTTCACCGCGGATTCCAGCGCGGCCACAATACTCTCGTCGAACTTCGATCCTGCCAGCGCCTTAATGCGCCCGAGGGCGTAATCCAAATCCATCGCCGTCTGGTAGGGACGATTCGTGGTCATGGCATCCAGGGTGTCCGCCACGGCGATGATACGCGCCATCCGCGGGATCTGCGGGCCCGTCAATCCATACGGATACCCGCGCCCATCCATGTGCTC
>JAJPIE010000026.1 GCA_021324935.1 Acidobacteriota bacterium
TCGCAAGCGCAGACTCAGGCGCAATCGCAAGCGCAGAGTGCAGAACCCGCGGATGAAACGGCACCAGAAGCGCCCGTGCAAGCCGCGGCAATGACCCCTCCGGTGGTTGCGCCGGCCACGAAAACCGAGGCGAGGCATGCCGGGCCGCGGCGCCGTGCGCTGAAGCATAATGCGGCTGCCGACAAGCGCTATGAGCAGCTTCAGTCGCAACTCACCGAGCAGCAGAAAGAGCTGCAGGACACACAGCAACAAGTGGAAAAATACCGCTCCGACCTGCAAGGAAACATTGATTCGACGCGCACCGAACTTACAGGGGCAATCGCCAAGAACCACGACGAACTGGTGCTCCTCGAAAAGAAAGGCGAGCGCAGCTACTACGAATTTGAGCTGACCAAGTCGAAGCAATTTGAGCGCGTGGGGCCTCTCTCGCTTTCCTTGCGCAAGGCCGATACCAAGCACAAGAGCTACGACCTGGCGATGCTGGTGGACGACAATCAGTTGAGCAAGAAGAAGATTAATCTGTACGAGCCAGTGACCATTCACACGGACAACGCTTCGCAACCCGTGCAGATCATCGTGAACCACATCGACAAGAATCTTGTGCACGGCTACGTGAGCGCGCCGAAGTACCGGCCTTCGGAATTGACGCCGGCCAATGCAGCCGCAGCGGCGACACCAACGACGAATATTTCCTCCTCGACCCAGGAACCTGCCGCTAATTCAAAATCGCAGCAGCAATGACACTGGCCGGCCGCTAACCGCCGGCAAACAGCAACTCGAGCGGAAACCCAGCCGACCCATTTTCCCTGGCTGATGAAATGGCGCGTCCACGCGTTCCCTCCCTGCCCTGACCGCATAACGAAGATAAGCCGATTCGTCAGTTATATCGTATTACGATATATTTGTGGAGCGACACGGGAACACTTTTCTGCGAACCGGAGGACCAAGGCAGCGTCCGAGGCCGAACCCGTGGCAACACCACCCCATAGATCGGAGGCTCCGTGCGGATCACCCTGCGATTGATCCTGTCGCTGATTGTCGGAGTCACCCTGGCGGCCTCCGTCTTCTCGTATATGCAGGTGCGGCAAGAACGCCAGCGCCTTCGGGAAGAGACAGAACGCAAAGCGGCCATCCTGGCGGAGAGTCTCCAGGAATCAGTTGAGCCGCTGCTGGAAACGAAGGCGGAGCGGAAACTGCAAAGAATCGTCGAACGCTTCGGCAATCGAGAGCGCCTGGCCGGAGTTGCAGTGTACGATTCCAAGGGACGTCCTGTGGCCATTACGCCGGGGCTCCCGGCCGTATTCAATGCCCCACCGGAGGCTGCAACCGAGGCCGTGACACTCGACCGGGGCATCGGGGTCTTTCGAAGAATCGACAACAAGCCAATGCACATCTACGCCCTCCCGCTGCACCGGGATGACATCTTGAAGGGCGAACTTGTGATTCTCTACGACGTCAGCCACATCGCGGCAGAGTCGAGCAGTACCTGGCGGCTCAACTTTCTCTGGATCCTGGTGGAAACAGTGATCATCGCGCTGGTTACCATGCTCATCGTGCGATGGAGCATAGCCGGGCCCATCGCGAAAACCGCCGAATGGATGAAGCGCCTGCGGTTCGGGGAAACCGCCGAACCCATCGCCCTGCCGCAGACCGATTTTTTCCAACCGATCGCGCAGGAGGTGGTGCACTTGACGGCGAGCCTTTCCGCGGCACGCGCAGCGGCGGAAGAGGAGGCGCGGCTGCGCGACGAGGGAGAATCACTTTGGACCCCGGAGCGCCTGAAAGAGCATGTGCGGAATAAACTGCGCGGCCGGCCGTTGATTGTGGTTTCCAACCGCGAACCGTACATGCACATCCGCAGGGGCAAGGAAATTGTGGTGACCGAGCCGGCTAGCGGCCTGGTGACGGCGTTGAATCCAATCCTGCGCGCCTGCGGAGGCAGTTGGGTGGCCCACGGGGCGGGCGATGCCGACGCAGTCACCGTGGACTCCCAGAATAAAGTCGCCGTTCCACCTGATGACCCGCAATTTACGCTGAAGCGAGTTTGGATCACCCGAGAGCAGGAGGAAGGTTACTACTTCGGATTTTCAAACGAAGGACTCTGGCCGCTTTGCCACATTGCCCATACACGGCCTATTTTCCGGGCCAAGGATTGGCTGGACTATAAAGCGGTCAACACCAGCTTTGCCCAGTCTGTGCTGGAAGAATTGGAAGGAGGCGAAGAGCCGTTCGTGTTGATCCAGGACTACCACTTCGCCTTGCTGCCGCGGCTGATCAAGGAAAAGCGGCCGGATGCGCGCATCGCGATCTTCTGGCACATCCCGTGGCCCAATCCGGAGGCCTTCAGCATCTGCCCATGGCAGCGCAGCCTGCTGGACGGCCTGCTCGGCGCAGACCTGCTTGGTTTCCACACGCAATATCACTGCAACAATTTTCTGGAGACCGCGGATCGAGCGCTGGAATCGCGAATCGACTGGGAGCGGTTTGCGGTGAATCGCGAGGGACACACCACTTACATAAAACCCTTTCCCATCAGCATTGCGATGCCGCAACTGGCACCGGGCTGGGAGGGTGAGGAATCGAAAACCGATTTGAAATTCCGCCTGCTGCGCGAACTTGGCGTGGAAGCCTGGTATCTCGGAGTCGGCGTGGACCGCATTGATTACACCAAGGGCATTCTGGAGAGGTTCCAGAGCATCGAGCGCTTCCTGGAACACTTCCCCGCGTACCGGGAAAAGATGGTCTTCGTGGAGCTCGGGGCGCCCAGCCGCACGCACATCCGGAAATACCACGATCTGGTCGCGGAAGTGGAATCGGAAGTGGACCGGATCAACTGGAAATTTCAAACAAAAACGTGGAAGCCGATTGTTTTCAAGAAGGCACACCACACGCACGACGACATCCGCCCGTATTACCGAGCGGCGGACTTTTGCCTGGTCACTTCCCTGCACGACGGAATGAATCTGGTGGCCAAGGAATATGTGGCCGCCTGTGAAGACGAGCAAGGAGCGCTGATCCTGAGTTGCTTTACGGGCGCTTCGCGGGAATTGGAATCGGCGCTGATGGTGAATCCTTACGACATCGACCAGGTGGCGGAAGCCATGCAATATGCACTGGAAATGTCACCGGAAGAAAGGCAAAGCCGGATGCGAAAGATGAGAAGTACAGTGAAGACCGCAAACGTTTATGCATGGGCTGCCAGCCTGGTCAGCGAGCTCTGCCAGATTCCTCATGAGCTCGGCGAGGCCCAACATTCGCGGTGAGCCAAAAACGAGCACTGCCGATGAGGAGCACGGGATGAAGGGGGAGCGAAACGTACGATGAAAGCCGCGACTTCGCCGTTTGAATTTTGCGCCGCATCCAGCCTGACGCGGATTTCCGGCATGAAAGCAAGCTCGCTTGACGAATTTCTGGAGAGCATGCGCCATTGCAGCGACGCCACCATTTTCAACCACACGTTTCAAAGCCTGGAGGAACACCACTACCTGACCGAGGGATTTTCGAACGATTTCGCGCAGTGGGCGCTTTCCGGGTGCAACGAGCCAAAGCTTGCGGAACGCATGGCTTCTCTGGACATCCGCCAATATCCGCGCATCTCGGACCTGCGTGCCGATCTGGTGCGCATACTCGAAGAACATCTGGCAGGCTCGCCGGGTTCCGCGGCTCGCGTGGCGTTTGCACCATTTCATTTCTGCGAAGCCGTGACCATCGCGGTGCCAACTTCTTGGAAGGCTTCAACGTTGCAGGAGTTCTGCGAGGCGCTGAGGCATGTGAGCATCCATACGATTCACTATCACTTCGTCACTGCGCGGCTGCGCGAGCCGCTCTCCGAAAACGATTTTTCCTACTGGTTTAAGCACGGCCTGGGGCTGAAGGAGCTTTCCGACCGCGTGGACCGAATCGATATCTACGCGAACACGCTCGAAGGCGTTCGCCAGCACATCTTGCAGGAGGCTTCCGCATGGATGCCCGCGTAGTCTCGCCGAATTCCGTTTCCGCCACAAAAGGCGCCACACTTGGAGACTATTTCTCCATCGTCGGCCACTCCGAAGTGGATGAAATCCACTCCCTGGCGGGAAAGCTGACCGCGAAAACCGTGAAAATGGTGAATTCCACCGCGGTTGGCGGCGGAGTGGCCGAAATTCTGAACTGTTTAGTGCCGTTGATGGAAGAAGTAGGACTGAAGTGCGAATGGAGCGTGATGACCGGCGGCAACGATTTTTTCGAGGTGACCAAAGCGTTCCACAATGCCCTGCACGGCGCGCCGTACGACCCGCCGCAGCGCGCGTTCGACATCTTTCTGGCCAACACCGAGCAAAACCTGCAGCACCTGCAATTCGATTCCGATTTCGTCGTGATCCATGATCCGCAGCCCGCTGGAATGATCAAGGCGCGCAGGCCGGGTTCTCAAAAGTGGATTTGGCGGTGCCACATCGACGTTTCGCATCCGAACGACCATGTCTGGAACTTTCTGATGCACTTCGTGCCGCGCTACGACGCCGTGCTGATTTCCTCGCCAAGTTTCTCGCGTCCCCTTCCGGCTCCCCAATACATCTTCTATCCCTGCATCGATCCGCTCTCACAAAAGAATCAGGAACTCGGCGCGGAGTTCATACGAGACACTTTGCAGCGTTTTGCGATCGATCCGAAACGCCCCATCATTACGCAGATTTCGCGCTTCGACCGTTTGAAGGACCCGGTAGGGGTCATCCAGGCGTACAAACTGGTCCGCAAATACCTGGACTGCCAGTTGGTGCTGGCCGGCGGCGGCGCGGCGGACGACCCGGAAGGCGGACAAGTGTTGCAGGAGGCACGCGAGGCGGCGGGAAATGACCCGGACGTCCACATCCTGGAGCTTCCTCCATGGAGCGCTCTGGAGATCAACGCTTTGCAGCGGGCTTCCACAATCATCGTGCAGAAATCGCTCCGCGAAGGGTTCGGCTTGACGGTGACCGAAGCACTTTGGAAGAAGAAACCCGTGGTGGCCAGCGCCGTTGGCGGCATTCCGCTGCAGATCGTCCATAAATTCACCGGCTTGCTGACGCATTCCATTGAGGGGACGGCATACCAAATCCGGTTCCTGCTAGCAAATCCCGCGATTGCGGCGAAACTCGCCAGCAACGGACATGAACACGTGCGCGAAAACTTCCTGATGACGCGTAATCTGAAGCGGTATTTGCTTCTCCTGCTGACACTGGGTCAGTGAAGTTGCCGGAACGTCCCGGAAGATTGACCGCATTGGCGCACATCCTGCAAAACCGCCTATAATCGCGCCAAACGGATGCCCCCCGGAAATTATCCCTGGCGCATCGTGGCGTTCGCCGCCATCAGCATCGTCGGAAACGTGTTTCTGGCGTACTACCTTTTGTTTGGTCTCGCGGCGGACGGCATTTCCCTGGAGGACAAAGGCGGCCAGGTGGTGATTACGGGTGTGGACGATGGCTCGGCCGGAGCAATTGCCGGGTTACAGCAGGGAGATATTCTTCTTAGCGTCAACGGGCAACCCATCGGGAACGTTGCGGACTGGCTTGCCCTGCGCATGAATTTCGCGGAAGGGCGGCCGATAGCGATCCGCGTGCGGCGGAAAGCGCAGACGCACGAGCTGGGCATGACCGTTCGCGGGCGGCTGTGGGACCAGGAATCTCGCTCGATTCATATTTCACAGTGCATTTTTCTTGCCTACAAGTTCATCACCATGGCCATTGGGCTGTTCGTGGTCTTTCGAAGACCTCGCGATTTTGAATCGCGGATGGGCGGCTGGGTGTTGGTGTCGATGGCCACGGTCTTCGAAGCGTTTCAATGGGGACTTTCCGCAGCGATCCACGAGCTGCCGTTCTTGGTGGCAGTGCCCGCGATGCTGGTCTATGTGAGCGCGGCGATTCGGACGCCGCTGCTCGCGGCATTTTTTTGTCTTTACCCGAAACGATTGTTTGAGAATCGCTGGGCCTGGATGGCATTCTGGGCCGGTCCGTTGGTTGCAACCCTTTATGGGTTGGAGCTGCTCGCCCAAACGGTATACAACCCGCAAAATCTTACTGGATTGACCCCGCCGTGGGTTCTATTCGCATTCGGCGGGCAAAGCCTCGCCTATTTTGTCGTGGCGCTTATCGTCCTGCCGCTGAATTACTGGAAACTGGAGTCGCAGACGGACCGGCGGCGCTTTCGAGTGCTGATCTTCGGAGCGCTGATCGCCATGTTTTTCTATCTGCCGCGGGTGATCGGCACCACGATGCTTAATTTCGGGCCCGGATTTTACGAATTTCTCGAGACGCCATTCGTGAATTTTGTGTGCAGCGCCGGAATGCTGGTGCTTCCCTTCTCTTTTGCGTATGGAATCTTGAAGCACCGCCTGTTTGACGTTCGGGTGATCATCCGGCGCGGGGTTCAATATGCGCTGGCGCGGAGAGTGCTTCTGGCAATCCCGGTGGTGGCGATAGGCCTGCTGGGCGTGGACCTGATTGCGCACGGAAGAGAGCCACTTTTCCTGGTGCTGAAAACCCGAGCGGGAACCTATGTGGCGATTGCCGCATTGGCGGCGCTGGCGGCCACCCAGCGCCAGCACTGGCTGTCCGCGCTCGACCGGAAATTCTTTCGTGACAAATACGACGCGCAACTTCTGTTCCGCGAAATTCTGGAGGAGATACGCCGGGCGGAGAGCCTGGAAGGTGTTGCGCCGCGCGTGGTGACGCGCATCTCCGAGGCACTGCACACGCAGAGTTGCGGGCTGCTCCTGAGGCGGCCGAGCGAAAACTTCTATCACGTGATCGCGGCGGCTCCTCCTGGCTCGCTCTTTGCAGATCTGCCGGCAACCAACAAGTTGATCCCGCTGGTGCGCATGCTGGAGTGCTCCGTGCCCATCACCCAGGCGGGCAGCGGCTGGTTGGGACGGCAGCTTCCACAAGTGGATAAAGATTTTCTGCGCGACGCTCGGATCGAGTTGCTGGTGCCGATCGCGCTTCGGGAAGGGAGCACGGAAGCCCTGCTGGTGCTGGGCGGGAAGCAATCCGAAGAGCCTTACGGGGGTGAAGATATCGCGCTACTGGAGAATGTGGCCAACTCGCTGGCGCTGCTGATGTCGCGAGGAAGCGCGGCGCTGCCCGGGCGGTCGTTCGAAGAGTGCGCCGCGTGCGGAGCTTGCTACGACACGGGGACGACCTATTGCACAAAAGACAAGGCCACATTGTCGCTGGTGGCTTCACCGCGCGTGCTGGCCGGCCGCTACCGTCTGGACGCGCGCCTGGGCCAGGGCGGAATGGGGAAAGTGTACCGCGCGGAAGATTTGTCGCTCCACCGGGTGGTGGCCGTAAAGACGATTCGCGACGACCTCTTTGCGAGTCCGAAGGCAATCGAGAAATTTCGCCAGGAGTCGCAGATCACCGCGCGCTTTGCCCACCCGAACGTGGTGACGATTTTCGATTTCGGCGTGGACCCCACGCAGCGCGTCTTCCTGGTGATGGAGCTCCTGGAAGGGAAAACGCTGCGGGACGAGATGCGCGCCAGGAAAACACTCAGTGCTGCGCGAACGCTGGAACTTTTCGAAGGGATTTGTGCCGGCGCCGGAACAGCGCATGCTCGGGGACTGATCCATCGCGATCTGAAACCGGAAAATATCTTTCTGGCGCGGCAGGATTCGCGTGAAATCGTGAAAATCACCGACTTCGGAATCGCGAAAATGCTCCCGAGCCCCGCGGAAGAGACCAGCGATTCCAGGACAATGACCATGGCGGGCACGCTGCGGTACATGTCACCGGAACAATTGCGCGGGCGCACCGCATCTCCCAGGTGGGATTTGTGGGCCCTGGCAGTCATCGCCTACGAGGCGCTTACCGGAGCGCCTCCGTTTGCCGGGGATTCCTTTACCGCGCTGGAGAACTCCATTAAGGGCGTGCAGTTTGCCGCGTTGTCGGAGCATTTGCCCGATGCGCCGGCGAAGTGGCAGAGATTCTTTGAACGCGCGTTCGCCCCGGAGGAAGGAAAGCGTGCGGACTCCGTGACCACATTTTGGAGGGAATTGCAGGAGGCGCTGAGCGCAACCCGGTGAGCGAAGAAAGAGGGTGCCCCGGAACGAGAAATCCCGAGGCCCGCTCCTGGTACGGTTCGGTCAATGTCCCAAGCGTTATCGCCAATCGTGATCGTGTTCGCCGCAGCCGGCGTTACTTTCATCGTCCCCAAATTCTCGCTTCGAGGTATCCACGAAGACCAACCCTCCCGGATTTTTAAGCCCCGTCACGATCGGAGAAATGACGCCGGTGGTGAGATCGATGGTGCCAACAAATGGACCACCATCGGCAGCCGTGTAGGCCGCTCCAGGCGCAAACGCCTGCTTGTCGAGGCGGAAGATGGTGTTCAGGCCTTTGTCGGCGAAGAGAATGAAGCCTTCGCTGGAGGTGGTGAACGCGGTGTCGTCGACCTCGACCGGAGCGGGGCCGTTCGGCGTCAGATAGCTCAAGGGCAGACGCAAGGCGCGCTGCATGGGCGTGCCGGCATCGCTGATGATAATGAGCATTTGATCGCCCTGGCTGTCGAGCACGAGGTTGCCCTGCGGGTCGAGCGTCATGGAATCGGGGTCCTGGAGGTTGAGCTGGACGGCAGCGTCGGTGGGAATGTCGGTCGCATTGGCGGTTCCGGCCAGCAAGGTTTCCACGTTGACCACGCCGCCTTCGAGATGCGCGCTGATGATGGCAGGGCCGGTGTTCGGGCTATTAGCCGGGTTAGAGGCGCTGATAAAGACCTGGCAACCGCGGAAAACGATGTCGTCGTAACCGCCCCCGTGAGGAGTCGCGCTGAAGGTGAAGAACCTTTGATGGTGCGTCTCCGGGTCAATGATCACCAGGTTGGGATTGGCATCTTCGTTCTGCAAAGCCCAAAGCTGATGGGTTAGCGGATTCATTTTCAGACCGTCGCTGTGGCCGAGGACGGTGTAGGTGTGAACGATGGAGCCGTCCATGCGGTACTCGACGATTTGGCTGCTGAGCCCGTCGGACCCGTCGGGAAGATGGCCGTCGCCATACCCGACGAAAACGTGATCGTGGAGAACGGCGATGGAGTCCGGGGCGCTGCTGCCGGAAGGCGCGGTGGCAAATACAGAGAGTTTGTACGGAGCCGCAGCTTGGGGGGCAGAGGGCGTTTGGGAGAATGCAGGAAGCGCAACGAGTGTGGAGGCCAAGGCGAGCCCGAGAAGATACGGCAATTTTCGAAATTTCATGAGAATCTCCTGCGATGGGTAGGTCCCCAAGGCCACCTGACACTAAAGCCCCGACACAACGCACCTGTGAACAATCCGTGAACGTTCGGATAAGGGCGGGATGGCGGCGGCCTGGGCCTGCCCCAGAAGCGGCCATTTGCGCTTTCCCGGAAACTGTGGGAAATAGGAAGCGAACAAAGACCCTGGAGGACACGCGATGCACTCAGCCTGGTTCGGGGAGTTCATGGGCACGATGGTGTTGATCCTTTTTGGAGACGGCGTGGTTGGCGGCGTGTTGCTGAAACATTCCAAGGCGGAAAACGCGGGATGGATGGTGATCGCCACGGGCTGGGCGATGGCGGTGATGTGCGGCGTGTTTACGGCCATCGCGTGCGGGAGTCCAGGCGCGTACTTGAATCCGGCGGTGACTTTGGGGTTTGCGATCCAGAGTGGAAATTTCTCGAGCGTTTTCCCGTTGATGACGGCGCAATTGCTGGGAGGCATATTGGGCGCGACGCTGGTGTGGCTGCACTATCTGCCGCACTGGAAAGAGACTCCGGATGCGAGCGCCAAGCTGAGCGTGTTTTGCACTTCACCGGCGATTCGGAGCATTCCGCTGAACTTCCTCAGTGAAGCGATCGCGACGTTTGCGCTGGTGTTCATCGTGTTTGCCATCTTTTCGAAGAATGTCGCGGCGGCGGGGCCGGCAAACGGGCTTGGCCCTTACCTGGTCGCCAGCCTGGTATGGGGCATTGGCCTTTCCCTCGGCGGGCCGACGGGATATGCGATCAATCCCGCGCGCGACCTGGGGCCGCGCCTCGCGCACGCTATTCTGCCCATTGCCGGTAAAGGCCCGTCCGGGTGGGACTATGCGGCGATTCCGGTTTTAGGACCGCTGGCGGGCGGAGCGATCGCGGGCCTGCTGGCAAAATTGCTGGCACTTTGATGAAGCGGAGATTCGCATGAGCGGGAAAGTAAAGTGGGGCATCCTGGGCGCGGCGTCGATTGCGCGACGCCGCGTGGCGCCGGCAATGGCACAGTGCGAATCTGCGGAAGTAGCGGCCGTGGCTTCGCGCTCGCTCGAGAAGTCGAAAGAGTTTGCCAGGCAATTCGGAATTCCGAAGGCGTACGGAAGCTATGAGGAACTCCTCGCGGATCCGGAGATCGAAGTCATCTACAATCCGCTGCCGAATCATCTGCATGTGGAATGGTCGATCCGCGCAGCCAGCCGCGGGAAGCACGTTCTTTGCGAGAAGCCCATTGCGCGAACGGTGGGCGAAGCGCGGCGTCTATTGGAAGCCCGCGACGACTACGGAGTAAAGATCGGCGAAGCGTTCATGGTGCGAACGCATCCACAATGGTTGCGCGCGCGGGAATTGGTTCGCGGCGGCCGCATCGGGAAATTGCGGTCCGCGGTGGGTTTCTTCAGTTATCACAACATCGAACCGGAGAATGTGCGCAACTCGACCGAATTCGCCGGCGGCGCATTGATGGACATCGGCTGCTACCCGGTAAAATTGTCCCGGTTTATTTTCGACGAAGAACCGCGCCGGGTGGTCGCTTGCATCGAAAGAGATCCCAGTATTCGTACGGATCGGCTTACTTCGGCAATTTTGGAATTCCCGACGGGGCAAGGAATTTTCACGGTATCGACGCAACTGGTTTACTACCAGAGGATGCAATTTCTGGGAACCGAGGGCCGCCTGGATGTGGAAATTCCGTTCAATGCGCCGACCGACAAGCCGTGCCGGTTGTTCCTCGACAACGGAAAGGACTTGTACAGGGGCGCGAGCCAGGTGATCGAGTCGCTGCCAATCTGCAACCAGTTCACCATTCAGGCCGACCTATTTTCGAAGGCCGTGCGCGGGCAAGGCGAAGTGCCGAATCCGATGGAGGACGCGATTGCCAACACCGCAGTGCTCGAAGCGCTGTTTCGCTCGGGGGAAACCGGCAGGTGGGAGAAGCCGGAGGCATTGTAGGAGCGCCGCTTCAGTAGCGCCGCCATCCTGGCGGCAGGCAAAGTCGAAGAACTGCCCGCTTGCCTGCAAGTTGCAGGCGCTACCAACTGGAGCAACATCCCCTGGAAGCGACCCGCCTCGGATGGCGGGTCGTACGGCGGATCCTCGTTAGTCGTAATATTCCTGGCCGAGGTGAGTGATCAAATCCTCGCCGACCATCCAACGCAGCGTGTTCTTCAGCTTCATCAACTGAATAAAGAGGTCGTGCTCCGGATAAAGTTCCGGGGCAGTCATGGGCGACTTGAAGTAGAAGCTGAGCCACTCCTGAATGCCGCGCATGCCGGAGCGCTGCGCCAGATCCAGAAATAGCACAAGGTCCAGCACAATCGGCGCCGCGAGAATCGAGTCGCGGCAGAGGAAGTCGACCTTGATCTGCATCGGATAGCCGAGCCATCCGAAGATGTCGATGTTGTCCCAACCTTCTTTGTTGTCGCCGCGCGGCGGGTAGTAGTTGATGCGCACCTTATGGTGAATCTTCTTGTAGAGCTCGGGATAAAGATGTGGCTGGAGAATGAACTCGAGCGCGCCAAGTTTCGATTCTTCCTTGGTCTTGAAGGAACCAGGATCCTCGAGCACTTCGCCGTCACGATTGCCGAGGATGTTGGTGGAAAACCAGCCATTCAGGCCGAGCATGCGCGCCTTGAAGGCGGGAGCAAGCACAGTCTTGAGCAGGGTCTGGCCGGTCTTGAAGTCTTTGCCGGCAATGGGGACATTGTTCTGTAGGGCGAGCGTCTGCAGCGCCGGAATGTCCACGGAAAGATTCGGGGCGCCGTTGCCGTAGGCGATGCCGCTGGTGATGGCGGCCCAGGCGTAGAGCATTGAAGGCGCGATGGCCGGGTGATTCTCCTGCATGGCCTTTTCAAATTTTTCCGGCGTGGAGTGCACGTCATCCTGCGTCAGGAAAATTTCCGTGGACCCGCACCACAGCATCACCATCCGCGAACAGTTGTGCTTCTTCTTGAAGTTCGCAATATCTTTCTTCACCTGCAGCGCGATTTCGTATTTGTTCTTGCCCTTCTTCACGTTCTTGCCGTCGAGCATCTTCACGTATTCGCGGTCGAACGCAGCGGGCATGGGCTTGATCTTGGAGAGAAACGTCTTGACCATCGCGAGGTGGTGCGGATCCAGCACGCCGGCTTTCGCGGCGGCCTCATAGGAGCTGTCCGGAAAAATATCCCAGCCGCCGAAAACGATATCTTCGAGTTTGGCCAGCTTGATCAAGTCCTTGATCTTCGGGGATCTTCCTTCGGTGCGCTTTCCCAGGCGAATCGTGCCCATCTGCGTCAGGGAGCCCACCGGCTGCGCTTTCTTCGTGCGCACAAGTTCCACGCCGGCCATGAAGGTGGTGGCAACCGCGCCCATGCCCGGCAGGAGCACTCCGAGTTTTCCTTTCGGCGCGGCAATACGAGTTGGCTTTTCCATGAAGTTCCTCAGTTTTACGTTGGTAGAGCAGGGCAGGCACAGCTATCTGGCAGGAAAGCTGCGTCCCAAACTACTAATGATGCGGGAACCGCGCGGGATATGCAAATCAAATTGAGAAAAACACGATGTGAAGTTTGCGGGTGAAGTGATTTGCGTCACTTGGCGGTGAGCACGCCGGCCTGCGTCCCGCGCAGGTCGAGCTCGACGTGCACAACTGGTTTGACGTGGAGCAGGAAGTTGCTGGGGTCCTTGATGCCCCACTGGATGTAGGGAACGTCGAATTTGGCAGTTCCCTTCCAATGATCTGCCGCGAATTCGGAGTGGACGAGTGCGACTAGCTCGTGATCGCCGCCGTGCAAATTAAAAATGCCCTTCACTTTGAAATCGCAAGGCGCGGTGAGCGACACCTGGCCGTCAATCTGCGTGGGACGAAACGTCGCTTCAGCGTATTTCCATGTCTCCAGAATCTCTTTACGCATGCGTTCGTCGCGAGAGTTGTTGCCGCTTTCACCGCTGGTGGCATAGACGATAATCTCGCCCGCCGCTTTGCCGGTTTGCGGATCGAACTGGATGCTGCCGCTTTTCAGATTGAAGGTGCCATGCACCGTGTGCAGCGTACTGTCGACCATGAAATGGACCTTACTTTGCGCGGGATCGAACGCCAAGACAATCGGACGCGCAGGGGTTTCGGCAACCTGCGCCGCCAGAGGAGGTCTGTTCGCGGAGGAAAGCAACAACACGAGCCCCAGGGCTCCGCCAACTGTTCCGACCGCTGATTTCCAGAGTGCGTTGGGCATGTGGTGCATTCTCCATTCGCTCTATGCCGTTAGAAAACGCCAGCCAAGTTGCGCTCCAGCGGAAACCAGATCGGGCCATTCGGCATTCCCGCTGTGCAAAGCCAGCATCCGGGCAAAAACTTGAGGATGCTGATTGAGCATCCGGAGGGCGCGCGAGCGGATCCATTCGTTGCGGCCGAGGAGCAGAAGCAGGTCGCCCATCAGCATGGGTTTCCTGGCGAGTGCGCGATGCGTGCGGCCGTATCGTGCGAGGCGGCCCTTCTTCATGGCTGCCGCGAGCGCGATGGCTTGCCGAAAGGCGAGACGAAGCCCTTCACCCGTGATGGCGTCTACCCCACCGGAAGCGTCGCCAACCAGCGCAATATTGCCCGCGTGAACCGCAGAAAGCGAATGCATCAGAGTTATCGCGCCACGCTCGCGGCTAGAGATGCTGCCACCTGCAAGGCGCTCCCGCAATTCCGGGCAGTGTCTCAGGAAGGCGTCGCAATCGGCATCGCCAAGCTCTTCGGCAAGAATTACGACGCAGACTTCCTTGCGGCCGATGGGCGTGACGTACGCTTGGGCGCGGCGGCTCCAGTAGATTTCCACGTACTCCGACCAAGGCGCGAGGGCATAGTGGCGGCGCACGGCAAAGCGCTGCTTTTCTCGCGTGGCACGGTCCAGCCCCGCCCAACGCCTGACTCGCGAGCCACTGCCATCCGCGCCCACGATCCAGCGCGCGGCGACCACCTCCCGGGGCAGTTGCACACCGGCCGAACAGAGGCCGACTACGGGCGTTTGCCAAAGGAGTTGCGCGCCGCACGCTTCGGCCCGGCGAATGAGGTATTCGTGCAACAATGTGCGGCGGATACCTAAGCCGGGGCCTTGAGGAAATTCCGCGCCTGCGCTGTGCCGGCCTCCGAAGAATCGTATGCCGCGGAAGCGAAAGCCCTGACCCAGGTGAATGCCGACGCCGAGTTCGGAAAGGGCCGCAATCGTTTCTGGCATCAATCCTTCGCCGCAGGCTTTGTCGATTGGCGGTTCTGTGCCGTCGGCGATGGTCGCCGAGAGGCCGAGCTGCCGCGCTGCGATCGCGGTAGCAAGTCCCGCCGGCCCTCCGCCAATAATAAAAACGTCAGTTCTTCGATTGCAGGAGACCACTCCCAACCCCCATTGATTGGGTGTTTTCGAGCACGAAAGCGTTACAGCACCGCTAAAGGTTGACCGCCCGACGGGCCAAACCCAACGCCTCACTCCAGAAAGTCGCCGAAGTGTGCGCGAGTTTCACGACTCCGCGGATCGCGCTGACGAACTCATCGAGTTGCCGCTCGCTGACGACCAGCGGCGGAGCCGCCTTCAGCACCAGGAAATGATTGCCGCAGATTTGCGTAAGGATGTTTTTTTCGCGGAACATTCGCATTACTACGACCTGGCCGAACATGGCAGGATGCACGCGATGAAACGCCTCGAATGGCACCCGCAAGGACAATTTGTTGGGGGCTCTGAATTCAATCCCGCAAAGCAGGCCCATGCCCCGGATTTCTTTTATCATTTCGAAGGGGGCAAGCTCCTCGCGCAACTTGGCACGAAAGGATTCGCCGAGGGCCATGGCGCGCTCGCCGAGCCGCTCAGATTCCAGAACATCGAGTGCTGCAAGCCCCGCGCGCATGGAAAGACTGTTTTCACTGAATGTGGAAGTGTGGACAATGGCGCGGCGCAGCGAAGAGTATACCGAACGGTACACCTTTTCCGTCATGAGCGTGGCGCTGACGGGCATCAGGCCGCCGCTGAGCGCTTTGGCAAGAATCACGATATCCGGTTGCAATCCGAATTGGTGCGAGGCGAGAAAGGTGCCGGTGCGATACATGCCCGTCTGCACCTCGTCAATCACAAGGAGAGTTCCGGTTCGGCGGCAGTACTCCTGCGCTTTTTGAAGATATTCGTTCGAAGGCACGCGGATGCCCGCCTCGGCCTGAATGGGCTCCAACACAAGCGCAGCATACCGCCGCGTTTCGAGCACCCGTTCCAAGCCGAGCAAGTCCCCGAATTCGATGCCCTCAGTGTTTTGCAGCAGAGGCCCGAACCCTTCGCGCCAGAACGCATCGTTCATTAGCGAGAGCGCCCCTGCGGTAAGCCCGTGAAAGCTGCCGCGGGCATAGACGATCCCTGTGCGGCCCGTGGTAGCACGTGCAAACTTAATGGCCGCTTCCACCCCTTCGCTGCCGCTGCTGCCAAAGTAAACTTTCTGCAATCCGCCGCCCGCCAATTTGCAAAGACGCTCCGCAAGTTCCCCGGCAATTTCTGGCACGTGGCTCTGCAACATCGCGGGGCCGCTCTTGTCGAGTTCGCCTTTAAGAGCCTGGACAATATAAGGATGGTTGTGGCCGGTGTTGTGAACGCAATAGCCGGAAAGGAAATCGAGGATGCGGCGGCCATCCGCGGTGAAGAGTTCCGCGCCGGAGCAGCGCTGGTAGTGTACGTTCATGTCGAGCAGGTTCAGGAGCGCGACCCACTGCGGGTTGACGTACTGTTGGTAAGAGTCTGTGAAAGAACCTTTTTCACCGACACTAACTGCTCGGGTTGCCATGGCGTAATGGATGCTCGCGTTCCGCCTTGAGATGCCTTCTCTTCGCGCGAGACGCAGAATTTTGCGCTGGATCGCCCGCCGGTGCCGACAACCAGCTCCGCCGGATGGATAAATCCGCTTTCCAGCCCTGCCCATAAGTTCTACTTACGTTCTGGAGCATTTCTATTAATTTGACTGATTGTCACTTTTCTTCCATTCTGATACTTTATTGGGCGATCCTTATGTTGCTCATCGCCCACCTGAATTCGCGAATCGCCGAACCGGCCGTCGGTCTTGGCGTCATTCGGGTGATTGTGCGCGGCCTCTCGATTCTTCGAGTGGGCATCGCAGGCGGGTGATGGCAGCGTAACCTGAACCGAGACGAATTTCGGGGCCATCATCCAAAAGATGATGGCCCTTCGTTTTTTTCGGGCAGGGGGATTCTGGGAGGGTGTAGCGGTGTCTGACCGTTCGTTGAAACCTCGGAGTAGCATTTTGACCGATGGGGCGCACCGCGCTCCGGCGCGGGCGATGTTGCGCGCGGCGGGACTTAAAGATGAGGACTTTGCCAAGCCGCTGATCGGCATTGCCAATACCTGGATTGAAATTGGCCCCTGCAACTATCACCTGCGCGAACTGGCCACCCACGTGCGTGACGGGATTCGCGCCGCCGGCGGCACAGCGCTGGAATTCAACACCGTTTCGATCTCCGACGGCATCACCATGGGCACCGAGGGCATGCGCGCTTCGCTGATCAGCCGCGAAGTGATCGCGGACTCGATTGAACTGGTGACACGCGGCAACCTGCTCGATGGCTTGGTCGTGCTGGTCGGGTGCGACAAGACAATCCCCGGCGGCGCGATGGCTTTGGCCAGGCTGAATATCCCGGGCCTAATCCTCTATGGCGGCTCGATCGCACCAGGACATTTTGAAGGGCATTCCGTCACGATTCAGGACGTTTTCGAGGCAGTTGGCGCGCACGCACGCGGCAAAATGAGCGATGCGCAATTGCATGAACTGGAATGCGTCGCCTGCCCGGGAGCGGGCGCCTGCGGGGGGCAGTTCACCGCCAACACCATGGCGCTGGTTTGTGAATTTCTGGGTCTTGCACCGATGGGCATTTCCAGCGTGCCTGCAACCGACGCCGGGAAGGCGCACGCGGGCGAACTGGCCGGAAAGCTGGCGCTGGAGCTGCTGCGCCGGAATCTGACGCCCTCGCAAATCATCACCAAAGCTTCGATGGAAAATGCAATTGCCGGTGTTGCGGCCACGGGCGGTTCAACCAACGCGGTGCTGCATCTTTTAGCCATCGCCCGGGAAGCGGGCATCGCGCTTTCCATCGACGATTTCGACCGTATCAGTTCGCGCACGCCAATTCTGGCCGATCTCAAACCAGGAGGACGATTTGTCGCAAACGATCTATACGCAGCAGGCGGCACTCCGCTCGTCGCAAAGCGCATGCTTGAAGCCGGTCTACTCCAGGGAAGCTGCATCACCGTCACCGGACGAATGCTCGCCGAAGAAGCGGCGGCCGCCCAGGAGACTCCGGGACAACAAGTCGTCCGCACCAGGAACAACCCCCTGAAGGAAACCGGCGGACTGGTGATTTTGAAAGGCAATCTTGCCCCGGACGGCTGCGTGATCAAGGTGGCCGGGCACAAGATGCTCGACTTCCGCGGGCCGGCGCGCGTGTTCGATGGAGAAGAAGCGGCGTTTGCGGCCGTCGAACAGGGGCAGATCAAAGTCGGCGACGTGATCGTAATCCGCTATGAAGGTCCGCGCGGCGGACCGGGAATGCGCGAAATGCTGGCGGTGACCGCGGCGCTGCACGGCGCGGGCCTGGGCGAAGCCGTTGCATTGCTCACCGACGGACGATTCTCGGGCGCAACGCACGGCCTGATGGCGGGTCACGTGGCGCCGGAAGCAGCGATGGGCGGGCCCATCGCCGCGGTGCGCGACGGCGACATTATTCACTTCGACTTGCCGAATCGCACCCTCAACGTAGCTTTGACGGCCGACGAGATACGCCAGCGCATGGCGAACTGGGAGCCGCCGATACCTCGCTACACACACGGCGTCTTCGCCAAATACGCCGCACTGGTTTCTTCTTCTTCACTCGGTGCCATCACCACGGTGCCGGCAGGCTTTGCCCCGGCGACGGAGCGGATAACCTCAGGGAGAACTCTATGAAGCTGACCGGTGCGGAAATACTTTGTGAAACGCTCACGCGCCTGGGCGTGCGGCACATCTTTGGCTATCCCGGCGGCGCGATTCTTCCGGTCTACGACGCTCTTGGCAAGTCGAGGCTGCACCACATTCTGGTGCGCCACGAACAAGGTGCAACGCACATGGCGGACGGCTACGCGCGCGCATCGGGCGGGGTCGGTGTGGCGATGGCGACTTCGGGCCCCGGCGCCACGAACATGGTTACCGGCATCGCCACGGCGATGCTCGATTCTTCTCCAGTGGTCTGCATCACGGGTCAGGTGAGCAGCAAACTGCTGGGCTCCGACGCCTTCCAGGAAGTGGACATCACCGGCATCACCATGCCGATCACCAAATACAACGTTGTGGTCAGCAAAGTGGAAGACATCGCCCGCACCGTACGCGAGGCGTTTCTGATTGCGAATTCCGGGCGGCCCGGGCCGGTCCTGGTGGACGTCACGAAGGATGCGCAGCAAGCCTCCGCCGAATTCGAATGGGACGCCTGCGCGCCGAAGTTGCCGCCCAAGCGCGTCCGGAGGAACCACGACCAGGAAGAGTTCGACCGCGCCGTGGAATTGCTCAACTCCGCGAAGCGCCCGGTGATTCTGGCTGGACGCGGCATCCTGCTTTCCGGGGCCATGCAGACGTTCGAGAAGTTCGTGCACACAAGCAACATTCCCGTGGCGATGACTCTGCTCGGCATCGGCTGCTTCCCCGCTTCGGACCCGCTCAACCTGGGGATGATGGGCATGCACGGGGAAGCCTGGGTGAATACCGCGATTCAGGAAGCGGATTTGCTGATTGCCGTAGGCATGCGCTTTGACGATCGCGTGACCGGGGACCTGCGCACCTACGCCCGCAACGCCCGCAAGATCCACATTGAAGTGGACCGCGCGGAGATCAACAAGAACGTCAAAGTAGACGCGGCGATTATCGGCGATGCCGGCGAGACCCTTGAAGCGCTCCTGCCGCATGTCCACGAGCGCGACCATAGCGCGTGGGTGGCGCACATCCAGCAATTGAAGGGCGATTCGGCGGTACGCGACATTCAATCGCTGCCGGACACCGGCCATCTTTACGCCGCGCACGTGATCAACGACCTCTGGAAAGCCACCCAGGGCAACGCGGTGGTGGTAACCGACGTGGGCCAGCACCAGATGTGGGAGGCGCAGTATTACCACTACAATCAGCCGCGCACACTGATCACTTCCGGCGGCCTGGGCACGATGGGCTTCGCTTTGCCCGCAGCTATCGGCGCCAAGATGGCCCGGCCGGACGCGGAAGTGTGGGTCGTGGCCGGCGACGGCGGCTTCCAGATGACCATGTGCGAGCTGGCGACCATCGTCCAGGAAAAACTGAACGTCAAAATCGCCATCATCAACAACGGTTACCTGGGGATGGTGCGACAGTGGCAGGAGTTTTTCTACGACAAGCGCTACGTGGCCACGCCGCTGGTTGCGCCGAACTTTGCCGCTCTGGCAAACTCGTTTGGTATCCGCGGGGAGACGGTGACCGCGCGCAAGGAAGTGATTCCGGCGATTGAATCCGCCCGCAATTCGGACCAGGCCGTGCTCATTGATTTCCGCGTGGAGCAGGAAGATTCCGTGTACCCGATGGTGCCGGCGGGCGCGGCGCTGCACGACATGATTCGCCGCCCGCACAATCCGCTGGTCGAAACGGCTTCGGAGCCGTAAAACGGGCGGCCTACAGCCGCCCCTACATGAAATTTGAGGAAGCTATGCAGACGATTGTCGCTTATGTCGAAAACAAGCCCGGCGTATTGAACCGCGTGGCTTCGCTCACGCGCCGGCTGGCCATCAATATCGACTCGCTCACCGTCGGGCCGACGGAAAACGAAGAGATTGCGCGCATGACCATCTGCGCGCATACGGACGAACGCGGCGCGCACCGCCTGGAAGCAAGCCTCGAAAACCTCGTGGACGTGCTGCTGGCGGAAAACATCACCGACCGGCCAATGCTCGAGCGCGACCTGGCGCTGATCAAGGTTGCCGCGGACCAACAGAACCGGCCGCACCTGATGGAACTCATCAAGGTGTTTCGCGGCCGCGTGGTGGATGTGGCCCCCGAATCGCTGATCGTGGAAGTTTCCGGCACGGTGGACAAGATCGACGGGTTGCTGGAGGTGCTGCGCCCGTTTGGCGTGCTTGAAATGGCGCGCACCGGACGCATCGCTATGACCCGTGGCAACGATTTGCTGCGGCCCCCGGCGGAAGCGGGTCCGAAGTCTGCAGACGCAAAGGCACCCGCGCGCAAATAAATATAACGATTCTCGCCGCTGAGCGGCCACATATGAAAGGAACGAAATGGCAAACCTGTATTACGACAAAGACGCGGACCTCTCCCTGATCCAGAGCAAGAAGGTCGCGATCATCGGTTACGGCTCGCAGGGCCACGCGCATGCGCTCAACCTCCGCGATTCCGGAGTTTCCGTGGTGGTGGGACTCCCGGAGGGCAGCGCTTCCCGGACGAAGGCCGAACAAGATGGCCTGACGGTGAAGGCTCCGGCCGATGCCGCCGCCTGGGCGGAGGTGATCATGATTCTGGCGCCCGATACCAAGCAGCCCAAGCTTTATAAGGAAGCGATCGAGCCGCACCTGACCTCCGGCAAAACACTGATGTTCGCGCATGGCTTCAACATTCGATTCGGCGCCATTAAGCCGCCCAAAAACGTCGACGTGAGCATGATTGCGCCCAAGGCACCGGGGCACCGCGTGCGCGAAGTTTTCGTCGAGGGCGGCGGGACGCCGGCACTGATCGCCGTGGAGCAGGACGCCACGGGTCACGCCAAGGCGCAAGCGCTTTCCTATGCCAAAGGACTCGGCACCACGCGCGCGGGCGTGCTGGAAACCACGTTCACCGAGGAGACGGAAACGGATCTCTTCGGCGAGCAAGCCGTTTTGTGCGGAGGCGTCAGCGAATTGATTAAAGCGGGCTTTGAGACGCTGGTCGAAGCCGGCTACCAGCCCGAAGTCGCGTACTTCGAATGCCTGCACGAATTGAAGCTTATTGTGGACCTGATCTACCGCGGCGGCCTCAGCTATATGCGCTATTCGGTAAGCGATACCGCCGAGCACGGCGACTATCACGCCGGGAAGCGGATCGTGACGCAGCAGACGCGCGAAGCGATGAAGCAACTGCTGGCCGGCATTCGCGATGGCAGCTTCGCCAAAGAATGGATCGCGGAGAACGAAAAAGGCTGCCCCAACTTCCTGGCGCGCCGCAAGGCTGAACAGCAGCACCCGATCGAGCAGATCGGTTTGAAGCTGCGCGCGATGATGCCGTTCCTCAATCCCGTGGTCGCGCCGGGATTGAACGAGTCCGCGGCTACCGCCAAGAAATAGCCACAGCTCGACGGCCTCCGCTTCCGCGCGCCAGCGTTTCCCGTCAATGTGGCCCGCCGCCCTCTCCGAGTGCAAGCAGAAGGCGGGCCCTACATATTTCGCTGAGAGCTGAAGTATCATCTCTCGCATGTCCGCCAAACTTACTGAACCACTCCTGCTGCTGGGGACCTCTTCGTTCACCGCGGAGGGCTGGGAAAAGTCCTTCTACCCCAAGGGGACCGAGGCGCGCGATTACCTCAGTTACTACGCGACACAATTCCCTGCCGTCGAAGTGGATGCAACCTTCTACCGGATTCCCGCACTTTCCACCGTGAAGGGCTGGTACACAAAAACGCCGACCGATTTCTTGTTCGCGCTAAAGGCTCCGCAGGAGATCACTCACGAAAAGGTGCTTGTGGACACCGAGCCGGTGCTGAAAGAATTTTTGCGCGCCACGGAGCCGCTGGGCGAAAAACTTGGCGTCGTGCTGCTCCAGTTTCCCTATTTCAACAAGAAGGCGTTCAGTTCTCCCGCGGATTTCCTTGCGCGACTGAAGTCGTTTCTCGAAGCGCTGCCCGCCGAGCCTCGCTTCGCGCTGGAAATCCGCAACAAATACTGGCTCGGCGCGCCGCTCTTCGAATTGCTGCGCAAACACAATGTGGCGCTGACCCTGATCGATCATCCCTGGATGCCGCGGCCGCGCGAGTGGTTCGCCAAAGGAGACGCCATCACCACCGACTTCACCTACATTCGCTGGCTCGGCGACCGGAAAGGCATCGAAGAGCAGACCAAGCTATGGGACAAGACCATCGTGGACCGCACGCGCGAACTGCGGGAGTGGGCGGAAGCCTGCCGGAATTTCCTGAAGCGGAAGATCCGCGTGTTTGCGTTTGCGAACAACCATTACGGCGGCCACGCGCCGGATACCGTGCGATTGTTTGAAAAATTGATGGAGAAGGGCTGACCGGCCTGCTCGAAACGAAGCGGCCCGCCTCTCAAGGCTGCCTTCAACAGGTCAGCTGAGATTAGTTTTGCCCAATTCGGCGACGCGGCGCTCGTAGATCATTTCGCAGGCGCCTTTTTTATTGGTGAAGCGGAACACAATCTTGTGGCCGGCTTCGATCTTGGCGCGCGACTTCAGAACCTCCCCCTTCAGTTCCACCCAGTGTCCGTTCACCAGATAGTCGCCTTCCCGCCCTTGCAGTTCAAACTTGCCATCGCCTTTCAGAGAGAGCGGCGGCGCGGTGCATTGGACGGTTTTCCCAGCCACATGGGCTTCCGTGCAGACATACTCACCGGCAACGTCTGTGCTTTGCGCGTGAACGGCCGGAACGGCCAGCAGCAGAAACGCCACGCCAAGCGCCGTCGTGAGAAAATTCTTGCTTAGATTTCTGGACCGCGGCATTTTCAGGAGCCTCCAATTCCGACCTCTAGCGGAGTCGACGGCGATAGCGGAAGCGAATTCAGTTGCAAGTGGCACGCCACGCAAATATAGCTCTATCTTATTGATAAATAAGAGCGTGCATTGCGGCAAGCAACCCTTTTGACGACCGTGTGGGAACGGGCGTTCATCTTCCGTGCTCGGCCAGGGAATCTTTTTGCCGTACTCCCCCAGGCGTACCGGCCGAAAAGAGTACTGACTCTATGTATAATTCGGTATATTAGTCAAGAGGTAATTCAGGGATGGCGGCGCCGTCCTTTCGTGGATCGGAAGCCCCATAGTTCACGCCGGCGGCGAAGTCCCGCAGCACGGCCTGGCCCCCGCCGACGCTTGCGGAAAAGGTGCCCAAGACTTTGATTTGATGGCCTTTGGCTTCCAGTTCGTCGCGCACTTTTTTGGAGAAGCGGTTTTCCATTTCCACGTCGCAGCCGCCGAACGTTCGCTTTGTGAAGCGAGCAGCCTCCAGCGCGGCCTGGATATTCATCTTGAAGTCCACCATATTGGCGATGAATTGCGCATGGGCCTGCGACTGGTTCCACCATCCCATAATGCCGAACGCCACGCGCGTGTCTCCCTTCTGTGCAAACGCGGGAATGATGGTGTGCAGCGGCCGCTTGTGGCCAGCCAGCAGGTTCGGCGAGCCGGGGTCGAGCGAGAATAGCGCCCCGCGGTTCTGCAAGGCGAATCCCGTTCCCGTTGCAACGATGCCTGAACCGAAATAGTCGAAGTTGCTCTGGATCAGCGACACCATATTACCGTCGCGATCCACGACGGTCAGATAGGTGGTCTCTTTGCCGCCGCGCGGTTCGCCGCCGGCTTCACAGTTGGCGTGATCGGGATCGATCAGCTTGGCGCGCTCGGCTGCATGTTCTTTCGAAAGCAATTCCGCCACGGGAAGCTTCTGGCCGTGGGGATCGCCGATGTAACGCAACAGATCGGCGTAAGCGAGTTTCTTTGCTTCGATCATGGCGTGGAGCGTTTTCGTTGAACCGTAGCCGTACTCCTTGTCCTGGCCAAGCGGAAAGGTCTCCAGGATGTTGAGCATTTCGAGCGCGGCGATGCCCTGCCCGTTCGGCGGCAATTCGTAAACCGTCCAATCGCGGTACTTCGTGGAGATGGGCTCGACCCACTCGCTGGAAAAGTCCGCCATATCCTCCGCGGTCATCGCGCCGCCATGGCGCTTGATCGTCTCCAGAATTCGCCTGGAAATTTCTCCTTTGTAATAAGCATCGTGGCCGTGCGCAGCGATTTGTTGCAAGGACCAGGCGAGATCCGGGTTGCGAAAAATCTCCCCCACTCTGGGCGGGTGATCCTGCGGAAGATAAATCTTCGTGGCTTCTTCATCGCCGCGCAAGAAATCGGCCGAAATGTTCCAGTACATCGAGACCCATTCGGTCATGGGATAGCCGTCCCGCGCGGTCTGAATGGCCGCCGCCAGATCGTCGCCGAGCTTTTTGCGGCCGAACCTGTCCGCGAGCTTTTGCCAGCCGTCCACGGCGCCGGGGACGGTGATGGTGTTCACGCCGGTATTCGGCATTTCCCGCAGGCCTTTTTTCTTGAGCAACTCCGGAGTCAGGCCCTTGGGCGCCCAACCGCTGGCGTTCAGACCATAGAGTTTGCCGGCTTTCGCGTCGTACACGATGGCGAACAAATCCCCGCCGATGCCGTTCATCATCGGCGCCACCACGCCCATCATTGCGTTCGTGGCAATCGCGGCGTCCACGGCGTTTCCGCCTTGCTCCAGAATGCGCACACCGGCCTGCGCTGCCAGCGGAGATTCCGCCGCCACGATGCCCTTGCGAGAAACGACCATCGATCGCGCTTGCGACCGGTCCTGCGCCTGCGCACTCGGCAACAAAGTTCCTCCCATCACCGCCACGATTCCCATTCCCCATGCGAATCGGATGCTCACCGGACCCCCTCGTTTCGGAACTTACAATCTCCACGGACGCTCTGCTATTAGCTATCGTCCACAAACTCTACCCCGGCCACAGCGACGCCGCAACTTTTGCACACCGGCGTCTCTCCGGCCCGGTGGCCGCTCAGGTAAACTTCATCTTCTCAGGACCACCTCGTTTAACTGTAATTCATCGTTCCTACTCCTGGGTTTCGCGCTGTTCAATTCCGATAGTTCTTCGATCGGCTGCCATATTGCACGATGCAATCCCCAATGCGACCCTACACTTGTTCGATCCACCTGACGGAACGAACTTGGTGCCGGCGAAAGCTGACACCTCCTGCGGCGGTTGAGGGAGGGACTGGGGCGCGGAATCCCTCAACCGCCGTCATGGTTTCCCTCCGCCGAGCCTCGCCCCTCCCTTTTGCGCAACCTGGCAGACGTCCACGGTTTGCCCCCCGCCGGTGTTCCGATAAAATGCTCCCGTGCCTGAGAAAACTCCCTTCGCTCCCCAATCGCCTCCGCGAAGCGAATTTGACCGCCGTGTCGATTCCCTGCTCCAAGCCCGCAACGCCGATCCTTTTGGAATTCTTGGGCCGCACCCGGTGGATACGCCGGAAGGCCGCCGCTGGTCCATCCGAGCGTTTCAGCCGCGCGCCGTGGATGCGGAGATCCTGCTGCTTGGCCAGCCAGATGTGCTGCCGATGCGAAAAATCCGCGAAGAAGGATTCTTTGAGGCCATCCTGCCCATTGCCAGCGAATATCCTCCCGCCCCTGCCAGCTACAGGTTCCGCTTTCGCAACGAGTATGGCGACATCTGGGAACTTCACGACACTTACGCCTTTCCGTATCTCCTGACCGAGTTCGACCTTTACCTGATGGGTGAGGGCCGCCACTATGACACCTACGAAAAGCTCGGCGCGCATGTAAAAACACTCGAAGGCGTGACTGGCGTGCATTTCGCGTTGTGGGCGCCGAATGCGCGGCGTGTGAGCGTGGTGGGCGACTTCAATCGCTGGGACGGGCGGATGCACCCGATGCGTTCGCGCGGAACCTCCGGAATCTGGGAACTTTTCGTGCCGGAACTTGCGGAAGGCACGATCTACAAGTTCGAAATCATCGGACCACGCGACAATATGCTGCCTCTCAAGGCCGATCCCTACGGCTTTTCCTCTGAATTGCGGCCCAACACTGGATCTGTTGTCGCTCGCATCGACAAGCATGCCTGGAAAGACGCCGATTGGATGCAGCGGCGCGGCGCGAAAAACTGGCTGGAGCAGCCCATTTCCGTCTACGAAGTTCACCTGGGCTCCTGGCGGCGCGTGACCGAGGACAACCACCGCTGGCTGAGCTACCGGGAACTCGCGGATCAGCTCATCCCTTATGTGAAAGAACTCGGTTACACGCACATCGAACTGCTGCCGATCATGGAGCATCCCTACGACGGTTCCTGGGGCTATCAGACACTGGGCTATTTCGCCGCCACCAGCCGCTACGGCGCGCCAAGCGACTTCATGGAATTCGTGGACCGCTGCCACCAGGCGGGCCTCGGTGTTTTTCTCGATTGGACGCCGGCGCATTTTCCGCGCGACGCGCACGGCCTGGCGTTTTTCGACGGCACGCACCTCTACGAGCATTCCGATCCCCGCCAGGGCGCGCACCCCGATTGGGGCACGCTGGTTTACAACTACGCGCGCAATGAAGTCCAGAATTTCCTGATTTCGAACGCGCTGTTCTGGCTGGACAAGTATCACATCGATGGCCTGCGCGTGGATGCGGTCGCTTCCATGCTTTACCTCGACTATTCGCGCAAGGAAGGCGAGTGGGTGCCCAACAAATACGGCGGGCGTGAAAATTTGGACGCGATCGATTTCTTCAAGCGGCTCAACGAAGTCGTGCATCTCCGCTTCCCCGGTGTGCTCACGATTGCCGAAGAGTCCACCGCCTGGCCGAGCGTCTCCCGGCCGACCTATCTCGGCGGGCTCGGCTTCAGCCTGAAATGGAACATGGGCTGGATGAACGACACGCTCAGCTATTTCTCCAAAGACCCGGTTTATCGCCGCTACGAGCACAACAAACTCACGTTTTCCCTGCTCTATGCGTTCAGCGAAAATTTCCTGCTTCCCTTCTCGCACGACGAAGTGGTCCACGGGAAAAACTCGCTGTTGCACAAGATGCCGGGCGACCCTTGGCAGCAATTCGCGAACCTCCGCATCCTGCTGGCGTATCAATACGCGCATCCGGGAAAAAAGCTGCTGTTCATGGGGCAGGAATTCGCCCAACGCCAGGAATGGAGCGAAGCGCGCAGCCTGGACTGGCACTTGCTTCAATACGAATCACACCGCGGCATCCAGCAACTCGCCACGGACCTGAACAAGTTGCTCCAAAACGAGCCGGCGCTCCACCAGGTGGATTTTGACTGGCCGGGCTTCGAATGGATCGACGCAAACGATTCCGACAACAGCGTCTATTCGTTCATCCGCCGCGGCAAAAACCCGGACGATATGATCATCGCCATTATCAATGCGACGCCGGTGGTTCGCTACGGCTACCACATCGGCGTGCCGCGACCGGGCCATTATGAGGAAGTCCTCAATACGGACGCGGCCATTTATGGCGGCTCAAACGTGGGAAACCTCGGCGGCATGAACGCCGGGGAACATGCCTGGCAGGGGCGGCGCTATTCCCTGGCCCTAACCCTTCCTCCCCTGGCGGCCGTATTTTTGAAATGGCGCTCTACCTGATAGTTCCGCCTCCGCTCGTACAACCCCGGGGCTTGCGTTAAAATCTTACTGAGTATCGCCAATTGGCACTCAGTGAGGTTTCATTGGTAACAAACCAAGTTTGCAACCGCCTGGCGGTCCGGGGAACACTCATTCTGCTGGCAGCCGCGGCTATGGCTGTCGCTTCTCCCGCACAAGACCCAGGGCCACTGCCGAATCCTCCTAACCCACGCACACAAGCCCCGCCACCCCCTCCGCCGCGCCAGTCACGTTCCCAAACTCAGGATCAGGGGTATCACACCGCGCCGCCGCCGCAGGCGATCCATTCTCCCGGGGACAGCCCCATCACGAACGAACCCCCGTCGCTCCCGGTCGACCAGATCATCAAGCGCTTTGCCGAACGCGAATCCGAGTTCAAGATCGAACGCGGCAATTACACCTACACGCAGAGTTTCTCCATTCAGACGCTCGATGACGACAACCGGCCCGACGGCGAATACCGCATGACCAGCGAAATCGTGTTCACGCCGGACGGCAAGCGGTATGAGAAGGTCACCTACGCGCCGGTCTCCACGCTGGAGCGAATTCTACTCAGCGAACAGGACCTGGACGACGTTCGCAACGTGCAGCCCTTTGTGCTCACCACGGAGGACCTGCCGAAATACAACGTTACCTACGTCGGCCGCCAACAAGTGGACGAACTCTCCTGCTATGTCTTCGACGTCGCGCCAAAAGTGATCGAGAAGAAGCAGCGCTACTTTCAGGGGCGCGTCTGGGTGGACAGCAAGGACCTGCAGATCGTGATGTCCGACGGCAAAGCCGTGCCGGACATCATCAATAAAAACAACGAGAACGTCTTCCCGCGATTCCGCACTTATCGCCAGAACATCGAACAGGGCTTCTGGTTTCCCGTTTACACCCGAGCCGACGATTTTCTGCACTTCAGTTCCGGCGATGTGCACATCCGCATGACCATCCGTTATTCGAACTACAAGCGTTACGGCAGCACCGTGAAGATGGGCAAGGCGACTGAGATAAAGGACCAGAAGTAGAGCAAGCGTCCCGCTTCGCCAAGCGATTTCTGCAATCCGTGCAATCCAGAGTCAACGCGCCATTGGCCTGCCCGGCTGCTACGTGTTTGCCACCTGTCCTCCCAGCCAGTTGTGGCTTACGAAAATCCGTTGCACAGTTCGGCCAACCCTCGCGTGGTTGGCCGCACACTAAGCAAAGGGGAGTTGTTTTTTCATCGCATGGGATGGGGGAGACAAGGCTTGTCTGACATCGCGTCACGCCGGCACGCACCGGCACTCGCCTTTTACCTGCGCCTGGGAATGCGCGCGGCGCTGCCCTTTTTGCTCGCCAGCCTGAATCTCATCCTTCCGGGCCGCGCCCCTGCCAGATGCCAGGACATTCCCGCTGGAAATTCTTTTTGGGTGCGATTGCAGGATCCCGTTGCTTCTTACAGCTCCAAGCCCGGCACTCCGGTGCATGCAATGTTGATCCAATCGCCCGATTGTGACGGAGCGCCCGTTTTTCCCGCCGGCCTGGAGGTCGACGGTGAAATCACCTCCGTCCGCAAGGTCGGCCTGGGCTTGCGGCACGAAACCGCTTCGATCGAGATCATTTTCGACCGCATCATCACCTCGGATGGCGAAACGCTGCCAATCGCCTCCCAGGTTGTGGAAGTGGACAACGCGCGCGAAAACGTGCGCAAAGGCATGATTCACGGCATCCTGGCGACTTCCAGCCCGCAAGGCCGCATCACCGATGGCCTGGGCCATCTGCCCTCTTTGAATCCTTACAGCGCGCCGAGCCTGATCGTCTACCGCATGGTGACCGTGCTGCCCGAACCCGAAATCTATCTCCCGCCAGGCACCGATCTGCGGCTGCGCTTGAATGTTCCGCTCTATGTAGGCGATCAGCCGGAACTTCCGCAGGTTTCGTTCCAGATGGACGAAATCGAGCGTGGCGACGTGGAAATGCTGCTGCAGAAGAACACCTCGCGCACTTTTACTAGGCATGGAAAACCCGCGGACGTCGTAAACCTGCTTTTCCTGGGTTCGCGGGCGCAGATGAATACCGCCTTCGAGGCCGCGGACTGGACAAGCGGTGTCGGCGTTTCGGCGCATAGCGTCTATCACCAGTTTCTGAATGTTTTGACGCTCTCAAGCTCCACTTCCGCCCCGATCACCATGCAATATCTCCAAGGACAGAAGCAGGACATGGCCTGGCAGAAGAGTTTCAACAGTTTCGGCAAACGTGAGCATGCCCGCTTCTGGGAGCAACCTGGCGAGGTGTTGGGCCGGCAGGCCTGGCTTGGCGCCTACACGCGCGAGACTGGCGCGGTTCTCTCCTTGACGAACCACAAATTCATTCACCACGTCGACCGCAACCTGGATGACGGCGTGAACATGCTGGTGCGCGACCTGACTCTGGCGGGTTGCGTGAAGTCCGTGCAGCTTTATTCCCGGCCCGAACTGAATGGCACGGTGGTGAACGCGACCGGCGACGAAATGACCACGGATGGGTCCCTCACGGTTGTGCAGTTGCGCGACTGCCAGCCGCAGGGCGTAAACCAGGCACACGCCAAGCCGCTCATCCCCATTCGGCCGCATTCGCGGCTCGTACGGTATTTGCGCACGCAGATTCTTGTCTATCGCAGCGACGTTTTGCGCGCCAACCTCATCTACAGCGGCTACTATGTGGCTTGCCTGGGCATCCACCGCCTTAGGCACCGTCGCGGCCCGGGAGAGAATTCCGATGACGGCCTGCCGCTCAGCCCCGTGTCGCCGGACACGCTGTTTCCGCAAATCACCTTCCGCGGCGACTCCGGCCGTTAAGCGTCGCTAGCGTTTCCGCCGCTTTTCTCGTTCCAGCACCATGCGATCAAATGCCTGCGGCAATCCCTCGCGCGGTGAATAAGGACCCGGAACATAGGCGCGCGACGCGATCCCGCGCTGCGAAAGCTCGGTAATGGCCCAGTCTTCGTTGTTGGTCGTATCCCAGAATTCAATCACGTCATCAGCTTGAAACCCGGGTTTCGCCATTTCCGCCGGGTGAAATAGCCACTCGGTCTCCACGCGTGTCCGATCCGCGCCTAGCGGCCAGAGGCGATGAACCATCACATAGTCCGGATGCAGGCTTAAGAACAAATTGGGATAGATGGCGTAGTAGAAAACCTGCTGACATTCTCGGCCGCTCAAGCCGGGAAGCGTGGCGCGGCGGAGCCGGCCATCGATGCTCATGGTTTGCGCCGCGCCGCGGAATTCCATCGAGCCGCCAATATAGCCAGGATGCGGCGGCTCGTTGTCTCCGCTGAGGTAGTCCGTGATTTTGCTGAGCAGCGGATGCAGCACCGGGCAGTGCAGGCACTCGTTATAGTTCAGCACGATGAGCTTCCAGTTGGCCTTCACGTCGTAATCGACCCGCTTGTGCAACCGCAATTCACCCATTTTCCACGGAGCGAACTTCCCGGGCAGCTCGCCGAGTTGTTCCCGCAGCGGCGGCTGATTCTCTCCAAGGTTCAGAAAGATGTGGCCGTCCCATTCGTCGATGGCCACGCGATGCAGCGGATACTCCTCGCGCCGAAAGCCCTTTTCTTCCATGTGGGGAGCCCCGAGTAGCCGCCCATCGAGCCCGTAGGTCCATCCGTGATACGGGCATTGAATGCGCCCGACGAACTTGCCCGAGGCCTCACGGCACATCTGGGTGCCACGGTGGCGGCAAACGTTGTACATAGCCTGGAGATTCCCGCCGGCATCGCGGGTAACAATCACACTCTCTCCCGCGATCTCCGCCAGAAAGTAGTCGCCAGGATTCTCCACTCGCTCCTTCCGCCCCGTGCACACCCACATGCCAAAGAAGAAACTTTCCATCTCTTCCCGAAATACGCTGGGGTCGGTGTAGTAGCGGGCCGGTAAAGTCATTTGTTGCATGGGTTTCTCCGCTCGGCGCCGCGGTCAAAGTGCCTTGCGGGCTGCTGCGCGCCGAATTCGTGGCTCCATCGTAATACACAAGCGCGATCCCGCGATTGCGTCCGCATGCACGCCGTGGTTCGCGTATGCGTTATAGTGAAGAAAGCAGGCATGGAGTCCCTGGGCTTGAATCTTGGGAGGCGCAAATATCACGGCGATGAAGGATGCCGGCGAGCTGTTCGACGAATTTTCCGAATCATACGAGCAGACCCTGACGAAGGCCCTTGGCCCTTCCGGGGAGGGCCGCGAATACTTTGCGAACGGACGGGCGCAGTGGTTACGGCGATGCCTGGATGAACTGAATGAACATCCCGGCGCCGTGCTCGATTTCGGCTGCGGCGACGGCGCAACCAGCCCCGTCCTGCGCGAAGTGCTCCAGGCGAACTCCGTGCTGGGCACGGACGTTTCTCCAAAGTCCATTGCGCAAGCGCGGAAGAATTTCGCCGGCGCGCACCTCTCTTACGTTGCCCTGAAAGAGTTCGTTCCCACCGGTCGCCTCGATCTCGCCTACTGCAACGGAGTCTTCCACCATATTCCGCCGGCCGAGCGGATGCAGAATCTCTCACTGGTATATTCAGCCCTGCGAGACAACGGCCTCTTTTCGTTTTGGGAGAACAATCCCTGGAACCTGGCCACGCGCTACGTGATGTGGCGCGTGCCGTTCGACCGCGACGCCATCCTGTTAACGCCCCGCGAATCCGCTTCCCTTCTGAAAAACATTGGATTTGAGATTATCCGCGTGGATTATCGGTTCATCTTCCCGCGCTCGCTGAAAGCGCTGCGGAAGCTCGAAGATGTCTTGTATTCGTGGCCGCTGGGTACGCAATATCACGTGCTTGCCCGGAAACCTCGAGGCGCGTGATCCGCTGCGCTTCCATGGCTTCAACCCTGAAACCAGGCAGTCTCCCGCGGCCCAAGGAGGGCTGGATTACCCTCGGTCCCAAACACCCGGGATTTTCCGGCCGCATTTGGAGCAAGCACCGTTCTTCAGCCGGTCGTCGAGCACATCGTGCCAGGACCGGCGAATCAGGAGCTCTCCGCAGCCGGGACAGTACGTGTTGGCGGCCTCGCTGAAGATGTTTCCTTCATACACGTAATTCACGCCGGCTTTGCGCGCAATTTCGCGCGCGCGATGGAGTGTCTGCGGCGGAGTTGCCGGCTTGTCGCGCAGTTTGAAATCCGGGTGAAACGCCGTGAAGTGAAGCGGCACATCAGACCCCAGATGGCGGACGACCCATTCCGCCAACTGCTGCGTCTCCTTCGGATCGTCATTGAGTGTCGGAATCATTAGATTGGTGATTTCGAACCAGACCTTCGTCTCATTCTGCAGCCACTGCAGCGTGTTCAGCACCGGCTCCAGATGTGTCAGCGTAATCTTGCCGTAGAACTCTTCGGTGAACGCTTTCAGATCCACGTTGGCGGCATCGATATGCTCGTAGATGTCGTGGAAGGCTTCGTAGGTGATGTAACCGTTGGTAACCATCACTGTTTTCAATCCGTACCGTTTGGCCGCTTTGCAGATGTCGATCACGTATTCGCCCCAGATCGTCGGCTCATTGTATGTGAAGGCGATGGAGTCGCAGCCGTAATGCCGCGCAAGTTTCGGCACCTCTTCCGGCAGAACATGCTTCGCGTGAACCTGGTCCTGGTGCGATTTGGAGATGTCCCAGTTCTGGCAGAAGAAGCAGCCCATGTTGCAACCCGCCGTGCCCATGCTGAAGACCCTGGTACCCGGCAGGAAGTGATTCAGCGGCTTTTTCTCAATGGGGTCAATTTGCAGAGCGGCGGGAGCGCCGTAGCCGAGGCTATAGAGCCTGCCGTCCTGGTTGACGCGGATGAAACAGAAACCCGATTGACCGGGATGAATGTGGCAATGCCTGGGGCAGAGGAAACAGTGGAC
Source organism: Acidobacteriota bacterium (assembly GCA_021324935.1). Lineage (GTDB taxonomy): Bacteria > Acidobacteriota > Terriglobia > Acidiferrales > UBA7541 > Acidiferrum. The sequence goes on from JAJPIE010000026.1 coordinate 33,448, forward strand.
GCGCCCGTTTGCTTCGGCTTCCCACCAGAGCGCCTCATGCAACGCTTCGGTCTTCTGGAGGACCGTTAGTTCGGTCATGATCGGCCTCCCGCACCGATTATACTCTGGCCAGGCAAGGCCAAATTGTGATGGGTGACGGCTAGCGCGGCCTTGCGACTCAGGCCCGCAACTCTCCCCAGCAGCTTAAAACCGAGGAGAGAGCAGCATTCAGGCGTGGCGGCGCTGGGCGCGGCGTCGTTCGGCGGACCAGTCGGCGAATCGCTGCAACTGGTCACGATACTTCCAGCTCAGTTTGAAAAACTTCTTGGCATCCAGGTTGGCGGCTTCTTTCCCGAGGAAAGTTTCAAAGCGCCACTTTAGATAGGGGCTTTTCCAGGGTTGCAGACGGTATCCGCGGGCGGCAATCCAGTAAAGCTCCAGCGTTTTCCACATCGGTCTTGCCTTTCTATCAGCTATCCGCCGAGCGGTGCGGACAGATGCTCGTGCACCAGCAACCAGTTTTTCCCTTTTTTCTCCCAGATTCCGGTGTAACGAATCGGCGAATCAATCGTTTTGCCGTCCTTCATCTTGGCGGTCAGGTGCATTGGCACCGTTGTCCAGGCGATGGTTCCGCGCCGCGTCACCTTCAGTTCTTTGCCCGCGGTCAGCGAAACGCTTTCCGCGTTGTTGAAAAAATTCTTCCGCACTCCGACGTCGCACTCTTTCCAGCTCCCATACGAAAACGGCGCCACGTCATAAAACACCAGGCCGTCTTCCTTGGCATAATACTTCGCGGCGTTGGCCGGGTCTTTTGTGCTCCACGCGGCGCAATAACCGTCAATCAGTTTGCGGAACGTCGCATCGTCGGTGGCTTTTTGTTGGGCGCGCGCCCCGACAAAGGTCAGCAACCCTCCGAAAAATGCCAGCAACACATACAGAATCCAATAATGTCCGTGCCGATTCGAAAGCAGACTCGTACCCGTCGTCGCCGACATTCATTCCCTCAAGTTTGCAAGATGAGCCCGTGAATGCTTACCGCGCAGGCCGGTGTTGCTGTAACTTAGACACATTCGGAACAGTTTTCAAGCGGGAAATGCTTCGGGAAGGGCGTCAGGCGGCCAGACGCTTCACCCAAATGCGCGTTGTTGCCGGTTTTCCCAAGTGCATCGTATGTCCACCTGCGCGCAGCGTCATGGTTTCGTCGTACTCGCGCTTCAAGACTTCCACGCGCGTGGCCGGCAGCAGGTGCAACCCCTCGAGGAACTCCAGAAATCCCTCGTCTTTTTCGTAGACGCACAAAATCTCCGCGTTTTCCTTGGGCTTTAACTCAGAGAGCAGGACGCCGCCTTGCTTGCGAAGCTCGGCAATGCCGCCGGTCATCGGAACACCGTGTGGACATGCTTTTCGCCCGGCAAACTTTTTCAGCAGCAGCGCCTCCACCTCTGGGGAAATGGCGTGCTCCATGCGCTCCGCTTCGGCATGCGCCTTCGACCAGGAAAGGCCGATCACTTCGGTGAGCAGCATTTCCGCCAATTGGTGGCGCACCATCAGGTGTTGCGCGGTCTTGCGGGCTTTGGCGGTCAAGTGAATCCGACCGCCGCGTTCCACCTTCACGTGGCCGTCGCGCGTCATGCGTTTCAGGGCCGCCGTGACCGCCGGGGGACTGACGTTGAGCTCCTCCGCCAACCGCGCGCTGATGGGCACTTGGTCCTCTTCCAGCATTTCCCAGATCGCTTTCAGGTAGTCTTCCTGCGAAACACTTGTCTGCCCGCGTCGCACTTCATCTCCTCTACTGATTTTCTTCGTTGGCGCGTTTGGTTTCGCGCAGCAACTGCGCCATTGCCATCACCTTGTCTTGGATCTCCAGAAAGATCTTCTGATAGGTTGCTGCGTTGCCGCCATACGGATCCGTGACTTCCCATTCTTCCACATTCTGAAAATCCGCAAAGGCATCCTGCCGGCCCAAACCGCTCATGTCGACAACCAAGTCGATTCCCGCGCCAGAGAAATCGCGCAGCGCCTTCGACGCCAGGCCCTCCCCCGAATACCCGTTTGCTTCCAGCGTCTTGAGCGTCAGTTCGGGAATCATGCCGAGCGGATGCAGCCCGGCACTGAAGGGCTGGATCACGTCCGCCGCTTCTTTTCGCGCGATCGCTTCTCCCATCTGACTCCTGCACGCATTGCCGATGCATACAAAAAGGACCTGCGTTTTGGGGGATTTCGCCACGTTTTTCAATGTATCGGGAAACTTCGCGGGGTGCAAATCAACGGGGTTGTGAAGCCGCGGCGACGTGGCTGCCTGCCAGTTTGAGGAAATGCTCATGGACACTGCCATCGTCCGTCAACTCCGGGTGAAAGGTCGCCGCCAAAATGTTGCCCTTCTCCACCAGCGCGGGCTTTCCCTCATGGAGGGCCAGCACCTCGATTCCCTTGCCAACTTCCTCGATTATGGGGCCGCGAATGAAGACCATTTCGAGCGGTTCTTTCTTCAGCTTGCTCACTTCAAAAAAGACATCGCTGGCCAATTGACGCCCATATCCGTTGCGAAGGACAGTCATGTCCAGCAGTCCCAGCGAATCCTGTTCCGGATTCTTAACGCGCGCCGCCAGCAGGATGGCACCCGCGCAGGTGCCGAACACCGCGCCGCCTTGTTTGGCGAATTTCCGAATCGCCTCAAACAGCCCTTCTTCCTTGAGGAATTGGAGTTGCGTGGTGGATTCGCCCCCGGGCAGGATGATGCCGTCGCAGTCAGCCAGGTCCTTCACCCTGCGGACTTCGGCCGTCTCCGCCCCAAGGCTTCGCAGCATCGCCGCGTGCGCCGCAAAATCTCCTTGAATCGCCAGAATCCCGATCTTCATGGGCCTTTTCTGCTTCTTCGCCGAATGCAAAGATCGCGGCCGGGCGTGCGTGACTTTCGCCGCATTTCGCCCGGCCGGCTTTGGGTTCGATCCTGAATTGCTCTTCTTCCCGTTGCGTTTCAACCCGCCACCTTACCAGCCGCGCGTCGAGAGGAGTTCCTTCTCTTCCAATTGCCGCACGTCGATGCCGGGCATCGCTTCGCCGAGTTCCTCGCAAGCTTCGAGGATCGCCTTCGGGTCCTCAAAGTGCGTCGTCGCCTTCACGATGGCCTTCGCCCGCGTTTCCGGATCGCTGCTCTTGAAAATCCCGGAGCCGACAAAAACCGCCTCGGCACCGAGCCTCCGCACCAGCGCCGCGTCCGCCGGCGTGGCAATGCCGCCGGCCGAAAAATTCGGCACCGGCAGCTTGCCGGTCTTGGCGATTTCGCGCAGCAGGTCCAGAGGTGCTCCCATTTCCTTCGCCGTGCGCATGATTTCGTCGTCCCGCAGCGTCGTCAGCCGCTTCATTTCGGAGACGATCGTGCGCATATGGCGCACCGCTTCCACCACGTTGCCCGATCCGGCTTCTCCCTTGGTGCGGATCATCGCCGCGCCTTCGGCGATCCGGCGGACCGCTTCGCCCAGGTTGCGCGCGCCGCAAACAAACGGCACGCGGAAATCGTGCTTCCAGATGTGATTCTCTTCGTCCGCCGGCGTCAGCACCTCGCTCTCGTCGATGAAGTCCACTTCCAGCGCCTGCAGAACTTCCGCTTCCGAAAAATGCCCGATGCGCACCTTGGCCATCACCGGGATGGTGACCGTGTTCATGATTTCGCGAATCACCTTGATCGCCGCCATCCGCGCCACGCCGCCTTCCTTGCGGATGTCCGAAGGCACGCGCTCCAGCGCCATCACCGCGCACGCCCCGGCCTTTTCGGCGATGCGCGCCTGCTCAGCGTTGGTCACATCCATGATCACGCCGCCCTTGAGCATTTCGGCGAGACCCACTTTTACGCGCCACTCGTTCGCGCCTTTCACCTTCCCGCCGTGCCCGTTGCCGCTTCCATTCGTCTTCTTTGCTTGCATATTCTTTCTCCTTAGCAAAATTCGCACCGCCAAATCCGTTTACCGCACTGCGCGAACCCGGTCAAAATGCCGCGCGTCGACCACCACGAATCGCGCCTTGCCCCGCGCCAGCAAGTTGCCCGCGGCATCGCGAATTTCTCCCGCCCGAAAGCGGTAACGCCCAACCGCCTGCACTTGCCAGCCTTCCACGACGATCTCCTGGTCCACCGGCACCGGCTTGCGGTATTCCACGTTCAATTCCCCGGTCACCGCTTTCTCCTCGGTGAGCTTGGAAATCTTTCCCATCGCCTCATCGAGCACCACGGCAATGATTCCGCCGTGGGCAAAGCCGCCGCCTCCCGCATAGTTTGGCCCAAGCACAAAGCGGCCCCGCGTGCGTCGCGCGTCGAAATCCAAATCGAACACCAGCTTCATGCCCGCCGCGTTGTCGCCGCCGCAGCCAAAGCAGCGGTTCGCGGCTTGCGTCTCCAGCTTGAGCACCTTCGCCATGCTCAGACCAGCGCCACATGCGCGCGCTCGGCGCGCCGTGTCCCCCGCTGGCGCTTGCGCATCTCAACCTTCAACAAATCCGCCAACATGGCGACACCGCGCACGAGTTCCTTTTCATTCAAGCTCGCAAAGCCCAGCCGCAGGGTATTGGGCATTGGCGACTGCACGTAGAAATAACGGCCCGGTGCAAACAGCACGCCGCGTTCCCTCGCGTGGATCATCAGTTCGCTGGCGTCAAAACCGAGAGGCAATTCCAGCCACAAACACATGCCGCCCTCCGGCTTGGTCCAGTGCACGCCCTCCGGCATGTGCCGCCGCAGGGCTTCGTCCAGCGCGCGCAGGCGTTCGGCATACACCTTTCGCATCTTCGTCAAATGTTTCTGGAACAGGCCGCGCTTCAGGAATTCCGCCAGGGTGGCCTGCGCTAGCTGATCGGTGTGCAGGTCGGTCAGCTGCTTCACCAAACGCAGCCGCTCGATGGCCGCCGGGGGTGCGATGATCCAGCCTACGCGCAGGCCGGGGAAAGCAACCTTGGCAAAGCTGTCGATATGGATCACCAGGTTGCTGCGATCGAGCTGCTTCAGCGACGGGATGCGCTCTTGCCGCGCATTCAGACGGGCGTAAATATGGTCTTCCACTACGGCAACCTGGTAACGCGCGGCGAGTTCCAGCACGCGTCGCCGCGAACCCAGCGGCATCGAAGTCCCGGTCGGATTGTGAAACTCCGGTGTAAGCACAAGCATCTTCACGCGATTCGCAGCCAGTGTAGCTTCCATCGCCTCCAAGTCGATTCCCAGTGCCACTCCCGGCTCCGCGTGCGTCCGCACGGGAACCCCCAGGCAGCGCGCTCGCACACCGTGAAAAACAGCCGAAGCGCCAGGATACGTTGGGTTCTCCAGCAGCACCGTATCGCCAGGCCGGATAAAGGCCTTGGCGATCAGGTCGAGCGCCTGCTGGCAGCCGTCGGTCACCAAAAGCGTTTCGTCTTTCGCCGGAATGCCGTCCTGGCGTAACAACTCGAGCAGCGCCTCTTTGAGCGGGCCGTAGCCATCGGAGGCGCCAAGATTCAAAATCTCCTGGCCTTCGCGGCGAAGCGCGGCATGCGCACAGGTTTGCAACTCTTCCACCGGAAAAAACTCCTCATCCGGCCGCGCCATCACGAAGGACAATGCATTCAGCGGAGCCGAAGCCGTCAGGCGGCTCAAAATCTCTTCGCTGCGCTCATCGGCAAAAAGCAGCTCCCAGCGCAAGCCGTCGCCATTGGCGAGGCCTGCCGGCGCTGGCGGCGTGATCTTCAATCCGTTGCCATTGTTGCGGATAAACGTGCCACGCCCGACGTGTCCCTGGATAAGCCCTTCGGATTCAAGCTCCGCATACGCGTTCGCCACTGTCGTACGGTGCACACCCAGTACCTGCGCCAATTCACGGCTGGCGGGAATGCGGTCGCCGGGACGCAGGTCGCCCGCATGCACCAGGGAGCGCAACTGGTCCCGCAATTGGATGTACAGGGGAATATGGCTTTCGGGCTGAAGGTGCAGTGGCAACATTGTCTCTCACCCCTGCCCAATTCTACCAAAGATTGGCCTAGTAAAAGAGCCAATTTGTCTGCCGCAGAGGCTTGCGCGGGGACGTCCTTCTCAGGCCCCCGCCCCTTCCTGGCACAGGCCTTCTCGCTCGTGCCGCTCATCCAACTCCCTTCTCCTCGTCCATGCGTTCGTTGGAAAGGCAGCACACTCGCCGGCAGGAAGCCCGCCCTGCCTCATCATTCCATTGGAAACGCTCCCCCGCCGTTCTTCTCGTCCGCCTTCAAATCGCGGACGCACAATTTTGTCCAATCATCGGGGTCGCATTGGTCAATCTGCTTCAGCGGCAAATCCTCCTCCTGCACTTCGTAGGACCCGGCCTGCATCTCTTCGCCATCATCGTCGGACGCGACCACGACCGGACTTCCCTCTTTTACGCGCAGCCGAAACTGTTTCGTCGCGGCCTCGTAATTCGAATACAGGAAGCAGTGCCCAATGCACGCGCGGTCCACCACGTGAAACGTCCCTACGCGAAAATCGCCGGACTCCGGAAGGGTTGCCAACACACGCGTGCCGAAAGGCAACTGCTTCGTAATCTGCTCGGCATTCTCTTCCATGCGCTCCACAATTCCCGTATCACCGTAAACAAATGAAAAAAACACCGCCGCGATAAGGCCCAATGTGATGCAATGCCACGTCCGCGGACGCAGCGTCGCCAGCCATCCAAATGCGAAAATCGCGCTGATCAGCGTGAGCCGCGAGACCACCAGGCCGATCCATCCGGCATTCGGATCGGGCCGCAAATTCTCCGGCAGCAGCGAGGTCAGGCAAAACGCCACGGCATAAAACTCCGGGAATAATCGTCGCTCCTTCCCGCTTTTTCCATCGCTCTTCCACGGCAATAAATCCAAAACGCTCGCGGCGGCCACGAACACGACGATGGCCGTTTCCACATAACGTGTTTCCGAACGGAAGATCCAGAACTGGTCCGCTCCATTCCACTGCAAAAAGGGCCCCTGCGGCCAATCCGGCTGGTAAGCCGGATGGCACAACAAAAACCAGCGAACAACCAAGCCAATGGCAATCGCGGTCGCGGGGGGAAACCACTCCATCCATCCGCGCATTCGCGGCCACAGCAAACGGTACGCACCGGCCGATACCAGCCACAAGAAACCAAGCGGATGCGCCAGCAGCGTCACCGGAGCCAGGACGGCCGCGGTGGATATTCCACCTCTCCCCCCGTTCCACATCGCCGCCAAGCCAAAGCAGGCCAATCCCACCGAAAGGTAGTAGTTCATGAATCCCATGTGGAAAACGTAGCCGTAGGTCAACATCGCCAGCCCGGGAAGTAGGTGCCACGGCCGCCGTCGCGCGGCCACGCTGGCCATCGCAAACACGCCCCAGAAAAACACCAGCACGCAAAAGCTGACGGCGGCCTTTTCCGCAATGCCCCAACCAAAAAGTTTGCCCAGATGCAGCAGCATCAGGTCAAACAGCACATTTTTCCACTGCCAGACGAGGTAAACTCCCGGGGCTTTCCCTTGCTCAACCAGTTGCGCGAGCCACGCGTTATAGACGTGACTTGCCAAATCCCCGGCCTGGATGTGCCGGTGCCAGAAACACGGAATCAAAACGGCGAATGACACCCCCAGGCCCCATCCGATTTCGTTTCTGCGATTCTGCTTGAAGATGGAAAATCCGCCCGCCGCGTGGGAAGACATGCCAATTATTGTAGCAACGCCCGGGGGCGTGTTGTTGCACGGCCGGGTGCTGCGCGCCGGAATAACAAAAGGGCCCGCATGGCAGGCGGGCCTTGTCTAAACTCGTTCAGCTAGCGCATCGGTTGTGCGTCGCCCAGCTTCTTCAGCCGGTCGCGCAATTTCCGCTGCAGCGGCGATGGCGTATTGGGATTAAAAGCCACCAGGTACCACAGCGGTTGCGTCTTGTCCTTGCTTAAATATGTCAGGGTGGCCGCATCCGCATTGGGATGCCGCGCCACGTTTTCGCGTATTGCCCCGTAGGGATGCTTCGCCAGCTTGCCCAGGGTCTTGGCGTTTGTCCGAGGATGCTCGCTGATCAGCCGCAGCATGTAGAAGTCTTCCGGGGGCGCCTGCTTGGCCAGCTTTTCCAGCATTTCCGGCTTGGCCTCGGCGCTCAACACCAGCCCGATTTTTTCGTCCCAGGCGGTATTGATCTGGTTCAATTCCTTGGTGCGCGCGTGAATCAGTTCTTCCAGCGTCCGCCGCTCCTGCTGCATGCGCGCGATCGGCAGATGCGTTCCTTCGAGAGAGTCCAGCACTCGCAAAAGATGCTGGCGTTCGCCAAAGACGATCTGTGAGGTGCGGTTGATCCGCCCGTTTTCCTTCTCTTTGTGCTGCACAAGATCCGAACGACGCATGTTTGGATGCTCCCAATAGCCTCCGGGCCGGTCACCAAAAGGAAAGAACTCTTTGCCCGCTTGCAGAGGAAAGTCCATAGAATTGACGCGCTTTTGGCTTCGGCTGCGGCTCGATTGGATTATCAGCCCGCAAAACGGCAGGGTAAAGATTCGCGGCTTTTGGCTGTGCCCGATGTGCAACACCCGATCTAGGCCCCTGGTAGCGCCGCCATCTTGGCGGCAAGCCTGCTTGCCTGCTGGAAGCAGGCGCTACCCTCCGCAGCTCAGGGCAAGCAAGATGCAGGCGCTGACAACTTGTTATGCTTATGAGTGAAGGAATTCTCTTCGGATCGCCGTACACAGGTCACGAAAAGCGAGAGAGGAAGCTTCAATGTCCGCTTTCAACGAACACCAGGAGGAACTCGAACATTTCGAGCAGCGCTTTGGTCGCGACCGTGGCCGTCTCGCGGTTTCCCTCGACCGCATTACCAATGCCCTCGTCCTGGTCGGCCAGCACGGCGTCTATTGCACCAGCCAGCGCAATCCCAGCGTTCCTGCGATGGATCTCCGAATGGTCACGCAGGAGTTGACCCACGCCAAGGAACTCATCCAATCGGTGATGGAAGAACTGCGCAAAGCCCGCCAAGTCCGCTGAATTGCCTGCTAAGCACCTTTCCGCGCACAATTTTTTCACCCCGTCGGGCGGTGCAAATGACTTCCTGCCCAAAAGCTCCTTCCAAATTCGCGCGGAACTATTTCAAAAACGGGTTGGACTGCTTCTCTTCCCCGATCGTCGTGGTGGCGCCATGGCCGGGATGCACCAGCGTCTCTTCCGGCAACTGCATCAGCTTGTCAGTGAGCGACTCCATAATCTGCTCCATTGAGCCGCCCCACAGGTCCGTCCGTCCGATGCTCCCGGCAAACAGCGTGTCTCCCGCAAAAAGTTGCGGCTGGCTCAGCTTCAACTTGCCGCATTCCTTGGGCAAATAAAGCGAAACGCTGCCAGGCGTGTGGCCCGGCGTATGAATCACGTTGGCCTGAAAATTTCCCCACGGCAGGACGTCACCTTCCTTGAGCAATTGATCCACCGCCGTCAATTCGGGAGTGGGCACACCCAAGAAAGCCGCTTGAACCTCCATGCCGTGATACAGCGGCAGATCGTCGCCGTGCATCATTACCGGTGCGCCGGTGTACTGATGCAACTTCGCCAGGCCGCCCACGTGGTCGATGTGCGCGTGCGTGCTGATAATCGCCTGCACCTTCAACTTGTAACGCCCCAGCATGCTCAGGATGCGCTCGACCTCGTCGCCCGGGTCCACCACCAGCGCTTCATGCGTCTTCGGGTCGCCGATGATCAGGCAATTGCACTGCAGCATCCCCACCGGGATGCGCATGTAGATCATCTCCGGATTCGCCGCGTTCGGCGCCTGGACCATCTTTTGCGTGGCGTCCATACACCTGCAGTATATCCGCTTTCCCTCCGTTTGGCGGGGCTGCCTTCTGGGCACTCACAATTCGCGCTAAACTGGAGAAAACATGAGCACTGCCGCCAATTCGCCGGTCCAACCGCTTCCCACGCCGTTGGCTGAACTCCATCGCCAAACCGGCGCCACGCTCGGCTCCTGGTTCGGCTGCGAGCTGCCCGATGATTTTGGCGACTGGTTGGAGGAATATCACCACTTTCGCCAGGGTGTAGCTCTACTGGACAAAAACTACCGCGCTTATCTCGATTTCACCGGCCCGGACCGCGTCCGCTATCTCAATGCCATCCTCACCAACAACATCAAGGACCTGCGCGAAAACCACGGCGTGGTTTCCCTTTTCCTGAATCCCCAAGGTCACATCCAGGCGGAGATCGAGACTTACGCGCTGCCGGACAAGCTCTTTTGCATTTCCTACGCCGCGATCCGCGATTCGCTGATCCCCGCGCTGGACAAATACATCATCATGGACGACGTGACGCTGACGGATCGTACTGCCGGCTTCGCCACGCTTGCGCTCGAAGGCCCGAAGGCCGCTCTGGTCACGGAAGAGCTCACGGGCATCGCGCTGACGGATCTAGCCGAACTCGAAACCCGCCTCGTCACCGTGCAGTCCATTCCCTGCCGCCTCGGTAAACGCTCCCCCGGTGGAACCGCCAGCGCCGAGTTCCTGGTGGACGTTGCGCACGCCGAGCCGCTCTGGAAAATCCTCGAACAGGCTAGCCGCAAACACGGCGGCGCCCCTGCCGGATACACCGCGCTCAGCGCGCTTCGCCTGGAGCTCGGCGAGGCGTGGTTCACCTACGATTTCGGAGATAAGCAAATTCCCCACGAAGCGGGCTTGCAGGCCTCGCACATCAGCTACACCAAGGGTTGCTACACCGGCCAGGAAATCGTCGAACGCGTCCGCTCGCGCGGCCAGGTCAATCGCGTCCGCGTCACCCTGCAATACGGCCTCGCCTCCACCGGCGGCCCAGCCATTCCGGGCTGTGCCCTTCCCGCTCCCAACACGCCGCTTCTTTCCGACGGCAAGGAAGTGGGGCACACCACCCGGGCCGCTTACTCGCCTTCGCTCCAGGCACCCATCGGAATGGGCTACGTGCGACGTGAAAAATCCACCTCGGGCTCCGTTCTGCAACTCCCCGACGGCTCCCCAGCCACCGTCATCTCCACTCCGATTGCCTAACGAACAACCGCGGGCGTACACTCGCAGCTATGTTCGAGCGCTACACCGAAAAAGCGCGCCGCGTCATTTTTTTCGCACGCTATGATGCCAGCCAGTACGGCAGCGCATACATCGACACCGAACACCTTCTCCTCGGCCTGCTGCGGGAGGATTACGCTACCACGAAGTTTCTGGTCCCCGACCTGAGGCCTGCCGAGCAGATTCGTCGCCAGATTGAATCCCGCATCACCGTCCGCGAGCGCATTTCGACTTCCGTTGAAGTTCCGCTCACCCCGGCCAGCAGGCGCGCCTTAAATCTCGCCGCTGAGGAAGCGGAAAAGTGCGGACAGAAGCACATCGGCCCCGAGCATCTTCTGCTGGCCTTATACCGTCTGGGCCAAGGTCTGGCTTCTGAAATTTTGCATGAATACAAACTCGACCTGGCGAATCTCGAAGAGCGTGTGCGGAAACTTCCGGCGCGTTTCGCCCATCGCAATAGCGTTCCTTCGCACTGGAGCGCGAGCCCCGTGCTCGCCATTCAATTTGAGGGTCCGCAGAAATTTCTGGAGCAACTTCACGCCGGCAATTGGCAGGAAGTGCGCGATTCCCTCTGCGAGCAGGCGATTTTCGTGGACGCGGAAGGCAAATCCTGGTCCGGCAGCGCCGAGATCAGCGCGCATCTTGAAAGCTTGCTGGCGCCCTTCGCAACGAAAAACGCGCGGTATCATGTGGAAACTTCCGGCGAGATCCACCGTTCGTTCTGGGTGGGCACCGTCCTGTGGGAACACGTTCACCTGAAGGCAAACTTGCCGCCAGGGAACGTCCGTATGACGCTGGGGATGTTTCCGGAAAACGGAAGGTGGTCGATTTTCTTGATTCAGATCGCAGCCGAAGAGCCCGGCGCGGTGGGAATGAAAGCCGCTCGCTAAGCCTCCGAAGGCGACAATTCCCGCAGTTGCCGCACCAGCCGCCCGCGATCCTCCGGGTCCATGGCGATGAATTGCACGGCGATTCCATAATGGTCCTGGTGACGCCGCACCACGCCTCTCCCGCGCACCTGGCCCAGGGGCATGTCCAGAAGGATCTGAACCAGACTCCGAATGGCGACTTTCTTCTTGGTCCGCAGGAAAAGCCCGCCCAATCCGATGCTCTCCACGTAGGAAACATCCCGCTGCATTCCCGACCGCCACGCCGCCAACACCGTCTTTGGGGGCTTTAGCCGGGGGAATTGGCGATTTTCGATGACACTCATACGCCCTGCTTCATTTTCCATGCGAGGGGTTACATCGGGCTGGGGGCTTGCCTTGTGGCGGAAATCATACGTCTGGACCGGCGTATCGTCCAGATAAAGTTTAGTCAAATTCGCGTTTTGGCCGCGCTTGTTCGGTTCCGACCCGCCCGGCGGCGATGTCCGCCTGGAAGTAGTTCTCGCCCTTGATCGGCGCTCCCGCCATGCGGCGCAGCATGGCCAGTTGGCCAACATGGTTCAACGTATCCGCCACCGGCCCTTGAAAAAGCTTCTCGGGCGAGGCTTGGAGCTGCGCGTCGCCCGCCAGAAATTCGTCGAATCGCCGCAAGGAAGCGAAGAAGCGCTGCACTTCCTGTTCCCAAGGCAGCGGCCGAGAATCTTTCCACGACGGATTCCCGCTGGCTATGGAATACGCCCAGTCCATCAGGTCGCCCATGTGCGCGAGAATCTGCTCGGGGGTCCTGGCATCTTCGGGAGGCTGAAACTTTGCAAACGCAGCGGGGGCGTCGCGTAGCGTCTTCCCAGCCCGATAGGCAATCGTGGCCAGGCAATGCCGCATGAGATCTCTCGCGCTGACCGTTTCTGGAATGGGAGAGGCCATGCGAACCTCCTGGAAGGCCCGCCGCGCCGTGGCATCTCAACTCACCGATGCCCTGAGGCAGAAGGCTGTTAGCTGTTAGTTTTCTTCTACGCCAGGTTCAGCGCTCGCTTAAACGAGCCCTTCTCGTTTTCAATCTTCTTCTGCAATTGCAGGATGGCGTAAAGCACCGCTTCCGGCCTCGGCGGGCAACCCGGAACGTACACGTCCACGGGGATCACCTGGTTGCATCCCTGCACGATCGCATAATTATTGAAGACCCCGCCGGAGGTCGCGCACGCCCCCATCGATATCACCCATTTCGGCTCCGGCATCTGATCGTACAGCTGCCGGATCACCGGCGCCATCTTCTGCGAAAGCCGCCCGGCAACGATCATTAGGTCCGCCTGGCGGGGCGAGGGACGAAAAACTTCGGCGCCGAAGCGTGCCACGTCAAACCGCGAAGCCGCCATGGACATCATCTCGATGGCGCAGCAGGCCAATCCAAATCCCAGCGGCCAGATCGAACTCTTGCGCGCCCAGTTCACCGCCTTGTCCAGCTGCGTGAAAATAATGCCTTCGTCCTGCAGCAGCTTTCCGAAATCGTCCGGTTTTGTCAGCGTGACGCTTTTGCCCAAACTGGTTTCCATGGTCCCCTCGTATTTCCCTTTTATTTTTGCACATCGCGATAGCCCGCACAATCCGGCCAGTAAACGCCATCGCCAGACCGGCGGATCCCGCCTTGTGGCGCCGGCCCCTGGTGCACCGGCGTGAACATCTTGAACCAAAGTAACTTGACACTCCCGACACTTCACCGCTTAGGATAAGGAGCGGGGTGGGATTACCCGAGAATCGTTTTTCCCGGAGAAAGCGGGCCCATGGCTACCGACGACACCAAGCGCGCGGCGCAGGAATTTCTGGCAGTTCGCATGTCCGAAGAAACCGTGCAGCAGGAAGAAGCGGTGAACCGCGAGGCAGCGGCCCGCTTGGCTCCGCAGGTTTGGAAGCGCGTTGCCGACACCTTCAACTCCCAGTGCAAGGCCTGGAACGAAATCCTGCACGAAGAAGCGCTTACCTGCAAAGACACCATCAGGGGCGATTTGCGCATCCGCTGCGCTGGAAAGCCGCACCAGATCAGCGTTCATTACGATTCCCGGAAGCTGCAGGTGACCATCAAGAATTCCGCGCGGCCCGAGAATGAAAAAGACTCCGTCTTCTTCATCCAGGGCTGGGCTTCCGGCGCCGAGGCGCATCTCTTCCGCAACAATCAGCCCGTCAATCTGGAAGCCATCGTCCTCGGCGAACTCCGCGTCCTGGCCGGCATCGGCCGCACCGCCGCCCAGTAACTGGCGCAGGCCTTAGTCTCGCGAACCTCTCGGTGCTCTCCACCCTTCCTCTGTGGTTTCTGTGTTGAATCTGAAGTTTTTGATCTTTGGTTTCTGGTTCTTCGTTCTTGCTATTTGGCGCTTTGGAGCAAACTCACTCCACCCGCAGCACCACCTTGCCGAATTGCTTTCCCTGCTCAAGATACTCATGCGCCGCCATGCAATCGTTCAGCGAAAACACCTTGTCCACCGTCGGCTTCAATCTTCCCGCAGCCACCAGCTTCAGCAACGTGCGCAACTCGTCTTTCGTTCCCATATAAGAACCCATGATGGAAAGCTGCCGCGTGAACAAAAACCGCAAGTCGAGCTTCGCGTCGTAGCCCGTGGTTGCGCCGCATGTGACCAATCGCCCTCCGCTGGCCAGGCTCTTCACGCTGTCTTCCCAGGTAGCCACGCCCACGTGCTCGACCACCACGTCCACGCCGCGCCCGTTCGTCAGCCGCTTCACCTCTTTCGCAATCGGCATGATCTTGTGCTGGATCACTTCGTCCGCTCCCAGCGCTTTGGCCTTGGCCAGCTTTTCATCCGTCCCGGCCGTCGCGATCACGCGGGCACCGAAAAATTTCGCAATCTGGATGGCCGCGCTGCCCACGCCGCTTCCCGCCGCCAGCACTAGCACGTCTTCTCCCGCGCGCAATTGCGCCCGCCCTATCAGCATGTGCCAGGCCGTCTGGAACACCAAAGGCACCGCAGCCGCGTGCGCCCAGTCCAGATTTTCCGGATACGCCATGCAGTTCACTTCCGGGCAGCGCACATATTCCGCGCAACCCCCGTCAATCATGTAGCCCAGGTTGGTAAAAGTCCGGCAAAGGTTGTCGTTCCCCGCAAGGCACGCCGCGCACTTCCCGCAGGTCACTCCGGGCGCCAGCAAGACCTTCTGCCCTTCGCGAACCGTGGTCACCTCCGATCCCACTTTCGCCACTTCACCGGCAATGTCGCTGCCCGGAATGTGCGGCAGCGGAATCGCCACGCCCGGCAGGCCGCGCCTCACCCACAGGTCCAGGTGGTTCAGCGCGCAAGCCCGCACGCGCACCAGCACTTCCTGCGACCGCACGTGCGGCTCCGCCACATCCGTGTAGTGCAACACCGCCGGATCCCCGTGCTGATGAATCACCACCGCTTTCATATCCGCCCCCTCATACCCATGGATTGACCTGGCTCTCCCTGTTCGCGCCGCCGTCTTCACTTCGAATTGACTTCCCTCCGGGCGCGCCGTACGCTTGCTCTACAGTAGCGATTATGGACCTTTTTGAAGAAATCGTGCGCATGCGGCGCGCCGGGCAACGCGGCGCCCTGGCCACGATCGTCCACACCAATGGTTCGATCCCCAGTTACGAAAGCTCCCGCATGTTGGTTCGCGAAGATGGTTCTTCCCTCGGCACCATTGGTGGCGGTTGCGTCGAAGCCGACGTCTGGGCCGCGGCTCGCGAAGTGATGCACAAGGAAGCACCGCGAAAGCTGGTTTTCCACCTCAACAACGAGGCTACCTACGACAACGGTCTCATCTGCGGCGGCACCGTCGAAATCTTTCTCGAACCGATTCTCCCTCAGCCGGTGCTGTATCTCTTTGGAGGCGGCCACGTCTCAACCGCCGTTGCCAAGGCGGCTCACGCCGTTGGTTTCGGCGTCGTCGTAATCGATGACCGCGAAGCCTTTGCCAATACACAGCGCTTTCCGATGGCCCTGGAAGTCTTCACCAGCTACGAAGAAGCCTTCCGCAAGCTGCAACCAAACTCTTCGTCCTATCTGGTAATTGTCACGCGCGGCCACAAAGAAGATATGCGCGTTCTCGCCTGGGCCGTGCGCACGCCAGCTCGCTACGTTGGCATGATCGGCAGCAAACGCAAAGTCCTCAGCGTGTACAAAGCGCTCGAAAAAGAGGGCTATGCGCAGGAAGAGTTCGAGCGCGTCTTTGCCCCCATGGGACTCGATATCGGCGCCCTTTCGCCGGAAGAGATCGCCGTCAGCATCGTTGCGGAACTTGTCGCGGTGCGCCGCAACATGGATTCCTCGGCCCACAAGAAATTGAAGCTCGTTGCCTCGGACGCAGTCGAAGCGAAATAGCCCGCGGGGTGCTTCATGCTCGCTGCTGTCATCCTCTCTGGCGGAGCCTCGAGCCGCATGGGCTCACCCAAAGCCCTGCTTCCCTACCAGGGCCGCCCCTTTCTTGACCATTTGCTCGAAGCCACGCGGCACCCGAACATCTCCGTGCGCCGCGTTGTGCTTGGCCTCCATGCGGAAACCATCGCAAAAGCGATCCACCTGCGCGAGGAGGAAATCGTCGTCAACGAAAACTGGGAGTCCGGACAATTGAGCTCGATCCAGGCCGCGTTAAAAGCCCTGCCCACAGTTGTCGATGGAATGCTCCTCTGTCTGGTGGATCATCCGCTGATCAGTGCATCGCTGGTGAGCGACTTGATCGCGGAGTTCTACAGTTCGCAGGCCCCGATTGTTCTGCCGGTGTATATGAGCCGCCGCGGCCACCCGGTGATCTTCTCCGCGAAACTGTTTCCCGAGCTGATGGCGGCCCCATTGGATGTTGGCGCGCGTGCCGTCGTCTGGGCGCACCGCGGCGAAGTGCGCGAGTTCCCCACCAACGAGGAAGGGTGCGTCTTAAACCTCAACGATCCCGAAGCGTTCGCCAGGATCGCTAACCCGCAGCAAAGACCGGGGATTTAAGCTGATTCCCTCCGATGGTCGTCCTTAACTTCCTGCGGGCTGTTTCGACGGTGCCAGCACCAGCAGAGCTACCCCGACAATCGCCAGCGCCGGTATGTCGCCCATCAAATGGCCGTGCTCACTCGGGTTCTGAAATGCCTGAACAGTCATGATCCCGGCATGTACCAGGCTCGACCAGGCCGCGAAAGCAATCAGGCTCCGGTGCGCCGCTGGATTCCGCGAAGCGATCAAAAGAAAAATGCCCAGGGTTGCGTAGATGCCCAGAATCATCTGTTCATATTCCGGCTGATTGGGCTGCCACCTCCAGCCGCTGGGCCAAAAGTACATCATCGACGGATACACACCAAGTGTGAAAATAAGCCCTGCCAGAATGAGCACGATTTTGAGCAAATTTTCGCGATTCAAGCGAGCACCTCCTCCGCGAAATTTGGTTTTCCGAAAGGCCAACTACCCCCTGCAGCGTGCTCTTTAACGCCGATCTTGCGGAGTGAAAACTTTTTTTATTGGATTTATTCGGTATTTAATCGCTGCGGAACCGCATTTTTGCGGCAACCGCGCGCGCGCCATCTTCCGCCAATTGCGCCGCATGAAAAGTTGCCGGAGGTAATCCGCCGAGTTCGGCCGCAATCGCTGCCGCCTCGATGGTCTGTAGCTCTGCCGCGCGGCGCCCGATCATGATTTCCGTCAGCGCGGATCCGCAGGCGATCGCCGCCGTGCACCCTCGGCAGAGAAATCGCGCTACGCGCACCACCCCGCCTTCCACCGTCACCGCCAGCCGCAGAACATCCCCGCACGCCGGGTTGCTCACCTCAACCGTTGCCGTCGCACCGGCCAATTCCCCTGCATTCCGCGGATGCTGAAAATGATCCAGAACTCTTTCGTTGAACATCAGGAATCACTCGCACTGACAACGCTTTCAACCGCAACCCAGGCAGTGGGGTTGTTTGCTGTTAGCTGTCGACTGTCAGTTTCTGCCCGCTACTTTTTCACCGGCAGATATTTCTTTTCCATGGAGGCCACCACGACATAATTCGGGTCCACCATCTCCGTCAGATGCAATTTGCCTACTTTCGAAAACAGTTCGTACGCATCCAGTTCCGACAAGCCGTAATCGCGATGCATCCAGTGCACCATCTCGGTCACCGCGATGCGCACCGCGTCGTCCACCGGCCGGTAGATTCCCGTGGTCATGATTTCATGGTCATTTTCAAATCGCGGCCACTCCGTGCTCTTCCCTTGCACCAGCTCGAACCGGAATTTCGCCTTCATCGGCACTTCCACGGCGCTGCCCGCCACTTCCCCGTCGCCCATCGCCGCGTGCCCGTCGCCAAAGTAGAACAATGCGCCTTTCACGTTCACCGGCAGGTACAGCGTATTGCCCGGTGAAACCTCCGGCGCATCCATGTTGCCGCCAAACTCAGCCGGCACAATCGAACTGCGCGCTTCGCCGTGCGCCGGCGCCACGCCAATGCAACCGAGAAAGGGTTTCAGCGGAAACTGTACCTTGAAGTCCGAGTCCGCAGCCTGAAAGGTGATCAGCTTTTTCTCCGCGTCGATCGGGTAATACCACGCCCGCTCCGGCAGCGCCTCTTTTTCAAGCATCGGCGTGTAGTGCGTGGCATTCGCGGCGCCAAAGCCGGGTCCAAATGTTCCCACGCCTTGCTTCCCGTCCACCAGCAAATCCAAAATGTGCACCACCAGCGTGTCGCCGGGTTCCGCGCCGTCGATATAGAACGGCCCGGTCAGCGGGTTGTCTATCTTGATTAGGGAAAACGGATCGCCGGGCTTCTGCAGCGCGTTCCCGAAACAATCCAGCGAATTCGCCTCCAGCACGCCCCCTGCCTTCAGATGCGCGACCGGCTCCGCGGGCCCGAATGTGGCCTTCACATTCTCCATCGTCGCCTTGTAACGCACCACCTCGTCCTGCGCACGCGCACCGCAGCACGTCAAACCCACCGCCATTGCCACCAGCATTCCCGCTTTGCGCACAGCTTCCTCCCGCCATGAATTCCGAACGGAAATCACTATAAACCATTCCCTGCCGCGCGACGATCCACACCAGGGAATCTTTGCACCTTTACTTCGTTGCTTCTTTACTTCATCTTTATCGCTTATGATTCAAGTCGTTGCCGCCGTCATCGAACGCTCCGACCGGCGCATCCTCATCGGCCAGCGCCGCCGCACGGACACCTCGCCCCTGAAATGGGAATTTCCCGGCGGCAAGGTCCGCGCCGGCGAATCTTTCGAGCAGGCCCTGGCACGCGAACTCCATGAAGAACTTGGCGTAACGCTCGCTAAAGCCGTCGCCATCGCCAGCGTTCGCCACGCTTACGCGCACTCCACTGGCGAACTGGAAATCCACTTCTTCGCCGCGCAAATCTCAGAGTCCGACGTCGCGCCGGTCACCTTCGAGCAAATCGCCTGGGTCCTTCCCAAGGAACTCGCCCAACACGATTTTCTCGCCGCCAACCGTCAACTAATTGCCCAACTCGCCACCGGCAGAATCAAGCCCGCGGAACTCCTCGCTGCTCCGTAGGGGCGCTTTCCTCCTGCTGCATGACCTGAACCCCTGCCCTCGAAGCACACTCTGGCCGCAAATGGCGAAGGGCGCGATGGCTGGCGCCCTGGCTCGTTCCAATTTCTCTTTTCTATTTTCTATTTTCGATTTTCTACGAAATCACCGGATTCGGCTTCCCGGGATTGATTCCCAGGTCCTTGATCGCGTTTTGCACGGTCGCCTCGCCCACCTGGCCGTCTTGCGCCAGTTCGTGGAGCGTGGCCAGCACGATGAACTTCGAATCCACCTCAAAGAAGTCGCGCAGCGATGCGCGCCCTTCGCTGCGCCCGAATCCGTCCGTGCCGAGCGATGCCAGCCGGCGCGGCATCCATTTGGCCACCATGTTCGGCAGCGTCTTCAGGTAATCCGTGGCCGCCACCAGCACGCCCGCCGAACCATCCAGGCACTGCGTTACGTACGGCACGCGCGGCGTCTCGTCCGGATGCAGGCGGTTCCAGCGTTCGGTCTCGATGCCATCTATGTACAGGCACTTATAGCTGGTCACGCTCCAGACGTCCGCGGCCACGCCGTAACTCTTCTCCAGAATTTCCTGCGCCTGCAGCACCTCGTTGAGGATCGCCCCGCTGCCGAGCAACTGCGCCCGCAGCTTGGCTTTCTTGTTCGTCGCCGGCTTGAACTTGTACATACCCTTCAAAATCCCGTCCTTAACCCCTTCCGGCATCTGCGGCATCACGTACGGCTCGTTCATCACCGTGATGTAGTAGAAGATGCTCTCGCCATCCACGTACATCCGCCGGATACCGTCTTCGATGATCACCGCAATCTCATAAGCATACGCGGGATCGTAAGCGAGCAGGTTCGGAACCGTCAGCGCCAGCACGTGGCTGTTGCCGTCCTGATGCCGCAAGCCTTCGCCGGCAAGCGTGGTGCGGCCGGAAGTTCCGCCTAACAGGAACCCGCGCGTGCGCATGTCGGCGGCGGCCCAGATAAAGTCCGCGATGCGCTGGAAGCCGAACATCGAGTAGTAAATAAAAAACGGAATTGTATTGATCCCGTGCGACGCGTAAGCGGAACCCGCGGCGATAAACGACGCCATCGAACCCGCTTCCGTGATGCCCTCTTCCAGAATCTGCCCGTCTTTCGCTTCCTTGTAGTAGAGCAGCGTGTTCACATCCACCGGCTCATACTTCTGTCCAACGCTCGAATAGATGCCCACCGTTCGGAACAACGATTCCATGCCGAATGTCCGCGCTTCATCCGGCACAATCGGCACCACCAGCTTGCCGATTTCCGCATCTTTCAGCATCTTTCGCAGCATGGCCACGAACGCCATCGTAGTGGAAACCTCGCGCCCCTCGCTGCCCTCATGGAACTCCTTGAACAATTCCGAATGTCCGCCGGACAGCGCGACCGAACGCGCCTTTCGCTGCGGCACAAAACCTCCCAGCTCTTCCCGCCGCGCGCGCAGGTAGCGCATCTCCTCGCTGTCTTCCGGCGGCCGATAAAACGGAATCTTCGCGATCTCTTCGTCGCCCAGCGGAATGCCGAAGCGTGAGCGAAATTCCCGCAACTCTTCTTCGTTCAGCTTTTTCTGCTGGTGCGTCACGTTCTTGCCCTCGCCCGCCTCGCCCAGCCCATATCCCTTGATCGTGCGCGCCAGAATCACCGTCGGCCCGCCCTTGTGTTCGAACGCCGCCTTGTACGCCGCGTACACTTTCCGGGGATCGTGTCCACCCAGCCGCAACCGCCGCAGCGCCTCATCCGGCAAAGGTTCCACCAGCTTCAGCAGCCGTGGGTCGCTGCCGAAGAAATATTGCCGCACGTACTCTCCGCTAGAAACCACCAGCTTCTGGTATTCGCCGTCCACCATCTCGCCCATGCGCTTCACCAGCAGCCCTTCGGTGTCGCGCTCCAGAATCGGATCCCACTCGCTGCCCCACAGCACCTTGATCACGTTCCAGCCCGCGCCGCGGAACGCCGATTCCAGTTCCTGAATAATCTGGCCGTTGCCGCGCACCGGACCATCCAGCCGCTGCAGGTTGCAATTGATCACGAAAATCAGGTTGTCGAGCTTTTCCCGCGACGCCAGCGTGATCGCCCCAAGCGATTCCGGCTCGTCGGTTTCGCCGTCTCCCAGGAACGCCCATACTTTCGCGTCCGTCGCCGGCTTCAATCCCCGATTCACCAGATAACGGTTGAAGCGCGCCTGATAAATCGCCATCAAAGGGCTCAGACCCATCGACACCGTCGGATATTCCCAGAAATCCGGCATCAGCCAGGGGTGGGGATACGAAGAAAGCCCGCCCCCGGGCTTCAACTCCCGGCGGAAATTTTCCAGCTTCTCCACGCTCAAACGGCCTTCAATGAAGGCCCGCGCATAAATTCCCGGCGCGGCGTGGCCTTGAAAATAAATCGTATCGCCCTCGAACGTCTCCGTTCGTCCGCGAAAAAAGTGGTTGAAGCCCACTTCATACAACGTCGCGGCGGAGGCGTACGTCGAAATGTGCCCGCCGATGTTGTGTTCTTCCTTGTTCGCGCGGACCACCATCGCCAGCGCGTTCCAGCGAATCAACGACTTGATTCGTCGCTCCAGTTGCTGGTCCCCGGGAAACAACGGCTCCAGGCGAGCCGGTATGGTGTTCGCATAGGGCGTGTTCGCCGTGAACGGCAGATCGATCCCGCTCACCGTCGCGTGCGCCCGCAAACGTTCCAAAATCTCGCGCGCCACATCCGGCCCGCTCGATTCCAGCACGGAGTCCAAAGACTCCAGCCATTCCTGAATCTCTACATCTTCGATATGCCTTGGTACGTAAGTCTCCTGGTCCATGAGAGCGATGGCCCTTTCTCTGCTTCCCGCCGGGGCTCGAACTCCGCCCGGCACCTTGAAATGAAACGCACGCGTGACTTCTTAGAATAACACCGCGCGCGTCGGAGTCGCATACAATCCCTGAACAGATTTTGATCCGAGGTTCCGCGACATAGTTCCGGTGTCTAAGACTTTAAGGTTCATACATTCCAAACTCGCGCATCGGGCAGTCCGCAAGGCCCAACAGGCTAAACTCTCTCCTGAACTCTTGGACCTTCAACTCCCATGCATCCCTATAGCGTTCTCCCGCCATCAATCACCAGGCAGTGCCCCGTCACAAATTCAGCTCCAATCAGGTACATCACCGCGTCGCCGATTTCATCCACCCTCCCGGTTCGCCGCAGCGGCGCGCGTTGTACGAAGTCCTCTTGCCACTCCGCCGGATCGCCCTCCATGGTGATCGTTCCCGGCGCAATGGCATTCACCCGCACGCGCGGCGCAAGCTCTTTCGCCAGAATTCGTGTCATCAGAATCACGCCGGATTTCGCCAGCGAATGCGGCAGGTATTCTCTCCACCCCAGTAAGCCCCCGATATCCGCGAAATTTACAATCACTCCCTGCCCGCTTTTCGCCAGATGGTCCGCTGCCGCCTGCGCGCAAAAAAACGGCGCCTTCAAATTCGTGTCCAGCGAAGCGTCCCACGTCGCCTCGGTCGTCTCGCCAAATTTTGTCTCCTGAAAATTTGCCGCGCTGTTCACCAGAATGTCCAGCCGTCCGAATCGCGCCGCCACGTCCGCCACCAGCTTTTCAATCGCACGCACATCCGTCAGCTCCGCCGAAAACGCCGCCGCTTTCCGCCCCATCGCTTCGATCGCGGCAACCACCTCGCGTGCCTCCGCCTCGGACTTCCCGTAATGCACCGCCACGTCGGCGCCTTCCCTCGCCAATCGCAACGCCACTGCCCGCCCCAGCCGTTTTCCAGCGCCCGTCACCAGCGCCACTTGCCCCGCCAATTTTATCTCTCCACTCATCCTGCCAAATTAGCACACTCTCGCAACTCGACGTCATCAGGCCCAACTTGCTCCAGGCTCCCCGGGCGCTCGGCAGTCACTAGTCACCAATCACTCCTGCCAGTACAATTCTTCCGCAGCTCCGAGGCCAAAAATGAAACTCGACCTTCTTGCCATAGCCGCCCATCCCGACGACGTCGAACTCACCTGCGGCGGCACGCTCCTGAAAATGGCCAACAAGGGTTATCGCACCGGCATCCTCGACCTCACCGCCGGCGAAATGGGCACTCGCGGCACTCCGGAAACCCGCGCCAAGGAAGCGGCTCTCGCGGCCAAAATCCTCAAAGCCTCCTGGCGCGGCAATCTCGGTATTCCGGATTCCGACGTCCAGCCCTCCCGCCCAAACAAAATGCGCCTCGCGCAAATGATCCGCGACCTCTGCCCCCACACCGTCATCATCCCCTATTGGGATGCCCGCCATCCCGACCACTATCACGCCTCCACCCTCTGCTACGAGGCCTGCTTCCTCGCCGGCCTCAAACAACTTCCCCTCACCGGCGAGCCCCATCGCCCCTTCAAAATCCTCTACGCCACTTCCTTTGAAGGCATGCCGCCCACCTTCATCGTCGACATCACCAGGGAATACGCGCAGCGCCGCAAAGCCATCCTCGCCTATGGCTCGCAATTCCGCCCCGCCAAAAGCGAACGCAAACAGCGCGTCTTTCTGGCCATCGACGAACTCGATCACCGCATGGACCTGCTCGCACGCCATCACGGCCAGCTCATCAACGTCAAATACGGCGAGCCTTTCCTCCAGAAGGAGCCCATGGCCGTCGACGACGTTGTCGCCCTCGCCGTCCGCTCCATCTAGCCTCACGCCCCGTTAGTTTTTGTCATTTTCTGCTCGGTGACGTCGAGCATCAGGTTTTTAGGAGGCGGCGGCTTCAGCCGCCGCATCAGTCGCTGGAAGGAATCGGGCTTCAGCCCCTGAAGTGCGCAGGTTATTGTATGGAATTCGCTGTTCAGCGCAGTAGAAGCAGTCGTGTCCCGCCCCAATCTGGTACACGGCTGGTACTTTTATTTCCTTGACACCTCTTCCCCTTCTTCTACAATCCACCTGCTCTCTCCCCGAGAGCGGAAGTCTGATGAAGCCTTCCTGCAGCTCCCCTCCCGTTGCACATCGCTTCACCAGTGCTCCCATCCATTCGCACTGGAGGAAATCATGGGTACAGCTCCCGCAATGCAGCCTTCACACACCGTTCTGGCATTCCGCACGCCGATTGGAGGCGTCTCCATTCCTGCCGGGCAATCCAAGGAACTTGGCGTCGTCGACGTCAGCGCCTTTGAACGCATCCGCGTGGTTGCCGACGAGCGCATCGGTTCCGGATCCGGCATCAACGTGCGCCTCACCATCACCGAAGGTAACGAACTGGTGGCGCAGCTCGACGTGCTCACCCTCACCCCGCACTCGCAGGTCACGCGGGTCTACGAAGTCCCCTGCACCAAGCTCTCTATCTACGCCGACGCCATGGGCAACAAGGGCACCGACGCCCTCGACGTCTTGATCTTCGGCTACAAGGATTAACCCGGCAACGCAACTCGACCTGTCCACGCCACCGGGAGCATTGCCAGTCTTCAGGCTTGCCGCTTTGCGGCTTTCCTATGGTGGAGCCTCGCCGCTACCCGGCCTGCCTTTCGCGGACGCCGGGTAGCGGGAGGGGGGCATCCGCGCGAGCAAAACTCCGCGTACACACTGATTCACGGATGTGTGTGGTTCTTTGGGCTTGCTAGGTAGTAATGCGCTTCACACAAGCTGCCTCTTGCAGGGGCAAACACGGGGGCAACTTCCAGCCCTTCATTTCCCTTCTTTCCTGTCTAGTCGTCTTCCACCGCCGGCACGAATCCCGGCAACCCCTGGCCATCCCCCGTCCGCTCCACTTTCACCCGCACCAGGTCTTGCTCCTCCGCCCCGGACTTTCGCAACACCGCGATCGTGCTCAGCGCCTCCGTGTACACCCGGGTCACCAGATACGTGTCCCCGGTCTCATTCTTCTTCCAAAGCTGCCCGATCTGAATTTTTCTCGCGCCCATATTCTTGTCATTGACTCTAGAGACCCTCTCCCCCCGGTGTCAACTGTCCGATCAACATTTCTTAATATCATTGGAAGGCGGCTGGCACACTCTAGCAGGCTGCTGAAAAACTCGGAAAATTTGTAACGCGGTGGCGTGGCGCGCGTTCAAGGGTGCATGAGAGGAAACGACCAGCAGCAGAATCACGAGTTCAGCTACGTTTCGCCGGAGCAGCGGGTGCCGAAAGATCATCCGTTGCGGCCGATCCGCAAGATGGTGGACGCGGCGCTCAAAGAGTTGTCGCCGCGGTTCGCCCTCGTGTACGCCAAAGTGGGCTGTCCGTCGATTCCGCCGGAGCAACTGCTGCGGGCGCAGTTGTTGCAGATGTTTCACTCGGTGCGCAGCGAACGGCTGTTGATGGAGGAGATGGACTACAACATTTTGTTTCGCTGGTTCGTGGGACTGAACATGGACGAGGCGGTGTGGGTGCCGACGGTGTTCAGCAAGAACCGCGA
>JAJPIE010000056.1 GCA_021324935.1 Acidobacteriota bacterium
CTGTTAGCTGTTAGCTGTTAGCTGTTAGCTGTTAGCTGTTAGCTGTTAGCTCGACTCGATACACGCCGCCCTGCTCAGTAAAACAGGATCGCGACGCGAAAGCGAGCGAACGTGCGGGAGCCGGTCGGCTCGCACGCCCCCACCTGCACGGAATGGTATTTCCCGCTGCGCGCCTTTTGTTCCACCTCTTCGGGAAGCTGGCTGAGATCGGCCATTTCGTAGCGCAGCACCGCGAGCGGCCGCTGCCCGGCCCAGCCGCGATCCATCGCGCAGGCCTTGCGCGCATCGGTGGGATCGTCGCCAACACGCAATCCATAACCCTCGAGTTGCGCGCGCACTTCGGCTTCCTGCTCCGCGTACGAAAGATGCGGCACGCCCACCGAAAAATCTTCCACCGCAAAATACAAGCTGCCGCGCTGCACCACGGCAATGCCGATGGAGTTCAATTCATGGTCCAGCAGATTGGCGCGGTGCGGCGGCGAATTCATCCATTGCGTGTGCAAGCCTTGCGCACTCGGACCTTCGGCAACGTTTTCGGCAATCATGCTGAAGCGCGCGCCGGCCTGCCGCGCGCGATCCTGCAACGGCGCTTCGCCGGCGAACTGGTGCGACAGCGTGTTGTGCTGCACCATGCGCTCGGCGTGCAAACGCGCGGCCTCGGCGAGATTCGCGTCCCACTGAAACGCCGGCAAACCGGAAGCGACGCGATCGCGATTGGCAGCATTGAAAAGCATGGCTTCCGGCGAGTTAGGCAGCTGCGCGGAAGACGACGATGCGCGCAGGCCGGGAGGAAGCAGCGCGGCGCCGAGCAGCAGCAAGGAAATTGTGGAGATGCGGCGCAGAATTGGGCGCATTCGAGGCTCCTTCAGAATATTGAACACGAATTCCGCAAAAATGACGCACGCGGATTTGCGAGCCCGATGGGAAAAAGGAAGCTGGACGGGAGGACAGGCGAAATAGATAAGGGAAAAGCGGCTCGTGATTCTGGCCGGCGGCGGAGGGCGGCTTTACTGCGGATTGACCGGCCGCACAGGCTAAATCCTGTGCCACATGCGGATTTAGCCGCGGACGTGGACGGCGCTGAAATTCAGCACAACGTGGCCGCCGGGCGTGGGCCGGCCGAAGCTGAGCATGGGGCGGAAGCGCGAGAAGAACAGCATCTGATCGAGCTGGTGGCGCACCGCGGGAGTGTCCGGGCCGCTGAGGATGTCATACGTGGCCATTTGCCCCTGCGCATCCACAACCACGTCCACCAACAGATCGTGCTGCAACTGCACGTCGGGATGCTGCATGATCGGCGTGGCCGGCATGTCCGAAAGTGAAATCAGTTCGGCGGGCTGAAGCAGGCCGGTGGGAATATCGTTGGGATCGGCGCGCACGGTGATGCCGGGCATGATGATGTGCAGCACGAAGACGAAGATGACGATGGCGGAGAAAAAGCCGCCGGTGGCGGGAAGGGTCATCGGGCGGAACACGTTGTCCAGCAGAATTTCGGCGCGATCCTTGATGCGCTGCCAGCGTCCGGCCCAATCCTGCGTGGCCTGGGCCTGGGAAGCGGCCACTTTAATTTTCACGGCAAGATCGGCGGGGGGAACGGCGCGCGGCACGCGCGACATCAACACGGCGAGTTTGCGGTAGCGCTGCAATTCTTCGCGGCAGGATTCGCAGCCTTCCAGGTGCTGGCGGATGGCGGCGCGTTCCGCGGAACGCGCGGCGGAAACGCTGGGATCGTCAAGATAACCGGCGAGGCGGCGATGGACTTTGTCGCACGTCATGGGAGCTCCTCGCGCGCGATCTGCTGGCGCATTTGACTTTCTGCCGCGGCCGGCGAGTTCACGCGAACATAGGCGAACTGCAGACCCACCTGGTTGGCGGAGCAAGCGCTCGCGGCGGCGGCATTCCGGGACGCTTCCGCAGCGCGCCACTGCGATTCGGGGGCTTGCGTGTCGCGTTCCTCGGTTTTGCGTGGCATGGAACCGCTGGCCACGGGGATTTCGCCGAGGAGCGGATCCAGAATTTCTTTGAGGTTGCGGCGGCCGCGCAGGATGCGGGACTTGACGGTGCCGACGCTGCATTCCAGCACTTCGGCCACTTCCTCGTAGCTGAGGCCTTCGATGTCGCGCAGGATGACGGCGCTGCGGAACACTTCCGGCACCTGCTGCAGCGCATTTTGCACCACCACTTGAATTTCGTGCGAGGCAAGCTGGTCAAAGGGAGTGGCGCTGAGATCTTCGATCTCGAGCGGAGCGGAGCCATCTTGGGCTTCCACGTCGATGGAAACATTCTTTTGATTGTGGCGCTGGAACCAGCGGCGGTGATTCAAGGCTTCGCGGATGGCGATGCGATAGAGCCAGGTTTTCAACGAGCTGCCCTGGCGAAAGCTGCGAATTCCCTTGAAGGCTTTCAAGAAAACTTCCTGAGCGGCATCCGCGGCATCCGCCGTGTCTCCCAGCATCCCGAGGATCAGGTTGTAGACGGGAGCGTGGTAGTGGTTGACGAGCCAGTCGAAAGCGGTTTCCGAACCGGCTTGCAGTTCGGTGACAAGCTCGGACTCGTCTCTACCCCAAGAGAGGGCACTGGCCCAATCGGACACGGTTGGCCTTTCTGCCCCGCCGACGAATGGCAACCACAGGCTCGCTGCGAGGCTTGCTGGCAATGTCGGGTTGGGCCTCGATACAGCCGGAGCGCCCCAACCTTTGTCCGCTCTTAGGATTAGACACCGGGGAGCGGGGGAATGTTTCCCGGAGCCAGCGACATTGTGATTGTTGCACCTTGGGGGTAGGAGCGCAATAGAACCAGTGGCGAGTGACGAG
Organism: Acidobacteriota bacterium; assembly: GCA_021324935.1. Classification (GTDB taxonomy): domain Bacteria; phylum Acidobacteriota; class Terriglobia; order Acidiferrales; family UBA7541; genus Acidiferrum. Next base: position 2,814 of record JAJPIE010000056.1, read on the forward strand.
TGGCGAGCAAGAAGAGACTTGTCTTCGTAGCAGCCGCCCTCTAAGTCGGACGCTACGTGACGAGAGACGAAGGAAGGAATTAAAGAAGCAACGATGTGCTGCGAAGGACGTAGCTGGAAGGCGACCCTTTGGAGCGGCCCGATGCGGGGCAAGAAGCTGAGGAGAGGGTGGAACATAGAAAGCGGATAGGCGGCGGAAGAGGAGGCTTTTGGGGGTGGGGGAGAATTGGTTGGACCAGAGGGGGATCCCCCCTCCCCGTCGCGAAAGAGATTGAAAATGGGGGAGATAGGTTGCGGGCTTGCAAGTGTGGGAAATGAACGAGTTAGCGGATTGGGAAGGATGGGGAGATGTAAGGCCTTATGGGCGAGAGGGATGCGTGGAGAGGCGGTCATTTTCGGGCTCGTCGTCGATGAGGTGTTGGGCTTTGAGAATGTTCTCCTGCGAGGGGGATTTGGGAGGCTTGCGGGCTTCGATGTCGCGGGCCGCCTGGAGCATGACGCTGCAAAGCTGGTGGTAGACGCGGAGGTCGGAGGCGGGGATGAGGCCTTCGGCAGCAGCGCGCGGGAGCTTGGCAAGGAAGCGATGGATGCGTGAGGCATCGGGGGGAGCGTTATCGGGAGCGGAGAGTTCGCGGATGAGATCGGAACGGCGGAGGGGGCGGGGAGGCGTGTGGGCATGGGTGTAGCAAAGGCCGTTTGATTCGGGGCTGGCGGGCTGGGCGCAGCGGCGTCGGTCGGCGAATTCGTAGCGGCAGATAGGGAAGGCAGGGGTGAGGGGCCGCTTGTTGGACACTAGGAAAGTATAACGAAGGTGACGGATATTAACAAGTAACTGGTTGGACAAAAGATGGTGTTAGTACTGGATTGTTCGAACGACGACTGGATTGCGGTGGTTTGACGGCTTGAACTTCCGCGTGTCGCCGGGGCCTTAGACTTTTGCGGTATTAGCCGTCCCGCTGGACGCGCGGTGTGTAGTTGGCTTACGGGCGAGAGGCAATCCGTTGCCACCGACGAAAATCTGCTCTCAGCATTCACCTACATGGAAGTGCAATCATGGTCCAATTCGCTGGCGCTTAGTCGCAGCGGCTGACCATAGCAACAGCAACAACTAACCATTATCAGGGCGGCAGGCTCTTTCGAGCCCCCGCCCTTCTTTTTTCTTCTTTGGTTCTGGCTTGACTTTGAGGAGTGCAGATACGGCATCTTCGTACTTCATCGGAAGCACAATTTTATTTTCCGTGTTTCCGCTCATAGTTGGATGGATTCTTTTTTCTGATCTGGATTGTCCTCCACTCTTTGCCATCGTGCACCCTCACTGTGCTTATCCTACCCTCTTTGGCGATATTTGCGGTGAATGGTTTTGTGCGACGGGACAATTCTAGGAGAATATCCTCCTTGGCTGTAATGATGCGAGGTGCCCATTGATCAGGGCCTTCCCTGTTATCCGTAGTTATGAATACGGCGATTTGCCCTTGGATTATTTCCTTGTTCCAGGTTCGGATGAGGTCTTGGTCGCCTGTCAGCAATACTCTGTTCATTAATGCGCAGTGTTGAATCACAACTGGATCAGCAATCCTAGATTCTGCTTCGCCAAATTCGTCATAAAGTGTGCGAACCACAAAACCCGCGTCACGCAGCCTTTGGGCTACTTGATTTCTTCCAAACGTTCTGTCTAGGAAAAAGACAGGCGTTTCTTTAGGCTGCCACTTTCCACTCGTATTCTTCAATCGCTTCCTTCACTTCGCCTGCGCTCATGCCGTAATCCTCTGCGATTTGCGCGAAGCTTTCTCCAGATTTGTGTCTGCCCCAGAGAACGGAAGCGGTTATCCCTCTATCTCGCACAATCGGCTTGCCAGAGGAGAAATACGGGTCGATCGCAAGATGTTTGGAGCGAATTGGAAAGACGCGAATGGGTAGTCCAGAAGCATCTCTTGGAATGCGCTTCAAATATTCATCGAGGATTTGCCGCATTACTTTTTGACCATATGCCGTTGCGTTTATCGTGCCAGCAAGATTAGTGATGAACATCTCCTTGCCCGACGTTTCAAATTCATGCGTGAGCAAAGGATGCGGCCCGGGAAAACTCTCCTGCACAAAATCCAGAGCTCTCCTGACGTTTTGAAGGGGGATATTCCTTTCCTCGGTCGTGAAACGAAGAATGTGCGCCTCTACTAAGTTGTAAAAGGAGAGCAAGCCGTGGTCTTCATCTGCAAGGTGGATTAACGGTTTGAACGTCCTATGATGGCCGGATTTAAGCGTATAGTCTCGGCCTTTGGTCCATGCGTACAAGGTGCTAGACGGAACCCGGACATAGAATGCTGCTTCGGAAATGCTATACCGAGGGAAGTCCCGAACATCCCCAGTAGTTCTAAATAGGCGTTTTCTTGGCATACGAAAGAACGGATTTCTCATTTCCGGCTCCACGCAGTAAACTGCATCTGCGGGTTGCCGCCCCGCACAAATTCCCGTTCTCGAAACACAGCCCGTTTACACACGGGCTGTTCTGTTACTAGGTCCTTAATGAGTCCCGATAAGTTAGACGCCTTCCAGAGATTTTTCGTATCGCCAGCAGGGAACGCTCTCCATCGTTCATGTATCTGAAGTTGTATCGGAAATCAAACTCAGACAAGTAGCGGTGAAGATGCTGTTTACCCACATGGTGATATACATCATTTACACCTCGCTTGAGAATAGAGAAATATCCTTCAGTCGTATTGGTGCTGATAAGGATATCCCCTTCCTTGCGCGGGTAAATCCGCCACTTGTGGCGAATACGATCATGGCGGCGAAATTCCTTTTTCAGTCCATGATAGCCGCCGAAATCATCCGTCATGATGTGGGAATCTGCTGTCACGTTTTCACGAACAGTCCGTTTGAGATTCTTTCCAGTGACCGTGCCCTTGCGATGGATGGAGCGCGCTTTACCGCCGCGTTCGACAAGCGAAACCACAGTGGCCTTCGTCTTGTGGTCGCCCTGGAAGCCGCGAGTCTTTCCGCCGATATAGGTTTCGTCTACTTCCACGGTGCCACTGAGTTTCGGTGGATTCAGATTCAGCTCAGCCATTGCGTAGCGAATCCGATGCGCCATGAACCATGCGCTCTTGTAGGTCACCCCCAGCGTCCGGTGTAGCTGGTGCGCATTCATGCCCTTCTTGGAAGAGCAAAGCAGATGAATCGCCATGAGCCACTTGTGAAGAGGGATATGACTGTCTTCGAAGATCGTGTCCACGGTGACGGTGAACTGCTTACGGCACGCGCCGCACTTCCAAACGCCTTTGCGATAGGGAATGATGCCAGCCTTATTGGGCTTCCCAGCAACGGGCGCTAGGCGATAGCAGCGGCCTATTTCGCCGCAATGGGGGCATCCTGGCTTGCCATCCGGCCAACGCTGCCCTTCGAGGAAGGCTCTTGCGCTATCTTCGTCGCTGTAGCTCTTGGCAATGGTGTTGAGATTCGTGGCCTTTCTCCATTGCCACTATTCTTTCACAAACCCACGGGTTTGTCAAGTATATAATTCCGAAAAACAGGGGCGTATCCCCTTGTGCAAAATGTCGGCGCGCCGACATTTCCGATTTTTCCTCATATTTTTCGCACTTTTCCCGCGGAATACAAAAGAGGGCTGACTGAAAAGATCAGCGCTACAGGGAAGAAGAAAGAAACCCGGAGAAGAGCACAGCCAGGAATGGCTGTGCCACACGCGGGCTAGCGCTGCTGGAGCTGGATTTGCCGGTTCGCTTTGGCGTCCGCCTTTCGTGCCGCCTCCAGCGACTTTTTTTGGGCTTTGGCCGCGCGTTTCAGGATTTTCTTCTGCCGCTTGGCCTCTTTCTTCATCAACTTTTGCTGTTTCCTGGCGTCTTTGGCGGATTTGCGCTGATATTCCGCCACGCTCATTCCTTGAGCGCGCAGCGGGGGCGCGCACAAGGCAGTTATTCCCAAGAGCGACACGAGAGCAAGAAGGCGTTTCATCGGAAGATCCGGTCTACCGGCAAAATCCGAGTCTACACCAAGGGAGGGGCCAAATCGTCACGCCTCCCGCGGGCGGCGTAAACGCGCACGGAGGAAAGACCGACGCGCCTGAACTTCAGGCATTCCGCCATGCCGGCATGCGGAAACCACAGGCTGAGGGAGCGTGTCTTATCGGAGGTGCGGGATGGTAGCGGTGAAGGTGGGAAAGCGCGGGGCGAGGATTTTCCGGCGGAGACCGCCTTGCCGGAGAAGGACCGGCCGGTTCTTGCGGCGGCGATCGCGGCCCGGGCAACGCATTTGGTTACGGGAGACGCGCGTTATTTTGGAGCGTATTTCGGGAAGAGAATCCGAGGAGTGCTGGTGACGACCGGGGCGGACTATTTGCGCACGAGGTGAAGCTTACGTGTGAAGCGAGACTCGCTTATTCCAAACCCGAGTGGCGGGAAGAGAGAAAAACGAAAGTGGAAGATGGAAAAGCGGAAGAGGGAGGCAAAGAAAACCCAAGACCCACCCTTGCGTAAACCAAAGGCGCAAGGATGGGGCACCCGGCCGCTACAAAGGAAAAAAGCATGGCGCGATTGCCGACGAAGCGGCGTTAGCGGAGAAGGCGCTTGAGGAGGCGTTCGAGGAGGAGGCGGTCCTGAGGGCCGAGCTTGACGAACTCGACGCCCATGCCCCGACCCGGAGTGACGTTACGCACAATGGCGTCAGCGCGGACGTTGCCGCCGGGAACGTCAAAGACCATGCGAAGACTGGAGCCGACCGCGGGGGGATTGGGGACCGCGAGGAACATGCCTCCTATGCCCAACGTCTGCACGCGGGAAATTTGCTGATCGCCGCCGCCATACCAGGCTACGAACATGCCGTTGGGCAACGAGATGCGCTCGTAGCGGCGAGTGGGGGCACCACAAGCGGTTTCGGTAGCCATAAAACAAAGAGAGAGTAGCCGGTGAATCAGCGGGGGGCTATAGAACGAAAGTTCCAAGGAGCGGGTACTTTCGCGGAGGGACAAAATGGCGGGAGAAACGTCAGCCGCCGGCGATGGCGCCGACGATCATGAAAGGCTCGGCACCGGAGGCGATTTCGGGGGGAAGCGGAGCATCGGGCGAGGCGAGGGAAAAGTCTTCGGCACAGGCGAAGAAGCGGAGGAATGGGCGGCGCTGATAGGTGACATGATCGCGGATGGTGCCGCGGAGCATGGGGTATTGGGCTTCGAGGGCATCGAGGATGGAGCGCTGGGTAACAGGGTTGGAGACTTCGAGTTGGACCTCGGGGCCCGTGTGGGCGAGGGTGCGGAGATGAGCGGGAAGGGTTACGCGAATCATGGGGCGAGTTCCAAGGGAGAATTTAGCACAGTGGGGATAGAGAACAAGTGGCGAGAGAAGAATGGCGAAAATGGAAGATGGAAGAGTGAAAATCGGGGCGCCAGCACTTCGCTTGCAGGGGAGTTAAACACAAAGAGCGCAGCGGAAGCGCGCGGAGAGGCCACTGAAACGGGGCGTATATCCTCGAAAGAAGAGGACGTGAAACCCAGCGGTGAAGACGGGGTGCCGCTTCCCACCTCTCGGAGGAAAAAACCACACCCACCAATAGGAAGGGGGACTGGCAGCGGCTGGTGGGCGCCAAGCAATGGGGAAAGGCCTCAGGCCTGAAGGCCTGAGCTACGGGCGAGGAGGGCCGGGGCGCCGCGAGTATCGTTACGCGGGTCATGGGAGGGTTTGGACTTCGACGGAGAGGACGGCGGGAAGGTCGTGAACGATGGGGCGCCAGGAGTCGCCGCCGTTGGAGGAGACATAGACCTGGCCGCCGGTGGTGCCGAAATAGATGCCGCAATCGTCGAGGCGATCGACGCACATGGCGTCGCGGAGGACGTTGACGAAGCAGTTTTCCTGAGGGAGGCCCTTGGTGAGAGGCTCCCATTCGTTGCCGCCGGACTTGCTGCGATAGACGCGGAGCTTGCCGTCGAGCGGGTAATGCTCGCTATCGCTCTTGATGGGAACGACGTAGATGGTTTCGGGCTGATGGGCGTGGACGTCGATGACAAAGCCGAAGTCGGTGGGAAGATTGCCGCTGACTTCGCGCCACTGGGCGCCAGCATTGTCGGAGCGCATGACGTCCCAGTGTTTTTGCATGAAGAGCGTATCGGGTTTGGAAGGATGAATGGCGACGTGATGGACGCAGTGGCCGACTTCGGCGTTGGGATCGGGAATGTATTGGGAGAAAAGGCCGCGGTTGATAGGCGTCCAGGATTTGCCGCCGTCGTCGGTGCGGAAAGCGCCGGCGGCGGAGATGGCGATGTAGATGCGGTTTGGATTTTTCGGATCGAGGATGATGGTGTGGAGTCCCATGCCGCCGGCGCCGGGCTGCCACTTAGGGCCGGTGCCATGGCCGCGGAGGCCGGCGAGCTCGTGCCAGGATTTGCCGCCGTCGGTGGATTTGAAGAGAGCGGCATCTTCAATGCCGGCGAAGACGGTGTTGGCATCGGTGAGCGAAGGCTCGAGATGCCAGACGCGCTTGAATTCCCAGGGATGCTGTGTGCCGTCGTACCACTGGTGAGTGGTGAGAGGCGCGCCGGTTTCAGCGGAGGTGTCGTAGACGAATTTATTGGATTCGCCCATGGGCCAACCTTGAGGGGAAACATTTTTTTCTCCGGGAGGCGTGCCGGGCTGGAACCAGGTTTTGCCGCCATCATCGGAACGCTGGATGATCTGGCCGAACCAGCCGCTGGTCTGCGAAGCGTAGATGCGGTTGGGGTCGGCGGAGGAGCCCTTGAGGTGATAGATTTCCCAGCCGGCGAAATGCGGGCCAGAGACCTGCCAATTTTCGCGCTTGCCATCGGCGGTGAGGATAAAAGCGCCCTTGCGCGTGCCAACCAGGACTCGAACGGTGCTCATGATTGAATCTCCAGAGGGAAGATTTAAGTGCTTCGATTTTGCCGCTAGTTGATGGTTGTTCGTTTTTGGACGGCGGAGTTCGGGAACGGTTAGTTTACAACACGGACAGGCGATTCCGACAATACGAAAATAAGCGAAAAATCGGCAGATCAAGCCGCGTTTTCGGCGAGGGTCTGGCAGTTGATCATCCAGGGGATGCCGAAGCGGTCGGTGAGCATGCCAAAGCGCCTGGCCCAGAAGGTTTCGGCGATGGGCATGGTGACGGCGGTGGCGTTCTCGGCAAGAGCGCCGAAGATTTGCTCGGCCCTGGCGACGTCGTTGACGGTCACATTCACCGAGAAGCCCTGGGGCCGGTGGAAGCGGCCTGGAGGGGCGTCGGAGGCCAGGAGGACCGCGTTGCCGATGGACATGCGGGCGTGCAGGATTTTTTTCTGCCATTCCGGGGGAACCTGAGAAGCGGCGGGAGAACCTTCGTGAGGAAGCATGAGTTCGATCTTTCCACCGAAAAGCTTTTGGTAGAATTCGAAGGCTTCCTGGCAATTGCCGTCGAAGAAGAGATAAGAATTGAATTGCATTGCGGGAGTCTCCTTTTGCGTTTCCAGCTACGGATAAATTAATCAGTTATCGTGGAACAGTAGATGGCAAGGCAGATAACAGCCAGCGGACAGCGGCGAACCAGAACCACGCCATGAGCCGATTTCAGGCTGAAGACGACGCAGATCTGACGCCGGCGGCGTCCTTAAGTTTCTGGATGTCGATTTTGGACATCTGGAGCATGGCCTGCATGGCGCGCTTGGCGACCTGCGGATCGGGGCTGCCGAGAAGTTCGCCAAGAACCTTGGGAATGATCTGCCAGGAGAGGCCGTACTTGTCGTTGAGCCAGCCGCAGCGATCTTCGCGGCCGCCGGCGGAGAGTTTCGACCAGAGTTCGTCGACCTCTTCCTGCGAATCGCAATTTACGAAGAGCGAAATCGCGGGAGTGAATTTGAAATGCGGGCCGCCGTTGAGGGCGAAGAATTCCTGACCTTCTAACTGGAAGGTGACGCCCATAGCGGAACCTTTGGGGCCGGGGCCAGCTTCGCCATAGCGGGTGATTTTGCCGAGCTTGGAGTTTTTGAAGATGGAGACATAGAAGTTGGCGGCTTCTTCGGCTTGCGCGTCGAACCACAAGAAGGTGACAATTTTTTGCATCGTGCGTTTCCTTTCCATGTGGCGGCAAGACGTTTCGATGATGCCTTTTGATCGGCTGCACAGGCTGAAGCCTGTGCTCCATGTTGTGGTGGCGGGCCGGGCAGCCCCGGCCTTTACAAGGAGTTCGGATCAGGCTCCGGATTTTTTGCCGGCGGCGAGCTGTTCGCCAACTTTTTTGTAGTGCTCGACGGCAGGGCAAGGCGCAAAGTCTTCCATTTCAAAGAATTGACGGAGCTCGATCACGCCGTCCTGCGTGCAGCCGTGGGGAGCCGGAATGCGCTTGGCCCATTCGATGGCTTCGGCTTTGGATTTGACGTTGATGATCCAAAAGCCGGCGATGAGCTCCTTGGTTTCGGCGAAAGGGCCATCGGTTACGGTGACGCTGCCGTCTGAGGCTGAGAAATGAATGCGAGCGCCTTTGGAGCTAGGCTGAAGGCCGGCGAGGTCGATCAGCACGCCGGCATTGACGAGTTCCTCATTGTATTTGGCCATAGCGGCGAAAAGCTCTTCGCCGGGCATAACGCCCGCTTCGGAGTCTTTGTTCGCTCGCACGATCATCATGAAACGCATGGGGTGTTCTCCTTGAAGTCTGGCCTCCAGCCGGAAACAAAGTTCCTTGAAGGCTAAAGCCAACTGACCGCGAATCCGCTAATTCCGGCGCTGATGCTTCGACGCCCTCGGACTTCTCTACCAAGTCAGCTTCTATCCATAGGACGAACGGGCGTGGGCGAAATCGACAGGGCCGTGAATTAAATTTTAGGGAGGCCCTCCACTTCGACGATCGGGCGGATTTCGACGGTGCCCCAGCGGCCGGCGGGGACGCGGGAGGCGATGTCGATGGCTTCGTCAAGGTCTTTGGCATCAATGAGAAAGAAGCCGCCGAGCTGTTCACGGGTTTCCGCGAAAGGACCATCGGTGAGGACGCGCTTGCCATTTTCGAGGCGGAGGCTGGTGGCCGTGGAGGTGGGTTGGAGCGGGGCGGCGCCGAGGAATTTGCCTTGTTCGTGGAGCTTGTTGGCGAAGGCGGTGGATTCGACGTAGCAGCGTTCGCGCTGCTCCTGGGTGAGGGCGGTGTTTTCTTCGAAGTACATCATGAGCATGTATTTCATGGGTTCTCCTAACAATGGCGTTTGTGCCGCCCCTCCGGGGCTCGTTGTCCATTTGCGGCGATAGACTCAGCGCTTGCGCGCTGGGCTAGTATTTCCCGCGCCTTCGGCGCTGGGGTGATGCCAAGATCATTTGGGTGAGATGCGCCGAACAGGGAGAGGCGCGCATCTCAAAATGCCCCTTTCTCATCTTGCGTAAAACCCCCGGCCCCTCACGATGGCGATTTCTCAGGTTGCAGGAAAACCCTCGCGCGGGAAGGGGCGAGCTACAGGCGCAGGATGCACCCTGGAGTTCCCCGCCCTGTGGATTAGACGATTGGGCGGGAACGAAATCGACGCGGGTGCCGTAAGATAATGCGGACGGACCATGCCTTCCCCCGCAGCCATCGCAGTAGAGAACGTGTACCGCATCGAATGGGGCCGCATCGTGGCGACCCTCATCCGGCTGCTGGGAGATTTTGACTTAGCGGAAGAATCGGCACAAGAAGCGTTTACGGCGGCGGTGGACCAGTGGGAAGAGGCCGGGGTGCCAGATAATCCGCGAGCCTGGATCATTCAGGCAGCGCGCAACAAGGCAATTGACCGGATCCGGCGGCAGGGACGATATTCGGAGAAGCTGGCGCTCTACAGAAACGCAGAATTGGGAACGGAAGCGCAGACGCCGGACTACGACACGGGGGAAATACCGGACGACCGGCTGCGGCTGATTTTCACGTGTTGCCACCCGGCACTGGCGCCAGAGGCGCAGGTGGCACTGACATTGCGGACGTTGTGCGGACTGGAGACGGACGAGATTGCGAGGGCCTTTTTAACGTCGTCTGCGACGATGGCCCAGCGACTGGTGCGGGCGAAGCGGAAGATTCGAGACGCGAGGATTCCGTACGCGGTGCCGGAGTTGCGGGAGATGGAAGCACGGTTGGACGCAGTGCTGACGGTGATCTACCTGGTGTTCAACGAGGGATACGCGGCGACGCGGGGGAGTTCGCTGCTGCGCGGGGATTTGTGCAGCGAGGCGATCCGGCTGGCACGGCTGGTGGTGAGTTTAATGGCGCCTTACCCGCCGCGAGAGGCGCTGGCGCTGCTGGCGTTGATGTTATTGCACGACGCACGACGGGATGCGCGAACCGACGAGGCGGGAGAGATCGTGGTGCTGGAGGAGCAGGATCGCAGCTTGTGGAAGCGGGAGCAGATTGCTGAGGCAATGCCGCTGGTGCGCGAAGTCATGCAGGACACTCCGGGACCGTTGGCATTGCAGGCGGCGATTGCAGCGGAGCACTGCCGAGCGGTGCGGGCAGAAGAGACAAACTGGCGAGAGATTGTGCGGCTTTATGGAGAGTTGGAGAGGGCGCAGGCTTCGCCGGTGGTGGCGCTGAACCGGGCGGTGGCGGTAGCGATGGCGGAGGGGCCGGAGCGCGGGTTGGCGTTGATGGAAGAGCTGGCGGCGGGAAGCGATCTGGAAAATTACCATTTGCTGCATGCAGCGAAGGCAGACATGCAACGGAGACTGGGAAAATTCGCGGATGCGGCGAAGGAATATGAGAAGGCGCTTGGATTGGTGACGAATGAAAGCGAGAAGAGGTATTTGGAGAAGAGACTGAAGGAAGTAACGAAATAGAGAAGCGGAGAAGTAATGAATAGCAGAGACGCTAGAAGCTAGACGCTTGATCGCTAGAGCCTACGGTTCCGATCGCCAGAGGCGCGAAGTGGAGGAGAGATCGCAAGAAACCGCGCAGGGTGGCTCCCTTTGAAGCTCAGGATGAACACTCAAGTTCAATGGATTTAGGGCCGCGGGCCTGATGCACAGGCAAGAGTGCCTGTGCCGCGGGTCGACTAGGGCTTGGGGGCGGCGTTCCACATTTCCTGCTGGATTTTCCAATCGCCGGAAGAGTCCTTGTGCAAGACGAAGAGAATTTTGCCGTAGCCCTCCATAGTGGGTTGGTTGGGAGGCTGGAGTCCCTGCGTCTCCAGCCCCCATTCGGAAGCCCAATCGCCGGAAACCTGAATATCGCGAAAATCGATTTGTTCGCGGACGATTTTGTAGCCGGGCATTTGCGCGGAAATGTCGTTGATGAACTTGCCGATGGCGGCACGGCCGGCGAGCGGGGCCATGCTGGGGAGGAGGCTCACGCCGTCTTCGGCCCACATGGAGATGATGGCGGGATTGTCCATGCGGAGATGCGCGTTGATGAACTTCTCGTTGAAGGCGAGGATTTCGGATTTAGGGTCGGCGGGTGGAGCGGGTGATTGCGGAGAGGAGTGAAGGAAAAGGATGAGCAAAGCCAGAACCAGGAAGGTCGAACGACACGCAGGGAGCATGAGCCTACCTCCTGAGGGAGGTACATATCGGAAATGGAGGGAAAATGGAAGAGGCACGATGGGTCAGGTTGCGTGGATGGACCCTATGCGGAGCACACCGGGTAAAACCTGTGCTAGCGGCTGGAATCCGAGAGGAGCGCGGGTGGCGTACTATAGCGGGAGCAGGGATAGCAGCATTGGAACGAACGCGCGGGCGATGGCCGCGAAACGGAACTGAGGTGTTGTGAGGCCGCAAGGCAGCACAGGCGAATTGGCGAGTGATTGGTCGTTGCTGGAGCGGGTCGTCCGTAAGGACGAAGAGGCGCTGTCTGCCCTCTACGACCGATACAGCGGATTGGTGTATTCGGAAGCGAAGCGGATTTTGCGAGACACGGGAGCGGCGGAAGAGATCTTGCAGGATTTGTTTTACCAGATCTGGCGAACGGCGGAACGGTTTGACGAAGCGCGAGGGTCGCTGGGGGGATGGCTGCTGGTGGCGGCACGGAACCGCGCGATTTCGCGGCTCCGGCGAAAGACGGGCAAAACAGAAGAGCTGAAGGAAAACGGCGTAGGCTTGCGCGTGGACTTGGAATCCAGGACGGCGCAAAACCTGCTGCTAGAAAAGGTGCGGGGAGTGATGCAAGAACTCCCCGAGGGACAACGAGAAGCGGTGGAACTGGCGTATTTCGAAGGGATGTCGCACACGGAGATTGCGGAGAAGACGGGGCAACCCCTGGGAACGATAAAGACGCGGATTCGATCGGCGATGGAGACGCTAAAGAGGGTGCTGGGTTGACGAACGGCGGACACATTTCGGCGGAGGAGCTGACGCTGCTGGCGGTGGGGGCGATGCCAGAGGAACATTGCGCAGCGTTGCGCGCACACGCGGCTGAATGCGTGGACTGCGGAGCAAAGCTGGCGGAGGCGCGCGGGCAAGCGGCGCTGCTGGCATTGGGAGTCGCGCAGGAGAAACCAGCGGCTACGATTAAGGCGGAATTGTTCGCGCGGATCCGCGCGGAACGCGAGCAGGAAGAGATGTATCGCTGGCCGGCGAAGTCAGGCGAGGAAGCGGCGCATGCTCCTGCAAGGAAGAGCAGGCGGGGCTGGAGTTTAGTGCCGGTGGCGGCGGCATTGGCAATTGCAACAACTTGGGAATGGAAAGAAAACCAGCGGATGGCGGGCGAACTGGCGAGCGCAAATCACCAGATTGTGAAAATGACGAACGAGCGACAGCGCGCGGAAATGCTGGTGGATTTGCTGTCCTCGCCGGACACGGTTTCGGTGAGACTGGCGGCGGCTCCGGAAACGCAGCCGTCGGCAGGAATGGTGCGCTACAACGCGAAGCGAGGGATGGTGGTATACACGGCGGAGTTGCCGGCGCTGCCCGCGGACAAAATTTACCAGATGTGGCTGGTGCCGGCGACGGGCGCGCCGATCAGCGCGGGGATTTTTGCGCCCGGGCCGCACGGGACTCGGCAATTGTGGACGGCGGAAGTACCGATGAATACGGAAGTGAAGGCGTTCGCGGTGACGATCGAGCCGGCGGGCGGAGTGGCGCAGCCGACCGGGCCGAAGGTGCTGGTTGGTGCGGGTTGAGCAGGTTAGAAGCCCATCCAATTTCGAAAAAAGAAAATGAAAAAGAGCCGATTGCCGCCAGCTATACGCTTGTGAAACAGCAATCTCTAAAATCGGGACGGCGAAGACTGCAGGGGCGGCGGATGGGAATTCGCGCGGCGGGGACTACATCGAGATGGGGTCGCGGGCGTGACGGGAGACATACCAGCAGGGTTTTTCTGCGGAGTGCGGGAAGAGCGTGCGGGTGCAGGGGACGTCTTCTTCGGGATGGATGGCGTCGATCTGGTATTCGATTTTGTTGCCTTTGTCCGGAATGGCGAGGACGCGCAGGCGATGGACGGACGATCTGGCAGGGCCAAGGTCGGGGATGGCCAGGCGGAGATGGTACCAGGAAAGATCAACAGAATAGGTGATGAAGAAAACTGCGGCGAGCACGGCCGCGAGGCGGGTGACGAAGCGGACGCCCGGGGATGATGAAGGTTGCGGGGTCATAGGGTTTCGAAGTGGTGTATTGTGCCCTGAGAAGGGCAGATGAGGAAGCGGGAAATGCGGGGAAAGGCTCAGGGCGCTGAGCGGGAAGGCCCAACTGGAGGCCCGCAGCAGGGGGCCCGGTACCTTGCTGATTGAGCCAAGTGGTTACAAAAAAGAGATTTGGAGTGATTTTGCCGTAGTCCGCCAAGTGGCAAAGAAGATGCAGCTAGCCATTGTGGACCGGTATGGTGTGGGGGCCTTTACACAACCGAGCCAGGTCCGTACCAGGTCACGATCCTGCCCCCACATCAGCTAAGCCGCCATGCCTGAGCGGCAAATCCCGAAAAAAGAGAGAGCCCCAGGCATGGGGCAACTGTGAAGCTAACCGGCGACGTGTGTAGCCTGGGAGGGAGGTGCCCTGTGAAACTCCTGGTGGCTTTGGATGGTTCGACCGGATCGGATGCAGTGCAGCGCGAAGTGGTCGCACGGCCATGGCCGGCGGGTTCGGAATGCTGCTTGCTGACAGCGATTGACCCCTTCTTTTTCACGAAAGCGCCGCTGGTACTGGCCGAAGCGAAGAAAGATACGCAGACCGCTTTGGACGAAAGCGTGGAAGACCTGAAAAAAACCGGCCTGCAAATGCGGACGGAGATCGTGATGGAGAATCCGCGGCATGGAATCCCAAGAGCGGCGAGCGAATGGAAAGCGGACCTGATCGTGATGGGTTCGCACGGTCGCGGCGCTTTCGGGAGGCTGCTGGTGGGGAGCACGGCGCAGGCAGTATTGCGGCACGCGCCTTGTTCGGTGGAGATCGTGAGACAGCGCCAACCGCGGGGCGGGAAAGAAGCTGCAGGGATGCGAGTGCTGGTGGCGACGGACGGATCGGAGTGCGCGGAAGCGGCGTTGCGGTCGGTGGCTGCGCGCCCCTGGCCGCAGGGAACAGAGATTCGCGTGATGTCATGTCCGGAGCTGCCATTGATTACGGGAGCGTATCCCTACTATCCGCCGGATGTGCTGACCGAAGTGCAGCAGGCGAATGAAACCCAAGCGAAGGCGGCCGTGCAAAAGGGCGTCGAGATGCTGAAGAAGGCGGGGCTGCGCGTTTCGGAGGAAGTGACGGAAGCGCAGGAGTCGCCGGTGCGGGCGATCCTGGGGATGGCGGACCTTTGGGGAGCGGACCTGATCGTGGTGGGCTCGCACGGGCGCCGGGGATTCGACCGCTACGTAATGGGGAGCGTAAGCGAATCGGTGGCGCTGCACGCGCATTGTTCGGTGGAAGTGGCGCGGGTTCCGATAGCAATTCTTTAAAAATGGAAGTCCAGTCATTTGGGCAAAAGGAGGGGCCATGAAAGTAAGAGATGTGATGATGGGGACGCCGTATTGCGTATCGCTCCAGGCGAACCTGGGAATGGCAACGGAACTGATGTGGAAGGGCAACTGCGGATTCCTGCCGGTGGTAGACGCCGAGAGGAAAGTATGCGGCGTGCTGACCGACCGGGATATCTGCATGGCGCTGGGGACACGAAATCAGAAAGCGGGAGAAGTGCGCGTGGAGGAAGTCGTACAGCGGAAGGTGCACGCGTGCAATCCCGAGGACGAAGTGCACATGGCGCTGCAGACGATGAGAGAAGGGCATGTGCGGCGGTTGCCGGTGGTGGAGACCACTGGACAGCTGGCGGGCGTGGTGTCGATGGACGACATCCTGCTGCATGCCGAACCGAGCAGCTTCGGGAAGGAGCCGGAGCTTTCGGCAAACGAAGTCGTGCGGACCTACCGGACGATTATGCAGAAGGATCTGCCGGTGAGCACGAAGAAGGCGGCGGCGTAAGCAAGCACCGAACTGATTTGGCGAGACGGCACGGCTCCGACCGTGCCGTTTTTATTTGTTGAAAGAGAATGCCAGCGGAGAGACGCGGAGATCCCCGAGCCAAGCGGAGATTGTGGATCGCAACTAGAGCGTGGCGGCCTTATGGTCGGATTCCGGGCAGGTAACCGGATGAGGAAAGTCGACGATCTGGTTGATGGAGTAAACGGACTCGCGTTCGCAACAACGACAACGGACATGGAATACGCGGGAGATGAGTTGATGCCGCGTGCTGGTGGACTCTGTGATCCCCTGAAATTCGGATTCCCGCCGGGTAACCGAGGCCGGAACGCGAATGGGCTTGCTGCAATAACGGCAGACAACGGCACGAAATCTTTGGGAAACTGCCGAGGATGCCATGAGGTGTACTCCTTAGAATTTCCAGCGGATACTGTGGAAGCGAGAGGATACCGAAAATGCGCTGGAAATGTCCAGTTGAAGATAGTCGAGGGAAGTGTGGAAAAAAGTGACCGGGGTCACGGGGAGCTGAAACACTCTAAGGCTCTTGCTTTCATAAACTTATGATGCCGCGAAGGGCGCCCAATCACCGACAACTCCATGCCCACGGGAATGAGCCAACGGGGTGGATGGGGCGCCAACTGGCAATTCGAAACGGGAAGATTTGCTGCGGCACCAAAATGGAGCTTGCCGGTACAAGCCGGGGTTCCTAGGATGCCGGGATGATGTCCACAAAACCGGCGCATTCCGATGCAATTCCGAATTGCCTGGCGGAACCCGAAGACGAGATGGTCGGGTTGCTGGGGGAATTGATCTCCGTGCCGACGGAAAATCCACCGGGGAGAAATTATCGCGCTTGCGTGAACCTGCTGGAGAGCTGTTTGCGGCAGAGGGGATTTACCTGCGAGCGTGTGGCAACCGAGGATTTGAATGATGCAAGCGGGGAGCGTGCCGAGTGTGCTTTCGCCAGCTACGGGAGCGGAGCGCGCGCACTGTATTTTCACGGGCACTACGACGTGGTTCCGGCGTAATTCAGCGAGCAGTTTCAACCCGCAAGGAAAGAGCATTTCCATCCGGCGATCCTTCCAGGATTTGACTTGACGTTCCCGGCGGACGGCCTCGCTTCGAGTGGCATATTGCTCGGTATAAACCAGCTTCCATGGTCCGCGATTCTTC